>NZ_JBHXRY010000005.1:0-159639 GCF_042714895.1 Nocardia sp. NPDC058666
GCGGTACTCAGTGTCACGCTCACAACGTCCGATCTCGCCCATGTCTACGGGAAACTACACGGTCGCCGTGTCTCATCCGAGTCTGACAGATAGGGGTAGTTCATTTGGTCGTCGTAGAGGGCGTCGCAGTTCTCCTTCGGTCCCGCCGCCAGCACCAACAACACCCGAAGCGGGTCCGGTTCGGCAGCCGCGGCCGGAGCGGCCGACAATCCAGTCAGCGTCGCCGCAGCCACGGCGAGCGCACTGAATCCGACGAACAACCTGGTAATCATGAATCCCCCGATCATGTTGAGTTGCTATTGCCTCTGAGTGTACGGGTCGCCGGGCCGTGGGGATTGCAGATTCCAGCGACTTCCCGGCATGTCCTCACTCCCCGTTCAAATCGGGATCAATGGCCACGGTGTCGGCGCGCTGCCGGGTCGCTGTCGGCTTGGAACTTCCGCAGCCCCGCGTCGGACACACGCGCATACTTGGCGAGGCTACGTACCGAACTATGTCCAGACAGCTTCATCAACACCGGCGTCGACGCACCGTCCTCCGCAGCGTGAGTGAGCCGGGAATGGCGAAACTGGTGCAGCGTATACGGACCGTCGCCGAAATGCTGAGTGTGGGCTTCGAACAACTCGGCCGCGCGCCGGTAGGACAGCCTTCCCCGCCCGGTCGACAGGTCGATGTCGTTGGTCGCGACCGAGGGCCGCGCTTTGCGGTCAGTTAGGAACAGTGGTCCGGTCTTGCGGCCGGCCAGCATCCGCGGCAACAACCTCGCGGTGCCGGTCTGCCACGCGATGACCTCCCGTGCACCGCCCTTGCGGGTCACCACTGCGCACCGGTTGCTGGTATCGAGTTCGGGTAGGTCGAGCATCAGTACCTCCTCGGCCCGCGCGGAGGATTCGTAGAGCAAATGCCACAGCACCCGTTCCCGCAAGGGCGCATCCGAACCCAGGAGCTCAGCGACGCGGTCGCGGCTCAACGCTTTGCTGGTATCAGGGGGTGCCGGTCGCGCTCGCAACCGCACCAGCGGATCACCCGCCAGCCAATCCTGTTCCCGCCAGTACCTGCAAGCCGAGCCCAGCGCGGTCAACCGGATGTTGAACGTCTTCGCCGACTTGGCGCCCCACACGAACGTGAACCAGCCACTCACCCGATCCGGCTCCGAACTCAGCACCGCGACATCGGTGTCCGCGCCGAAGTCGGTGACGAGGCGATCCAGCGCGGCGGCATAAGTCGCGCGGGTGTTCAGCGCGGGAATCGTCGCCAAATAGATCCGTACAGCGTCGGCCAGCCGAACCCCGCTCGCCGAACTCGGCAACCTGTGAACCCGCCCCATTTCGACCTCCAGTCGCACTACCGCACATAGTTTCCCGAGTCGACACGGCGCGGAAGGTGCATCGCGCCAGGACGACCGAGCAGTTATCGCACATAGTATGACACTATCTGCGGTAACTCCTTAGCGCCGGATTGGGCGGATTTGTTCCTCGACCCCCGAGTATCGCGATGGCGCCAGCATCGCCGCACTGGCTCGCCGACACCAGGTAAGTCGGGCCGCAATCCGCACCGCCGTCGCTGACCTGCTGCCCGACCGGCCCGAACAGTTGTCCCGAGCTGGTGACGACGAGCCGCGCCCGATCCGGATCGAGGTGCCCGGCAAGGTTGCCCACCACCTGAACGGCCACTTAGCCAGCCTCGGCGAACCCGAGCGCCAAGCCCTACAACAGGGCCGGGAGGTGCGGCGCGGTCAAGGATATAGCCTGCACGTCACAGCGCTGCCGCCCGTTCATCAGGCGCTGCTGGACGCCGCGCAATCCCTCGGCAGAAGCGGGTCGGCCGCCGACCGCAAGGCCATGAGGATCTATCGAGGCCGACTAGCCTCGATCACCTGATCAACGGAGACCGAATTGCCGGTCCACCAGCTCTGCGAGGCCGAGTCTTTGCATGAGCTCCGCCGCGACCTGCCATACCGTCGAGGAAGGCATAATCCGCGAAGTCGGAGTCGGCACAGGGTACCGAGCTGGCCTGGATGCGCAGCCGTCCGACTACCGGCCGCTCAAGGCGCACGACACTCTGTTCTGAGCCAAATTCACGGGCCTTGCGACTGGCGCGATTCCCTTGCAGTGGACGAGAACCCGCTCGCACTGGAGCGAAAGTAACTCGCAGACTACATGTTTCGATATGACAACCTCGCAGCCACATGCTGACCTGAGTCCAGTTCGTGACCGCGCCGGTATCCGATGCGCGACGTAGCGGAGCAACATCAGGGACTCTGGGATAGCCACACTGTTACTGAATTACGTACGGGGGTAGGGAATTGTATCTTCACCATCTATTCAGATCCCATGTGCTGGGGCTGCTACGTGCGGTCATCGTCATCCTGGTAGGGGCTGTCATAGCTGCGCAGCTCGTGTCGGCGAACGCGCAGCCATCAACTTCTCCATCGCCTCCCGCTCCGGGCAAGTCCTGGAAAGCGACCGAAAACCCCAACACCACTGTTACCCCAGGCAAGATGCGTTCTGACCGAGAAGAGATCCCCGGCGGGTTCTCCAAAGCCGACGCGGACAAAGCCGAGACCATGGAGGCCGCAGCGGCGGGCAAAGCCGAAGCCCGCGCACTACTCACACCAGGATGTCAGGTCTATTGGCCATCGCCCTACGAGGTCTGCGGAGCGATCAAGGATAAATACAACTCCCTCGGCGGCCCCAACAGTTTCTTGCTATGGCCGACCACCAATGAGTTGACCCAGCCAGATGGGATAGGCCGCAGGTCGGTATTTACCAACGGCCCGATCTACTGGTCGCCAAACGGTGGCGCGCACCCGGTGGTGAACCATTTCTTCGCCGCTTGGCAACGCAACGGCTGGGAGGGCGGCGTACTGGGTTATCCAACCTCCGACGAGTTCGTGAACTCAGACGGCATCGGCCGTCGCCAGTACTTCGACGGCGGGACCATTTACTGGAAAGCGAACGAAGCGTATTACGTTACTGGCGCGATCCGCGATAAATGGGGCGAAGCTGGGTGGGAAGGTGGCTACCTCGGCTACCCGATCAGCGACGAGGCGGGCACGCCTGACGGGCTGAGTCGTTTCAATCGGTTCGAACACGGCGTGATCTACTGGACTGGAGCCTACGGCGCGCACTGTCAATGGCCATGTAGGTCTCCCCGCTCGCGGTCACGAAACATGACACATTCGCGGACACTAAAACTCCCCAGCGAGTGGGGAATTCCATTGACCGCGGTCATGAGATCTCCCCGTGAACACGACCCGGCAGGACGGGTGTTTCGCTCAGGTGAGCGCGACGACTCCGTTGCCCGAGACAGCTTCGGAAAGCCGGTGGCTGTCGCCGTCGGTGACCACGACGTGTGCGTGGTGAAGGAGACGATCAACGGTCGCCGTGGCCAAGGTCTTGGGCATGATCTCGTCGAAACCCGAAGGATGCAGGTTCGATGAAACAGCCAGGCTCTTGCGCTCGTAAGCGGCGTCGACGAGCCGATAGAAGCCCTCGGCCGCGTCCGCCGAGACCGGCAAAAGCCCGATGTCGTCAACGATCACGAGATCGGTGCGGGTCAGCCGCGCGAAGGCCTTGCTGACCGAGTCATCGACGCGGTGACGACGAACAAGCCCGCCCAGGTCTTCGATGGTGAACCACGCCACCGTCATGCCGGCATCGATCGCTGCTTGGCCCAACGCCTCGGTGAAATGACTCTTCCCAGTGCCCGAAGGCCCACAGACACAAAGGTTTTCGCGTCTGCCGATCCATTCCAACGTCCGCAACGACGACTGCGTCGGGACCGGGATCGAGGACGCGCCCTCGTTCCAGATATGGAACGTCTTCCCGGTCGGGAATTGGGCCCGTTGGCGGCGAGTCCGCAGATTCGAGGCCGCCCGCCCTGCGGCTTCTTCGGCCAACAGCACCCGCATCACTTCGGCGGGGTCCCATCGTTGGGCTTTCGCGGTAGGGATGACCTCGGTCATCGCTCGCCGAATATGGGGCAGTTTCAACGTTTTCGTCAACGCGATCGCTTCGTCGAACGCCGAGGAACCCAACGTCGCGGCGGTCGCGGTCGCGGGAGCTTTCAACCGCGCTGGCGCGGGGGCTTCAAGAGTTGTCATCAGTGTCCTCAATTCGGTGATCAACGAAGGTCGGGGTGGGTGTCATCAGCGGCGCGGCGGCCGAAGCCGGACCAGCCGCCGGTGCCTGGTTGCAGGCTGTGGTCCTCGCCCGCGCGCGAGGTTTCGGCAGGTCCGTCATTGAATTGTTGGTGGTCCATAATCGAGCGCAGGTCACCGTCGGTGAACCGGCCCGCCATGGCGGCGGTGCCCAACGCTCGATCGACCGCGGTCGTGCCGCGTAGCTTCGCCAACGCGACCGCCTCGGCCATCTTCGAGGCGATCCCGCGCGTGCCCTCAGCGGCGGCCTCTTCCAACCACGCCGCCGCGCCCGGCCCGATCTGCAGGAACGCTTCCTCAGCCGCTGTCTGCGGTTTCGGAACACGCAGCCCGCGAGGTGCGTCGGGGTAGTGCTCGTCCAAGATCACCGGATTGCCTGGTGTTGATCGCTGGTGGCGGGCGATCTGGACTGGAACACCGTCGATGATCGCGGTCACGACCAGCTGATCACCGTGCCAACGAATGAACACCTGTCGCCCCGCGTGGGAATGGGGCACCGAGTAACGGACCTGTTCGACCTGGATCGTGGAGTCTTTCGGGTGAACCTGCCGGGTCAGGCCCAGGGCCGCGGTGTAGGGGTGTTCGGGTAGCTGGTGCAGTCGGAACCGTTCCTCGCCCAGCATCTCGATCGGCGCCCGGCGGGTCTCGCGGTGAACCCGGCCGTTGACCTCGGCCATGAACTGGTCGCAGGCCTGTTCGATCTCAGCGAAAGAGTTATAGGCCGGGCGAAGGTTTGTCGCGGTCGGGACGAGGTCGCGTTTGGCGATCTTGACCGCGTTCTCCACCCCGCCCTTCGACGCTGGATCAGCGGGCATGCACGTGCGGATCACTGTTCCGTAGAACCGTCCGATCGGGACGATATCGGGATTGCGGACCGCGATTTTCGCGATATGGGTGGTGGTCACGGTCTTCTCGTTATCGGTCAAGCAATAGGTCGGGACCCCGCCGAACGCGCGAAACGTTTGGTCCAAACACGCGGCGATCGTGGGAATTGTCTTGTCCTGCACCGCGATAACGACGCGGAACCGCGACCACGACAACCACGCGCACCACAACGAGGTTCGCTGATCACCGAGTTTGGGGCCCTCACCCCAATCCCACTGCATCCATAAACCAGGTTCGGTCACCCAGGGCCGGTGGACTCGGCGGTGGCCTCCTCGGAACGACTCTTTCGCCGCGGCGACCGCGCGCCTGGTCGTGCGGGCAGTGCCGGTGAATCCCATCGCGACCAGCTTCTTGTGGACCTGGTCGGCACCGATTCGCCCGTGAGAGGCCTCGATCAGTTCCTCGACCTTGGGCATGTACGCGTCGATCAGTTTCGTGCGTGGGAGCCGGACCGCGGGATCGATCCCGGTCCCGCGCAGCTGCACGTAGCGTCGGACGGTGTGGTGATCGCAGCCGGCCAACTCGGCGGCTTTGCGGTAACTGCCCGTCAAATCGTAGGCAGCCAGAATCTCCATGATCTCCTCATTCGTCTTCACGAGCGGCCATTTTCCAAGTAGCTGGACGGCTGCTCATGACTGGGTGGGGAACTTAGATGTCCATCACCGGGGAGCTTTCATGTCCGCGATTGGGGATGCTTCGAGACCGCGATTGGGGACTATTCCATGTCCGCTGACAGCGCACCCTGTTAGCGGCGGACTGGTGGCCAAATGGCAGCAGTCGGGATTCGAACGTGGTCCTTACGGATACCCCACCGCCGATCAACAGCAAGTCGGCTCGTCGTGGCGTCAGGAATTCCAGTTCGCGACGATGGGCTACCCGACAGAGACTGCGGCTGGCGTCGTTCCAGAAGCCGGCGACGAGGAACCGGTCGTTCCGATGGGCCGTCCTACGACCTGGCAGGAGTTCGGCGACGATGCCGCGGCCGGCGCAGCAGGGAGTGCGGCCACAGGGGGCGCTGGGGCCACGTTCGTCTCGTGCGTGTCGGGACAATCGTGTCTGGTATCGGAGCCGGGCTCAACAATGCCGCCGGGTGCGGAGGACCCGACGCTGGATGGACCGGTGACGCCAGCTTCATTCATTCCGAGCGAATGTACGCTTCAGCCGTGGACCGGCACATGGCGGCTGACCCGTAAGAATGCTTGCATGGTTCTCAACGGTAGAGCTGAAGTCATCAATAAGGAGGGCGCCGTTGCTGGGGAAATTCCGTTTAATGTGAAGACGGGCATCCTGTCCTCACATCGAACTGGGGAGATGAACCAGGAGTTCAGGATTACGTTTGGAACATTTATTGGCAGCGTCGGCACTCCCACATTTAAATATCAACCGATCTATTCGGGGTTCGATCCTGGACAGTATAGTGTCGATGGCCCGTCCAGCGGTTCTTCGGTCAGCGCAGGACAGGTCAAGGTCATCGTCGTGAAGTGGAAGGAACACGACATGGCCGACTACGACGCGGTCGCACGTTCGATGTTGATAGACATATGGTTGGGAAATAATTCGCCAAATTTTACCGAGTCAACTTCTGGCAGGTTTCGAGCTGATATGTTCCGATGCGACACGACAATAAAAAATTCGCAGGGCAATTACCAGCAGGGTTGCGTTGTAGCGCCTTCGACTCCGCAGTTCAGCCTCGGTAGTAATACCGCCGAGCAGACCGGACACGTTCAAGCCGCTATCGCGTCTGGGCTTCCCGGTTCCGCCACGCCACTCCATCGCCAGGCGGATGCTGTCACCCGCGATATCAACCGCCAGACCGCATGTCCGGCCAAGGGCGCGATCCGTGACGGGCGTCGTCTCGACGGTCGATCATGCGATGAGTATCCGTTCGCATCGACCACAGAGGGGGCGGCGACCTCGGGTGGGGGCGGTCGAACTTTCAACCCCCAGTGTCATGTGCCTGATCTCGGGGCCGCCACCGGCTCAGCTGGTTTTAGCGTCTGCATGATCGACGCGCCGCAGAACTCGCTGGCGGGCAGCCTCCTGGGCGCCTTCTACGGCACGAATCGTGTCATCAACCAGGATCCGTTCCGAGTGCACGCTCAAGGAGGTTCTCTGCCACCGGCTCCGTGACGAGCTGTCTGTAAGGGCTAGAATTGTGGGCAATCGACTGGCTAGGAGTCAACGTGCAGGGGAAAGTGGTCGGCGCCACTGTGCTAGGCGCGGTGGTTGTGGGTGGCGTCGTTCTCGGCATCGTGCGTTCTGGCGAACACAGCAGCACACCCGCTATACCGACGACAGGACAGGACGTGAGCTCGGTGACTGATGCCCCGAAACCCGTTGACGATAACGAGGACGACTACGACGTCAACCTCGAGGAACCAGTGATCGAGCCGGGCAAACCCACCACCTTGGAGGAGTTCGCCCGAGACTCCCGAGAGGGAGTGACGCCCGGACACACCGAGGACGGCCCACAAGCAGTCGAAGGCCTACAAGCAAATGAGGGCCTGATCCTGCGGTCCCAGTCCAACCCCTAACAAGTGAATATCGGATGGGCCCAGACCGCGAAAGTGGTCTGGGCCCATCCGCGCTTGGTTGTGCTCCGATGTGACGGCGATGGAATGCCACGTCCACGCCGCTGCTTCAGAACAAGGTATCGCGGATCCTCAGCGGCCGGTACCCGGTCGGGCCGAGCTGCGCGAGCTCGGCGTCGATATCAACCTCGATGGCACCGAAGAAGTTGATGTTCTCGCTATGTGCCGGCGAGATGTGCGACAGCACGTCGTCGTCGATGCGGCGGCCCTCGCGGCGCATCTGGTCGACGGCGAGCCCATAATACTCTGTGGTCCACGCGATCACCGCGTTCGTGGCCAAAGTCAGGCACCACGCCTGTTCGGTCTGGGCTTCCAGGTGACGCGCCCGGAAGGCGCCTTCGTGGGCGTAGATCAGGTCACGCTTGAGCGCGTGGATCGACTCGCCCTTGTTGAGCTGGCGCGAGATCTTGCGCCGATAGTCCGGATCCGACAGGTATCGGGCCGCGTAGATCGTCCTCCGCATCGCGCCGTACTCCTTCAAAGCAGCGGCCAGCGCGTTCTGCCGGGTCGACGCGGACAACTTTCCCACCAGCAGCGACGCGGTCGCGTGCCCGAACTTCAACGACCCGGCCAGCCGTAGCAGGTCGTCGTAGTGCTCGGCGATCAAGTCCAGATTCAACTTTCGGGTCAGTAGGTGCCCCGCAGTAGGGAACCGGGCCTCGGCATCGGCACGTGAGCCCGGACGGTACAGAGTCACCCGCCCCAGATCCCGGATACGAGGAGAGAGCTGCATGCCCAGTAGATCGAACAACGCGAAGTTCACCAGCGTCACCCCGTGGGTGTCGGTGGCGTGTTCGGTGATCGGCAGATCCGTTGCGTTGCCTAGGATCTCGTCCAGCACGTAGTGCGCTTCGCGGCGAGTGGTGACGATGATCTTCGTCCCGTAGGTGGTGTGCTGATCGGTGACGTGGGTGTAGGTCGACAGGCCTTCATCGGCGAACCATTGATTCGCCACGCGAGCGGTGGTGGACTTGCCGCGCGTCGGGAACCGTTGGCCATCAGAGGAAGACAATGTGCCGGAACCGAAAGCGCTGGTCAACGACAGTCGTCGGTGGTAACCGATGATCGCCAGATTCGCCGCTCGCAGCGTCTCCTCCCGCACGTACCATTCCGCTGTCCAGGTCAGGATGTCGTAGGAGATGCCGGACGCTTCGGCCATGTTCGTCAGCCCGAGGTTGGTGGAGTAGGCCAGGAGGACAGCGATCAAGTTCCGTTTCAACTCCGGCGTGCGAGTCTGCTTACCGCCGGCGTGGGTGAAGCAGTCAAGGTAGCCGGTGCGCTTGTCCAGCTCGATCAGCAGCGACACGATCGGCGCGAACGGAAGCATCGCGGTCAGCTCTGCCTTGAGCGCTGTCGCCTCGGATGGAATGTCTTCCGCCGTCAAAGGCGAGATCACCAGGTCACCGTCTTCATCGAGGCGAACCGGGCCGTCGCCGGGCGCCAGGACCATCTCCAGCTCGCCCATCGCCTCGTGCCACTCCTCGACGATCGTTGCGAGCGCGCGGGCCGGATCATCGGATTTGTCGACCAGGCGGCAGAACTCGGCACGCTGGGGCTCCCACTGCTCGGGGGTGAGCAGATAGGCGGCCGGGTCGGCGTAGCGGCGTGACCCCGGCACGAACACGTCCCCGGTGCGAAGCCCGTCGCGCAGCCCGACAAGCACGCACAACTCCCAAAAGTGCCGGTAGGCAACGGCATTGCCCGTCTTACGGGCTTCGTCGAGATATCCGCGCCACTTCGTCGGCACGAACCCGGTCGGCGCCTCATCGAACACTTTTCGGCGGCCGGTGGCGTTCAGCTCGCGCAGCATGTCCACCGCGAGCAGCAGCTCGGTCGCTGAGGTGCCGCCAGCGAACCGCACCGCCGACAGCACCGCCGGGGTGAACCGTCGCAGATACGTGTACGACGAATCCAGGGCCGCGAGGTGCCCGTGATCGCGCGGCAGTCGCGGCCGGGCTTGCGCGATCGCGGCGCGCAGCCGCTCCCACCCGATACTCTCACCCCGGATCATGGCGCCGATGTCCTCGTCGGGGATCTGCGGGTCGGTCACGATCGTGAGCAGATCGTCTAGGAGCGCTTGCCGGTCCTCCCCGGTCTTTCCGCGTTCGGCGAGTTCTTCTTTCATCCGGTTCTCCGCGGCACTGAACTTCGCTGACAGCGCCTGATCGAACAGCGCCACCACCTCGTCGAGCACATCGACGGCTGACTGTGCCACCACCGTCAGCAAGATCGGATACCGACGCTCCGGTTCCCGACGCTCCAGCGCCTGCACGGTCAACCGCCGCCCCAGCGTGGCCAGAAACCGGCGTCGTTCGGCTGGCAACACCGACATGTCCAGGGTGTCCGCGCCCAGACCTCGCAGATACCCCAGCTTCTCCACCTCGTTGCGCACTGCGGCTGCCGACGCCTCTACCGGGCCGGTCGACAACCATCGCAGCCGCGACATCTTGATCGACGGCTCCATGACCAGCAGAGCATCCAGTTCCGCGCACCGCCGCGGCGTGAGTTCGTGCGACACCCGGTCGTAGGTTTCGCGCAGAGCCTGCTCGCGGGCGTGTACGACTCGGCGGACGACGGTGTCTGGGCTGGGACGGATCATCTTCGCCGACAGCAGATACTCACATCCCAGCCGGAACAGCAGTGTCGGTGAGTCGTGCTCCATCGCTCGTGCCAGAAGGAACTCGTCGAGTTCCTTCAGCTCCGCCGCGCTCGCCAGCCGCCACCCCAGATATTGCGCTACCAACCGTAAATGCTCGGTACGCGTCTGCGCCCGCTTGCCATACGAGCGGATCATCGACGCATCCACTTCCAACTGGTCCGCCAATCGCGCCACCGCAACCGGTGGCGCGTCGGCCACCCGATCCGGCACGAACCCCAGCCACGGCAGCGAACACAGCGCCACGGACAGTCCGAGTCGCTCCGCCGGGCCACGGCCCCGCCCCGGCGTCACGAACGCGACATCGGCCGGGGTCAGCGTGAAGAACCGGAACAATTCCTCGCGGCTGATATCGGGAAACTCCCGAAGACGCGCCAACTCCTCATCCGCGAACACCTGCGTTGCCACGAAACCTGACCTCCAGCACACCAATCGACGTCATCGGAAGCCAAGCCAAGCACCAACCGAGCCGACCCGCAGCCCGAGCTGTGACGGCACATATCTGCTGGTCAAGTCATTGTCGTTGTTTTTCGCGCGATTACTACCGGAACCCCAGCACGTGCGAGTCGGCAGCATCACCAAGACTTTCGCCGCCGCGATGGTGCTGCAACTGGTGGCCGAAGGGCGGGTCGAACTGGACCGGCCGGTCGACACGTATCTGCCCGGGCTGCTCACCGGTGACGGCGTGGACGGGAAGGTCATCACCGTCCGTCAGATCCTGAGCCACCACAGCGGACTGCCCGAACCGCAATCCGCAGAGCTCAACGAGCACACCGCAGCGCTGGAAGGCCGGACCTGGACTCCGGCCCAGGAGATCGCCCTCGCCCTGGAGTATCCCGCGCAGTTCGCCCCCGGTGCCCGATTCGAGTACACCAACACCAATTACATCGTCGTCGGCATGTTGATCGAAGCGGTCACCGGGCGTGGTTTCGCCGAGGAGCTGCGCGACCGCGTCCTGCTCCCACTCGGCCTGTCGCGCACGTATCTGCCTGCCACCGGCGAAACCGTTCTGCGCCGACCACATCCGACCGGCTACACCACCGTCGATGGCGCTGTCACCGACACCACGCGCATGGAACCGTCGTTGCCGTGGACTTCGGGCGCGTTGGTCAGCACCGGCGCGGACCTGAACCGCTTCTATCTCGCGCTGGTGGTCGGCCAGGTGGTGCCCCAACCCCAACTACGCCAGAAGCTCGACGGTGTCGACATGGGTAATGGTGACGGGATGTCCTATGGTCTCGGCGTCGGATACGCCCAACTGCCTTGTGGCGCACTGTATGTCGGGCACATCGGCGGTGTCCGCGGTTTCTCCGCCATCTCCGGTGCCACGGCAGCGGGGCGCGCGGTCACCGTGTCCTACACGGGCACACCCTCCACCGTGGATATCGGCGGCATGCTGAGCCACGCGCTGTGCGAGTGAATTGTCTCCGGTCAGGCCGGTTTAGGATGAGTTAGTTGTCCAACTAGACAGATCGGCAACGCGTCCATTACGATTCAGTTAGTCAGACAACTAACTCAGGAGTGATTGTGATCGTAGTGACCGGAGCAACCGGCAATGTCGGACGTACCCTCGTGCAGAGCCTTGCCGCAGCAGGGGAGCAGGTAACCGCGGTGTCGCGTGGCACCGCGGAACCCGCGCTGCCGGGCGGCGTGCGCCACCAGCGTGCCGACCTCACCGCGGCAGAAACTCTTGCTCCTGCCTTCGTCGGTGCGACAGCGTTGTTTCTGCACGACACCGGCATCAGCGCGCACCTGATGGACCCCCGAGCCATCCTCGCGCTCGCGAAATCCGCGGGCATACAACGGGTTGTGCGACTGTCGTCGCAGGGTGTGGCCACCCGGCCGGAGTCGGCCTCACATGGGCAGTTGGCGCATTCTTTCGAGGAAGCGGTCCGTGAGTCGGGGCTGGAATGGACCATCCTGCGGCCCGGCGGCTTCGCCTCCAACGCGTACGCCTGGGCGGAGTCGGTTCGCGACGAACGGGTTGTCGCGGCGCCGTTCGGGGACGTCGGGTTGCCGGTTGTCGATCCGTTCGATATCGCCGAGGTCGCCGCCGTGGCGCTGCGCGAAGACGGTCACGCGGGGCAGGTTTACACGTTGACCGGTCCTGCGCTGAGCACGCCGCGTCAGCGAGCCGAAGACCTCGCCGCGGCGCTGGGTGAACCGGTCCGGTTCGTGGAACAGACTCGGGCACAAGCGAAGACACAGATGCTGCACTTCATGCCAGAACCCGTCGTCGAGACCACCCTGGACATCCTCGGCAACCCGACACCCGAAGAACAGCTGATCTCGCCCGATATCGACAAGGTGTTGGGCCGTGCGCCGCACGCGTTTTCGGACTGGGCGCAGCGAAACATGTTCGCGTTCAAGTAGAAGGGGAGTCCTACTCCGGTGCGGTGAAGACGCTGTGGGCGGCGCGGCGGACATCGGGGGCGGGGTGGGTGCGCAGGGTGGTGAGCAGGGCCGTCCATTCGGGTGTCCAACCGAACTTCGCTCCGCATCGGGCGACGATGGTCAGGGCGGCCAGGGCGATGGAAGGTGTTGGGCTGCTGGTTAGTTCGGTGCTGATCGTGTGGAAGGTCGAGGGGGTGGTGGTGTCGAGTTCGGTGCCCAAGCGTTGGCCGAGGTGGTGGGCGGCGCGGGTGACCAGGGTGCCGGTGGCGTAGGTGGCGGCTTCGTCGAGGGCGGTGATGATGCTGTCGGGGTCGGTCCAGCGGCTCGCGACAACGGTGAGTTCGATGACCTGGTCGTGCCAGAGTGCGTCGTCGGACAGGGCAGCGACTACCGGCGCGGCTAGGAGGCGGGCGTCGGCGGGGTGGTTGCGGACGATGGGCACGAATCGGTCGAGCACGACGGAAAGGCGTTGGTGGGCGGGCAGATCCCGGTCCGATGCGCGGAAGTCGTCGGTGCGTAGTCGACGCACGGCCGCCACAAACGCTGTCGGGTCGCTGTCGTCTTGGACTCCGGACAGCAATGCGCTCATCGCGGACTTCCAGGTGGCGACGGTGGACAGGTCGGTGACCAGGTCGACCAATACCTCCTGGGTGTCTGGAGCCCACCAACGCCGCCATGAAGCCAACGCCGTCAACGCCAAGGCGGCCGAACGGGGATCGGGACCCGCGGCCAGGTCGCGCACGAACGTCGCGAACCGTTGACGCTGCGGGACAGGCAGCATCCCCGGTCGGATGTCGAGAATCGCGCCGGCCACAGCGGGATCGGTTGCCGCTCGACTCAGCAGTGCCCAGGTTTGTTCCTGGTCGAGCAGGAATCGGGTGGCGAACACCGCCGCTCGTCGGACATCGCGATGGGCTTCGGGGCGGGCGGCCCGTTCGGCGATGATCGGCAACGCGTCGGGGGCGCGAAGTTCCGCGAGCAGCCGGATGCCTTCCTTCACCGCGGTGATCTTGGGCGAATCGAGCAGCGGTGCAACAGCGTTGGACAGTCGATCCGGTGCGATCCACCGGGCGCAGGTGGACAGGCTGCTGACCGCGACTCGGGCGCGATCGTCGCCCACGTGCTGTGCCAGCACGGCCATCGCGCGTTCGGGTTCGTCGCTGGTGCCCAGTGCGGTGAGCGCGGCCTCGGTGACCACGAGTTCGTCGTTGTCGACGAACCGCTGCAGCCTGGCGAAACTGTCGGGCAGGCGCCCGAGTTGACGAACGGCGCGCGCCCGCTCGTGCGGGGTGGTTTTGGGGCCGCGGGCGTAGTCGTCCAGCAGGCGCGCGTACCGGTCGACGTGGTGCGGTGACCACCGGTGGAATCCGGTGAAGAACATCGGCACGAACACGACCTTCGCCGACAGGAACCGGCCCCCGGTCTTGGTGTTCAGCAGGGTGTCGAGCAGGTCGGTGCGCCGGGTGCCGATCAAGGTTTGGACCGACGACAACGTGAACAGGGAACGGTCGCGCGCGAGCAGTTCGTCCAGGTGGGCGTCGCGTGTGGTCGGCGCGGCGAGAGCGAGAGCAACGGCCGTGCGCACGGTCGAATCCGAGGACGCGCGACAGGCGCGCAGGACCAGACGTTGCAGGTCGGGCAGGTCGAACGCGCGGTGTTCCAGCCCGGCGGCCAAGCTCAGGCACAGGTCCCAGCGGTCACGATCCGCGTCGGCTCGAAGTCGGGGCAGCAGCGCCGACAGGATCTGCTGTTCGGCCCCGCGCGGCAGATTGCGGTGCAGCCCCCACAGTTTCGGGTCGATCGACAGGTCGGCCAGCAGGGTCATGATCCGCAGTGCCGCGGCGGTGAACGCAGGTTCGGCGGTGGTGCCGCCGCGCACCAGCAGGGTGCGGGCGATCGTGCTCACGGTGTTGGACGTGGTCCAGGAGCGGTCGCGGGCGTGCAGCGCGTCGGAGGCCAGTTGTTCCAGACCTGGGAGGTGGTCGGTGGTCAGCAGTGACATGGGGATGCCGGCCACCGCGCGCAGGGCGGAACCGCGGACCGGGTCCTGTTCGTTGCGCAATCTGGTCAGCAATGCCAGCAGTTCGGTGATCACCAGCGGGTCGCGGCTTCCTACCGCCGCGGTGATCAGTCGTGGATAGGCAGCGGCACGCTCGTCGGCGGTGGGACGCCGAATCGCTTCGGCCAGTATCGGTTTCGCTTCCGCCCACGGCAGGCGGGCGGTCAGGCGGTCGGCGACGTCGGGCACGTCGGCTCCACCGGGACGCGACAGCAGTGTGCGGGCGATCTGCGCGCGAGCAGGGCCCGCGATCGCGTCGAGTAGATCCAAGTCGACAGCGGCGGGCGCGAGGCCGGGGCGGGCCAGGTCGGCGCCGGCGATCGCCGCACGTCGTGACGGGGGAAGCGTGCGCAGGAAAGCGAGTTTCGTGCGCGAGGCGAGATAGAGTTCGCGCAGTTGGTCGTCGGGCAGGAATTGGAAAGCCCGTCCCAGCGTCGGGCCTGCCAGTGCGCGACCATTGCCGCTGGGGTGCAGTATCAGATGGCGCACGGCGTCGGGGTCGTGGCGAGCCAGCCGTCCTGCCACGGGATTCAGCGACGCGACCGGCACGTATTCGATCGCCGACGCGGCCAACGCGAGCAACCGGTCAGGGCTGTATTCCACCGCCGCGACGGGGTTGGCGGTCAGCCACGACCACAGTTCCGGCCACTCGGCCAGCCCTGCGCCCTGCGACCGGGCCTGCACGAAATCCATCACGACACCGATGTGCTTGCCCGACAACTTCGTCCAGTTGGACACCGCGTAGCCCAGCTCCGGCAGCCACTGCGCGACGACCGCGTCCGAACACGACGGCAGCACCCGTGCGGCCTCGACATCGCCGAACAACTCCCGCAGCACGGGTAGGAGCGCGTCGGCGATCTGCGTTCGATCCCCACGCCCCAGCGCCCGCCTGATGGTCTTCCTGGTTTGCTGCGATGCGCGGGGCAGTCGCCGCACGACCACCGCGGGATCGACCCCGAGCCGGATCAGCGAAGCCAAAGCCTGCCCTGCGATTTCCTGATCCGTCGAATCCAGTTGCGACAGCAGATAACCACGGTCCTGCCCGACGACAGCGAGATAGTGCGCGGTCCGCCGCCCCGACCGCCCTTGCTGCGCGACCTCGCCGAGCAACCGCGTCAACTCCGCGGTCCCCGCAAGCCGCCTCGCCGCCCCCGCCAGTGTCCGCATGCGCTGCGGCACCGACATTCGCGCAACGTCGTTCAGCAGTGTTGTCCCCGTACCCTTCATGCTGGCTACCGTATCGGTCAGGTCCGACAGGGTCGGCCTGGCATCGATTGCCGAGCACTGCGCAATGGTTCAGAGGTCGGTGGGTGGTGGTGCGGTCGGGCTGGAGACGTCGACGAGGTAACCGTTGGGGTCGGTGACCAGCATGCGGCGTTGGCCGTAGAACAGATCTCGGGGTGCCTCGACGATGGGGACGTCGAGGTCCTTGGCTCGGGCGTAGACGGGTTCCACATCGGCGACGACGATGGTGAGGTAGGAGCCGCCGAACGCGCCGCGGGCAGACTCGGGAACCAGTTCATGATCACGCGCGATGATGCCGATGGTTGCGTCCGATTCGGCGTCGCCGAGTTGCACGAACCAGTCGCTGTCGTAGGCGATTCGGAAACCCAGTAGGTCGACGTAGAAGTCACGCGTTGCGGGGAGGCGGTCACTGCAGATGTTCACGAAGCATCGTGAAATCGTCATATCGGCGACAGTAGCAAACGCCGAATTCCGGGGCGGTTCAATCGGACTCACCTGTTCAGTCTCCGACGGGCGGGAGACCGGCACGGGGCAGCGGCACTGACACTGTGCCAGTGCCGCTGCCCCATCGACTAGTGGCTCAGGTCGCGGAATCGACGTACTGCCAGTGGGAAGAACACCGCGATCAAAACCAGCGGCCACACCACCGCGAGGAACTCCGCGTGGGTTGCGGCCCACGAGGTGCCGTTCGTGCCGGGGTTGCCGAAGAGGGTGCGGACCGAGGTGGCTGTTGCCGACATCGGGTTCCATTCCACGATCGTGCCGAGCCAGGACGGCATCGAGTCGGGGGAGGCGATGGCGGTGGACAGGAAGCTGACCGGCCAGATCAGCATTTGCACCGCCTGCACCGATTCCGGCTTGCCGGCGACCATCGCCAGGTAGATGCCGATCCACAGCATGGCGAAGCGCAGCAGCAACAGCAGTCCCACCGCGGTCAGGAAGGAGGCGAGGCCGTCGTGCCAGCGCCAGCCCATCGCGTAACCCACCGCGATCATCACCGCCAGCCCGACAACCGATTGCAGCATGTCCGCGACGCTGCGGCCGACCAGTACGGCACCGGAGTTCATCGGCATCGACCGCAACCGATCGATGACACCTTTGCCGAGGTCCTGGGTGACCGACAGCATCGTCGCTTCGAGACCGAAGGCCATGGTCATCGTCAGCATGCCGGGCACCAGGTAGGACGTGAAGTCGCCGTCGACGCCACGTCCGCCACCGATCAGGTAGCTGAACATCAGCAGCAGCATCACCGGGAAGACCAGGCCGATCACCACCTGCGCGGGCTGGCGCACCCAATGTGCCAGTTCGCGTCTGGTCATCGTCGCCGAGTCGGTGATCGCCCAACGCAGCGTCGAACCGATGCCGTGCGTGGTGCTCACAGTCATGCCACGTTCTCCTTCGTCAGGTGCAGGAAGACCTCGTCGAGGGTCGGCTTGCGTAGTGCGATGTCCTCGGCCTCGATGCCCGCGGACTCCAAGGTCCGCACGGTTTCGGTGAGCGCCGCCATCCGGTCGGTGACCGCGACACTGATCTGGCGTCGGTCCTGATCCACCACCGCGTCGCCGGGTAGCAGTGCGGCTGTTCGGGCCAGGTGGGCGGGGTCGTGCAGGACCACGTCGATGCGGTCGCCGCCGATCTCGGATTTCAGCTGGTCCGCGGTGCCTTCGGCGATGACTTTTCCGTGGTTGATCACCGCGATCCGGTCGGCCAATTGGTCGGCCTCCTCCAGGTATTGGGTGGTCAGCAGGACGGTGGTACCGCCGCCGACCAAGGAGCGGACCGCGTTCCAGACCTCCGTGCGGCCGCGCGGGTCCAGGCCGGTGGTCGGTTCGTCCAGGAACAGAACCTGCGGCTGGGAGATGAGCGAGGCCGCGAGATCGAGACGTCGTCGCATGCCGCCGCTGTAGTTCTTGATGGCCTTCTTGCCGGTGTCGGCGAGCCCGAATCGGGTGAGGAGTTCGTCGGCTCGGGTTCGTGCTCGGCGCGCGCCGAGATGGTAGAGGCGACCGAACATCTCGAGGTTCTGTCGGCCGCTGAGTTCCTCGTCGACGGCGGCGTTCTGGCCGAGCAGGCCGATCCGTGAGCGCACCTCGTCCGCCCTGGTTCGCACGTCGATTCCGGCGACCTCGACACGCCCGGACTCCGGGCGAAGCAGGGTGGACATGATGCGCACGGCTGTGGTCTTTCCAGCACCGTTCGGGCCGAGAATTGCCTGGACGGTTCCGGCTCGGACCGTGAGATCGAGACCGTCGAGGGCCTGCTTGTCCCCGTATTTCTTGCGTAGGCCTTCGACGACGATCGCTTGATCGTGGTCATGCACGGTGTTCTCCTTCAGTCATTGATCAAACTTGACTAGAAGTCCACGGTACGAAGAATCGAGCGATTAGTCAAACTTGACTAATCACACCGACGATCCGGGGTTACGTGACTGGCTAAGCTGACCTCCGGGTTCCTAGTCAAAGTTGCCTAGAGGGAGATGTGCATGTCAGCGATCCGACTGCTGGTCCTGGGCGCGGTCCGTCAACATGGGCGGGCGCACGGTTACCAGGTGCGCAACGACCTCGAGTTCTGGGGAGCCCACGAGTGGTCCAACGCCAAACCGGGGTCGATTTATCACGCGCTCAAGCAGATGGCCAAGCAGGGACTGCTCGTCGCGCACGAGGTTGCGCCGAGCACCGTCGGCGGACCACCGCGCGTGGAGTACGAGATCACCGAAAAAGGCACCGAGGAATACTTCGCACTGCTTCGCCAGTCTCTGACCTCGTATGACCAGCAGATGGACATGCTCTCGGCCGGCATCGGGTTCATCGTCGACCTGCCACGGGACGAGGCCGTCGCGCTGCTGCGGGAGCGGATCGCGGGACTCGAGCGGTGGCGAAGCGGTGTGACCGAGTACTACACACCCGAACACGGCCCCGGACAGCTCGGGCACATCGGCGAGATCATGAATATGTGGGTGCACTCGTCCGACAGTGAGGCGGCCTGGACGAACGGACTGATCGAACGGATCGAGGGTGGTGCGTACACCTTTGCGGGAGAGGGTGAACCGTTCGTGGGGGTGCTCGCCGACGGCGATCCGAACCCGTTCACGACAGGTTCGCACCCGGGGGACCTCCAATAGCGGGGCAGCCGTTCACTAGCACAAAAGTGATCTGGACCACAAGATCCTCGAGGTCGGTTTTCGACCCTGTCAGTCCGGCCTTTGGGAGGGGGAGGTCGGGGGCAGCGGCTGGCAAGACTGGTCGTGGCCGCTGCACACCATCGGCCGTAGAGCACTTCGCGCACAACCAGTTCGGAGAAGGACAACATGGTGAAACTGTCGGGACAACGGGGGAAATGGCTGGCCGGCCTAGTCGTTGTCGGCGTCGCTGTCGGCGCCGGAACGGGTGGGGCGTTGCTGACGCGGGCTATGGACGATCGTAGCGCTGCCGCCGGTCTGCCCGAGGACCCCAACGTTCCGGTCGCGTGTGCGGACCGGCGACCGGCGGCGGTCGATCCGGGTAGTTACGGGATGCAGAAGGACGGGACTTTTCTGCACCCGTCGCAGACCTACGTGAACGAGGAAGAGCAGCATCCGTTCCCCGGTGGCGGTGAGGAGCTGTTTCCCGCGACCGACGGGTACGACCCGAACACGTACAAGAGCGACAACGTGACCGTCGAGGCGCACTACCCCGGCAAGAAGTTCACGCCGGATCCGTTCCATTCCTGGCAGAACATCGTGGACTTCGACGGTCGACGCTACATGTTCCAGTACGACCGCAGCGATGCCCGCGTCTACGACATCACCGACGTCAAGAACGTGCAGATCGTGGAGTCGCTGTCCCGCGAGGACGTGGGCGAGGTCGAAGGTAACCCCGAGGCCGTCGCGGGCAAGGACTGGGCCGCGCATGACATGTGGGGCGCCTCCACGATCCAGTGGAGTGCCAAGCACGGCGGCTACATCATGGTGCAGAGCTTCGAGATGAAGCGTCAGGTGCACTTCTGGATGGGTGACTCACCGGAGAACAGCAAGTACGCCAGCCCGGAAGGGGTGGCCGCGGCGCGCGCCGACACTCAGCTCAAAGGTTTCAAGGTCTACAAGCTGAACGGTCCGCGGAAGAAGGACTGGGAGCTGCTGTCCACGGTCAGTACCGACCAGACCCAGCAGAATCCGCTCGACTCGGACCTCACCAAGCCGCAGCAGGGGTCGGGCTCGCTCGACGTTCCGCACTGGGACGGTGGCCGCTACATGTTCATCTCGGCCGCGCCCAGCGACGACTGGTCGATGCAGGAGTACCCGACCTACCTGTACGCCAACGGTTTCCAGGTCTGGGACATGGCCGACCCCGCCGCACCCAAGCTGCTGGACACCTGGCATCGCAACGGCATGGTTCGCGGTGAGGAAGAGGCCTACCGGTCCAATCCGCGCTGCGGCAACCGGACCTCGTGGATGGGTTCGCGTAACCCGCTCTACATCCCCACTCCCATCGAAAACGGTGGCAAGTACGGATTCGCGGCCATGGGTGGCTTCGGCATGTCGATCCTGGACATCTCCGACCCCACGAACCTGCGCGAAGTCGGGCACCTGGATATTCCCCCGTCAGTGGCGGGCACCGAGGCCGACAACATCGACGTGTCGCAGTTCGAGAAGACCGGCATGGTCTATCTGAGCGGTTACCCGCTGTCCGAGGACTGCTACGAGCCGTACAAGGACATCTTCCAGATCGACGCCTCCGATGCCACCAAGCCGCGCATCGTGGGCCGGCTGCCCCGTCCGACACCTCCGGGCGGCGCGACGGTGACCGACTACTGCCAGCGTGGCGGCAGCTTCGGCCCCAAGCGCAGCGGCTACTACACCTCGCCCGGCGAGCCCAAGGACGGGCTCATGATCTACGACTTCTACAACGCCGGTGCGCAGTTCTTCGACGTCACCGACCCGAAGAAGCCGAAGATCGCGGGCTACTTCGCACCCCCGACCTTCGGTCCGGAAACCGAGGATTGGGCACGCAGCAACCCCACCCACGGCGTGTATGTCGAATACGACCGCAAGATCGTCTGGCTGATGACCAACGACGGGATCTACGCCCTGTCGTCGCCATCGCTGCTGGGCGCACCGAATCTCGCGGCACCGACGGAGCCTTTCCGCACCTCCGCGCGATAAAGCGAAACGTCGCGCAATAACTGCACGCCGCGCAGGCTCACCGGTAGGTGATTCTGCGCGGCGTTGCCGTTTTGCGGTGGGTTTCACCTGCGGCAGCTGAGGCCGCCGAGCGTGGTGGTGAGTTGCGGCAGGGTTGTTGCGGTGTGGGATGTGCCGGCGGAGAGGCGGGCGATCTCGCGGAGTGAGTCGGGGTCGGTGGGGACCGGGACCTTGACCGAGCCGCTGTGTTCGGGGATCTCGACGACTCCGTCGGCGGTGCCGAGGGAGATCGTGGACACGGGGATGTGTTCGACGTTCGCTTCTCGGGCGGCGGTGTACGCACCGCGGGCCGCGTTGAGATCTTCGGGCATAGTCTGTTTGCCGTCGGAGAGCAGGATGATCCGGCGTGAACCCGCGCTGGGCACGATGCCGCTGAACGTGTCGATCGCCGTCAGTGCGGTGAATATGCCTTCGCCGGTTGCGGTGCGCTCCGCGAGTCTGACCGAGTCCAGGGCGTTGGTGAACGGGGCGCGGTCGGTCGTCGGCGTGACCATCAACGACGCTGTACCCGCGAAAGTCACCAGTCCGAGGTTCGTGTCCGGTGCCAGCTGATAGGCGTATTCCTTCATCGCCTGCTTGGCCACGGTGAGGCGACTCGGGTCGACATCGGTCGCCTCCATCGACAGCGATACGTCGAGCACGAACATGACCACCGCATCACACGCGTCGGGTGCCGCAACCGCGGGCCGGGCTTTCCCGGACGTCGTCTGGCCGCAGCCGGAAACGATCACTGCGACGCCGACCGATAATGCCGCCAGTGCGGGTCGCATGAAGCGAGATCGGATCACCCGCCCACGCTACCAGTGGCCGAGATATCAACCAGCCGTAAGGAATTGCTCGGTCCTTGGTGGACGAGTGACCGAACCCGTCAGCGGATGAACAGGGCGCTGCGGTCGGCGAGGTCGAGGATGGGTTGGGGGAAGATGCCGAGCAGGACCGTGGCGCCTGCGGTGAAAGCGACGACCAGGGTGGTGGCGAAGGGGGCGGTGACGGTGGGGGCGTCTGCTGGGGGGTCGGTGAAGAACATCAGGACGATGACTCGGATGTAGAAGAAGGCGGCGATCGCGCTGCACAGGACGCCGAGGATGATCAGGGGGGTGTAGCCGGCTCCGGAGGCGGCGGCGAAGACGGCGAATTTGCTGACGAAGCCGCTGGTCAGCGGCAGACCTGCGAAGGACAGCAGCAGCAACGCGAAAACTGAAGCCAGCCACGGGGATCGGCGGCCGAGGCCTGCCCATTGGGAAAGGGAGGTAGCTTCGTCGCCGGAGGCGTCGCGGACCAGGCTGACTACCGCGAAGGCGCCGACGGTGCCCAAGCCGTAGGCCAGGAGGTAGAACAGGATCGCGGCGACGCCTGCGCGGTCGGCGGCGACGATGCCCACGAGCAGGAAACCGGCGTGGGCGATCGAGGAGTAGGCGAGCATACGTTTGACGTCGGTTTGGGTGATCGCCATGACCGCACCCACGATCATGGTCGCGATCGCCACCGCGGCCAGCACCGGGCGCCAATCGTCGCTCAGCGCACCGGTTCCCACCATCAGCACGCGCATGGTCGCGCCGACGGCGGCGATCTTGGTGGCCGCGGCCATGAAGGCGGTGATCGGGGTGGGTGCGCCCTGGTAGACGTCGGGGACCCAGGCTTGGAACGGCACCGCACCGATTTTGAACAGCAGGCCGACCGCGAGCATCGCGATGCCGAGCAGGGCCAGGGTGGCGTCTTCGGGTTGTTTGTCCAGTGCCGCACCGATTCCGGGCAGCGAGACCGTGCCGGTCTGCCCGTACAGCAGGGCCACACCGTAGAGGAAGAACGCCGAGGAGAACGCGCCGAGCAGGAAGTACTTCAGTGCCGCTTCTTGCGACAGCAGTCGCCTGCGTCGAGCCAGCCCGCACAGCAGGTACAACGGCAGCGACAGCACTTCCAGTGCGACGAACATCGTGAGCAGATCATTGGACGCGGGGAAAAGCAGCAGGCCACCGACCGCGATCATGGTCAGCGGGAACACCTCGGTGGTCGCCACACCCGAGCGCACGGCGGCGAGTTCGTGTGCGCTGCCCGGCACCGCGGACGCCTGCGGGGTGAACGCGTCGACGCCCCGGTCCAGTGCGGCGGCTGCCCGACTCCAGGTGCCGGGTCCGCTGCGCGCGCGGGGCACGGCGCCGCGTTCGGCGATCAGCAACAGTCCCAGCAGCGCGACCAACAGGATCGTGCCCTGCAGGAACAGGCTGACCCCGTCGATGGCGACCGAGCCCACCACCGCGGTGCCTTCGGACCCGCCCAGCAGCACCACGGCCACCAGCGCGCCGACGACACCGACCACTGCGAGGGTGAGCTGTGTCGAATACCGGTGGGGCCGTGGCACGAACGCTTCCACGAGCACGCCCACCACGCCGACCGCGAACACGATCAGCATCGGGGACAGCAGGTGGTATTCGATGCTGGGTGCGGGCGCGATGGCCGCCAGGTCGGTGATGGTCACGGAGTCCGTCCTCATTTGTGGCCGCCTGCGGGCGGGGTGGCCGCGCCTGCTTCGGGGGCGGGGACCGTCGGCGCGGGGTCGTGCTTACCGATCGTGGAAAGAGTGTGTCCCACTGCGGGATCCACCAGGTCCAGGATCGGTTTCGGGTAGAAGCCCAGGACCAGCAGCGCGACCAGCAGCGGCACCACCACGGCCAGTTCGCGTGGCACCAGGTCGCGCAGGTGCTCGTTGCCCTTCTTCAGTGGGCCGGTCATCACCCGCTGGTACAGCCACAGCACGTAGATCGCGGCCAGCACCAGTGCGAAGGTCGCGATCACCGCGGCGACCCGGTACTTGGGGAAGGTGCCGATCAGGACCAGGAATTCACTGACGAACGGTGCCAGGCCGGGCAGCGACAGGGTGGCCAGACCGGCGATGAAGAACGTGCCCGCCAGCACCGGTGCGACCTTCTGCACCCCGCCGTATTCGGCGATCATCCTGGTGCCGCGTCGGGAGACCAGGAATCCGGCGATGAGAAACAGTGCGGCCGTGGACAATCCGTGGTTGACCATGTACAGGGTGGCCCCGGATTGGGATTGGGTGGTCATGGCGAAGATGCCCAGGATGATGAAACCGAAGTGCGAGATCGAGGTGTAGGCGATCAGGCGCATGATGTCGGTTTGGCCGATCGCCAGCAGCGCCCCGTAGAGGATGCCGATCACCGCCAGGGTGATGACCAGGGGCGCGAAGGTGTCCGAGGCCAGCGGGAACAGCAGCAGGCAGTAGCGCAACATGCCGAAGGTACCGACTTTGTCGACCACGGCCATCATCAGCACCGCGCTGGACGGGGTGGCCGAGACCGCCGCGTCGGGCAGCCACGTGTGCAACGGCCACAGGGGTGCCTTCACCGCGAAGGCGAACATGAAGCCCAGGAACAAGGCGTTGAGAACCGTTGTGCTGCCGCCCAGTTCACCGTTGTTGGCCGCGGCGACCACCACGCGCAGATCGAACGTGCCCGCCGACCCTTCACCCAGTCCGGCTTGCGCGGTCAGCACGTACAGGCCGATCACCGCGGCGAGCATGATCAGCCCGCCGAACAGGTTGTACAGCAAGAACTTCACCGCCGCGCGCGAGCGTTGGGCGCGGATCGCCTGGTCGGTGGTGCGGGTGCCGAAGCCGCCGATGAGGAAGTACATCGGGATCAGCATCGCTTCGAAGAAGATGTAGAACAGCAAGATGTCCAGCGACAGGAACGAGATCAGCACCATCGACTCGACCAGCAGCATCAACGCCATGTAGATGTGCGTGGTGCGAGGGCCTTCACCGGTGGCGGTTTCGTCGTTCCAGCCTGCCAGAATCAGCAGTGGCACCAGGGCCGCGGTGAGCAGGACCAGCGCGGCGGCGATGCCGTCCAGGCCCAGGGTGTAGCCGACGCCGAACGCCGGGATCCATTCGTGGGATTCGACGAATTGGTATTGATCACCGCCGGGCTGGAACCGTGCGGCCAGCACGACGGCCAGCGCGAGTACACCGAGCGAGACCGCGAAGGCCAGGCCGCGCGCGAGATTGCGGCGGGCGGCCGGAACCGCCAGGACCAGCCCTGCCCCGAGAGCGGGGGCGAGCCAGAGTGTCGTCAGCCAGGGAAACGAGTTCACCAGAACCTCACTGCCAGCAGGGCAGCGGCGAACAGGGCCGCGCCGGTGAACATGGACAGGGCGTAGGAGCGCACGAAACCGGTCTGCACCTTGCGGATTCGTGCCGACAGCCCACCGATCGAGGCCGCCAGCCCGTTGACGATGCCGTCCACGCCTTTCGCGTCGAGGAACACCAGTGCACGCGTGAGATGGCGGCCGGGGCGTTCGAACACGGCTTCGTTGATCTTGTCGGCGTACAGGTCGTCGCGTGCGGCTTCGGTGAGCACGCTGACCGGTTCGGGCGCGACTTCGGGGATGGGGTTCTCGGCGTATTTGCGGTAGGCGATGGCGACACCGATCGCGACCGCGGTCAGGGCCAATCCGGTGACCACGGCCGGGGGGATGACGGGTTCGCCGTGGTGGGAGCCCACGACGGGGGTCAGCCAGTTGACCAGCGACGAACCCCACACGAACAGCCCACCGGCGAACACCGAGCCGAACGCGAGCAGGATCATCGGCCCGGTCATCACCGCGGGGGATTCGTGCGGGTGGGTGTCGGGCTTCCAGCGGCGTTCGCCGAAGAAGGTCATCAGCATCACGCGGGTCATGTAGAACGCCGTGAGCGCGGCACCGACCAGAGTGACCACGCCGAGCAGGATTCCGACCGCGCCGCCGTGGTCGAAGGCCGCTTCGATGATCTTGTCCTTGGAGAAGAACCCGGAGAACGGGGGCACGCCGATGATGGCGAGATAGCCCAGGCCGAAGGTGATGAACGTGATCGGCATCAGGGTGCGCAGGCCGCCGTAGCGGCGCATGTCGGTTTCGTCGTTCATCGCGTGCATCACCGAACCGGCGCCCAGGAACAGGCCTGCTTTGAAGAAGCCGTGGGTGAGCAGGTGCATGATCGCGAACGCGTAGCCGGCGGGGCCAAGCCCCACGGCCAGGATCATGTAACCGATCTGGCTCATGGTCGACGCGGCCAGTGCCTTCTTGATGTCGTCTTTGGCGCAGCCGATGACGGCGCCGAACAGCAGGGTGATCGCACCGACGGCCAGCACCGCGGCGCGGGCGGTGGGGGCCAGATCGTAGATCGGATTGCAGCGCGCGATCAGGTACACACCGGCGGTGACCATGGTGGCGGCGTGGATGAGCGCCGACACCGGGGTGGGGCCTTCCATCGCGTCACCCAGCCACGACTGCAGCGGCACCTGCGCGGATTTGCCGCACGCGGCCAACAACAGCAGCAGCCCGATCGCGGTGAGGGTGCCTTCGCTGGCGCCCGGACTTGCCGCGAACACGGTGGCGAAGTCGAAGGAGCCGAAGGTCGCGAACATGACCATCATGGCAATGGCCAAGCCCATGTCACCGATCCGGTTGACCACGAAGGCCTTCTTGGCTGCTGTTGCGGCGGAAGGCTTGTGGTACCAGAAGCCGATCAACAGGTACGACGCCAGGCCCACGCCTTCCCAGCCCAGGTACAGCACCAGGAAGTTGCCCGCCATGACCAGCACGAGCATGGCGGCCAGGAACAGGTTGAGGTAGCCGAAGAACCGGCGTTTGCCGGGGTCGTGGCTCATGTAGCCCAGCGAGTAGATGTGGATCAGCGACCCGACACCGGTGATCAGCAGCGCGAAGCAGATCGACAACTGGTCCAATTGCAGGGTGAACCCGACCTGCAGGTCGCCCGCGGGGACCCAGTTGAACAGATCCTTGTGGATGGCGCGGTCGGCGTCGGGGCGGGCGAGCATATCGGTGAACGCGACCACCGCGACACCGAAGGACGCCAGCGCCGCCGCGGTGCCCAGGTAGGGGCCCCACCGGTCGGTGCGGTGGCCGAACAACAGCAGGATGATCGCGCCGACCAGCGGCAGGGCGGGCAGCAGCCACAACGTTGCGGTACCCATGTCAGAACTTCAGCAGGTTGGCGGCGTCGACCGAGGTCGACCGGCGGGCACGGAAGATCGTCATGATGATGGCAAGCCCGACCACGACTTCGGCGGCGGCGACCACCATGGTGAAGAACGCGATCACCTGACCGTCGAGGTTGCCGTGCAACCGGGAGAAGGTCACGAACGCCAGGTTCACCGCGTTGAGCATCAGCTCCACGCACATGAACACCACAATCGCGTTGCGGCGCAACAACACTCCCGCGGCGCCGATGGTGAACAACAGCGCGGACAGGAACAGGTAGTTCTGGGGGTTCACCGCTTGCCTTCCTCGTCGGCCGCCGGATTGTCGATCTTGGTGTCACGCAGCGTGCCCACCGAGGCCACGGCGGCTTCGGTGTGGGCGCGGGTGCGACGGTGACGCAGGATCGTGGACACCGACAGTTCGGCGAAGGAACCGTCGGGCAGTTGGGCGGGGCTGTCTACCGCGTTGTGCCGTGCGTAGACGCCCGGTGTCGGCAGCGGGGTCGCGCGTTCGCCCGCGGTGCGGAAGCGGTCACGCGACATTTCGCGTTGCCCGCGTTTGGGGGTGAACTGGTCGCGGTGGGCCAGCACCATCGCGCCGATGGTGGCGGTGATCAGCAGTGCCCCGGTGAGTTCGAACGCCCACACGTAGCGCAGGAAGATCAACTCGGCAAGTTCGGCGATCACGTCCCGGTCGCCGAAACCGCGGCCGGGGAAACTGGTTCCGCTGTCGCGCAGGGCCGCGCCGATGCCGCCGATGAACAGCAACCCGAACCCGACCCCGACGATCGCGGCGGCAATACGCTGCCCGCGCAACGTCTCTCGCAACGACTCCGCGGAGTCCACGCCCACCAGCATCAGCACGAACAGGAACAGCATCATCACCGCGCCCGTGTACACCACGATCTGCACGACACCGAGGAACAGTGCGCCCTGCGCGATGTAGAACACGGCCAGCGACAGCATGACCGCGGCCAAGCACAGCGCCGAGTACACGGCTTTGGCCGCGGTGACCATGCCCAGTGCGCCCAGCACCGCGATCGGGGCGAGCACCCAGAACAGCACGGCTTCGCCGGTGGAGGTGTCGGTGACTTCGGCGGCCACCAGCTGTGCGGTGCTCATCGCAGGACCTCCTCGTCCGAGGGTGCGGGACCGACGCGGCCCAGGTAGTAATCGGCGGCATCGGTGCCCGGTGCCATCGGGTGCGGCGCGGGAGTCATGCCGGGCTGCATCGGGGCCAGCAGTTGGTCTTTTTCGTAGATGAGGTCGGCGCGGTTGTCGTCGGTGAGTTCGTATTCGTTGGTCATGGTCAGCGCGCGCGTGGGGCAGGCCTCGATGCACAGGCCGCAACCGATGCAACGCAGGTAATTGATCTGGTAGACGCGGCCGTACCGTTCACCAGGGGAGAACCGTTCCTGCTCGGTGTTGTCGGCGCCCTCGACGAAGATGGCGTCGGCCGGGCACGCCCACGCGCACAGTTCGCACCCGATGCACTTCTCGAGGCCGTCGTCGTACCGGTTGAGTTGGTGGCGGCCGTGATAGCGCGGCGCGGTGGGCACCTTCTGTTCGGGGTAGGACTCGGTATTGGGCTTTTTGAACATGGTCGCCGCGGTGACCGCGAAACCGGCGAGGGGTTCGAACAGGCTGATCTCGGGCTGGTCGTTGGCGGGCCGTGGTGGCATCGGCGGGACCGGGAAACCCAGGAACACCGATGAGGTCGACACGGGTTCTTCGGGCAGCGGGGGCAGACCCGCGGAACGGCCCGCGCGCAGGAACATCGCGATCATCGCCGCGGTGATCGCCAGGCCCACACCGACCAGGATGAAGTTCTGGCCGGGCAGACCTTCCAGGTCCAGCACGCGGGCGGCGGCCACGATCATCACCCAGACCAGCGACGTGGGGATGAGCAGTTTCCAGCCCAGGTTCATGAACTGGTCGTAGCGCAGGCGAGGCAGGGTGCCGCGCAACCAGACGAACACGAACAGGAACGTCCACACCTTGAGGGTGAACCACAGCAGCGGCCACCAGCCGGAGTTGGCGCCCTCCCACAGGCTGATCGGGAACGGTGCGCGCCAGCCACCCAGGAACAACGTGGTCGCCAGCGCCGACACCGTAGCCATGTTGACGTATTCGGCGAGCATGAACATCGCGAACTTCAGCGACGAGTACTCGGTGTGGAAACCGCCGACCAGCTCACCTTCGGCTTCGGGCAGATCGAAAGGCGCGCGGTTGGTTTCGCCGACCATGGACACGCAGTAGATCAGGAACGAGGGCAGCAGCAAGAACACATACCAGGTGCCCTCCTGCGCGGTGACGATCTCGGAGGTGGCCATGGTGCCCGACAGCAGGAACACCGTCGCGAATGTCAGCGCCATGGCGATTTCGTACGAGATCACCTGCGCGGTGGAACGCAGACCACCCAGCAGCGGATAGGTCGAACCCGAGGACCAACCGGCCAGCACGATGCCGTAGACGCCGATCGAGGTGATGGCCAGGATGTACAGCACCGCCACGGGCATGTCGGTGAGCTGCAAGGCGGTGTGGGTGCCGAAGATCGAGACCTCGGGGCCCATCGGGATCACCGCGAACGCCATGAACGCCGGGATCACCGAGATGATCGGGGCGAGCACGAAAATCGGCTTGTCCACGATCGCCGGGATGATGTCTTCCTTGAGCGCCATCTTCACGCCGTCGGCCACGGACTGGAGCATGCCGCCGGGGCCGATCCGGTTGGGGCCCACCCGCATCTGCATCCAGGCCACGACTTTGCGTTCGGCGTAGACCGCGATCAACGGCACCAGCATCAGGTAGACGAACACGCCCAGCGCTTTGACCACGACCAGCCACAGCGGGTCGGTGCCGAAAACAGTTCCGGCCGCCAGGTGCAGCACTGGATCACTCATGACGGTGTTCCTTCATCCTGTCGTCGGCGCGACGCAGGCGCACCACGGCGCCGGGTGTCACACCGAGTTCGGCGGCGACCGTGCAACCGGGCGAGTGCAGCGGCAGCCACACGACCCGGTCGGGCAGGTCCGTGATCATCAGCGGCACGCAGATCTCGCCGCGGTCGGTGTAGACGATGATGTGGTCGGCGTCGGCGGCTTCGATCTCGGCGGCGGTCGCGGCGGACAGGCGCGCCACGGGCGGGCGGGCGACACCGGCGAGGTTGGGTTCGCCGTCCTGTAGGCGGCCCGCGTCCAGCAGCATCCGCCACCCGGCCAGCACGGCGGTGCCGGGGCCGGGGACGGGGCGGGTTTGGCTGGTCAGTTCCGGGGCGGGGATGGGTTCGCCGGTCCAGGTGCCGAGCAGGTCGAGTTCGGTGCGCGCGGAGGTGGCGTCGGGCAGATTGATCGGGACACCCATCTGTGCTGCCAGGGAGTGCAAGACGCGCAGGTCCGACAGGGGGGCGGCGACGCGGCGGGTGGTGTCCAGCGAGGCGGCGGTGAAGGGGCGGGGGCGGCCTTCCCAGGTGCGGAAGGTGCCCGACTTCTCCATCGCGGTCGTTACGGGAAACACCACGTCGGCGCGTTCGGTGACGGCGCTGTGCCGCATTTCGAGGCTGACCACGAAGCGGGCGGCGTCGATGGCGGCCAGGGCGGCGGCGGGGTCGGGCAGGTCGGTGGGGTCGACGGCGCCGATGACCAGGGCGCCCAGTTGGGCGGCGCCGGCCAGGATGGCGGTGGCGTCGCGGCCCAGGGTCACCGGGAGTTCGCCGGATTGCCAGCGGTGTCGAACCTGTTGGCGCGCAGACGGATCCACCACCGGTCGGCCGCCGGGCAGCAGGCCGGGCAGCGCGCCCGCTTCCAGTGCGCCGCGTTCGCCTGCTCGACGGGGCACCCAGGCCAGGGCGGCACCGGTGATGTCGGCCAGGCGGCACACGGCCGACAGGGCGCCGGGGCTGCCCGCGAGGCGTTCACCGGCCATGATGACCGCGCCGGGAGTGTGCAGCATGGCCAGCAGTTCTGTTGCGTCGGTGGAGGTTTCGGCCAGGATCGCGTTGATGATGTCGGCTTCGCCGCAGGGCGGTGTTTGGATCAGCGCACCCGACATGCGTTCCAGGCCGCGGGAGGCGAACGGGGCCAGGGCGATCACCTGCTGACCGCGGGTACGGGCGGCTTTGCGCAACCGCAGGTACACGATCGGCGATTCCTCTTCGGGTTCGAAACCGACCAGCAGAACCGCGGGGGCCCGATCCAGCGCGGCGAAGTCGACCTGCACGCCACGGCCGGCGACACGGGCGGCGAGGAAGCGTTCTTCTTCCTCGGAATGCACGCGGGCGCGGAAGTCGATGTCGTTGGTGGCCAACACCATTCGCGCGAACTTGCTGTACGCGTAGGCCTCTTCCTCGGTGACGCGGCCACCCACGAGCACCCCGGCATTGCCGATCGCGGCGCTCAGGCCAGCGGCGGCGGCGGTGAGGGCTTCGGGCCAGGAGGCGGGGGCCAGGACGCCGTCCCAGCCGCGCACCATCGGGGTGGTGAGGCGGTCGCGTTCGGTGGCGTAGGCGAAGGCCCAGCGGCCCTTGTCGCAGTTCCATTCCTCGTTGACCTGCGGGTCGTCACCGGCCAAGCGGCGCAACACTTTTCCGCGACGATGGTCGGTGCGTTGCGCGCAGCCCGACGCGCAGTGTTCGCAGACGCTGGGGGTGGACACCAGGTCGAACGGGCGGGCCCGGAAACGGTAGGAGGTGCCGGTGAGCGCGCCCACGGGGCAGATCTGCACGGTGTTGCCGGAGAAATAGGAGTCGAGCGGTTCGGCTTGGGCGGTGCCGACCTGTTGCAGCGCACCACGATCCATCAATTCGATGAACGGGTCACCGGCGACCTGCTGGGAGAACCTCGTGCACCGCGCGCACAGCACACACCGTTCGCGATCCAACAGCACCGCGGTGGACAGCGGGATCGGCTTCGGGTAGGTGCGTTTCACGCCGTCGAAGCGGGATTCGGCGCTGCCGGTGGACATCGCCTGGTTCTGCAGCGGGCATTCCCCGCCCTTGTCGCAGACCGGGCAGTCCAGGGGGTGGTTGATCAGCAGCAGTTCCATCACCCCGCGCTGCGCCTTTTCGGTGGCGGGGGAGGTGATCTGGGTGCGTACGACCATGCCGTCGGTGACCGGAATGGTGCAGGAGGCCATGGGCTTTCGTTGGCCTTCGATCTCGACCAGGCACTGGCGGCACGCGCCGACGGGGTCGAGCAGGGGGTGGTCGCAGAAGCGGGGGATCTGCACGCCGATCAGTTCGGCGGCGCGGATCAGCAGGGTGCCCGCGGGGACTTCGATGGTGGTGTCGTCGATGGTGACGCTGACCATGTCGGTGGGCACCACACCGCTGTTGTTCCCCGGCGCAATGGCAGTCATTGTTCCTCTTTCACTGGTGCCCACACGGTGGCGGCGGCCGGGTCGAAGGGGCAGCCGCCCAGTCGCTGATGTGCGAGGTATTCGTCGCGGAAGTACTTCAGCGAGGAGAAGATCGGGCTGGCCGCGCCGTCGCCCAGCGCGCAGAACGATTTGCCGTTGATGTTGTCGGCGATGTCGGCGAGTTTGTCCAGGTCGGCTTCGGTGCCCTGGCCTGCTTCCAGGCGACGCAGCAACTGCACCAGCCAGTAGGTGCCTTCGCGGCACGGGGTGCATTTGCCGCAGGATTCGTGGGCGTAGAACTCGGTCCAGCGCAGCACCGCGCGCACCACGCAGGTGGTGTCGTCGAAGATCTGTAATGCCTTGGTGCCCAACATGGATCCGGCGGCGGCGACACCTTCGTAGTCCAGGGGCACGTCGAGGTGTTCGTCGGTGAACATGGGGGTGGAGGAGCCGCCGGGGGTCCAGAATTTGAGGGTGTGGCCTGGGCGTACGCCGCCTGCGTAGTCCAGCAGTTCGCGCAGGGTGATGCCCAGGGGTGCTTCGTATTGGCCGGGGCGGGCGATGTGGCCCGACAGGGAGTACAGGGTGAAGCCGGGGGATTTCTCGGTGCCCATCGAGCGGAACCATTCGGTGCCGTTGCGCAGGATCGAGGGGACGCTGGCGATGGATTCGACGTTGTTGACCACGGTCGGGCACGCGTACAGGCCTGCGACGGCGGGGAACGGTGGGCGCAGGCGGGGTTGGCCGCGTCGGCCTTCCAGTGAGTCGAGCAGGGCGGTTTCCTCGCCGCAGATGTAGGCGCCGGCGCCGGCGTGCACGATCAGGTCCAGGTCGAAACCGGATCCGAGGATATCGTGGCCGAGCAGGCCCGCTTCGTACGCTTCGGCGACCGCGGCTTGCAGTCGACGCAGCACCGGGACCACTTCGCCGCGGACGTAGATGAACGCGGTCGCGGCGCGGATGGCGTAGGCGGCGATCACCACGCCTTCGATGAGGGTGTGCGGGGTGGCCAGCATCAACGGGATGTCTTTGCAGGTGCCGGGTTCGGATTCGTCGGCGTTCACGACCAGGTAGTGCGGTTTCGTCGTCCCGTCGGGGCCAGGGCCCTGGGGGATGAACGACCATTTCATGCCGGTGGGGAAACCGGCGCCGCCACGTCCGCGCAGGCCCGCGTCTTTGACGGTCTGGATGACCTCGTCGGGAGTTTTGCGCAGGGCTTCTCGCAGGCCTTCGTAGCCGCCGGTCGCGCGGTAGGTGTCCAGGGTCCACGACTGGGGGGTGGCCCAATGTTCGGACAGGACCGGGGTGAGGGTCGTCATCGCGGGTCCCCTTCTGCGGCAGCGCTTTCCAGTCCGGCCAGGGTGGGGGCGCCGGGTGCACCGTCGAGGGCGCCGGGGCGTTCGTCGGGGAAACCGGCCAGGATGCGGGCGGTTTCGCGGAACGTGCACAGGGGGGCGCCGCGGGTGGGGCGGACCTGGTGGCCTGCTTGCAGGGCGTCGGTGATCGCGATGGCCGATTCGGGGGTTTGGTTGTCGAAGAACTCCCAGTTCACCATCATGACCGGGGCGTAGTCGCAGGCGGCGTTGCATTCGATGTGTTCGAGGGTGACCGCGCCGTCGGGGGTGGTTTCGCCGTGCTTGACGCCCAGATGGTGTTGCAGCGCTTCGTAGATGGCGTCACCGCCCAGCACCGCGCACAGGGTGTTGGTGCACACGCCGACGTGGTAGTCGCCGGTGGGGGTGCGGCGGTACATCGAATAGAAGGTGGCCACGGCGGTGACTTCGGCGCCGGTGAGGTTCAGGTGGTCGGCGCAGAAATCGATGCCGGTGCCGGTGACGTAGCCTTCCTCGGCTTGCACCAGGTGCAGCAGGGGCAGCAGTGCGGAGCGGGGGTGTGGGTAGCGGGTGATGATTTCCTTGGCGTCCAGTTCCAGGCGTTCGCGCACGTGTGGTGGGTACGGTTCGGGACGGGTGGTGAGGCTCAGGAGAATCGGTGTGCTGGAAGGGGTTTCGTTGCTCATCTGTCCACTCCGCCCATTACTGGGTCGATGCTGGCGACTGCGGCGATGACGTCGGCGAGCATGCCGCCTTCGCACATCGCGGCCACGGCTTGCAGGTTGGTGAACGACGGGTCGCGGTAGTGCACCCGGTAGGGCTGGGTGCTGCCGTCGCTGACCATGTGCACGCCCAGTTCCCCGCGCGGGGACTCCACCGCCGTATACACCTGTCCCGCAGGCACTCTGATCCCTTCGGTGACGAGTTTGAAGTGGTGGATCAGTGACTCCATGGAGGTGCCCATGATCTTGCCGATGTGTTCGGGCGAGTTACCCAGACCGTCGGGACCCAGCTTCAGATCGGCGGGCCAGGCGATCTTCTTGTCGTCGATCATCACCGGGCCGGGGCGCAGCTTGTCCAGGCATTGTTCGACGATCTTGATCGACTCCGCCATCTCGGCGATGCGAATGACGTAGCGGCCGTAGCAGTCACAGCCCGTGGTGGTGGGGATGTCGAATTCGTAGTTCTCGTAACCGCAGTACGGGTCGGATTTGCGCAGGTCGTGCGGCAGACCGGTGGCGCGAAGGACCGGGCCGGTGATGCCGAGGGCCATGCAGCCGGTCAGGTCGAGGTAGCCGATGTCCTGGGTGCGTTTCTTCCAGATCGGGTTGGCGCTGAGCAGGTGTTCCATGTCGCGCAGGCGGCCGGGCAGGATGTCCAGGAGTTCACGGACTTTGGTGACGCCGTCGTCGGGCAGGTCTTGGGCCAGGCCGCCGGGGCGGATGTAAGCGTGGTTCATGCGCAGGCCGGTGATGGTTTCGAACACGTCCAGGATCAGTTCGCGTTCGCGGAAGCCGAACAGCATCGGGGTCAGCGCGCCCAGTTCCATGCCGCCGGTGGCCAGCGCGACCAGGTGCGAGGAGATGCGGTTGAGTTCCATCAGCAGCACCCGCACCACGGTGGCGCGTTCGGGGATCTGGTCGGTGATGTCGAGCAGTTTCTCCACGCCCAGGCAGTAGGCGGTCTCGTTGAAGAACGGGGACAGGTAGTCCATGCGGGTCACGAAGGTCACGCCCTGGGTCCAGTTGCGGAATTCCAGGTTCTTCTCGATGCCGGTGTGCAGGTAGCCGATGCCGCAGCGGGCCTCGGTGACGGTCTCGCCTTCGATTTCCAGGATCAGGCGCAGCACGCCGTGCGTGGAGGGGTGTTGGGGGCCCATGTTGACCACGATGCGTTCTTCGGCGCCGCCGTCGATCACCTCGCTGACCTGGTCCCAGTCCTGGCCCGCGACCGTCACCACGGTGGGTTCGTCGCGGCGAAAATCTGTGTCGGTCATCAGCTGTAGGTCCTCCGCTCGTCGGGCGGCGGTATGCGCGCGCCCTTGTACTCCACCGGGATCCCGCCCAGCGGGTAGTCCTTGCGTTGCGGGTGCCCGCGCCAGTCGTCGGGCATGGTGATGCGGGTCAGGGAGGGGTGGCCATCGAACAGGATGCCGAAGAAGTCGTAGGTTTCGCGTTCGTGCCAGTCGTTGGTCGGATAGACCGAGAACAACGACGGGATGTGCGGGTCGGCGTCGGGGGCGGACACTTCCAGACGGATGCGGCGACCGTGCGTGATCGACATCAGCGGGTAGACCGCGTGCAGTTCACGGTCGGTGTCGTCGGGGTAGTGCACGCCGTTCACGCCAAGGCACAGTTCGAAACGCAGTGCGCTGTCGTCCCGCAACGCACCGGCCACCGCGACCAGGTGTTCGCGGTGCACGTGCAGGGTGAGTTCGCCGCGGAAGACCACGATCTTCTCGATCACGGTGTCGAAGGAGATCACTCGTTGCACCAGTGCCGCGCGCAAGGTGCCGACGAACGCGTCGAACCAGCCGCCGTACGGGGGTGGGGTGCCCGCGGGCAGGGCGACCGGGGTGACCAGGCCGCCGTAGCCGGAGGTGTCGCCGGTGCCGCTGACGCCGAACATGCCGCGACGGGTGCCGATCACCTCGTCTTCGGGCGGTTTCGGTTGGGGTGCGGCGGGTGATTCCTCCGGGATCTGTTGTCCCTGGGTGTTGTCGGTGTTGTCCGGGGAGTCGAAGGTCATCGCAGCAGGCCCTCCATCCGGATGGTGGGTGTGCTGGCCAGTGCGGCCTTTTCGGCGGCGCGGATCGCTTCTTCGCGGTTGACGCCCATCGGCATCTCGGCGATCTTCTCGTGCAACGCCAAGATGGCGTTGAGCAGCATTTCCGGGCGGGGTGGGCAGCCGGGCAGGTAGATGTCGACGGGCACGATGTGGTCCACGCCCTGCACGATGGCGTAGTTGTTGAACATGCCGCCCGAGGACGCGCAAACACCCATGGCCAGTACCCATTTGGGTTCGGTCATCTGGTCGTAGACCTGCCGCAGCACCGGGGCCATCTTCTGGCTCACCCGGCCCGCCACGATCATCAGGTCGGCTTGGCGAGGGGAGGCGCGGAACGCTTCCATGCCGAAGCGGGCGATATCGAATCGTCCTGCGCCGGTGGCCATCATCTCGATCGCGCAGCACGCCAACCCGAACGTGGCAGGCCACACCGAGCCTTTACGCAGGTAGCCGGCGAAATCCTCGACCGTGCTCAGCAGGAACCCGCTGGGCAGTTTTTCTTCCAGACCCATTATTTCCCACTCATTCCCAGCTGAGGCCGCCGCGACGCCACTCGTAGGCGTAGGCGACAGATACGTTGACGATGAACAGCGCCATCGCGGCGAGACCGAACAGCCCGAGCGTGTCGAAATGCACGGCCCAGGGGTACAGGAACACGATCTCGATGTCGAAGATGATGAACAGCATGGCGGTGAGGTAGTACTTCACCGGAAAGCGCTGTCCCCCAGTGTTTCCCGGGCCGCCTGCGATGGCGTGCGGGGTCGGCTCGATGCCGCATTCATAGGGTTCGAGTTTGGCCCGGTTGTAGCGTTTCGGGCCGATCAGCGACGCCATGATGACGGAGAACACCGCGAACGCACCGGCGATGGCGCCGAGTACGAGTGCGGGCACCTCGATATTCACGACTGCTTCCCCTCCTCGCTGGAGCAGGCCAAGGCATGGTGCCCGGCCGCGGACGGCAGCTTTCGGCGAGACGGGGCCGACAACGTTGTCCGCCGAACGGGGGCCCGCGCAAGGCTGTGCAGCGATGGCGGAGCGTTATACAAGAGCCCGTGCTCGTGTGAGCTAGAGCACAGACTACCGCCGTTTTGTGAGTCCGCCGCACGTTTCGGGGAGGGGGTTTGATCGATATCGGTACCGCGATTCATGAGCGGTACGGGGGTAATCGGTTTCGGGCACGCGGGCAGGAACCACTGGCGTTACCAGTGGTAATAGACAAACCGGTGGTGCGGCGACTATCCGATGGTTCGGGACGATGCCCGGCGGGGTGCGATCAGCGGGCGAGCAGGACGCCGGCGACCGCGTTGGTCAGCTGCATGGCGTCGATGGGGTGCGAGACCGCGGCCTCGGCGCGCGACCAGTTGGCCAGCCACGCGTCATCGGGGCGACCGGTGATCACGACCACGGGCGGGCACTGGTCGATCTCGTCCTTGAGCTGCTTGGCGATCCCGAGGCCACCTGTCGGGGCGGATTCGCCGTCCAGGATCGCCAGGTCGATGCCGCCCGCGTCCATCTGTTCGATGACCACCGGTGCGGTGGCGACCTCGAAGAAATCGAGCTCGGGGAGATCGGCGCGCGGCCTACGTCCTAACGCCAGCATGACCTGTTGGCGGGTGTCGGCATCGTTGCTGTAGACCAGCACACGCAGCGGGGTGGAACCAGGGGATTCGGCCACGGTGGGATCGTACGTCCGGGTGTGGGCCGGCGTGGTGGATTCGCTGGATTCGGCAGTTGGCCTGCGGCGCAAGCTCTCCGACGCAGGCCGTGCCAGGGGGACTACTTGTGATCGACGGATTTGTCTTCGGTGGCTGTGCCCTGTCCGTCGTAGCTGGCCAGCACGGAGGTCCCGTCCTGGCGGCTACCGCCAGAGGCATACAGAACCACACTGACGGTCACCGGGCCGTCCGACATGTTGGGGAGAGTGTTGCGTTCTGAGACGATGCGGACCACCAGCTCCATGCGGTGGCGATTGCCATCGCAGGTCACGTCCCAGCTTGTGCCCGCAAGTATGGCGACGCGCTGGTTCTCGGGCGGGGTCTTCGGATCGACAGTGGGCTGGCGGCGCACCTGTGCTGCCAAATGCCTGACCCGTGGCGAGTTGGTGTTGCAGGCGTAATCGACTTCCACCACAGCCAGTCGCCCGTTGGTCGAGGAGCGAACGATCTTCCCCGCTGTCACCTGGTCGCCAGGGGCGGCGGCGGCCTGCGTGCTGAATCCGAGGCCGCTGCTCGTCGCGACTGCGACGCCGGTAATCGCGAGCATCTGCTTGATTCGGCTGTTCATGCTGCTCCCAGTGTCGACGGATGTGATGAATCGCGCCCATTGTCATGGAGTTTCGCCACGACGGCCACGACTGACGGTGGCCCGGCGAGTCCGACAGCACGATCCTGGTCCGCCATCGTCGAATCAGGGATCATCGGGTCAGCGTTCGACATCGGCACTGAGGGAAAGGATTCGCGGATGACTGCGCCGCGGCGGTATCCGGAGCGAGTTCGATCGGGAGCAGTGCTCTGATGCGCGGTTGTGGGGGGCGTTGGTGTGACCGGGTTCGATGTGCCGGTGGTCACGACCAGCGTGCGTAGGTGATCAGGCTGGGTCTTGGTCGCGTTGTTCTTTTTGGCGGCGGGCTTCGCGGCGTTGTTGTTCGGCGCGGTCGCGTAGGCCTCGCAGGAACGCTTCGTCGTCGTCGGGGTTGGTGGCTACTTGGCGGCCGGGGCGGTCGTATTCGGTGAAGCGGGTGGTGGAGGCGGGGCGGGGGTCGGTGACGGGTCGGCCTGCGAACAGCCAGAGTAGGGCGCCGATGGTGGGGAGTAGGACTACCACGATGATCCAGCCCATTTTGGGGAGGTGGCGGATGCCGGTGTCGGGGCTGGTGACGATGTCGACCAGGCAGTAGACCCAGAGTGCAAGGGTCAGGAAGCCGATGACGGCGTAAGGCATCGCGGTTGTCCTCTTCGGGGGTTGGTGGCGGGGGTAGCTGTCGCCGGGACCCCCTGGTGTCAGGATGCCGCACTCTATGCTTTCGCGCGAATTCGGGGGCGCGGGTCAGTCGGGTAGCAGCGGGACGGAAATGCCTTCGCCGCTGCGTAACAGGGCGGCTCGGGTGACGGCGGTGGAGCCGAAGCGGCGGCGTAGGTCGTCGAGGGTGGCGTCGAGGGTGTTGTCGGCTCGGTGTTGCAGGGGCAGGGTCAGTTGCATGGTGTCGGCGTCGTCGAGGTTGGTCAGCGACAGGCCGATCAGGGTGATGCCGCGTTCGGTGATCAGGGGTTGGGCGGTGTGCAGTAGGAGTCGGGCGGCCTGGCGGATCGCGTCGGAGGAATCGGTGGCTTCGACCAGGGTGTGGGAGCGGGTGGCTCGGGTGAAGTCGTGGAAACGTAAGCGCAGCACCACTGTTCGGCACACGCGGTCGGCGGCGCGCAGGCGTCGACCCAGGCGGTCGGTGAGGCCGTCGAGGTAGGCGGCGATTTCGTCGGGGTCGCGGGGGCGGCTGCCCAGGGCGCGTTGGGCGCCGATCGAGCGGCGGCGGGTGCCGGTTTCCACGCGGCGGGGGTCGCGGGCCCAGGACAGGGCGAACAGGTGGCGGGCGGCGGCGGGGCCGAGGATGGCGCGCAGGTGCGGTTCGCCCAGTTCGGCGAGTTGGCCCACGCGGGTGATGCCGTTGGCGTGCAGGGTGGCTGCGGTGACTTTGCCGACGCCCCATAATCGTTCGACCGGTAGTGGGTGCAGGAAGTCGAGTTCTTTGTCGGGTTCGACCAGGCGCAATCCGTCGGGTTTGGCGACGGCGGAGGCGACTTTGGCCAGAAATTTGTTGCGCGCGATGCCCACGGAGATGGGCAGCCCGACCTGAGCGGCGACCTGTGCGCGTAACCGTTGGGCGATCTCGATCGGTTCGCCGCTGATCCGGCGCAACCCGCTCACGTCGAGGAACGCCTCGTCGATCGAGATGCCCTCCACGATCGGGGTGGTGTCGTGGAACACCGCGAACACCGCCTTGCTCGCCTCCGCGTAGGCGGCCATTCGCGGCGGCACGGAGATCGCGTGCGGGCACAGGCGCAGCGCCTGGCCCGCGTTCATCGGGGTGCGGATCCCGAACGCCTTGGCCTCATAACTGGCCGCCAACACCACCCCGCCGCCCACGATCACCGGTTTGCCGCGCAACCACGGCTGATCGCGCTGCTCGACCGAGGCGTAGAAGGAGTCCAGGTCGGCGTGCAGGATCGAGGCGTGCGCGCGGGACTGGATGCGCGGGTGGCGTGGGGCGGCGGGATCGGACACGAACATATGTTCGCATCAGGGTATGACTAAAACGGGGGCGTCGTGATCTGTACCCGCAGATTCTCGGCGAACGCGCGAGCCGCCGCGATATCGGCGGCGTCGGGGTGGCTCTTGTGGATGCCCCCGACCAGACGCAGGGGCATCACGGTGTCGAAGCCGCGGCAGCCGAAGGAATCGATCACCTCGAAACCCTTGTGTTCGAGGCTGCGGGTCAACGTGGTGACATAGCGGCGAAACGGTGTTTCCGGGAGCCCGCTGGTGCGGAACACGAACGCCTTTCGGTGTTGTCGGGTGGGCAGTGCGGCGATGAAGCGGCGTAGGTCCGGGTGGAAACTCATGTTGAAGATTCCCGACCCGAAGCCGACGAGGTCGCAGTCGGCGAGTTCGGCCGGATCGATGTCGGCGGGGTCGACGACTCGGCCACCGAGTACCTGGCTCATAGCCTGTGCGATGCGCGCAGTGTTGCCGTGCGACACCGATTTACAGACGAGGATGACCTTCACAGGATGGGTCCTTTCGTTGCACTGCATGGTCGGACACCATCAAGACCACGCAGCCGGCCCGGATCTGACAGGTTCAGGCTGTGTCCTGGGTCACGCCGGGCCGAACCAGTCGGGGAGGTGGGTGAGTAGGTCCTGTTGGTTTTCGCCGACCCAGGCCACGTGTCCGTCGGGGCGCAGCAGTAGTGCGGGGGCGTCGAGTTCTTCGGTGGTGTCGGTGATGTGGTCGATGCGGTCTGTCCAGCCGTCTAGCGAGAGGTGGCCGGTTCGGTCGAGGAGTAGACCTCGGCCTTGGCGCATGCGGTCGTAGAGGCGGCCTTGTTTCAGTGCGATGTCGCGGAGGCGGCGGCCGAGCAGCGGGTCGCCTTCGCCGAAGTCGTAGCGGATGCCGATGGCGGTCATTCGTTCGGTGAGGTAGCGGTTCACGTCGCCGAAGGTCATCAGGTGGGTCATCAGGGTGCGGACTGCTCGGGCTCCGGGGTCCAGGGACATCAGGTGCATCAGGGCGCGGGTGAGGTCGAGGACTTCGGCGCCGACGGGGTGGCGTTCGGCGTGGTAGGTGTCCAGGAGATTGGGAGGTGCCCAGCCGTTGATGGTGGCGGCTAGTTTCCAGCCGAGGTTGACCGCGTCTTGGATGCCGAGGTTGAGGCCTTGGCCGCCGGCGGGTGGGTGGATGTGGGCGGCGTCGCCTGCGAGGAAGACTCGGCCCACGCGGTACTGGTCGGCTTGGCGGGTGCCGTCGCCGAAGCGGGACAGCCAGCGGGGGGAATGTGCGCCGAAGTCGGTGCCTGCGGTGGCGATGAGTTGTTGGGTGAATTCGTCGAAAGTGGTTGGAGTGGAACGGGTTTCGGAGACTTCGGCGGCGGGGGTGAGCACGCGGTAGAGGCCGTCGCCCAGGGGCATCGCGCCGAATCGCAGTTGGGTTTTGCGGACTTCGGTCATCACCTCGGTCAGGGTTTCCGGTGACGCGGTCAGTTCCATCTCGCCCAGCAGGGTGTCGGCCTGGCTGGGTTCGCCCGGGAAGGCGACGTCGAGGAGTTTGCGTACGGTGCTGCGGCCGCCGTCGCACCCGACGAGGTAGCGGGCGCGCAGGTGGGTGCCGTCGGCGAGGTCGACGGTGACCGCGTGGTCGTCCTGGCTCACGCCGACCACTTCGGTGCCGCGTCGGATGTCGGCGCCGAGTTCGGTGGCGTGGTCGGTGAGAATCTGGTCGGTGAGCGGTTGGGGGATGCCGAGGATGTACGGGTGGGCGGTGTCGAGGTGCTCGGGCACCGGTGCGGGGATGCCGGCGAATCCGCCGACCGGGTACGTCTGGCCGAGGGCGAGGAACCGGTCGAGCAGGCCGCGCTGGTCCATGATTTCGATACTGCGCGCGTGCAATCCGAGCGAGCGCACGACCTTGGTCGGCTCGATATCGCGCTCCAACACGACTGCTTGCACACCGTGCAGTCGCAGTTCCGCGGCCAACATCATGCCGGTCGGTCCGCCGCCTGCCACGATCACGTCGATCATCAAAGTTCTCCCCTTCGACCAAGTTTCCGCAGGTTGCGGGCTTGCCGCACGATTGTGCACCAGCACCGGGGCCTTGCCGCAAGGCCCGGGGTGCGCTATAAATTAGAGGTGGCAAGGAGTGGTTTTCCCTCCTTGCCATTGTCTTGCCCGGACAACGAGTTCCTCACCGCGGACCGGCCGGTACTGTGAAACCGGTTCGGGCAAGGTGTGAGGAGCGATCGGCGAGTGCGTGGTTTCGGGGATCTCGAGGCGGTGCTGATGGACCGGCTGTGGGATCGGGACGTCGATGCGACCACGGTGCGCGAACTGTTCGACGAACTGACCGCCGAACGCGAGATCGCCTACACCACGGTCATGTCGACCATGGACAACCTGCACCGCAAAGGCTGGCTGGCCAGGGAACGCGAAGGCCGCGCCTACCGGTACTGGCCCACGATCACCCGCGAGGAACACAGTGCGCGGCTGATGCACGAGGCGCTGCACGTCGGCGGGCGGGCCGATCTGGTGCTCAATCACTTCGTCGACCGGATCAGCGACGACGAATTCGCGGGCCTGCGTGCGGCGTTGCGGCAGGTCGCTGTTCGACGGACTGAGGCGAGCTGACCGAACTTGTCAGTGGGTTCTGATCTGATGGAGATGTCCAGGGGGTCGGCGACAAGGGGTCAGGCATGGTGAGTGTCGGGTGGGATCAGGTGTTCGCGTGGCGGCTGGGCCGTCAGTTCGTGACGGAACCGGGCGGAGGTTCGGTCGGCGATATCGTGGAGCGGTTGGTGGGGGTGCAGGCTCAGGTGGCATCGGCGGCGGAAATGGCTGTCGCGGTGCGCAGTTCCGATCCGCGCCCATCAGGGGTGGCGCAGGCGTTGGAGGCGGGCGGGCTGGTGAAGACGTGGGCGATGCGCGGCACCTTGCACGCGATGGTGCCGCAGCTCGCGGCCGCGGCGTTGTCGCTGATCGGGTCGGCGCGCACGTGGGAGAAACCGTCGTGGCAGAAGGTTTTCGGGGCGACGCCGGAGCAGGTGGCGGCGTTGGTCGAGGTGGTGTCGGGTGTGCTCGCCGATCGGGTGCTGACGCGGGATGAACTGGTCGAGGCCGTGTTGGCTGAACCGGGGTTCGACCATTTGGGTGAGCAGTTGCGGTCGGGGTGGGGTGCGGTGCTCAAACCGCTCGCCTGGCAGGGGGCGTTGTGTCACGGGCCTGCTCGTGGCACCAAGGTCACGTTCGCCTCGCCTGCTGATCATGTTCCGGGGTGGTCGGGCGTGCCGGATCCCGACGAGGCCGCACCGGCGGTGATCTCCGCGTATCTCGGTGCGTACGGTCCGGCCACACCGGAGGCGTTCGACGGGTGGCTCAGTCGCAACAGTGTGCGAAAACCGGTGGTGCGTGGGTGGTTTGCTGCCCTGGGTGACGCGGTGACTGAGGTCGATGTCGAGGGCAGAACCGGGTGGATCGGCAGCGAGTTCGTGGATGAGCTCGCTGCGGCGACGCTGGATGGCGCGATCCATCTGCTCGGGCCGTTCGACCAGTACGTGCTGGGTCCCGGCACTGGCGACACCGCGATGCTGCGGTCCGAACATCGCGCGAAGGTGAGCAGGACCGCGGGCTGGATCTCGCCGCTGGTGTTGGTCGACGGGCGGATCGCGGGGACGTGGGAGCGGGTCGATGACGAGGTGGTGGTGTCGATGTTCGAGAAGGGGAAGTTCCCGAAACGGGAGTTGACCGCGGCGGTGGAACGGTTGGCCGAGGCGATCGGCGCGCGGGGGCTGGCTGTGCGCCGAGAATCCGGATAGTCCTCGCGCCTGACCAAGCGCTTGCTACGGTGGCTCGATGATCCCCACGATCGTTTGGGGCACCGGGAATGTCGGTCGCGCGGCTATTCGTGCCGTGGCCGCTCATCCGGCGCTGGTTCTCACGGGGGTGCTGGTGCACAACCCCGACAAGGTCGGCCGTGACGCGGGCATGCTCGCTGGTCTTGACACCGAGTTGGGAGTGCCGGCCAGCGATGACATCGACGCGCTACTCGCCACCGGTCCGCGGGCGGTGGTGTACGCGGCGTCCGGCGATATTCGGCCCGACGACGCGCTCGCCGACATCGTGCGGGCGATCCGGGCGGGGGCTGTTGTTGTGACCCCGGCGCTGTACGCGCTGTACGACCCGCGCAGTGCACCGGCGCAGATGCGGGAGCCGGTGTTGGAAGCCATTGCCGCCGGGGGTGGTTCGCTGTTCGTGTCCGGGGTGGATCCCGGGTGGGGAAATGATGTGTTGCCGCTGTTGATCAGCGGGTTGGCCGGCACGGTCGAGGTGGTGCGGTGTCAGGAGATCTTCGACTACTCCACCTACGACCAACCCGACTCGGTGCGCTACCTGGTCGGGATGGGTCAGCCGATGGAGTATCAGCCGCCGATGTTGATGGCGACGGTACCGACGATGGTGTGGGGTGGGCAGATTCGGTTGATGGCACGGGCGTTGGGGGTCGAACTCGACGAGATCGTGGAGACCGTGGATCGGCGGGCGCTGGATGCGACGGTGCAGACCACGCGGATGGGCGCGTTCGAGGCGGGCACGCAGGGGGCGGTGCGGTTTGAGGTGCAGGGGATCGTCGAGGGGCAGGCGCGCATCGTGATCGAGCATGTCACCCGGATTCATCCCAGTTGCGCACCGGATTGGCCGACGCCGCCGGATGGGGACGGTGCGCATCGGGTGATCATCGAAGGGTCCCCGCGGATCGAGGTCAGTGTCGAGGCCACCGATGAGGGTGGCAATCGGGCGGCGGGTGGGAATGCCACGGCGGTGGGCAGATTGGTGAACGCGATCGACTGGTTGGTCGACGCGCAGCCGGGTCTGTATGACGCGTTGGATGTGCCGCTGCGGGCCGCGGTGGGCAAACTCGGAAAGGCAGCACGATGATCATCGATATTCCCGAAGGTAAAGACCCGATCGGTTACGTGTGGGGGGAGATGGTGCCCGGGATCGGGATTGCGGCAGCGGGGTTCTCGCTGTCGGTGTACGAGCACTCCACGCTGGGGCTGCGGGAATTCGAAGCGGCAAGGCTGCGGATCGCGCAGATCAACGGGTGTCTGTTCTGTCAGGACTGGCGCACCGAACGCGACGGGCGCAAGGTCGAGGCGGAGTTCGCCGACGCGGTCTCGCAGTGGCGCACTACTGAACTGTTCGATGATCGGACCCGGTTGGCCGCGGAGTACGCCGAGCGGTATGCCACCGACCATCACGGTCTCGACGAACCGTTCTGGACCAGGATGCTCGCGCAGTACACACAGGCCGAGGTGGTGGAGCTGAGTATGAGCATCGGGTCGTGGTTGGCGTTCGGGCGGCTGAACCGGGTGCTCGGGCTGGATACGGTGTGCGTGCTGCCCGGTCACTGATCGGCGGGTGCGGCCAGCATGCGCGGGCGGACCGGCGAACGGTTAGGCTGCGGGCCGTGGTGGAATCTACGGAACGGCCGCTTGTCGATACCGTGGCCTGGGTGCTGATCGAGAACGGTCGCATCCTGTGCGCTCGCCCGCGCGGCAAAGATGTGTTCTTCATTCCGGGTGGGAAACGTGAAGGCGCTGAGACCGACTTGCAGACGCTGGTGCGGGAGGTCGCCGAGGAACTGACCGTGGAACTGGCGCCCGAGAGCGCGGCGCACGTGGGTACCTATGAGGCCGCGGTCGCCGACGGGCACGACACCGTTGTTCGGATGGCGTGTTACACCGCCGACTACCGGGGTGTGCTCACTGCCAGCAGTGAGATCGAGGCGCTGGCGTGGTTCGGGTTCGGGGACCGGGATCTGGTGCCGCCGGTGGACCAGTTGTTGTTCGACGACCTCGCGGCGGCCGGGTCACTGCGGTGATCGGCGCGGTGGCACGCACAGCAGGCTACGAGCTGCTGGGGTTGCCACTGGCGTTCACGCGGGTGCGCACTCGACTGCGGGTGCCGCGGCGGCTTTTGCGCGAACCTGTCGGCGGGCACCGTGTTTCGTTGGTGCGCTGTGTGATCCACTCGGTGCTGTCGGGGGGTGTGGGGTTGCTGGGGTGGTTTCTGGTGATGCTCAGCGTGCTGGTGTTGGTGCGCGGGCTGGCCTATCCCCTGGTTGCCTCCGATGATTACGAGACCTCGTGGGGCGGGCCGACATTGGTGGGTGCGTGGGCGGTGCAGGCCGGGCTCGCGGTGGTGATCGCGCCGGTATTCGTCGGCGTCATCGCGGCGTTGGGGCGGTTGCAACTGCGGTTGACCCGCACCGTGCTGGGTGGGCATCGATCGTGGTGGGCGATCCCGGTCGCGGTGGTGCTGGCCGCGGTGGGTGCGTTGTTTTTCGTGGCGTGGGTGCATCAGATCTGATCAGCGGGAGTTGGTTCCTGGGATTCGCACGCCCGCAGCGCGTAGCTTGGCTTCCACCAGCGCCGCCATGCGGGCCGGGGTGGATTCGGGCTCTTCGCCGTGGTGTCGGATCAGTTTGTAGCGTGTCGCGGCTTCGGTGCGGGCCTGTAGGCCGGTCACGATTTCCAGGTGGGCGGGGTTGGCCAGGTAGTGGTCGGCTACGGCGGTGGCGATCTCGTCCACGCGCGGGTCGTGTGGGGCCAGGGTCGCGGCTTCGGCGGCGCGGTGGTGCAGGGCGATGAACTCGGGGTCGTCGAGAGCGTTTTCGACGTTGGCGACGTAGTCGTCGAAGCCTTCGGGGACCAGGGCTTTGGCCAGCACCCACCCTTCCCTGGCCGCGGCCACGTCGGCGGGGGCGAACCCGAGTCCGGGCAGTCGGGCCAGCAGCGCCACCGCGCGGTCGGGCAGCAGGGTGCGGTCGCCGTCAGCGAGGCGGTGCAGGGTGTCGCGGCGGGCGATCAGCTCGTCGATGTGGTCGGACAGGCGCCGTTCGACGTCGGCCAGTTCGGTGGCGAACGTGGCCGCGTCGGCGTCGAGCAGGGCGCCGATCTCGGCCAGCGGAACCCCGGCCGCGGCCAGGGTTCGTACCTGCACCAGCCGCAACAGCTCGGCGGATCCGTATCGGCGGTAGCCGGAGCTGTCGCGGGCCGGTTCGGTGAGCAGTCCGTTCTTCTCGTAGTGCCGCACGGTCTTGATCGTGACACCGGCGAACACCGCGGCCTGACCGATCGTGACGCCGTTGCTCTGCACTCTCAAAGTTGACCTTGATAACGGGTGTAGGTCAAGCGGCGGGGCCGCCGAAAACCTCCTCGATGAGTCGTTGGGTCGCCTGTTGAAACGGCTCGGACAGTGTCAGGTCGGCGTCGTCGACGTAGTTCAGCGCGGCGGTCATGGTCTTGCTGCCGTCGGCGGTGCTGTACATCAGCGCGGCGTGGCCGCCGTGGCCGCCGTTGTGGGTGATGACGGTGCCGCTGCGGGTGTGCTGCACGATCACGCCCAGGCCGTAGCCGACCTTGGATTCGGGGGTGAGCATGTCCGCCAGCAGCGGGGCGGGCAGCAGCTTGCCGGTGACCAGCGCGCGGATGAAGGTGTGGAGGTCTTTGCTGGTGGAGATCATGTCGCCGCCGCTGGAGATCCAGGAGGGGTCGGAGACGGTGACGTCGACGGTGCGCTGTTTGCCTGCGTCGTCGTAGCGGTAGTAGGCGTGGGCGTGCGGGCCGCCGAGTTCGGTCGAGTTCTCGGGAACCAGCGTGTCGGTCAGGCCGAGGGGTTCCAGGATCTGTCGCTGCATCACCTGCGCCAGCGGGTCCCCGGTGACCGCTTCGATCAGCAGCCTGGCGATCGCGTAGTTGGTGTTGGAGTAACTCCAGTCGGTACCGGGTTCGAACCGGGCGGGCAGGGCCAGAGCCTGTCGGACCAGGTCTAGTACGTCGCGGCCGCGGAGGCGGTTGTCGACCCAGTCCTTGCCGCTCCAGGCCACGACGCCGGGCACGATCGTGCCGTCCTCGAGCACTTCGCCGGTGAAGTTGAAGATTCCGCTGGTGTGCTGCAGCAGCATGCGCACGGTGATCCGCGGGTCGATGGCCAGGTGCGGCAGGTAGTGCGCAGCGGGGGTGTCCAGGGCGATCTTGCCTTCGGCCACGAGCTGCAGGACCGCGGTGGCCACGAAGGTCTTGGTGTTGCTGCCGATGCGGACTCGGCCGTTGCTGGGCGGTGGGGCGGTCTCGCCCAAGGCGGACAAACCGGCGGTGCCGACCCATTCGCGGTGCTCGTCGGTGACGCGCAGTTGGATTCCGACGAAGCCGGTGTCGACGATGTCGTCGATGATGCGCTGGAAGTCCGGGTTGGTCTGTGCGGCAAGGGAGTTGGTGGGGGCGGCGTTGCTCGTGTTCGAAGTCATGACATGAGCGTGCACCTTGACCTCGAGTCAACCTCAACAGTGATCTGGGTCACATGGTCAGGCGTACTGCAGGTCGGCTCGGGTGATCAAGTTGTCGGCGATGTCGAAGCTGTAGTTGGCGTTGAATCCGCCGGTGCCGCCGGGCTGGAAGCGCACGAGCATGGTGGTGCCGCCGGGGCGGGGGGTGTTGCCCAGCAGGGTGTAGATGCCGCCGATGACCTCCGCGGCGGCCCAGGTGCGGATCGCGTCGCGGCCGCGGATCTGCCGGGAGACGTCGATGACCACGGCGTCGAGGGCGAAGGCGGCGGCGAGTGCGTCGGCGTCGCGGTTGGCTACGGCGTCGAGGTAGCGGCGGGCGGCGGGGTCCAGCGACTCGGTGCTGATCGAGGAGATCGGGGGCGCTGCCGGGTTCGTGGGGGACGGTTCGTCGGAGCAGGCGGCCAGCGGGCTGGCGCAGACAAAGGCGGCCGCGAGGGCTGCGCGGGTTCTCATGACAGCAAGTCCACCACAGGTTCCGCGCCGCCGCCCTCGCGACCGCGAAGTGTTCAATATGTTCGCGGGACAACAGGTTTCGGCATACCGAGCTGCTCCCACCCGGTGACGGTGATCAGCCTGCTACCGGGGTGAGGGTGGCTTCGATGTAGTGGATGGTGCCGTCGGGGACCACGAACTTCTCGGTGATCTCCACGGTGGCCATGCGCACGCCGGCCAGGCCTGCTTCGAGGAAGTAGTGGGTGGTCACGGTGTCGCCGGCTTCGGTCATGGTGAGGTCGCGAATGTTCTGGATGGTCAGGTTGAACACGCTGGTGTTGAGTTCGTGGCTGAGTTGGGGGCCGGAGAAGCCGGTTTGCAGGCCCATCTCCACGCGGGTGGCGTGCGGGGCGAACGGGACCGCGCTGGCGTCGTGGGAGACCAGGGCGTCGAGGTAGGTGCGGGCGACTGCTTGGCGCGGGGTGTCGGAGGGGGTCACCTGGGCCGCGGCGGTGCTGGTGCCCAGTGTCAGCAGCAGCGCTGCGGTGGCGGTGAGGGGTAACAAACGCATGAGTGACGATAGTGCTTTGTGGTACGGCAGTACGCAACTCGCACAACGCAATCCGGGGCCGGGACCCCGGATTGCGTGCCGATTCTAGGGCGACTCCCGTAGGACCGCGGCGATCGTTGCCAGGGCGTGGTCTTCGGTCATTCGCCAATGTGTCGCTGCCACTGGGTGATTGCGCACGGGGGCGGTGGTGGCGTCGGTCCATGACGAGGCGCCGAGGGTTGCGGTCGGGTCGTCTTCCGCGGCGGTGAAATAGGTGATGGTGCCGTCGAAACGGCGGGGATGATAGGCGGCGTCCAAGGCCACCGAGGTGATGGCCGCGTTGACGATGCGGTCGATGCGCGACGGGTCCAGCGAGGCCTGGGGCGCGGACAGTTCGCACAGGGTGCGCGCGAGTTGGTGGGCGTCGAGGGGTTCGTCGGAATCCGCGCCGGCGAATCCGCCGAGCAGGTCGGCGGTGGTCACGGTGGTGTCGGTGGTGGAGGGCTGCGCTGCGCAGGACAAGGTGCTGTCGAGCATGGCAAGCAGCGCTACCTCTTCGCCGTCTTCCTGCAGTTGCACGGCCATGGCGTGGGCGATGACGCCGCCCAGTGACCAGCCCAGCAGGTGGTACGGGCCCTCGGGTTGCACGGCGCGCAGGTGCTTGAGGTACAGCAGCGCCCACTGTTCGATCGAATCGGGCAGGGGGTCGGTCGAACTCAAGGCCGGGGACTGTAGGCCGTAGAGGGGGCGGTCCAGGTGGGCGGCCAGGCCGCTGAAGGACCAGGCGATGCCGCTGATGGGGTGGATGCAGAACAACGGTTCGCCGGTGCCGGTGGGGCGCAGCGGGAGCAGGATGTCGAACGCGGCGTCGGGGCCCGCGCTCTGGGCGCCGTTGGCACGCAGGGCGGCGATGATGCCCGTGGGGGTGGGGGTGGTGAAGATCCAGGTGACGGGGATGGTCGCGGCGGTGGCGGTGCTGAGTTGGGTGGACAGGCGGGTGGCGCTCAGGGACGTGCCGCCGAGTTCGAAGAAGTGGTCGTCCATGCCGACGCGGTCCAGGTGTAGGACGTCGGCGAAGATGTCGCAGACCGTGTGTTCGATGGCGGTGTCGGGGGCGCGGTAGGTGCGGGTGGCCACGTCGGGGGCAGGCAGGGCGGCGCGGTCGAGTTTGCCGATGTGGGTCAGCGGGATCTGGTCCAGGACCATGATCGTGGTGGGGACCATGTGGGTGGGCAGGGACCGCGCGGCCCACTGCGTGAGGGTGTCCACGCTGACCGTGTGGCCGTGCGCGGGCACGACGTAGGACACCAACACGGTTGCGCCGGTTTGGTTTTCGCGTCCGACCGTGACCGTGAACCCGACGTCGGGGTGGGTGGCCAGCACGGCGTCGATTTCCTCTAGCTCGATGCGGTAGCCGCGGATCTTGAGCTGGAAGTCGGTGCGGCCACGGTATTCGAGTTCGCCGTGGGCGTTCCATGCGGCCAGGTCGCCCGTGCGGTACAGGCGGGTGCCCGGCTGGAAGGGGTTGGCGATGAAACGTTGCGCGGTGAGGTCGGGGCGGGCGAGGTAGCCGGTGGCCAGCTGGGTGCCTGCGAGGTAGAGCTCGCCGGGCACGCCCGCCGGGACGGGGCGCAGACGGGCGTCCAGGACGTAGACCTGACTGTTCCAGACCGGGGCACCGACCGGGATCGTGGTGGTGTCGGCGGTGCTCACACGGTGGCTGGTGATCGAGACCGCGGCTTCGGTGGGCCCGTAGACGTTGAACAGGGCGGTGTCGGGGGCCGCGGCTTCGAAGCGGGCAGCCAGTGCGACCGGCAGGGTTTCGCCGATGGCGAGGACTCGACGCAGGGAGTCGGGCAGCTTCTCGGTCAGCAGGGTGTCCAGCATCGACGGGACGACGTGCAGGGTGGTGACCTGTTCGCGGCGCATCAGGTCCGCGAGGTACGCGGGATCGCGGTGACCGTCAGGCGTGGCCAGGATCAGGCGGCCGCCGCAGACTGCCGCGGACCAGAACTCCCAGACCGACAGGTCGAAGGTGGCGGCGGTCTTCAGCAGCACGGCGTCGGTGTCGTCGAGACCGAATTCTTCGATCTTCCACCGCAATTGGTTGACGATCGCCGCGTGCGACACCGCCACACCCTTGGGCCGCCCGGTGGAACCCGACGTGAAGATCACGTAGGCGGTGTTCGCGGGGCGCAGGGGTGAACGGCGGTCGCGGTCGGTGATCGGGGCGGCACTGTGCGCCCACAGGTTCACCTGGTCGATGCACACCACGGGTGCGCTGTCGGTGGCGGTGAAACCGGTGTCGGTGTTGGACAGCACCAGCAGCGGTGCGGCGGTGTCGAGGATGTACTGGGTGCGTGCGGCGGGTTGATCGGGGTCGATCGGGACGTAGGCGCCGCCGGCGGTGCTGACCGCGTACATCGCGATGACCAGGTCCACTGAACGGCGGATCGCCAGTGCCACCCGGGTTTCGGGGCCGACGCCTGCGGCGATGAGGTGGCGGGCGAGGCGGTTCACCCGGGCGTCGACGTCGGCGTAGGTCAGGCGGGCACCGTGCGCGACCAGTGCTTCGGCGTCGGGTGCCGCGGCGACGGTGGCGTCCAGCAGCGACACCAGGGTGGTGTTCGGATCTGCTTGGTGCGCAGTGTGATTCCAGGTGTGCAGGATCTGGGTTCGTTCGGCGGGGGCGAGCAGGTCGATGGTGTGCAGGGGTGCGCTGGGGTCGGTGATCACCGCGGTGAGCAGGCGGGTGAGGCGGTCCAGGAAGCCTGCGACGGTGGCGGCGTCGAACAGGTCGGTGGCGTAGGTGCAGTAGCCGGTGATGCCGGCGGGGGCGCCGTCGGCGGTGTACCGGTCGGCCAGGATCAGGTGCAGGTCGAACTGGGACAGTTCGCGGTCCAGTTCCACCGAGGACACGCTCATGCCGGGCAGGTCCATGTGGACTTCGGCCAGGTTCTGGAACGACAGGCCGACCTGGAACAGCGGGTGGCGTGCGGTGGAGCGGGCGGGGTTGAGGACTTCCACCAGGCGTTCGAACGGGATGTCGGCGTGGGCGAAGGCTTGCAGGTCGGTGTCGCGCTGGCGGGCCAGCTGCTGGGCGAAGCTCGCGTCGCCGTCGACTCGGGTGCGGAACACCAGAGTGTTGACGAACATGCCGATCAGGTCGTCCAGGACCGCTTCGCCGCGCCCCGCGGTGGGGGTGCCGATGGCGATGTCGGTGGTGCCCGACAGTTGGGCCAGCACCACGGCCAGGGCGGTGTGTACGGCCATGAACAGGGTCGCGCCGTGGGTGCGTGACAGTTCGGTCAGCGCGGCGTGGGTGGGGGTGTCGATGGTGAACGGGACGCGCCCGCCCGCGTAGGACTGGATCGCGGGGCGGGGGCGGTCGCGGGGTAGTTCGAGCTGGTCGGGCAGGTCGGCCAGGGCGGTGCGCCAGTAGGCGAGTTGGGTGGCGGCCATGGAGGCCGGGTCGGTTTCGTCGCCCAGCAGGGTTTGCTGCCAGAGGGCGTAGTCGGCGTACTGGACCGGTAGGGGCGCCCAGGTGGGGGTGTGTCCTTGGGCGCGGGCCGTGTACGCGATGACCAGGTCGCGGGTCAGGGGGCCGCCGGAGAAGCCGTCGCCTGCGATGTGGTGCACGGCCATGGCGAGGACGTATTCGTCGGGGGCCAGTTCGAACAGGGTCGCACGCAGGGGAACTTCGGCGGTGACGTCGAAGTCGGTCGATACCAGTTGCGCGACAGCGAGTTTCATCGCGTCGCTGGTGGCAGCTTGGGCGGGGTCGTCGGAGATGTCGTGCCACGTGACGGTTCGGCCGGAGTCTTCGGTCATGCCGTGGGCGGCGGCCACATTCAGCACGGGGACGTCGGGGTGGTCAAGCGGCAGGATCACCTGTGCGGGTGCGTGGTCGACGGCCGGGTAGACCGTGCGCAGGATCTCGTGGCGGGCAACGAGATCGGTGAAGGCCTGCTGCATGGCGGTGGGGTTCAAGGCGCCGGACAGGCGAAGCACGACGGGGATGTTGTAGGCGGCGGTGCCGGTGTCGAAGCGGTTGAGGAACCACATGCGCTGCTGCGCGGGCGACAGCGGGATCTGGGCCGGTCGCGGTTGGGAGCGCAGGGCCGGGCGGACGACGGCGCGGGTCAGACCGGCGATCTCGACCGCGCATTCGGCGACGGTGGGGGCGGCGAACAGGACTCGCACGGGGACTCGGATGTCGACTGCGGCGCTCAGGCGTGCGGTCAGGCGGGTGGCCAGCAGGGAGTTGCCGCCCAGGTCGAAGAAGTTGTCGTCGGCGCCCACGCGTTCGGCACCGAGAACCTCGGCGAACACGTCGGCGACCGCGCGTTCCAGGCCCGGCGCGGGTTCGCGGTAGGTGCGGGTGGCGAATTCCGGTGCGGGCAGGGCGTTTCGGTCGATCTTGCCCGCGGACGACAGCGGGATGCGGTCGAGCACGACGATCGCGGCGGGGACCATGTGCGGGGGCAGCATCGACGACGACCAGCGGGTCAGCGCGCCGGGATCGATGTCGCGGCCGGTCACATACGACACCAGCGCGGTTTCCCCGGCGGGGTTCTGCGCGCCGACCGTGAGCGCGAAACTCACCTGCGGGTGGCGCATCAGCACCGCGTCGATCTCGCCCGGTTCGATGCGGTAGCCGCGGATCTTGAGCTGGAAGTCGGTGCGGCCCAGGTATTCCAGCTCGTAGGTGTCGCCGTTGACCCAGCGCACGAGGTCGCCGGTGCGGTACATGCGTTCGCCGGGTGGTGCCCACGGGCAGGCGACGAAACGGTCGGCGGTGGCGGCACTGCGGCCACGGTAGCCGCGGGCCAGCGCGGGGCCTGCCAGGTACAGCTCGCCCGACACGCCCACGGGAACCGGGTGTAGGCGGGCGTCCAGGACGACCGCGCGCATACCGGGCACGGGGCGGCCGATGGTGACGCGGTCGCCTGCGCGCAGGGTGGCGTAGGTGGCGCCGATGGTGGCCTCGGTGGGGCCGTAGCCGTTGAGGAAGCTGCGGCCGGGTTGCCAGGTGGCCAGCAGGTCGGCGGTGGTGGCTTCGCCGCCCGCGGACACACACTGCAGGTCCGGCAGGGACTGCGGGTCCAGGGTGCTGAGCAGGGCGGGGGTGATGATCGTGTGGGTGACCTGCTCGGTGGTCAGCAGGTCGTGCAGGTCGGTGCCGCCCAGGGTGTCGGGCGGGGCGATGACCAGGGTGGCGCCGTGGTGGAAGGCGGTGCTGATCTCCTCGATGGACTGGTCGAAGCTGGGCGAGCACACGTGCAACATGCGGTGGTCGTGGCGCAGGCGCATCAGGGCCGCGGAGTGCGCGACCAGTGCGCCCAGACCGGTGTGGGTGACCGTGACGCCCTTGGGGACGCCGGTGGTGCCGGAGGTGTAGATCATGTACGCGGTGTTGTCGCGGCGCAGCGGGGCGCGGCGGTCCCTGTCGTGCACCGGGGTCGAGGGGGTGGTGGCGATGCAGGCCTCGACAGCCGGGTCGTCCAGGATCAGCCAGCGCACGGATGCGGGCAGGTCGTTCGCTTGCGCGGTGACGGTGAGGCCGATGGTGGCGTCGGAGTCGGCGAGCATGTGGCGGACGCGGTCGGCGGGGTAGTTCGGGTCCACGGGCAGGTAGACGCCGCCCGCTTTGGCGATGGCCCACAGCGACAGGATCGATGCGTAGGAGCGGGGGGTGGCCGAGGCTACGACTGTTTCCGGGCCGATGCCCTCGGCGATCAGGACGCGGGCCAGTCGGGAGGAGTCGGCGTCGAGGGTGCCGTAGGTGTAGTCGATGCCGTTGTCGCGCACCGCGATTCGGTGCTGGCCGAAACCGGTGCCGCGGACCAGCAGGGCCGGAAGGGTGCCGATGGTCGTGGATTGCGGGGTGTCGCCCAGGTAGGTCAGGAAGGTGTGTTCGGCGTGGTCGCTCAGGGGCAGGTCGCCGGTAGGGGTGTGGGGATGTGCGGTGATGGTGGTGAGCAGGCGGACCAGGCGTTTGCCGAAGGTGTCGGCCGTGTGGTCGTCGAAAAGGGTTCGGGCGAAAGTCATTTCGATCGACATGGCCGATTTGGCCTCGAGCACCGACACGGTGAGGTCGCTGGAGTCGGTCGCTGGGTCGCGGTGTCCGAACTCGAGGCAGACCTGTGCCAGGGAGTCCACGCCGAGCAGGTGGGCCAGGTCGGTGAAGGGGATGCCCGCGTGGGCGACTGCCCGGGTTTCGGTGTGGTGTGCGTGCGCGAGCAGGTCGGCGAAGGGTTCGGTGGGGTCGATGGTGTTGCGTAGCACCAGATCTGGGTTCGAGGTGGCGATCACGATGTCGTCGGAAGCGGTCAGTCGCGCCAGCAGCACCGACAGGGCGGCGCGGACCACGGTCGACAGGTGCACATTCGCGGTGTCGGCGAGGTGGAGCAGGTCGCGGTGCAGGGTCGGCGAGATCGCGAACCGGGCGTGCCCGGACGTGGTGGCGTGGGGCTCGGTGGGCAGGGCCGGCGGGGCGGGCAGGTCGGCCAGGGCGGTGCGCCAGTAGCGGGACCGGGTGATCGGGTCGGTGGGGGCGGCGAGCTGGGCGGTGATGGTGCTCGCGGGGGTGGTCGGGGTGGCGGTGAGGGCGTCCAGGGCGGTGCGCAGGCGGTCGGTGATCGCCTGGGCGACGGTGTCGGAGACCAGGTCGCGGCGGTATTTGATCTGGACCTGGGTGCGGGCGCCGAGGAAGACCAGCACGGTGAGCGGGTAGTGGGTGTGGTCGGCGCCCTGCAGGTCGTCGATGGACAAACCGTCCAGGGCGCCGCCTGCCTGCTGCAGGCCTTCCACGTCGACGGGGTAGGACTCGAACGCCAGCATCGTGTCGAACAGTTCACCCAGGCCGGCCACGCGCTGGATCGCGCCCAGGCCTAGGTGGTGGTGATCCAGCAGCGACGCCTGTTCGGCTTGGACGGTGCGGATCAGGTCGCCGACGGTGTCGGTGGGTGTGAGGCGCACGCGCACCGGGACCGCGTCGACGAACAGGCCGATCATGTCGCCCACACCGTCCAACTGCGGCGGGCGGCCGGACACGGTGGCACCGAACACGATGTCGTCGCGGCCCGACGTCGCGGCCACGACCAGGCCCCAGGCGGTCTGGAACACGGTGTTGGGGGTGACCTCGGCGGCGGTGGCGAACGCGGTCAGTTGCGCGGTGTGGGCGGCGTCGAACTCGAACTCGCACAGGCCGAAACCGGTGTCGGTGGCGCGCGGCCAGGTCAGTTCGGGGGCCAGCACGGTCGGCTCCACGTCGGTCAAGAATTCGGACCAGGCCTGTTCGGCAGCGGTGCGGTCCTGGCGGGTGAGCCACTCGAGGTAGTCGCGGTACGGGCGCACCGGGGGCAGCACGGTCGCGTCGCCGTGGGTGGCGTACAGGACCAACATTTCCTTCATCAGCAACGGCATGGACCAGCCGTCGAGCAGGATGTGGTGGCCGGTCAGCACGAGATGGTTGCGGCCGGAACCGGTGGTGTACACGGTGAAACGCAGCAGCGGGGCGACGGTGGGGTCGAAGCCTGCTTGCTGGTCGGCGGCCAGCAGGGCGGGCAGGTCACTGTCGTCGGCTTCCACGATGTGGAAGGGGGCTTCGACGGCGTCGGCGACCAGTTGGACGGGGGTGCCGTCGGGGGCGGTGACGAAGGCCGAGCGCAGGTTGGCGTGGCGGTGCAGCACGGTGGCGGCGGCGCTGCGCAGGCGGTCGGTGTCCAGGTCACCGGTCATGTCGACCATGAGCTGGATGACGTAGGCGGCCACCGATTCGTCGAGCATGTCGCCCAGGGCCAGCAGGGAGTTCTGCAGCGGGGACAGCGGCAGGACATCGGACAGGCCGGGGTACTGCTGGCGCCAGGTGTTGAGGTCGTGTTGCGAAACCTGTACCAGCGCAACGTCGGACGGGGTCAGACCGCCCGCGCAGGGGTGTAGGGTGTGGTCGGCCAACGCGGTGAGCCAGGCGGTCCAGTCATCGGCCAGTTCCTGCACGTCGGACTCGGTGAGGATGCCGGTGGCGTAGCGGAAGTTGGCCTGCAGTTGCAGACCGGTGTCGGTGGTGACCGCGATCGCGTTGATGTCCAGCACGGTGTGCGCGGGCAGGTCGGGGTCGTAGTCGACCTCGATGTCACCCAGGTCCGCGGTGGGCAGCCACGCGGTGTCGTCGGTGGGTGCGGTGCCCGTGGTCGCGCGGCCCAGGTAGTTGAAGCCGATTTGACCGACATTGCCCGACAACAGGTTTCGGGTTTCATGGTTGCGGCGCAGCAGACCGAAACCGATGCCGCTATCGGGGACCGACAGCAGCTGTTCCTTGACGGTGCGCACCGTGGTGGCCAGGGCTTCGTCGTCGAAGGTCGCCGGGTTGATGGCCGACAGGTCCAGGGCTACGGGGTAGACGGTGGTGAACCAGCCCACCGTGCGGGTCAGGTCGGCGCCGGGGACGGCGTCTTCCTGACGGCCGTGGCCTTCCAGACGCAGGCGCAACGTGGGGGCGTCGATGCCGCGACGGGCCCGCCACACGCGCACCGCCAGGGCCAACGCGGCCAGCAGCGGGTGGTCCGCGCCTGCCCGGTACTGGGCGGGCAGGGTGGTGAGCAGCGGTTCGGTGAGGTCGGCGGGGATCTGCACCGTCAGCGACCGCATCGTCGCCTCGGTGTCGAGGGAACTGTCGACTGCGCGGGTGCCCAGTAGCGGGTCGGGGGTGGACAGGACCTGCTGCCAGTGGGCGAGTTCGGCGGTGCGGTCGGCGGTGGTCAGGCCGTGCGCCCAGCGACGGAACGAGGTGCCGGTCGGGGGCAGGGTGATCTGCTGGCCCGCGGCATGCTGAGACCATGCGATGATCAAGTCGGGCAACAGGATTCGCCAGGACACACCGTCGATGACGTAGTGGTGCGCGGCTACCGCCAGGATGTCGCGGGCGTTCTGCCTGCGGATCCAGGTGAAGGCGATCATGCGGGCTTGCGCGGGATCCAGCGCGGACAGGGCCGAATCCATGGCCGCGGTGCCGATTCGGGTCAGGTCATCGGCGTTGCCGGGAGGCGCGTCGACTTCGGTGACCAGGGCGTTCACGTCGATCGCGTGCGGGGGCAGGACCTCGAGCTGCCAGTCGTCACCGACTGCACGCAGGCGCGAGCGGAGCATGTCGTGGTGGCGCAGGACCGCGGTGAGGACGGTGATCAGGCCCGCGCGGTCGATGTCGTCGGGCAGGGCCAGGACCATGGTCTGTGCGAAGCGGTCGCTGGAGCCGGTGGTCAGGAAGTCGGCCAGGACCGGGGTCAGCGGGATTTCGCCGATGCCGCCGCCGGGTAGTTCCGCAAGGACCGGGGTGTCCGGGCTGTCGATGGCGGCGATCTCGGAAAGCCTTGCCACAGTGCGGTGTTCGAACACGTCGCGGGTGGTGAACACGATGCCCGCGGCGCGCGCGAGGGAGACCAGCTGGATCGACAGGATGCTGTCGCCGCCGATCGCGAAGAAGGAGTCGTTCACGCCCACCGATTCCACGCCCAGGACTCGGGCGAACAGGTCGGCCAGGCGGGTTTGCATCGCGCCCGTGGGGGCGGCGGCGGATGCGGTCGCGGTGACCGGTTCGGGCAGGGCGTTGCGGTCGAGTTTGCCGTTGGAGGTCAGGGGCAGGGCGTCCAGGACCACGATCGCGGACGGGACCGCGTGCGCGGCCAAACGCTGTGTGGCGTACTCGGTCAGCGCGGTCGGGTCGGGCGTATGGGGTTGCGCGGCAAGCACATACGACACCAGGGTGGTCGATCCGGCGGCGGTCTTGCGTCCCACGGTCACCGCGAAATCCACGGATTCGTGGCTTGCCAGTACGGCGTCGATCTCGCCGGGTTCGATGCGGAAGCCGCGGACCTTGAGCTGGGTGTCCGCGCGACCCAGGTAGTCGATCTCGCCGGTGCTGCGCACGCGCACGAGGTCGCCGGTGCGATACATGCGGGTGCCGGGGGTGCCCCACGGGTCGGGGAGGAAGCGGGCTGCGGTGGTGACGGGCTGGTTGCGGTAGCCGCGAGCCAGGGCCGTGCCGGTGAGGTAGAGCTCGCCGGTGACACCGCGCGGGACCGGGTTCAGGCGGGTGTCCAGGATCATCGCGTGCGTGCCCTGGACGGGGCTGCCGATCGTGATCGGTTGTCCGGCAATCAGTTCGGCGTACGAGGAGATGATGGTGGTTTCGGTGGGGCCGTAGCCGTTGAGGTAGCGGCGGCCGGGCTGCCACTTCGCCAGCAGTTCCGGGGTGGTCACGTCGCCGCCGACCGACAGCGATTCCAGGGCGTCCAGACCGGTGGGGTCCAGGGTGCCCAGGACTGCGGGGGTGATGATGGCGTGGGTGACAGACTCCGCGGCCAGCAGGTCCGCGAGGTCGACGCCGCCCGCGATGTCGGCGGGGACCACGACCAGGGTGGCGCCGGTGGAGAACGCGCACAGCCACTCGAGCACGGACGGGTCGAACCAGGGGGAGCAGATGTGCAGGAAGCGGTGGTCGGACTCGAGACGGTAGCGGCGTACTGCCTCGTCGACCAGGGGTGCCAGGCCGGTGTGGGTCACGGTGACGCCCTTGGGCAGGCCCGTGGAACCGGAGGTGTAGATGGTGTAGGCCGGGTGGTCCGCCTTCAACGGGGCGAGGCGGTCCGCGTCGGTGATCGGGGTGGTGGGGTGTGCGGTGCGGTCGAGGTCGGCCAGGGTCAGCCAGGTCAGGTCATCGGGCAGGTCTGCCAGGTGGACGGGGGCGGTGATGCCCAGTGCCGCACCGGAATCGGTGACCAGGTGCTGGAGGCGGTGTGCGGGGTTGCGCGGGTCCATCGGCACGTACACGCCACCGGCTGCGGCGATGGCGAGGGCGGCGATGACCATGTCGGCCGAACGTGGAAGGGCAACCGCGACAGCGACTTCGGGGCCTACGCCGCGGGCGATGAGTTCGCGGGCGTAGCGGGCGGTCTGCTCGGAGAGTTCGCCGTAGGTGATCGAGTGGCCCTCGTGACGGAGGGCGATGCGGTCGGGGCCCAGTTCGGTGCCGCGGGCGACCAGGTCGGGGAACAGGGCGTGGTCAAGGTGGGGGTGCTCGGTGCGTGCGGTGAGGGTTTGTTGTTCGGTGGCGCTGAGGATCGGGAGGTCGCCGACGTGGGTGTGTGGGTGGTCGATGGCGGCGGTGAGTACGCGGATCAGGCGCTGCGCGAAAACCGCGACTGTCTCTTCGTCGAAGAGGGCGCTGGCGTAGGTGAATTCGGCGTCGATACCCGTCGAAGATCGAGCCCCGCGGTCGTCGCTGTGGCCTGGACGATCATCGGCGTTGTCCGACTCCCGGAGCGCGGCGATCTCTTCGCCTGACGGCGACGGAATACGCAGCGACAGAACGAGATCGCGGTCGACCACGTCAGTGTTCGGGTATGTTCCGGTCGCCATCGCGAACCGCATCTGCTCAGGAGAGTCCACGGTGAAGATCGCGCGACGCGAACCTTCACGCGCGAAAGCCCGGCGTGCGCCTGCAGTGGCGTCGGCGATCAGGTCCTCGACACTGCCCGAAACACGGAGTCGCAGCATGAGATTCGTGTCCGGGAACTGAGGGCACGGAACGTCGATGGCGATGTCGTCGGTGCCCGACAGTCGGGCGATCAGCACCGCGAACGCCGTGTGCACCAGACTGAAAACGGTGGTGTCGCGGGTTTCGGCGAAGTCGCGCATGCGCTGGTGGAGATCGGCGGGGATCTCGAAAGCGATTCCGGCGTCAGCCTTTACGGTCGTTGTGGGCCGGGGGCGGTCGGCCGGGAGGTTCAGGTCTTGGGGCAGGTCGGTGAGCACGGTGCGCCAGTAGGCGGACTCCGCGATCGGGTCGTTGCGCTGATCCAGGGTGCGCTGGAGTTGGGCTGGGGTGTGGTCCGGTGTGTGGACCAGGGTGTCCAGGACGGTGCGCAGACGCTGGGCCAGCGCTTGCGCGATGCTCGGGTCGATCAGGTCGAGGCGGTACTGCACGCCGACGCGAATCCCCTCGCCCACCTCGACACCGACCGCTACCGGGTAATGCGTGGCGTTGGCGGCCTTCACGTCGACGATCTCGAGGCCGTCGATCGAACCGTGGGCGCGCTGCATTCCCTCGGTGTCCACGGGGTACGACTCGTACGCCATGAGCGTGTCGAACAGCTCGCCCGCGTTCGCGGCCCGCTGGATCTCGGCCAGACCCAAGTGGTGGCCGTCGAGCAGGGCGATCTGTTCGGACTGCAGCTGCGACAACAGGTTTCGCAACGGTGCGGACCGGTCGTAGTGCACTCGCACGGGAATGGTGTTGGCGAACAGCCCGACCATGCCGTCCACACCGTCCAGTTGCGGCGGACGGCCCGACACCACGGCACCGAACACGACGTCGTCGCGGCCGACCGCGCCGGCCAGCACCAGACCCCAGGCCGCTTGGAACAGGGTGTTGACGGTGACGTCGTTGGCGGCAGCGGCGGTTGCCAGCTCGTGGGCCTGCTCCGGGGACAGGTCGATCGCGCACATGCCGTGACCGTCGGCCAGCTCGGTCGGGGGTGTGACCGCGGCGGTGAGAACGGTGGGCTGGTGGCCCGACAGCGCTTCGCGCCACTTCCGCAACGCCGCGGAGCGGTCCTGGTCGGCCAGCCACGCGAGGTAGTCGCGGTAGGGGCGCACGCGCGGAAGGACCGCGGCCGCACCGTCGGTGGCGTAGCAGATGAGCAGTTCCTGCATCAGCAACGGCATCGACCAGCCGTCGACCAGCAGGTGGTGCGCGGTCAACACCAGGTGCATGCCGTCGGGGCGACGGAACAGGGTGAAGCGCAGCAGCGGCGGGGTGGTCAGGTCGAAACCGATGCGCGCTTCCGCGGCCAGGAACTCCATCGCGTCGCGGCCGTCGGTGTCCACGATCTGCCAAGGGACGGTGACCTTTTCGGCGACGAAGCCGACCGGGGTACCCGCGGCCGAGGTGCCGAAGGACGTGCGCAGGATCGCGTGGCGGTTCAGTACGGCCTGGGCTGCGCGGCGCAGACGGTCGGTGTCGACGTCGCCTGCCAGCTCGACGGCCAGTTGGACCAGGTACGGGTCGGCCGGGGAGACCTGGGCGAGGAACATCAGACCCAGCTGCAACGGCGCCAGCGGCAGCACATCGCTCAGGCTGGGGCGTTCGCTGTGCCAGGTGTCCAGTTCTGTCTGGGTGACCTGCACCAGGGGGACGTCGGCGGGGGACAGGCCGCCCGCTGCCGGGTCGCGCAGATGGTCGGCCAGGATCGTCAGAGCCGCGGTCCAGCAGTCGGCCAGTTCGCGGACCGACTGTTCGTCGATGATCTCCGACGCGTAGGAGAACGACGCGCGCAGTTGCAGACCGGCGTCGGTGGTGGTCGCCAAGGCGTTGATGTCGACGACGGCGGCAGCGGGCAGGGCCGGGTCCTGCTCGGCGACCGGCTCACCCCACTCCGCGGTGGGCAGCCAGCTGACGTCGGCGTTCGCGACGTCGCCCGCGGAGATACGGCCGAGGTAGTTGAAGCCGACCTGGCCGAGCGGGCCCGCGAGCTGCGGGGCCGACTCCGGGTCCAGGTGGCGCAGCATGCCGAAGCCGATGCCCTTGTGCGGCACCGCGCGCAGCTGCTCCTTCACGGCCTTGACCGCGGCGGCCGTGGCCGAACCGCCGTGCCAGACGGCGTCGTTGTCGACTTCGCTCAGGTCCAGCGCGACGGGGTACATGCTGGTGAACCAGCCGACCGTGCGGGTCAGGTCGGCGCCGTCGAGCGCGGACTGTTCGCGGCCGTGACCTTCCAGCCGGACACGGGTCGCGGGGGCGACGATGCCGCGACGCGACCGCCACGTGCGCACCGCCATGGCCAACGCGGCCAGCAGACCGTCTTCGGCGCCCGCGCGGTACAGCGCGGGCAGGTCGGTCAATACCGCCTCGGTGACGTCGGCGGGGACCTCGACGCTGATGGTGCGCACCGTCGACGCGGTGTCGGTGGCGTCGAGCGGGCGGTCACCCAGCAGCGGGTCGGGCACGGCCAAAGTGGCCTGCCAGTGGTCGAGCTCGTCGCGCCTGGCCGTCGCCTCGTCGGTCAGCCCGTGCGCCCAGCGCCGGAACGAGGTGCCCACCGGCGGCAGCACGACCCGTTGACCGTGCTGTGCCCACGCTGCGACCAAGTCCGACAACAGGATTCGCCAGGACACACCGTCGATCGCGGCGTGGTTGGCCGCTACGACCAGGCCGTGCGGGCCGTTCTCGCGGGCGAGCCAGGCGAAACCGATCATCCGGTAGGCCTGCGGGTCCAGCGAGGTCAGCACCGAATCCATGGCGGTGTCGGCGAATTCGTCGAGGTCGCTGTCGGCGGGGACGTCGACGCGGGTGAGCAGGGTGTTCACGTCCACCGCGCCCGGCGGCAGGGTGTGCAGCTGCCACTGTCCGTCGACCTGGCGCAGGCTCGCACGCAACATGTCGTGGTGATCGATCACCGCGGTCAGGGTGTCCACCAACGCATTGCGGTCGATGTCACCGGGCAGCGTCAGCACCATCTGCTGGGTGAATCGGCTGAACACGCGACCACCGGCCACCGATGCCGCCAACACCGGCGTCAGCGGCATCTCGCCCACACCACCGCCGGGCAGCTCGGCCAGGGTCGGAGCGGACTCCGCACCCAACACCGCCACCCGCGCCAAACCGGCGACGGTGCGGTGCTCGAACACCGCCTGCGGGGTGAACGAGATACCGGCATTGCGCGCCCGCGACACCAGCTGGATCGACAAAATGCTGTCGCCACCGGCAGCGAAGAACGAATCCTCGGCACCGATCTGCTCCACGCCCAGGATCTGCGTGAACAATTCGGCGATCGCGATCTCGACCGGACCCTCGGGCGCACGCGAACCGACCGCACCGAAAACCGGTGTGGGCAGGGCGTTTCGGTCGAGCTTGCCGTTGGGGGTCAGCGGGATCTCGTCCAGGGTCATCAGGACGGTCGGGACCATGTGGGCGGGCAGGGACGTGCCCACGAAACGGGCGACTTCGTCGGAGTCGATCGAAACACCGTCCCGGGCAAGCACATACGACACCAACACCGTCGCGCCCGAATCGGCCTTCGCGCCCAGGGTGACCGCGTACTCGATGTCGGGGTGAGTGGTGAGCACGGCGTCGATCTCGCCCAGTTCCACCCGGAAACCACGGATCTTCACCTGGAAATCGGAGCGGCCCAGATACTCGAAATCGCCGTCGGCGGTACGTCGAACCAGGTCGCCGGTTCGATACATGCGCGACCCGGCACCGGCCAGCGGTGAGGCGACGAAACGTTCCGCGGTCAGACCGGGGCGGCCCTGGTAACTCTGGGCCAGCGCGGGACCCGACAGATACAGCTCACCCGCCACCCCCGTGGGAACCGGGCGCAGACGCGAATCCAGCACCGCCGCACCGACTCCGGCGAAGGCCGCGCCGATGGTGATCGGCGCACCCGGCAGCAGTTCGGTGGTGCCGGTGGCCAAGATGGTGGCCTCGGTCGGACCGTAACCGTTGAAGAACGCGCGACCTTCCGCCCACCGGTCGACCAGGGTCGGGCCGAACGCGTCGCCCGCCACCACGACAACCCGCAGGTCGTCCAGGTCGTGCGCGTCTACCGATTCCAGCGCCGCCGGAGTGATCAACATGTGGGTCACGCGTTCGCGGCGCAACAGGTCGGCCAGGTCATGGCCACCGAACACCGTCGACGGCGAAACCACCAGCGTGGCACCGGAATTGAACGTCAGCAGCAGCTCGAGCACGGACACGTCGAAGTTCGGGGAGCACACGTGCAGGACACGGTCGTCGGGGCCGACCGAATAGCGTTCCCTGGCCGCGGCGACCAGCGCGCCCAAGCCGGTGTGGGTGACGACCACGCCCTTGGGGCGGCCCGTGGAGCCCGAGGTGTAGATGACATAGGCCGGGTGCTGATCGGTCAGCGGGCGGACGCGATCGAGATAGGAGATCGGGTGGGTGGGGTGCGCGGCGATGCGGTCGTGGTGGGCGTCGACTTCCAGCCACTCGACGGAATCGCCCAGCTTCTCGCGGTGCGCGGTGACCGTCAGTCCCAGGATCGTGCCGGAATCCTCGAGCAGGTACGCGATGCGCTCCGCGGGCAATGCCGGGTCGACGGGGACATACGCGGCACCGGTCTTGGCCACCGCCCAGATAGCGGCCACGGATTCGATCGAACGGGTGAAACCCAGCGCGACGATGTCGCCGGGGCCGATCCCGCGCGCGAGCAGATCGCGGGCCAACTGGGACGAGTACTCATCGAGTTGGGTGTAGGTGAGCTCGCGACGTTCGCCGTCGACGGGGGAGAAGGACACGGCAATGGTGTCTGCCGCGGTGTCGACCGCGGCGGTGAGGAGTTGCGCGAAGAGGGGAGTGCTCGACTTCCGATTGCCTCGACTACGCGGCGTTCGGCGAACTTCACCCATTGCGGTACAACATCCTTCACGTGTCCTGCCCACAGCTCTGCGATTGACCCACGAACCCTGTCGGATTCGGTCTACCGGGGGCGGACCAGTGTCGAACAAGCACGAAAGAGTCGAATATCGGGGCGTTCGGCGACCATGACACCACAAGTCACCATCTTGTGACCACATGACCAGTTCGTTTTGCGACGTCAGGACCGATTCGACCAGAAATTTGTGCGGATGGCACAATCTTGTCGACGGTTTTTGTTCAACGGACGGAGATGGCCTTGGCGGCCTACGGATCGCTGGTGTGGGTCGGCCAGGCACTGGGGCCGCTGACCGGCCCGATCACCGACGACCTCATCCGGGTCACCGAGCAGATGATCCCGCTCAACGACATCGCCGCGGACCTGGCCGACATGCGCGCCGCCAGCATCGCGGAAAACGTTGTCGCCGTGCAGTACGTCTTGGCCAACGGCATCGACCCCGCCACCGTCAGCCCACCCGCAGGCGCCGCCGCCTACGCACAACGCCTGGCACGGCGCGGCGTGCCGCTCACGGTGCTACTGCGCGCCTACGGGCTGGGCCAATACCGGATCCTCGACGCGGCCATCGGACTGATCCTGGCCACCCCCGGCCCCGAACAACCCGCCCGCATCGCGGAACTGCTCCGATTCGCGGGCACCTACCTCGACCGACTCAACTCGTCGATGGGTCGCATCTACGAAACCGAACGCGACCGGTGGCTCAGCAGTCGCCAGGCGGCCCGGCAACAGTGGATCGCACGGTTGCTCGACGGCGGTGACGTCGACATGGAGGCCGCCGAAGAGGTGCTGGAATACCGCCTCGACCAGCAACATCGCGCCGCCGAAGTCTGGGCCACGGTCACCGGCACCGACGCCGGGCGCGCGCTCGAGCAGGCGCGACAACTACTGGCCGCGGCCATGCGGACCGGCGGCACCGAACTGGTGGCGGCATCGGGCGATCGCGCCATGTGTCTCTGGTTTCCCACCGACCGGCCATTGGCCATCGACGAACTCACCGAATACCTGGAAGCCGCCGGACTGCCTGTGCGCGTCGCTGTCGGCCCCGCGGACCACGGCCTGCCAGGGTTCCGTCGATCCGCCCGCAGTGCGGCACGCGCCAAAGCACTGGCCGTCGCGGCGGGGGAGTCCGCGCCCACCGTCGTGGCCTACGACGCCGTCGCGCCGTTCGCCCTGCTCGCCGACGACCCGGACGAACTGGCGGCACTGGTCCACCGCGTCCTGGGCCCACTCGCCGGCGACGGTGCCAAAGTCGCCCTCCTGCGCGACACCCTCGAGGTGTTCCTGGCCGAAGGCGGCAGCTACGCCCGCACCGCCCGCGTGCTCGACGTCCATCGCAACACCGTCCAATACCGCATCCAACAGGTCACCGGCCGCTACGGAATCGCGGTCGACACCGACACGTTCGAACTGCGGTTCGCGCTGGGTGTGTGCCGCTGGCACGCGGTGACTCGGACAATCTGAATCCGCGCGGTTTGTGCTTTTCGCACAGCGACGCCAGGGTCCCCGCTACCCGACTGGCAGTCGATTACCCGTCGGCATTCGTCCAAAACCCATGCAACTCATCGACTTCAGTGACGCCTGCAACACTCGGTCCGAAACCTGACAGGCCGGGGGAGTCGGACTACAGCGGGTCCAGACGGGTGCGCAGCAGGCAGAACTCATTGCCCTCGGGATCGGTCAGGACGTGCCAGTGCGCCGTGCCGGGTTGGCCTACGTCGGCAGGCTTCGCGCCCAGCGCGAGCAGGCGTTCCAGTTCGGCGTCCTGGTCACGGTCGGTGGGGTTCACGTCGATGTGCAGACGGACCTTGCCCTCGCGGGGGTCGGTGGTCGGGGCGAACAGCAGAGTGGGTTGTGGGCCGCCGAAACCTGTTCCGGCCGGACCTATTTCGATGTATCCCTCGTCGTCCCGATCGAGTTCGACATAGCCCAGAACCTGACACCAGAAGGCGGCCAGCAGATCGGGGTCGGCGCAGTTGATGACGAGTTCGCTGAATCGGCAAGCCATGGACGGCGAGTATGCCAGCAGATCTATCCCGCGCGCAGGGGGACGGTCGGGCGTAGAGTTGATAAATCGAGGCGACAGGAGTTGACGATGTCCGTACGCGTCAGACCAGCGATAGTTCGGACTGCCGCAATCGCGGCGGTCGTGGGTGCCGGCACGCTGTTCGGCGCCGCCGGTCAAGCAGTCGCCGAGGTCGAACCCGGCACGTACACGTCCACGACATTGTCGTCCGGCATCGTGCTCCTGCAACGCGAGGGACGCGTCGAGGGTGGGGAACTGGTCCTGATCGGGCGTTACCCGATCCATTCGACGCCCACCGGCGGTTACGTCGACCTGTTTCCCGGCCACCGAGTCGAACTGATCAGCGACGGACACGGTGGGTACACAGGCCCGGCGTATCTGGGTGGAGTGGTGATCGGCTCCATCGCGCTGACGCCCCGCTGACCGGTCGAAGCAGCCGCACAGTCATCGCGGTTGAGTGAACATGCCGTCGAGCACCGCACGCAGCTCGGTGTGGGCGGCTGCCAGGGCCTTCTCGCGTGAACGTGACGCGGCCACGAACATCGCGAGCTCGTTGAGCCCACCCAGCAGCAGATGCGCGAGCACCTTCGGGTTGTGTGCCGGGAGCAGTTCGCCCTGCTCGTGTGCCGCGACCAGCAAGTTCTTGACCAAGCCGAGCGAGCGTCCACCATCGATCTCGCGCCAGCGTGCCCAGCCCAGAGCGGCGGGAGCTTCCACGAACAGGATCTGACGGGTGCGCTCGTCGGCCAGCTGATCGACGAAAGCGTGGGTGACCGCCCGCACTCGTTCCACCGGCGACCCTGTCAGCGCATGGGCCGAGAGAGTGTCGACCAGGCCGTGATCGACTTCGCCGAAACAGGCCTCCATCAACCCGACCATGCCGCCGAAGTGGTGATACAGCGCTCCCCGGGTGACGCCTGCGGCCTCGCAGACTTGCGCGGTCGTCACCTCGGCGAAGCCGCGCTCGGCGAACAACGCGGTGCCGACCGCGATCAGCTTCGCCCGAGTCTGTGCTGCGCCCGCTTCGCGAACCGTTGGCATCTTGCCTTCTCTCGATTGATGACATACACATTGTATGTGACATACAGTTTGTATGTGCGAGCGAGGGAGTACCGACAATGCTGAAGATGAAGTCCACCTGCGAAACGTGTACGGCGCCGTTGCGTGACGACGCCGAAGTGTTCATCTGCAGTTACGAGTGCACGTACTGTTCGACCTGCTCGGCGGGTCACGGGGTGTGCCCGAACTGCGCGGGGGAGCTGGTCCGGCGGCCGCGACGGACCACCGGCGTCGCTGAGATCGCGCGGCGGGCACCGGCCCGACTTCGCCGCAAGGTCTGGGGGACCGGCCGATGAAGGTGATGTCGTTGCCCAACGATGCAGATTTCAGCCGACCGCCGGTGGGCTGATCTGCCACTCGGCGGGCACCGAGGTGATCATCGGAGACGCTTACGGCGGGTGCCCGATGGTGGTGCGGTTCGCGCCGAGCGAGCGGCAGTGGCTGTTCTCGAATCCGGACCTGATCGAATTGCAAAGGGTGCTGGGCAAATACGTCTACCGATGAACAGTGCCGGACTACTTGACATAATGTGCATTATCGGCGTTTGAAGGCGGCCTGTCGGGAGGGGTTTTTGCGTGTTTTGCGGTGTGCGCCGTGTTGCATGGTCTGCTGAAACGGCTCCCGGATCGCTGCCTGCGCGAGTTCGTTCGTGCGAGAACTCTTTGCGGTATGCGATTGTTGACGTTTCACGATGCGGGACGGATTCGAGGAATTCCGGCAGATTCGCGGGTTTGACGATTACTCGACGATTACTGGCGATTCCTACTGAATGTCATTAGTCGCTGATTCGAGCCCGCACTCAGGGCCAATTATGTTTTCGATACTCCGCAGCGGCACTCCCCCTCCACTTCCCCGGTACCCAATTACGTCACAGTGACGAAAGTATTGGTAGTGCCTGGATGCACGGAATCGCCGGATATGCGGCGATTCCGTGCCAGCGGAGGAATCAGGCAGGAACGGGAATGAGGCGACGGGATTCGTCAGCCTTTTCCGAACTGGTTTCGGGTGCGTTGTCCGCGTCGGCGGTGAGGTATTTGTCGGGCAGGGACAGTTTCGCGATGGTGCGCAGGGTCAGGCCGTATTGGCGGACCAAGCTGCCGGTGGTGTAGGGCAGGCGGTATTCGGCTGCCAGTTTGCGGACCTCGCGTTGGATTTCGGGGAGGCGATTGCTGGGCAGGTCCGGGAACAGGTGGTGTTCGATCTGGTGGCTGAGGGTGCCGGTGAGAATGCGCATGACCGGACCGACGTCGATATTGGCGCTGCCCAGGTACTGGCGCAGATACCATTCGCCGCGGGTTTCGCCTTCGAGATCGCGTTTGGTGAACTTCTCCGCACCGTCGGGGAAATGCCCACAGAACGTGACGATCTGCTCCCACACGTTCTTGGTGAGATTGGCGGTGATGTTGGCGCGCATCGTCGATTTCCAGTTCCGCCTGGACAGCGCCGGGAACACGACATAATCCTTGAGTAGTTGCTTGCCGGCCTTCTCGACGATTTCGTCACGGGCGCGCAGGAACTCTTTCTTGTCCTTCTTACCCGCCAGCACCCGCGGGATCTCCAGGTGATACACGCACATTCCCAGCTCGTACAGCAACGACACCGGGACCAGGTACACGAAATTGCCCAGGTGGTACGGGCGCCAGCGACGGTCGCGGGTGATGCGCAGCAGTCCGTAACCCTCGTCGGGATCCATACCGAGCACGTTGGTGAATACGTGGTGCCGGTAGTTGTGCGCTTCTTTCCAGTGCGCGGCGGGCATGGAATGGTCCCATTCCCAGGTGGTGGAATGGATTTCCGGGTCGTTCATCCAATCCCACTGGCCGTGCATGACATTGTGCCCGATTTCCATGTTCTCGAGCACCTTGGACAGGGTGAGCAGTCCTGTCCCCCACCACCAACTGCTTTTGCGGCCGGAGTCCAGCAGCACCAGTCGAGCGGCGATCTCGCACGCGCGCTGCACGCGGATCATTGTCTTGATGTATTTCGCGTCGCGCTCGCCCAAGCTGGATTCGATCTGTTCGCGCAGCGCGTCCAGGCGCTTCCCGAACTCTTCGATGTCGGCGGGCGAGAGGTGCGTGTACGCCTCGACGTCAGATATAGCCATGTGCTGTGTTCAACCCCTGTTCTGGTGCCGCGCGCCGGGCGCGGTCCTGGTGAGGATACGAACCAGGGGGTTTGGTGCGGTGCTGAGTGCGGAAATTCGTGAGACGTAACAGGTGGGGTTCAGGATTACGGTATAAAGTCCAGACTTTCCGGGCCCGGACGGCTACGGGGCGGGCGCCGAATGCTTCGCGCCGAGGCGGTCCATCCCGCGCAGATCGTAGGCGTTGGTGGCGACCGCGCCGAGGGTCAGGCCGATCGCCAGGCCCGCCAGGGTCATCCACAGGCCCTGCGCCATGCCCGCCTCGAGATGGCCGTCGAAGAACAGGATCGCGCGCACGGCCAGGTAGATCTGGTGCATGGGTTCGAAGGCGGCCATGTCCGCGATCCAGCGCGGGGTGGCTTCCAGGGGGATGGTGCCCGACGAGGACGGGATGCCGAGCACCACGAACACGATGAGGTTGATCATCAGGCCCGCGGTGCCGAAGGCGGCCATCACCGACAGGCCGGTGATCGCGATCGCGGCGATGGCCAACGCGCCGTAGAGGAACAGCATCAGCGGGCGTTCGATCGACATGTTCAGCAGCAGTCCGATGCCGAGGAACACCGCCGACGCGATCGGTGCGCTGATCGCGGCGATCGCCCATTTGATGAGCAGGGTGCGTGCCCGGCTGATCGGGGCGCGGGCGGTGTTCTTGTGCCAGGGGCCGTATTCGGCGGGGATGAAACCCAGTGAGGCGTCGACAAGGGAGTTGATCATCATCGCGCCGCTGAAGCCGACAATCAGCAGGACCAGGGTGTAGAAGAACGCGGCCAAGCCTTGGCCGGTGCCTTCGGGTAGCGGGTGGTACGGGGTGACCACGACGTCGATCGGCTGGGTGAGCTGCAGTTGGGCCGCGCCGCTGAGTGGGGTGGTGCCGATCGCGGCTTCGACCTGGTCGGTGAGTTGGGTGCCCACGGTGGTGTTGACCTGGGTCATGGCCTGGTCGGCGATGGTGCTCATGATCTGTGCGGCAAGGGTTCCCGCGCGCGGGTTGGTCAGCACGGAGATGATCGGCTGTTCGATCTGGCCGGGTACCACCGACGCGGTGCCGAGGATGGCCACGCGTTTGGTGAAGTCGCCGGGGATGACGATGGCGCCGTACACCTCACCGTTGCGCAGCTGCCGTTGGGCTTCGTTGAGGCCGACTTCGCGCAGGTCGATCTTGTCGGCGGGGATGTTGTCGTGCAGCGCGGCGGTGATCTGTCCGCCGATATCGGCGGGTTTGCCTGCGACGGTGTCGCCGACGTCCTGGTTGACCAGCGCGATCGGGAAGTCGTGCAGGTGTTTCTCGGGGTCGGCGGTGTAGCCGAGGTACATGGTGCCCAGCAGTGCGGCGAGGACGGCGACCAGGGTGATCGGGGCCAGCCACTCTCGCAGGGGCATGGTGCGGGTGCGCGCGGTGTTGTCAGTCATGGCGTTCGCTAATGTAGTCAGTGACTACAAAGTAGTCAACGCAAACATTTGTGGCGGCGTCGGATATCCTGCTCTCACCATGTCCCTGCACACGCCCTACCACCACGGAGACCTGCGCGCCGCCCTACTGACCAGCGCCGAGGCGACGCTGCGCGAAGTCGGTGTGGACGGGCTGTCATTGCGTCAGCTGGCCCGTGACACCGGTGTGAGCCACGCGGCCCCGAGCCGGCACTTCCGGGACAAACAGGCATTACTGGACGCGCTGGCTGTCACTGGGCTGTATCGCCTCGGCGCTTGCTTCGAGCAGACCGTGATCGACGGACCGATCACCACACGCCTGCGCACCGTGGCCCGCGCCTACCTGCGTTTCGCCGTCGACAACCTCGAGCTGCTGCCCCTGATGTTCGCGCGCAGGAACTCCCCTTCGGCCGACATCCAGACAGCCGTCGACCGGGCCTTCGCGGTCCCGATCGCGTTGATCGCCGATGGTCAAGCCGCGGGCGAGATCGTTGCGGGCGACCCGCGACGACTCGGTGTCACCGCACTCGCGGCACTGCAAGGCCTGGCCACGTTCGTGGGCTCCGGTTACACCGCCGACTACGACTCCGAACAACTACTGGACGACCTGGTCGACCACCTGACGCTGGGCCTACTCCCCCGCTGACTACTCCCCCGCGCGTGTACTCGCCCGTCTCCCACACCCGCAAGCTCGGTGGCGTTGCAACCGCACGTCGCTCGAGCGCCAGTTCGCTCACGCGCGGCACGTGTTCGCGCTGGTGGGTACGGTGGGGATCGTTCGGGCCGAACGTTCGTCATGTGTACCAATCCGAAAGTCGACAGACGAAAGGAACCACTCCATGGCGCAGAGCACTCCGATTCAGGTGGAGAAGTATCTCGGGGGAGTCAACTATCCAGTCGGCCGCGACACCCTGGTCGCCACGGCCGAACAGCATTCGGCACCCGGCCCGGTCATCAGCGCCCTGCAGAGCTTGCCGGACGAGCAGTTCGCAAGCCCCATCCAAGTGAGTGAAGCCATCGGCTGATAACCGAGCTGTCCCGCGCCGTAGCGGATCTTTCACTACGGCGCGGGTGCTGGGGAACATTCACGAAGGGTTGTCGGGCCAGTTCTTTTCCATCCACTGGTCCGGTTTGGGGTGCGGGGCGAAGCCGTAGGGGCGGTACAGGTCGTGGGCGTCGCCGGTGGCCAGGGCCATGCGGCGCAGGCCCCAGGTATCCGCGTCGGCCATGATGCGGTCGAGCAGAAGTTTTCCGACACCTTTTCCGCGATGGGCGCGGTCGACGTAGACGTCGGACAGCCACGCGAAGGTGGTGCGATCGGTGACCAGGCGGGCGAACGCGATCTGGGTGCCGTTGTCGAAAACGCTGTAGGGCAGGGAGTTCTCGACCAGGCGTTGGACGCGGTCGCGGCTGCGGCCCATAGCCCAGTAGGCGTCGGTGGACAGGCGGTGGTGCAGCCAGTGCAGGTCGACGGCGGTGGGGTCGGTGGAGATCTCGAGCATCGGTTCAGGATAGGTGCGCCGGACTCGGGGTGAGTCCGGCGCGACGGGTGTCAGGCGCCGACGTAGGTGGCCAGGTGTTCGCCGGTGAGGGTGGAGCGGGCCTTGACCAGGTCGGCAGGGGTGCCTTCGAAGACGATCTGGCCGCCGTCGTGGCCTGCGCCGGGGCCCAGGTCGATGATCCAGTCGGCGTGGGCCATCACGGCCTGGTGGTGTTCGACGACGATGACGGATTTGCCTGCTTCGACGAGGCGGTCGAGCAGGCCCAGCAGTTGTTCGACGTCGGCCAGGTGCAGGCCGGTGGTGGGTTCGTCGAGGATGTAGGTGCCGCCCTTGTCGGACATGTGGGTGGCCAGTTTCAGGCGTTGGCGTTCGCCGCCGGACAGGGTGGTCAGTGGCTGGCCGATGGTGAGGTAGCCCAGTCCCACTTCGCTGAGGTGGGTGAGGATCTTGTGGGCGGCGGGGGTGCGGGCTTCGCCTTCGCCGAAGAAGTCGCGGGCCTCCTCCACCGGCATGGACAGCACGTCGCTGATGTTCTTGCCCGCGAAGCGCAGTTCGAGCACGTCGGCTTGGAAGCGTTTGCCCTCACATACTTCGCAGCGGGTTTCCACGCCGGCCATCATGGCCAGGTCGGTGTAGACCACGCCTGCACCGTTGCAGTTGGGGCAGGCGCCTTCGGAGTTGGCGCTGAACAGGGCGGGTTTGGCGCCGGTGGCCTTGGCGAAGGCTTTGCGGATGTGGTCGAGCAGGCCGGTGTAGGTGGCGGGGTTGGAGCGGCGGGAGCCCTTGATGGGGGCCTGGTCGATGGAGATGACCCCCTCGTCGATGGGGATCGAGCCGTGCACCAGCGAGCTCTTGCCCGAACCCGCGACGCCGGTGATCGCGACGAGCACACCCAGCGGGATGTCGACGTCGACCTTGTTCAGGTTGTTGGCGACCGCGCCGCGAATCTTCAACGCGCCGTTGGGCTTTCGCACGGAGTCCTTGACCGCCGCACGGTCGTCGAAGTGGCGGCCGGTCACGGTGTCGCTCTTGCGCAAACCGTCGACAGTGCCTTCGAAGCAGATGGTGCCGCCCTTGGAACCGGCCGCGGGGCCGATGTCGACGATGTGGTCGGCGATGGCGATGGTCTCGGGCTTGTGTTCGACCACCAGCACCGTGTTGCCCTTGTCGCGCAACCGCAGCAGCAGGCCGTTCATCCGCTGGATGTCGTGCGGGTGCAGGCCTGCGGTCGGCTCGTCGAACACGTAGGTGACGTCGGTGAGCGAGGAGCCCAGGTGACGAATCATCTTCACGCGCTGGGCTTCACCGCCGGACAGCGTGCCCGAGGGGCGCGACAGCGACAGGTAACCCAGGCCGATCTCGACGAAGGAATCCAGCGTTTGGCGCAGCGACTCGAGCAGCGGGGCGACCGACGGGTCGTTGACGTCTTTGACCCATTCGGCCAGGTCGGTGATCTGCATGGCGCAGACGTCGGCGATGCTGAGGCCCTTGATCTTCGACGAGCGCGCGGCCTCGGACAGGCGGGTGCCGTCGCAGTCCGGGCAGGTGCCGAAGGTGACCGCCCGCTCGACGAACGCGCGCACGTGCGGCTGCAAGGACTCGATGTCCTTGGACAGCATCGACTTTCGCAGTTTCGGGATCAGGCCTTCGTAGGTGAGGTTGATGCCTTCGACCTTGACCTTGGTCGGCTCTTTGTACAGCAGGTCGGCGAGCTGCTTTTTGGTGTACTTCTTGATCGGCTTGGCCGGGTCGAAGAACCCGGAACCTTTGAAGATGCGACCCATCCAGCCGTCCATGCTGTAGCCGGGGATCTTGAACGGTCCGTCGTCAAGGGACAGGTTCTCGTCGTAGAGCTCGGTGAGGTCGATGTCGTTGATCTGCCCTTTGCCCTCGCAGGTGGGACACATGCCGCCGGTGATGGCGAAGCTGCGGCGTTCCTTGACCGTGACCCCGTTCTTCTCGATCTCGACCGCGCCCGCCCCGCTGACGGAGGCGACGTTGAACGAGAACGCCTGCGAGGACCCGATGTGCGGGTCGCCCAGGCGGCTGAACAGGATGCGCAGCATGGCGTTGGCGTCGGTGACGGTGCCCACGGTGGAGCGCGGGTTGGCACCCAGCCGCGACTGGTCGACCAGGATGGCTGTGGTCAGGCCTTCGAGCACGTCGACGTCGGGACGCGCCTGGCTGGGCATGAAACCCTGCACGAACGCGCTGTAGGTCTCGTTGATCAGCCGCTGCGATTCCGCGGCGATGGTGCCGAACACCAGCGAGCTCTTCCCTGACCCCGACACCCCGGTGAAGACCGTGAGCCTGCGCTTGGGGATCTCGATGCTGACATCGCGCAGGTTGTTCACGCGCGCACCGTGCACGCGGATCAGATCATGGCTGTCCGCGGGCTCGATGGTCTTCTTGGCCGTGCTCATGGCTCTCCTTCGATGAGTCGACATCGCCGAATGTCGAATCTACCGCCGCAGCGGCTTACGTAGCCTGCCCGAAGTCGACTTCGGCGGTCGGCGTGACCGCGGCGGTGCGGCCGGGCGCCTGTTGGAACTGCCAGTACAGGTTGGTGTGGGCGATGACTTCTTCGGGTTTCGGTGCGCCCCACCGGGTTTTGTCGCCCGCGGTATGGGCGTCGGCGACCAGCGTGACGTCGTAACCACGCGTGAAGGCACCGTGGATGGTGGAACGGACACACGCGTCGGACTCGGCGCCGGTGACGACCAGGTGCCCGGCCCCCACGGCGGCGAGCAGGCCCTCGAGCGGGGTGTCTTCGAACGAATCGCCGTATCGCTTGGGGACCAGCGGTTCGGTGTCGGCGCGGACGAGTTCGGGGACGTAGCGCCACGGGTCGGTGCCTTCCACGAGTTCCTCGTCGGAATGCTGGATCCAGAGGACGGGGACATCGGCGGCGCGCGCCCGTCCGACCAGAGTGGCGATATTGGCCACGACCTCGTCGCGGCGCGGCGCTTCGTCGACGACACCGTTTTGGACGTCGACGACGAGCAGTGCGGTGTGGGGACGATCGGGCAGTGTGGTCATGGCGAATCCTCGGGGACGGTCAGAGCGGGCGCAGGACGACGATGCCGGGAACGGTCTGCAGGTAGTCGGTCAACGGGGTGTCGACAACCTGGTTGTTCGCGGCCAGTGACGAGGCGTTGCGGAAGACCGGGCCGGTGGGGGTTTGGACGATGATGCCGACGTGGGTGACGTCCAGGCCGGCTTCGGAGGTGTAGGCGCCCAAGAAGTCGCCGGTGCGTAATGCTGCCCGCACTCCCCCGTCGACCGCGGCCGAGGGAATATGCGTGATAGGGCGGTCGACCACGGGTACTCCCGGCAGGTACAGCCCGCCGTCCGCTTTCGCGTTGAGTTGTTTGGTGGTGGTGACCGCGGCGGGGCTCAGGCTCGCGGTGATGTCGGTGGCGGTACGCCGTTCCCTGGTGGCCCAGTCGGTGAAGAAGTGTTTGCGCTGGGCGAATTCGACGCGCCCGTCGATGTACCGGTCGGCGACGAGCTCGGTGACGAACTGGTCGCGGGTGCCGGCACGGGAGGCGGCGTCGATGTAGTCGAGGAAGGTGAAGCAGTCCACCCGGCGCAGGTCGACGACGAGCTGTTCGGGTTGTGTCGCGGACCCGACCAGCATGTTCGCGCCATAGGAGGTGCCCAGTAACCGGGCCGACAGTCGGTCGATCAGTTCGGGTCTGCTCAGGCCCGCCGATTCCGCGCGCACGGCGAGCAATTCGTCGATCTTGCGGGCGGAAGTCTCGTCGATGAGAACCGGGTTGGCCAGGGCGGGCGCACTCGCGCACAGCAGCGCGGCGAACACGAGCAAGATCCGGACGATGTTGCGCAAGACGCCTCCAGCTGGCCACGGTGGATCGGGTGCGAGCGAGGTCCACCGTAGCCGAGGCCTCCGACACGAAACGCTTGTCACCGCACGGCCTGCCCGGCGATCGTCACCAGGTGCGTCGACAGTGGCAGCGTCGAAACGGTGATGCGCAATGTTCGCGAACGGTCTCGGAACGACCGATCGGGGCATTGTTCGCGTATCGTTTTCGCAGGTAGTCCGTGTTCGCGGCGAGTTCGCGAAGGGGTTGCTCCCCGGGTGTCGTGGATGTGGTGGCGTACAGACAACAAACCGTGGCCCGTCCGGCGGAAGGGAAGCCGAAATGCGTGCGTTGACAGTGATTCCCATGCAGAAGCAGACATTGCGGGTGGAGGATGTACCCGATCCGGTCGTTGGTCCCGACGAGTTGCTCGTCGACGGGATCTCGCTGGGGATCTGTGGCACCGACCGCGATATCGCGGAGGGCAACTACGGCTGGCTGCCGCCGGGCAAGTCGCGGATGGTGCTGGGGCACGAGTCGTTGGGGCGGGTGAAGACCGCGCCTGCGGGTAGCAAGTTCGCGCCGGGCGATCTGGTGGTGGGGATCGTGCGCAGGCCCGACCCGGTGCCGTGTGGTGCGTGTGCGCGCGGGGAATGGGACATGTGCCGCAACGGCATGTATGTCGAGCGCGGGATCAAGGAGATCGACGGGTACGGGTCGACGCAGTGGTCGGTGCGACAGGATTTCGCGGTGAAGCTGGACCCGTCGTTGGAGAAGGTCGGGGTGTTGTTGGAGCCGACCACGGTGGTGGCCAAGGCGTGGGATCAGATCGAGAAGATCAACCAGCGGGCCTGGTTCGAACCGCGCAAGGTGCTGGTCACCGGTGCGGGGCCGATCGGTTTGCTGGCGGCGTTGCTGGGTCAGCTGCGCGGGATGGACGTGCATGTTCTCGACCGCACCACCGGCGGGATCAAGGAGGAACTTGTCCAGTCGCTGGGCGCCACCTTCCATACCGGTACCGCGGCTGCGGTGGCCACCGCGATCAGCCCTGACATCGTGATCGAGGCGACCGGTGCGCCCGCGGTGGCGTTGCAGGCGATGGAGATCAACAATCCCGCCGTGATCATCTGCTTGACCGGGGTGTCCACGCCCGGTGTCGACAGTGAGGTCGATGTGGGCGGGCTCAACCGCAATATCGTGCTCGACAACGCGGTGGTGTTCGGTTCGGTGAACGCCAACCGCCACCACTACGAGCAGGGCGCCGCGGCGCTGGCCAAAGCCGACGAAACCTGGCTGGAACGGTTGATCACCCGGCGGCTGCCGTTGGAGCGGGCCCTGGAAGCGTTCGATCCCGGTACCGGCTCCGACATCAAGGTCGTTATCGACCTGGCCTGAGTCGGAAGTGGTTGTCCGCGACGGTCATTGCGCCGTCGCGGACCCCGGGACCGCGCACCCGTCGGGGCCGCAGGTGTCGCCGTCGGCGAGCAGTTGCGGGCCGGGCCGGTCGTTCCAGGCGGTGTTCAAAGCCTGGGTGAACATTTCTGGCGGTTGTGCGCCCGAAACAGCGTATTTGCCGTCGAATACGAAGAACGGGACACCGTTGGCGCCCAGCGCGGCAGCTTCGGCTTCGTCGCGGCGGACCGCGTCGGCGTACGCATCGGGGTCGGCCAGCACCGCCCGCACGGAGTTCTCGTCCAGGCCCGCGCGCACGGCCAGCGCGACAAGACGTTCGGTGTCGCCGAACACCGGTTCGGGTTCGGCGAAGTTGCCCTCGTAGAGCGCGTCGAGCATGGCTTCCTGTTTGCCCTGGTCCAGGGCGTAGTGCAGGAGTCGGTGCATGTCGAAACTGTTGCCCATGTCGCGACCGGACGTCTGATACGGCAGCCCCATCGCGGCGGCCTGCGCGCCGATCCCGCGTTCGTTGGCCGCGGCCTGGTCGACGGTGATGCCGTATTTCGCGGCGATCGCCGGGACGACCGGGCCCGAGGAGCCCGGTGGCAGGGTCGGATCGAGTTCGAACGACTTGTGCACCACCTGCACATCGTCACGGTGCGGGAAGTCGGCCAGCGCCTCTTCGAAGCGGGCTTTGCCCAGGTAGCAGAAGGGGCAATTGATGTCGGTCCAAACCTCTACTGTCGTCATGCTGGCCTCTTTCGACGGGAGACGCCGGATTCGAGCTGATCATGGGCAACCATGGGCAATGTTACCGGGGACAGGAGTAGGGCGGTGGAGCGCGAACGAGCGCGGGGGTGGGTGGCGATGCATGAGGGGTTGGCCGGGCCACGGTCACTGGGTGGATTGTGGGCGGTCCGGCACGCACAGAGCGAAGCCAACGCGTGGTACGCCGATCCGGCCACCGAACAGCGGCCCATGCGCGGCACCGATTCCGCGGTGGAACTGACCGCGCACGGGCAGTGGCAAGCGGAGTGTTTGGGCGACTGGTTAGCGGGGTTGGCCAGCGCGCAGCGGCCGACGCTGGTCGTGTGCTCCCCTTACTTACGCACCAGGGTCACCTGGGCGGTGATGGCCGAGACCGCCGCGGCACGCAACCGGCACCTGCACCCCATTCGCACGCTGGTCGACGAACGACTACGCGACCGCGAGATGGGGGTTTTCGAACTGCATCCCTACCGGGCGATCCGGCGGCGCGCACCCGAAGAGGCCGCTCGCCGTGAACAGGTCGGCAACTGGGTGTATCGCCCACCCGGTGGCGAATCTCTGGCCGACGTGGCGATGCGCGTGCGCAGTTTCGTCGACGAGCTGGATGTGGTGGCCGCGGGTGAACAGGTGCTGGTGGTGACCCATGACGCGGTGGTGGTGTCGTTGCGGTACATCCTCGACGGACTCGGTGCGCCGGTACCGGATTCGCTCGAGCCGGTGCCCAACGCGTCGGTGTCGCAGTGGCGGCGCGAGGGTCCGCGGCTGGCGTTGCGGGTGTGGGGGGCGGTGGACCATCTGGGGTGAACACCCCCGGTGACGTGGGCGCGCGTGTCTCCCGGCAGGCCGCACACGGCCCACTACATTGGCGCTATGTCGAACCAGAGCGGGTCGAACGACAGCGGGTCCGAACGTGGCGAATCGGAACCGAGTGGGTTGAAACCCACCGGGTCGCAGATCGACTGCGCACGGAGTTGCGATGACCTGCATATCGAAGCCGCGCTCACCTTCCTGACCGAATTGGGCACCTCGACACTGGAATCCGGTTACGCCACCGAGGCCACCCTGCTGATCGTGGGTTCGTGCGCCGCGGCATGGGGGCTGCGGGATGTGTCGGTGTGCGGGGTCGGCCGGGTGGTGATCGTGCAGTGCAGCGACAACAACGGCAACACGATGTCGCGGCTGGCGGAAGCATCGACGTTGGACGCGTTCGACTGTGACCGGATGCGCCGCATCAAAGACGTCGCCCGCCAGACCGTGGTGGAGCAGCTGCATCCGAATACCGCGTGCGAGCGGTTGAAGGCGGCTAATGCTGGGCCGCAACCGTTTCCGTGGTGGTCGGTGCAGGCAGGCGGGGTGCTGTTGGCGTTCTGCATCTGCCTGCAGATCGGCGGCCACGCACTGGCCGCGGTACTGGCGGCGGGCACTCAGCTGGTGGTGAACCTGAGCGGCCGCTGGTTCGGAAAGCATGGTGTGCCAACGTTTTTCACCGTCGCGGTCCAAGCGGCGGGGGCGGGCGCGTTCGGTGGCTTGTTCCACGGCCTGGGTTGGCTGACGGTGGCGCAAGCGGCGACGGTGGTAGCCACCGCGTGGGTGCTCATCGCCCCACTGCCGCAACTGATGTCGACCGCGATCGACGTGGTCAGCTCCGACAGTCTGACCGCGCTGGCCAGAGCGCTGGGCGCGGCGTTGATCATCGGCGGGATCACGCTGGGCGGGTTGCTGATGTTGGCGCTGTCGTGGCGTTTCGATCTGGGCATCGCCGGTGATCCGACTCTGCCGCAGCTGCCGGTGTGGTTGGGCATCATTTTCGCGATCCTGGGCGCGATCGGCAACGCACTGTTCAATGTGGGCGGACGAAATCTGCTGGTGCCCGCGGCGGTGGCCGGTTTGGTGACCGCGTCGGTGAACCAGACCCTGATCCATGTCGGACACCTCCCGTCGGTGTGGGCGGGCCCGCTCGCGGCCGTGGTGCTGGGCTTCCTCGCCGCCGCGACCGCGAACTGGTTGCGGTTGCCGATGTCGGCATTGGCGCTGGTCGGGATCACCGGTGCGCTGCTGCCGGGTCTGATCGTGTGCCAGGGATTGATCCTGTCGGTGTACCAGGTGTCGGGGATCGGGTACTTCGTGCAGGCGGGCGCGGTGTGTGTGGCGTTGGGGATCGGCGCGAGCTTCGGGGTGTACCTGTGGTCGGTGCTGGCGCGCAGCCCGTGGGCGGCGTCCACGGACTAACTGGTCCGCGGGTGGGACAATGCCCCGGTGGATGTCGCGATCGGTTTGGTTGTCCTCATCGGCTCGGCGACCGCGTTGGCGGCGCTGGCACGACGCTTCGGGGTGTCGGAACCGCTGGTGCTGACGTTGGCCGGGGTGGCCGCGTCGTACCTGCCGATGGTCCCGCAGGTGCACCTCGAACCCGAGGTGGTGTTGCTGGGCCTACTCCCCCCGCTGCTGTACACCGCCGCGCTGCGCACCTCCCTGGTCGATTTCAAGGACAACCTGCGCACTATCGCGTCACTGTCGGTGGGATTGGTGCTGTTCAGCACGTTCGCGGTAGCGCTGGTGGTCTGGTGGCTGCTGCCGGTGCCGTTCGCCGCGGCGGTGGCCCTGGGCGCGGTGGTCGCTCCCCCGGACGCCGTCGCCGCGACCGCGGTGGCCCGGCGCACCGGCATGCCGCGCAGCATCGTGACCGTGCTCGAAGACGAGTCCCTGTTCAACGACGCGACCGCACTGGTGGCGCTGCGCAGTGCGATCGCGGCCATGGCCGGCGCGGTCACGGTGTGGCAGATCGGCGGCGATTTCCTGCTCGCCGCGGTCGGCGGCGCGGTGATCGGAGCCGTGATCGCCACGGCGTTGGCGTTGCTGCGCAGACGGATCACCGACCCGGTGCTGGACACCTCGGTGTCGCTGCTGGCCCCATTCGTGGCCTACCTGCCCGCCGAGCACTTCCACGCATCGGGGGTGATCGCGGTGGTGACGTGCGGGATGATCCTGGGCCACGGCGCGCAACGCTGGCAGGGGGCGGCGTCGCGGGTCGCGGAATCCACCAATTGGCGCACCATCCAGTTCATTCTGGAAAGCGCGGTGTTCTTGATCATCGGATTGCAGGTGCGCTGGATCGTCGAAGGTGCCTGGCACAGCGGGCTGGACCACCGCACGCTGATCGTCACCGCGCTGGCCGTGCTGGCCGCGGTGATGGTGGCACGACCGATCTGGGTGTTCACACCGGTGTTGGTAGCGAGGATGTTCGGACGCACGACCGAACCGTTGAGTCACGCCGCGGTGGTGTCGTGGGCGGGAATGCGCGGGGTGGTGACCCTGGCCGCGGTGCTGTTGCTGCCCGATTCGACCCCGCAACTACCGGTTTTGGAATTGCTGGCGTTGGTCGTGGTGGGCGGCACCCTGCTGGTGCAGGGCAGTTCGCTGCCGTGGCTGGTGCGGTTGCTGCGCTTGCGTGGACCCAGCCGCGAGGAGGACGCGCTCGCGAAAGCCGATCTGCTGCAACAGGCTTCGACCGCGGGACTGGCCGAACTGGACCGGCAGATCGGTCCCGACACCCCCGAACCGGTGATCGCGTCCCTGCGTCAACGGCTGATCTGGCGGTCCAACGCCGCCTGGGAACGCCTGGGCAGGCCCGAAGCGGAACTGGTGACACCGACCGCGGAGTACCGGCGGTTGCGCTTGGCGATGCTGGCCGCCGAACGCGACGCCGTGCTGACAGTGCGAGACGCGGGGACAGTGGATTACGAAGTGCTGCAACATGTTCTGGCCCGCCTCGACCTCGAGGAGTCGATGATCGACCGCTTCGACGAAAACGACGACCAGCGGCGCACCGAACCGCTGTCGACCGCCGCCGGCGCGCAGGGGTGCGTGCATTTGGACGAGGCGCCGCTGGTGACGCCACCGGCTGGCGAGCTGGTGTGCCAGGCGTGCTTGGACGAGGGCTTGCGCTGGGTGCATCTGCGCATGTGCACCGCCTGCGGCAATATCGGCTGCTGCGAATCCTCGATCGGCGACCACGCCAGCGTCCACTACCGCGCCTCGCAGCACCCGGTGATGCGCAGCGCGGAACCCGGCGAAGCGTGGCGCTGGTGCTACGTGGACCAACTACTGGGCTAGCGCTAACTGCGGTGCGAGTAGATCAACCGCGCGTACTCGGCGAGCAGGTGATCCAGCTCGGTGGACTCGCCCGCGGCGGCCAACTGCTGGTACCCGATGATCATCGCCATCCCGAATTCGGTGACCACCGTGGCGGTATCGGTATCGCCGACCACCCCGTCGATCACCCGATGCACCGTGCGCCGACGTGACTCGTCCACCCGCTTCACCGTCACGTGCACCGACTCGTCGTTGGCCGCCCACGCGCGCAGTGCCGCTTCGGCACCGTGCTCCAAACCGCTGGCCAACACCGACATCGCGCGCACGTCGGCGTCGGCGTCACCGTGGCCCACATCCAGGGCACGCAACTCGACCATCTGCCGGTTCTCCCAGTGCTCCAGCAGCGTGTCGACGAAGCCTTGCCAGGAACCGAAGTGGTGGTAGAACGAGCCGCTGGTCACGCCCAATCGGCGGCACAGCACACCGATGTTCAGACCTTTGAAGCCGAACTCGGCGAGCACCACCACCGCGGTGTCGTAGTACTGCTCCTTGGTGACCACTCGGGACATCGCGATGCCGTTCTGTTCGTGCGGGCAGGGGCCGAAGAATGCGAACAGTACCCCATCGTATCGAGCCTTCGCGCGAACGTAACATCGTCCACTCTGTGCCCGAACCGGCGAGGCGGCTGTCGAATTGTCAAGTGGCGGAACGAAATACGTGACCAGAGACCCGAAAGTGCGTCCGAATGGAATAACAGAGCACACGCTCTGTAAACTATTGTTCATGCCCAGACCGCGCACTCACGACCCGCAGACGGTCCTGGACGCCGCCGAGGCCCTCGCCGCGCGTTCGGGACCCGCCGCTGTCACGGTGCGCGCGGTGGCCGCCGCTACCGGAGTATCCAATGGCGCGCTCTATCACACATTCGCGTCCCGACAGGAGGTGCTGGCACGCACCTGGTTACGCGCCGCGCACCGCTTTCTCGCCATGCAGAGCGCCGACATCGACCGCGCCGTGCACGCCACCGACCACCCCGCCCGCGTCGACGCGGTCCTGGACGCCGCCGAAGCCCCCGCACGACTGGCCAACCACCACCCCGACTCCGCGCGGTTACTGCTGCAGATCGACCGCGCCGAACTGCTCGACGGCGACATCGCGCCCGCGTTGGCCCAGGAGATCGCCGACACCGAGAAGGCCCTGCTCGCCGCGATCAACCGGCTCGCGCGCGCCCTGTGGGGTCGCGCGGACAAGCGCACCGTCGCCACCGTCACCACCTGCCTGGTAGACCTGCCCACCGCGCTGCTGCTGCGCCGCGACCGCCTCACCGACCCCCTGGCCCGAGCCCAGCTGCGCGCCGCGGTGCGCGCCGTCCTCGACCTCGGTCCCCACTGAAAAGGAAACCCCGTGCCCACACTGCGTCACCACGACACGATCGCCGTTCTCGACCTCGGCGACGGCGAGAACCGCTTCTCCCCCGACTACCTCACCGAGCTGCACACCCACCTGGACACCGTCGTCGAGGAAGGCGCGCACGCGCTGGTGACCACCGCGACCGGCAAGATCTGGTCCAACGGTTTGGACCTGGACTGGTTGCAGGCCAACAACGATCGCGCCGCGGAATACGTCGAAGCCGTGCACACCCTGTTCGCCCGCGTGCTGACCCTGCCGATGCCCACGGTCGCCGCGATCGGCGGCCACGCGTTCGGCGCGGGTGCGATGGTGGCCATGGCTCACGACTACCGGGTGATGCGCGCGGACCGCGGCTATTTCTGCTTCCCCGAGGCCGATATCCGCATCCCGTTCACCAACGGCATGGCCGCGCTGATCCAGGCCAAGGTGACCCCGAAAACCGCCATCGCGAGCATGACCACCGGCCGCCGTTTCGGTGGTGCGGACGCGTTGGCCGTGGATCTGGTCGACGCCATCGCCGGCGAAGGCGAAGTCCTCGACACCGCACTGGCTTTGGTGGCCCCGCTGGGCGGCAAGGATCAGCCGACGATGACCGCGATCAAATCGGTGATGTTCGCCGATGTCCTGGACGCCCTACGCCGCGGCCGGGGCTGACACACTTCACGGCAACCGCGGACCCTTACCGAGGTAGATATCGCCGCGATCATCCCCGGCCCACCCACCCCCGGTGTAGTCCCCGAGCACGAAACACGCGTCGCAGAACTGCTTCCCGAACACCGTGAGGTAGATGCTGCGATACGAACTGATCGCGCGCATCTTCACCGACTTGTACGCCGTCTGCGCCACCGGTTGCGCTTCGAGGAAGGCGTAGCGCCGGAAGTCCGCGACCGGTTCGGTGGAGAACCGCACCAACCCCAGTCGACTCAGGTTGCCCAGGTAGTGGTGGTCGCGTTCGGGCAGTGCGCATCCGGCCATCGCGGCGATCATGTTGATCCCGTCGGCCAACCGCTGTGACCCGATCCCGAACAGTGCCTTGGTGCGGATGTCGATGGCGGGCTGGGGTCCTGCCACGGCGAGGAATCGCAGGATGCGGGCTTCGTCGGGGGTCAGGTCGTGCAGGATCGGCACGAACGACGGGTGCAGTTCGCGCGGCTGTTGGGCGCTGTCCCACCCTTCGGTGATCATCGCGTCGCCCATGGCTTTGAGATCGGCGGCGTCGACGGTGGTTTCGACCGGGCCGTAGACCCCGGTGGCGGTGCTGGTCAGGCCCAGTGCGCTCAGTGCGGTGCGGCGGATCAGGTCGACGCGTTCGTCGAAGATCTGGGACATCGGTTCGCCGGCGCGAATGTCGTGCACCAGGTCGGTGGCGGTGTGTACGGCGCCTTTGGTCAGCGATTCCACGATGTGTCGCACCGACGATCCGGCGATGCGCGCCAGACCGAGCAGGTCGGTGGGGATGCCGGGTTCGCGGTCGGGTGGCTGCTGCGACATGCGGTCACGCTCCGAAGATCAGCAGGTGCAGTGCGCCGATGAAGGCGCCGAGGATGCCGCCGTGCAGGTACAGCAGCCAGGCGTCCTGTTCGATGGCGGTGTACAGCATTTCGACGAATTCCTCGGGTGGCAGTTCGCGCAGTTTCTCGGTGGCCAGCCGGTCGACGCTGGCGGCGGTGGTCTGCGAGAACTCGACGTCGTCGACCAGCCACGGTTTCATCTCCGTGGCCAGGTTGGCGCCCGCGGTGGCCTGGATGGCGTCGAATTGTCGCGCGCCCACCGCGAGTCGGGTGACCGACCGCAGCGGGCCCAGCACCCGGTCGATCTCGACTTTGAGGAAGTGCGCGATCACCGCCCTGGTCTTGTCACCGCTGGGCCCGTCGAGCAGTTGCTCGGTGACCACGTCGAGGGTGACGATCTGGTAGCCGATCGCGTGCCCCAGATCGGCGGCGGCCTGGTGTTGGCGTTTGGCGAATTTCGCGACCCGCCACGGGTATTTGTAGCGCGGCTGCGGTACGGCGGGTTCGAACACCACCTTGATCGCGATGATGTTGACCAGCACACCCACCGCGGCCCCACCGGCCAACACCCACGCCCACGCGGGCAGGAAATGCAGGATGCCATACAGCCAGCCGGGCAGGTGGATCAGCGCGGGAGTGTCGCCGTGCGGGGTGCTGTAGTGCAGCAGCGACAACCACAGCGCCACGATCACCCCGAACGGAAACCCAAGCACCCCACTGCGTGTCATGAACCGCAGTTCCGGCGCACCGAGCCCGTAGATGACGTCTTTGAGCAGTTCGGGCCGTCGCCGCAGATAGCCAACGACCATCAGCTTCACGTCAAGGAGTTGGTCGATGTTCTCGCCGATGAAGTCGAACGCGCGGTCGGTGATCGCGGGCAGTTCGGATTCGACTCGGGTGTAGACGGCTTCGCGGGCGCGCGGGGGCATGTCGGCCCACAGTTGCGGGTGCTCGGTGGTCATGATCGAGTCGACCATCGACCGCACGTTCGGCAGCGCCGCGTGCGCGACCTGGGCGGAGATCTTGCGCGGATCCATCTGGTCGAAGAAGTCCTTGGCGGTGCCGATCTTGGCCACGGCGTTGTCGACCATGAGACTGGCCATTTTCTCCGAGCGGGCCGGAATGAAACCTTGGAAGCCGAGGATGCCGCCGGGGGCGAAGGTGGGCAGGATCTGCACTTTGCGGGGCAGCAGCGGGAAGATCGCTTTCAGCCCGGGCACGTAGAAGCCGGTGAAACGGACCGGCGCGAACAGCATGATCACCCCGGTCCAGTTGGTGATCAGCCCGGCCAGGGCGCTGAAGATCGGGATGGTGATCATATCGACCCAGAACTTGCTCAGACCGGTGGTTTTCTCCCAGTCCAGCAGGCCGAAGAAGCCCGCCGCGGTGATCTCAGCATTCATCCGGCGTCCACTCCGTTGTGTCCGAAAACGCGCGTAACGGTCATCATAGGGCAGTGATCAGGCAGGTTCCTTCGTTCGCGGCTAAACCGGAGCAACCGCTGGAATCAGGTCCACACGCGCCGTTCGCGCCAGGCTCGTTCGAACGGCAACCGCCACGAGCGCGGTGTCACCAGTTGGTGGATGGCATTGGGGCCCCAGGAGCCGGTGTCGTAGTTGCGCACCGGTGGCGGGTCCTGCAGCAGCGGCGCGGAGATCTCCCACAGGCGTTCGATGCCCTCGGCGGTGGTGAACAGGGTGTGGTCGTTGCGCATCGCGTCGAGAATGAGACGTTCGTAGGCTTCCAGCACGTCGCCGGCGCGGTCGGTTTCCTCGAGCGCGAACTGCAGGCTGAGCTTGTCCAGTTTCATGCCGACCCCGGGGCGTTTGCCGTAAAACGACAGCGACACCTTCGACGAATCGGCCAGGTCGAAGGTCAGATGGTCGGGTCCGTGCGCGCCGACTCCCGATCCCGGCGGGAACATGCTCTGCGGCGGTTCCCGGAACGCGATGGAGATGATGCGCTGCCCCTGCGCCAGGTACTTGCCGGTGCGCAGGTAGAAGGGCACGTCCGCCCACCGCCAGTTGTCGATGCCGCAGGCCAACGCCACGAAAGTTTCGGTGTCGGAGTCGGGGTCGACGCCGGGTTCGTCGTGGTAGCCGCGCACCTGCCCGCGCACGACTTTGCGCGGGTCCAGCGGCAGCATCGACCGGAAGACCTTGTTCTTCTCGATGGTGATCGCTTCGGAATCCAGTGCCGTGGGCGGTTCCATGGCCACGAACGCCAGGATCTGGAACAGGTGGGTCACCACCATGTCGCGGAACGCGCCGGTGGCGTCGTAGAACTCCGAACGTCCTTCGAGACTGAGCTTTTCGGGGACGTCGATCTGGATGTGGTCGATGAAGTTGCGGTTCCAGATCGGTTCGAACAGCCCGTTGGCGAACCGGAACGCCAGGATGTTGAGCGCGGATTCCTTGCCCAGGAAATGGTCGATGCGGAAGATCTGCGATTCGTCGAAGACTTCGTGGATGGCGGCATTGAGGGTACGGGCACTGTCGAGGTCCACGCCGAACGGTTTCTCCATCACCACCCTGGCGTCCTCGGTCAGGCCCGCCTCGGCCAGCAAGGCGATGACCGCGGGGGCGGCTTTGGGCGGCACCGACAGGTAGGCCAGCACTTGCGTGTCGGGGCCCAGCGCTGCGCGTTGGGTGTCGACGGCTTTGCGTAGCGCTTCGGGGCCCGCGGTGAGCGGGACGTAGCTCAGGGTGTCGGCGAACTTGTCCCAGTCCGCGAGCACGCCACGTCGCGAGGACGCTTCGCAGGCGGTGTGGGCCAGTGCACGAAAGGACGCGTCATCCAGGTCGTCCAGGGACACGCCGATGATGCGCAGTTCCGGGGCCAGGTGCGAGCGGGACAGGTGCAGCAGGCCCGGTAACAGTTTGCGGCGAGCGAGATCGCCGGTGGCGCCGAACAAGACGACGACGTGCGGGGCGGTTTCCGAGCCTGTGGCCGACACCTTCTCCAGGGTACGGCGCAAGCGACGGCGGGGTGGGCGTTCTCGACGGCCTGCTCAGTGGGTGGTGTTCACCAGCAGCAAGTTGGTGTCGATGTCATGGGTGACCTTGTTCGCCACCGACCCCAGAAGCCTTGCGGGCCCGCTCATTCCACGATTACCGATGACCACGAGATCGTATTTCCAGGCCGCGTTGCAGATCGCCTCCGCGGCGGGCACGCCGGTGAGCACGTCGCGACCGAACAGTTCCGGGTCGCTGACCGCGATTTCGCCTTCCACGTCGATCAGCGTGTTCCCGCCGTCTTCGTCGGTTTTGGCCGAGGTCACCAGGAACGGGCGCGCCCCGATCGCCAGCGACAGTTCGTACCCGCGTCGCACGGCGGTCAGTGAACTGGGCGAACCGTCGGTGGTCAGGCCGACCGTGGTCCACCGTTTGGGCAGTTTGCGGGTGAACACCACATCGGTCTGGCTGTGATGCGACACGTGATTGGCGGTGGAGCCCAGCAGTCGTGCCTTGGAACTGCCCAGACTGCCCCCGCCGATGACCAGCAACGTGTCGGGTTCGCGTTCGGCGGCGTCCAGCAGCAACGCCCCCGCGGCGCCGTCGAGTTCGGTGCGAAACACCTGCGATACCCCCGCGGCGGTCAGCGCTTGCGCGGCTTCGGCGGTGGTTTCCTCGGCCCACCCGGCGTCGGTGCCCGATTTGCGGGCCGCTTCCTTCCACACGCTCATCGCGGTCACCGGGATGCCGAGCCGGACGGCGAAATCGCCCGCGACCGCTACCGCCGTGCGCGCGGACTCCGACCCGTTGGTTCCCACGATGATGCGCTGGTAGCAACCCATGTGGCGCTCTCCGATCGACGGCAGGTCAGCTGCGCTGTGGCCCACAGTATAAGCGCAGCACACCGTGAGCAACCGGGACGAACAGGGCGGATCACCGGTGGTGCGGCGCGGTGGGCAGGGGCAACTTTTTCAGGTGCAGGGCATTGAGAGCCACGATCAAACTGGACCCCGACATGGCCATGGCCGCGATCTCGGGGCGCATGGTCAGCCCCCAGTGCGCGAACACACCGGCCGCGATCGGCAACGCGGTGCCGTTGTAACCCACTGCCCAGCCCAGGTTTTGGTGTTCTTTGTGCACGGTGCCGCGGCCGATCCGCAAGGCGGTGGACACCGCGAACGGGTCCGAACGCATGAGCACCACGTCAGCGGTTTGGATGGCGACATCGGTGCCCGCGCCGATCGCGATGCCGAGGTCTGCGCGGGCCAGTGCTGGTGCGTCGTTGACACCGTCGCCGACCATGGCGACCTTCTTGCCGGTGCGTTGCAGGTCAGCGATCCGGTCGGCCTTGTCCTTCGGCAGGACATCCGCGATCACGGTGTCGATGCCCAGGTCGTGCGCGATGCGTTCGGCGGTGCCCTTGTTGTCGCCGGTCAGCATCACCACGCCGACGCCGAGCTCGTGCAGGGCTTTCACGGCGTCGGCGGAGGTCGGGCGCGGGGCATCGGCCAGCGCGATCACCGCTTGCGCGTGCCCGTCCACGGCGACCAGTACGGCGGTGTGGCCAGAGGCGGCCAGGTCGTCACGGTGCTTAGCGAGTTCACCCAGCGCGATGTGTTCGGCGTCGAGCAGGCCCTTGTTGCCGATGATCACGTGATGCCCGTCGACGGTGGCTTTCGCGCCACGGCCTGCCACGTTCTGGAAGTCGGAGGCCGAAAGAGTCTGGGCACCATGCCCTTTCGCGTAATCGACAATGGCTTTGGCCAGGGGATGTTCGGAGTCGAGTTCGACCGCGGCCGCCAACGCCAACACCCGCCCGGTATCGACACCGTGCGCGGCAACCACATCGGTGACCTCGGGTTTGCCCTTGGTCAAAGTGCCGGTCTTGTCCATCACCACCACATCGATACGCGCCGCATCCTCCAGCGCGGTCGCGTTCTTGAACAGCACACCCCGTTTGGCACCCAACCCCGTGCCCACCATGATCGCGGTCGGTGTGGCCAACCCCAACGCGTCCGGACACGTCACCACCACCACGGTGATCGCGAACAGCAACGCCTTGCTCAGCGGCGCCCCCACCAGCAACCACACCACCAACGTGGTCGCACTACCGAGCAGTGCCACCAGGGTCAACCAGAACGCCGCCCGGTCAGCCAACCGTTGACCGGGTGCCTTCGAACTCTGCGCCTGTTTCACCAATTTCACGATCTGTGCCAGCGCCGTATCCGACCCGACCTTGGTGGCGCGCACCCGCAGACTGCCCGTGGTGTTGATGGTCGCGCCGATCACCGGATCGCCGGGCTTCTTGTGCACCGGCAAACTCTCACCGGTCACCATCGACTCGTCGACCTCGCTGGAACCGTGCAGCACCGTCCCGTCCACGGCGATCTTCGCACCCGGGCGCACCAGCAGCACATCACCGACCCGCACGTCCGCGGTCGGCACCTCGGATTCCTTACCGTCGTGCAGCACAACAGCTTTGGGTGGCGACAGGTCCAGCAGACTGGTCACCGCGTCGCCGGCACCACTGCGCGCCCGCATCTCGAACCAGTGGCCGAGCAGCACGAACGTGGCCAACATGGTCGAGGCCTCGTAGAACACTTCCCCGCCGCCGGTGCACGTGACATACAGCGAATACAGCCAACCCGTCCCGATGCCGACCGCGACCAACACCATCATGTCCAGGGTGTGGGCCTTCAACGCCGCCCACGCCCCGGTGAAGAAGATCGTGGAGGAGTAGAAGATCACCGGCAGGCTCAGGATCAGCATCCAGATGTCGGCGCGCATCCCGAACGGGACGGGCAGGTGCAGGCCGAACATGTGAGTGGCCATGGGCGACCACAGCATCACCAGCGTGGAGAACACCAACGCGACCAGGAACCGGTTGCGCATATCGCGGGCCATGCCGGCCATGGACATCGACGGGTGGTCGCTGTGCATGTGCTGGTCGTGCTTGGCATGGCAGACCGTGCGGTGCTCGTCGGCGGTGTGGTCTGTGTTGCCGCGCATCGCCGCTCCCGTCGCCGGTGGTGCGCGGCACGCCCCGCGCCTGCATTCCGCCGGACTCTACCGGGTGGCGGTCACGAATCAGCGCAGGTCGCGGGGGTGGTCAGCTAGAGGGTGATGCCCAGAAGCGCGTCGACCGCGTCGCGGATCAAGGCGGGCGCGTCGGTGTCGGCGCCGCCGTAGGCGATGGCCTGTTCGGCCCAGTTGTCGATCGCGTCCAGGGCTTTCGGGGTATCCAGATCGTCGGCCAGGTGCTGTCGCAACCGCGCGACCGTGTCCACCGCGGACGGTCCCGCGCTCAGCGACACCGCTTCACGCCACCGGTCCAGACGCGTCTGCGCGGCAGTGAGCACCTCATCGGTCCACATGCGATCGGACCGGTAGTGCCCCGCGAGCAGACCGAGACGGATCGCGGCCGGATCCACTCCGGCGCGGCGCAGCTTCGACACCAGCACCAGATTGCCCTTGGACTTGGACATCTTCTCGCCGTCCAAGCCGATCAGCCCGGCGTGCACGTAATGGCGGGCGAACCGGCGCGTGCCGGTGATCGCCTCGGCATGCGCGGCGGAGTATTCGTGGTGCGGGTACATCAGGTCCGAGCCGCCGCCCTGCACGTCGAACTCGGCGCCGATGCGATTGAGCGCGATCGCCGCACACTCGATGTGCCAACCGGGCCGACCGGCACCGAACGGCGCGGGCCACGACGGCTCACCCGGGCGCTGTGCCCGCCACAGCAGCGCGTCGATGACGTCCCGCTTACCCGCACGGTCGGGGTCACCGCCACGTTCGGCGAACAACGTCTCCATGGTGGCCCGGTCGTACCCGGACTCGTACCCGAACTGTTCGGTGGCGTCGGTGCGGAAGTAGATATCGGGGTACTCGGCATCGTCGACCTGGTAGGCCGCGCCCGCGGCGAGCAACTTCTGCACCAGCTCGACCACCTCGTCGACGGACTCGATGGCACCGATGTAGTCGCGCGGCGGCAGCACCTGCAGTGCGGTCATGTCCTCACGGAACAGCTCGATCTCACGGGTGCCCAGGTCGCGCCAGTCGATGCCGTCGCGGTCGGCGCGTTCGAACAGCGGGTCGTCGACGTCGGTGACGTTCTGCACGTAGTGCACGGTGTGGCCCGCGTCGCGCCAGATCCGGTTGACCAGGTCGAACGTCAGATAGGTGGCGGCGTGCCCGAGGTGGGTGGCGTCGTAGGGGGTGATGCCGCAGACGTACATTTTCGCGGTCTCGCCGGGAGTGACCGGACGGATCTGACCATCGGCGGTGTCGAACAACCGCAACGGCGGCCCTGTTCCGGGGACGGTCGGCACGGCGATATCAGACCAGGACTGCATGTGTTCGAGGGTAGAGCCCCCGTCGTCGCGCTGCGTTCGCGGGCCGGGTCATGGGGTATTCGCGGCGCCGTATGGTGGCCCGCTACCTGCACACAAACGTGTTCGCGGCCCCGCGTCAAGGGTTGCGCTCAGGCAGATTCGCTGGTCGGACGGGTAGCGGTGCCCGCTGTCGGAAACTGCCCGTGTTCCGCGACACACAACTACGCGAAGCGGACATCCCGGTCGTGATAATCGACGCCGATCGTGACTCTCGGCGCCACCGCTCCCCGACGTGCGGCGGACACCGAATCGATCAGATCACTGCTGGCGGCACTGCATGTGCGCCGAGTGCGGGCCCAGCGGACCCAGTTCCTGCAGCGCGAAGTAGGCGGCGCCGACCTCGTTGCTGGCCTTCACGGTCACGTCGGGCAGCGGCTGTCCGGCATGGTCGACCGACGAACACACGAACGTCTTGCCCGACCACCAACCGCCGGGAAGTGCCTGTGCGGGTGCGGCGACAGCGGCGACGGCACCGGTGAGCAGCAGGGCGGCAGCGGAAGTGGTCACGATGGAACGGGTCGACATAGGACTCCTCAGATCTCGCGGGGATAACGAAAGTGCTTGGAGCACACTAACACCAGCGCTGACCAGGTAACAGAGCGTCGGCACCCGCGCGGGTCCTGCCGTCAGAACGCAGGCCAGGGGATCGGGCGAGAGGAGTTGGGCACCGGCATCGTCGGCTGGTCGAGCAGCGCTGTCACACGTTCGGTGAGCGCGGTGATTTCGGCGTCGGTGATGTGCGGGGCCAGCGAATCAGCCACGGCGCCGGGCAGATTCGCGGCGAAGGTGCTGATGTCGGCGATCAGTGACTCGTGCACCGGGCGGCCTGCCCAACCCCACAGCACCGTGCGCAGTTTGGGTTCGGCATGCAAGCAGATGCCGTGGTCCACACCGTAGACCTGACCGTCGACGCCTTCCAGCGCGTGCCCGCCTTTGCGGTCGGCGTTGTTGAGCAACAGGTCCAGCACGGCCATGCGTTGCAGGCGTGGGTCGTCGGCGTGGATGAGCGACACCTCGTTGCCCTGTTCGTCCAACGCGCGCAACACTTCACAGAACCCGTCGGGCACGGTTCCCGGCGTGCACAGGTCGACCAGGTCGGGGCGTTGACGCAAGTCGGTGCGGTTGTCGACCGAGGTGACCCACCGTTGCACCATGCCCGGCCCGAAAGGCCCGTCGCGCAACACGGTTTCGGGGATGACGCCCCAGCCCAGGTGTTGCGAGATCAGGTACGACGCGACTTCACGCCCGGCGAGAGTTCCGTCGGGGAAGTCCCACAGCGGGCGTTCGCCGCGCACCGGCTTGTACACCACCCGCAGCGGCGCACCGTCGGGTTCGGGTGCGGCAATCTCACACACCAGCGTGAGATTGCTGGCCACCCCGATCCGCCCGACGATGTCGAGGTCACCCTCGCCGATCACCTCACTCCTCTTCGAGCTCGGCCGCGCCGAAGATCTCGCCGCGCTTGTACCCGTTGGTGCGCACGCACATGTGCCCGCGCTGCGACAGCGGTTCCCCGCACAGCGGGCACGGTGGCCGCCCGGCCGCGATCACCCGCGCCGACCGCAACGCGAACTCCCGCGCCTGGATCGGGGTGAGGAACACCCGCACCGCGTCGGGTCCTTCCTCGGTGTCGTCCAGGACCACCGATTCGTCGACCTCGGTTTCGGTGATCGCCAGCAGTTCCACCACCACGGCGTTGGCGTCGGAGTCCCAGCCCAGTCCCATGGTGCCGACCCGGAATTCGGTGTCGATGGGGGTGACCAGCGGTGCGACATCGCGCACGTCGTCGCCCTCGGGCGGCACTTCGGCGCCGAACCGGCGCGCGACCTCGTCCAGCAGCAGCCCCATCCGGTCGGCGAGCACCTTGACCTGCTGCTTTTCCAGCAGCACGCTCACCACCAGCGGATCCTGCACGGCCTGCAGGTAGAACGAACGATCGCCCGGTTCACCGACGGTCCCGGCGACGAAACGATCGGGGGTGCGAAATACATGGATTGCGCGTGACACATGCACCTCCTGATACGTGACCCTGATCGACACTCACGAACACACTCTCCGTCACGGAGAATCGCGGTGCCCCGCATTCCCATTATCCGCGCTCGCGGCCGCGGGCACCTCTCCACCGGGAGTCGGTGTGGCCGACGCTCCCGCGGCCAGCGCGGAAAGATCACCGCCGGTGTCGTTGAACTTCCACACCGAGGGCCCGTGCGGTGCGTACCGGACCACGCTGATCGAGGCCGGTTCCACCGCGATCCGCTGAAAACTGTCCAGGTGCAGGCCCAACGCGTCGGCCAGGATCGACTTGATGACGTCGCCGTGCGCGCACGCCACCCACAGCACATCCCGGCCCGCCTTCTCGGCCAAGGTGCGTTCGATATCGCGAATCGCGGCGACCGCACGCTGCTGCACCTGCGCCAGCCCCTCCCCGCCGGGGAACACCGCACCCGACGCGTGGCCCTGCACGACCCGCCACAGCGGTTCGGTGACCAGTTCCGCGATCGGGCGCCCGGTCCAGTCGCCGTAATCGACCTCGATCAGCCGCTCGTCATGATCGGGTTCCAGCCCCAGCTTCTCCGCCAACGGCGCCACAGTGCGCTGGCACCGCAAAAGCGGTGAACTGGCGATATGTTCGATCGGCAACATCGCCAACCGGTCCGCGACCGCGGCCGCCTGCTCGACGCCACGGTCGGTCAGTTCGACACCGGGGGCGCGCCCGGCCAGGGTGCGCGCGGTGTTGGAGGTGGACACTCCGTGCCGCAGCAGGATCACCGTCATGGGACCAGCCTAACCATCAGGGGCATTTCGCTCAGGTCGCGGAGACGACGCCCGCGGCGAGCAGGCCCATCACGGTGAGGCCGACGATGATCCGGTACCCCACGAACCAGTACAGCGAATGGTTGCTCACGAACTTCAACAGCCAGGCCACCGACGCGTACCCGACGAAAAACGCCAGGATCGTGGCGACCAGTAGCTGCGGCCCACTGGCATTGAGTCCTTCGCCCGCGGGTTCGAACGCGTCAGGCAGGCTGAACAGCCCCGACGCGGTCACCGCCGGGATGGCCAGCAGGAACGAGAACCGCACCGCCGCCTCACGCTTCAAACCAAGGAACAGGCCCGCGGTCGAGGTCGCGCCCGACCGGGAAACACCGGGAATCAGTGCCAGACACTGCGACAGACCCATGATGATGCCGTCGCGGGTGGTCAACTGCTCGATCGAGCGCTCCTTCTTACCGAAGTGCTCGCCCGCAGCGATGACCAGCGCGAACGCGATCAACATGAACGACACCAGCCACAAATTCCTGGCCCCGGTACGGATTTCGTCCTTGAACAGAAACCCCAGCACCCCGATCGGGATGGTGGCGATGATCACGTACCAGCCGATGCGGTAGTCGAGTTCGCGTTGGGTGTCACGTTCGTGCGCCTCGCGCGCACTGCGGTCCATCACCGGCAGTTTCGTGGTCACCCGGTCCCCCACCGCGACTTCGCGCTGCGACCGTTCCCGCCACCGCAGACCGAGGGTGGTGAACCAGGCCACCAGGATTCGCCAGATGTCCTTGGCGAAATACACCAGCACCGCCAGCTCGGTACCCAACTGGGTGACCGCGGTGAACGACGCGCCCGCGTCCTGGCCGAAGAACACGCCCGACACGATCCGCAGGTGTCCTGAGGAGGAGATCGGCAGGAACTCGGTGAGCCCCTGCACCAATCCGAGTACCAATGCCTGGAACCAGGTCATCGCCTCGCCCACCACGTCCTCCTGCTGACTCGCGCCCGAAAGACCGCGTCCTCCTGGGCTTTTGCACTGCGCGCGGCCCGCACGGCCGCGATCTCGCAGCGACCCTACCCGTCACCGCGCCGGGTCGCCGCCCGCGCACCCGCCCTGCACGGCACCGGCGACGCCCGCGCGGGTCGGTGAACGGGGCAGCGGCGGTGCGCGCATTAGGCTGTGGCCGTGACGAATGCGCGGGCGCGGTGATGGAACAGCGAACGGTGGGACGCAGCGGACTTCGGGTGTCGCGAATCGGGTTGGCGACCCATACCTGGGGAACACATACCGATGCCGACGAGGCGTCGGTGCAGTTGGCGGCGTTCACCGAAGCCGGTGGCACGCTGGTCGACCTGTCCCCGGTGTATGGCGAGGGCGCGGCGCAGGCGATCCTGGCGGACTTGCTGGGCGAGGTGGTGTCGCGTGACGAATTGGTGCTCAGTGGCAGTGCGGGGGTGGTGATGCGCGCGCCCGGTGCCGGCGTCGGCGATTCGGTGCCCGCCCCCGCGGCGATGGGCCCGGTGGTCGACGCGTCGCGGCGCACGCTGCTGGCGCAACTGGACAAGACCCTGCTGGAACTGGGCACCGACCACCTCGACATCTGGAGCATCGCGGCCTGGGACCCGTACACCCCACTCGACGAGGTCGCGGCCACCCTCGACACCGCGGTGCGCACCGGCCGCACCCGGTACGCGGGGGTGCGCGGGTTCGCGGCGTGGCAGTTGGCCAGTCTGGCCGCGATCGCGCCGATCACCGCCGCCCAGTCGCCGTATTCGCTGCTCGCGCGCGGCACCGAGAACGAGGTGATTCCCGCCGCTCGCCATCACGGGGTCGGCGTCATCGCGTCGGCGCCGCTGGCGGGTGGGATCCTGACCGGCAAGTACCGCGACGGGGTGCCCGCGGATTCGCGCGGCGCCGACGAGGCCACCGCGGCGGAGATCCGGCGCAGGCTCGACGACGATCGCGCGACCAGGGTGGTCGACGCGCTGGTCACCGCCGCCGACGGCCTGGGCACGTCACCCCTGGCAGTGGCGCTGGCCTGGATTCGGGATCGGCCCGGTATCGCGAGCATGATCGTGGGTGCCCGTGACATCGGTCAGCTCACCGGCGTGCTGGCCGCGGAAACCCTCGAGTTGCCGCGCGCGATCGCGGCGGCCCTGGACGATGTGAGCGCCCGTTCCGAATGATGGCTAGCCTTACCTACATGAAACTGCGTGGCGTGCTGACGGTGATGCTCGCGGCGACGGTGCTCACCGGCACTGTTGCTTGCACCTCGAGCAATTCTGCATCGACTGCCAATTCCGGTGGTCCGGTGACCGCTGCGCTCGCTGACCTGGACCCCGTCCCGATCGGTGCCGCGCCCACCCCGGTGTTGCCGGTGACGGTGAAGTCCTACGACGGCACCGATGTGGCCGTCACCGACGTGTCGCGCATCGTCGCGGTGGACCGGTACGGAACCCTGGCTCAAACCGTGTGGGCGCTGGGGTTGGGCGGCAATCTCGTCGGCCGCAGCACCTCCGCCTCGTTCCCGGCCGTGGCCGCGGTGCCCAATGTGGCCGGTGGCAACGGCAGCCTCAGCGTCGAAGCGGTGCTGAACCTGCGCCCGTCGGTGTTTCTCACCGACACCACCAGCGCGGCCCCCGCCGTGCGCGAACAATTACGCGCGGCCGGGGTGAACGTGGTCTATTTCGACCCCGAGCGCAGCATGGACGGTGTGGTCCCGCAGATCGAAGCCGTGGCCACCGCACTGGGCGTACCCGACGCTGGCAAACAGCTGGGCGCACGCACTGCCGACGAGATCGCCACCGCGACCGCCCGCGTGCCACACCAGGATCCGCGACCCAAGATCGCGTTCCTGTACCTGCGCAGCACCGCGATCACCATGATGGCCGGCCGCGGCTCGGGCGCGGACTCGCTGATCACCGCGATCGGCGGAGTCGACGCGGGCACCGCCGCCGGAGTGAACGAACCGTTCGTGACCATCACCAGCGAGGCCATGATCGCCGCCGCCCCCGACGTGCTGTTGGTGATGTCGGACGGACTGAAATCGGTCGGCGGGGTCGACGGGCTGTCGAAGGTCCCCGGCATCGCCCAAACCCCCGCGGGCCGCAACCGGCGCGTGGTCGACATGTCCGACGCGGTCGTGCTGAGCTTCGGCCCCAACACCGGCCGCGTGGTCTCCGCCCTGTCCGACGCGGTCTACGGCACACCGGCATGAGTGACGCTCCCGACCTGACGAAACCGCGCATCACCGATTCCACCCCGGACCCGCTGCCGAGCCCACGCCACCGAGGCACCCGGGTGACCGTGGTCTTCGCCGTAGCGCTGCTGGCATTGTTGGTGCTGGCGCTGGTGTCGGCAGTTCTCGGGCAGGTGCCGACCACCGCCGCAGAAGTACTCGGCGGCGTCGCGCACCGAATCGGCCTGGACATCGGCCCCATGCCCGCCCATCCCGCCGGTGAAGTCACGCTCTGGGAGGTCCGTTTCCCGCGAGTCGTGCTGGCCATCCTGGTCGGAGCCTCGCTGGCCACCGCAGGCGCCTTGCTGCAGGGCGTGTTCGCCAATCCCCTGGCCGAACCCGGCATCATCGGCGTCTCCGCCGGTGCCGCGGTCGGAGCAGGCACCGTCATCGTGGTCGGTGGCGCGTTCGTGGCCGCCTGGTCGGTCGCCGCCGCCGCCTTCGTCGCGGGTTTGATCACCACCGCGCTGGTCTACGTGCTGTCCAGATCCAACGGCCGCACCGAAGTGGTGACCCTGATCCTCACCGGTGTCGCCATCAACGCCTTCGCCGGCGGGCTGATCGCGTTGCTGCTGTTCGTGGCCACCCCCGCCGCCCGCGATCAGATCGTGTTCTGGCAACTGGGCAGCCTCAACGGCGCCACCTGGCCGTCGGTCGCGATCGTGGCGGTCCTGGCCGGGGTCGGAATACTGGCCGCGATCCTGATCGCCCCACGCCTGGACCTGCTCGCCCTGGGCGATTCCGCCGCCCGTCACCTCGGCGTCGACGTGGAACGTCTGCGCAGGCAGGTGATCGTGGTGGTCGCCCTGCTCACCGCCGCGGGCGTGGCGTTCAGCGGCATCATCTTGTTCGTCGGCCTGATCGTGCCGCACCTGGTCCGCATGATGGTCGGCCCCGGCCACCGCGTTCTCGTGCCCCTGAGCGCGATCGTGGGCGCTGTGGTCCTGCTCGGCGCCGACGTCGTCGCCCGCACCCTGGTCCACAACGCCGACCTGCCCCTGGGAATGCTCACTTCCCTGATCGGCGGCCCGTTCTTCTTCTGGCTGCTGCGCCGCACCCGAGCCCGTGCGGGAGGTTGGGGATGACCCGTCGAAACTCCTGGCAAGCGATGTTCACCCGCACCCCGGACCTGCCCGCGCGCCCCGAGCCCGGCACCGTGACCCTGCGCGCTACCGGGCTCACCGTGCAGCGTGGCTCCCGCACCGTCCTCGAAGCCGTCGACTTCCAGGTGGCCGCGGGCGAAATCGTCGCCCTGGTCGGCCCCAACGGTGCGGGCAAATCCAGTCTGCTCGCCGCGCTGGCCGGTGAACTGGAACCGAGCACGGGCACCGTGAAACTCGAAGGCCACGCCCTGTCGCACTGGACCCCCGCCGACATGGCCCGCCGCCGCGCGGTCCTGCCGCAATCGCACACCCTGGGCTTCCCGTTCACCGCCCGCGAAGTCGTCGCCATGGGCCGGGCCCCCTGGCTGCACACCCCCGCCGCCGACAACGACGACGCCCTGATCACCGCCGCCCTGGCCGCCACCGACGTCACCCACCTGGCCTCTCGGGTGTTCCCGTCCCTGTCCGGCGGCGAACGGGCCCGCGTGGCGCTGGCCCGCGTGCTGGCCCAAGACACCGCCACCCTGCTGCTGGACGAACCGACCGCCGCACTGGACCTGGGCCACCAGGAAGCCGTACTGCGCCTGGCCGCCACCCGCGCGGCGCAGGGCGCAGCGGTGGTCGTGGTCGTCCACGACCTCGGCGTAGCCGCCGCGTACGCCGACCGCGTCACCGTCCTCGACGATGGCCGCGTCGCCGCCGACGGCCCCCCACGCGAGATCCTCACCCGCACATTGCTGACCACCGTCTACCGCCACCCCGTCGACGTGTTCGACCACCCGACCACCGGCGCCCAGCTCGTGCTGCCCGAACGCGGCCACCGCTGATCGGTCCTGGTCGAACGCCTTCGCCGCGGCAAAAACACCGCGCGACACGCACATTCACGGCGACAGACGAGCAGAGCACCCCTGAGTAGGCTGACCGGCGAGGTCATTCGTCCACCGCGGTCACCATCGCTGACGAAGATGGCTCGCCGCATCGCAGAGGAGATCCGATGAGCCCCACCATCGCCAGTGTCGTCATCCCCGTATCCGACCTGGCCGCGACCAAAGCCGTCTACACCACCCTGTACGGCACACCGCACACCGACGAGTCCTACTACGTGGGCTGGGCGGCCGGCGACGTCCAGATCGGCCTGGACCCCAGCGGTGACATCGCCGCGGGACCGGTCGCCTACACCGCGGTAGACGACGTCGACACCGCCCGTTCCGTCGCGATCGACGCCGGCGCCACCGAGCGCACCGCCCCGCGCGAGGTCAGCCCCGGCACCCGCATCTGCGTGCTGGAAGACCCCAACGGCAACCCGTTCGGCCTGATCGGAAAATAGCCCGCTGGATCGTGGCACGTCCACGGTCCTTCACCCGAGTTATTGACCTATAGGTTCAAAACAGCTACGGTTCGAGCATGGCCAGGCCTCAGAACTTCGACACCGACACGGTCCTCGACCGCGCGATGGACCAGTTCTGGACCCACGGCTACGCCAACACCTCCCCCGCCCAACTCGCCGACGCCGCCGGCATCGGAAAAGGCAGCCTGTACAACACCTTTGGCAGCAAACGTGCCCTGTTCGACATGGTTCTCGACCGCTACGGCCGACTCGGAGTCGAGATGGCGCGTGACTACATGTCCCGCCCGGGTTCCACCCGCGACTGCCTGCGTGAATACCTGCGCGCCTCAGTCGATCTCGACATGGCCTCCCCCACTCGACGCGGCTGCCTCGCCGTCAACACCGCCGCGGAACTGGGTGGCAACGACACCGCGGCCACCGATGCCTTACGTGGCATCGAGCAACGCATCGTCGCCACCCTGGCCGCGCGTATCGATCAGGGCCGCCGCGACGGCGACGTCCACCGCGACGTCGACCCGAATTCGGTTGCGGCCCTGCTATTCACGACCAGCGGAGGCTTGCGCCTGATGGCCAAGACCAATGACGCCACCCAGCTCTACCGCATCATCGACGTAGCGCTAACCACACTCTGAAACCCTCACGCCTACACTCCTTTTCGCATGTCCTAGTTATTGACCTGTAGTTCAAGAAAGGTACGAGAATGGATCTCGAACTCACCGGAAAGACCGCCGTCGTCACCGGAGCCTCCCGCGGCATCGGCCTCGCCGTCGCCGAAACCCTCGCCGCGGCAGGCGTGCGCGTGGTCGGTGCCGCCCGCACGATCACTCCCGAACTCGACAAGGTCGCGGCCGCAACGGTCGCCGCCGATCTGAGCACCGAACACGGCGTCACCACGGTCTTCGACACTGCGCTAGAGGAACTCGGCGGCATCGACATCCTCGTCAACAATGTCGGCGGTGGCGACCCCGAAGCACTCACCATGGGTGGTTTCCTCGATACCACCGACGACCAGTGGCACCACTACTTCGACCTCAACCTGTTCAGCGCCATCTGGTCCACCCGCGCCGCCCTGCCGAGCCTGCTCGACCGCCGCGGCACCATCATCAACGTCTCCTCGATCAACGCCCACCTGCCTGCGGCCGGCCCCGTCGGCTACAGCGAAGCCAAAGCCGCCCTCACCTCCCTCGGTAAACGCCTCAGCGAGGAATTCGGACCGCAGGGCGTGCGCGTCAACACGGTCTCCCCCGGCCCCGTCGGCACCAGGATCTGGCGCGACGAACACCGTGTCGGCGCGAAAATGGCTGCCGCCCACGGTATTTCCCAAGACCAGTTCCTGGCGGCGCTACCTGATCAGTTCGGCATCGCCTCGCGGCGCATCTCCGAACCCGACGAGGTAGCCGCCCTGATCGCCTTCCTCGCCTCGGGCCGCGCCGCCAACATTCTCGGCGCGGACCTGGTGATCGACGGCGGCACCATCAAGACGACCTGACTACTTCCAGATGATCTTCAGCAGTGCCGGTGTGAGGATCATGCGGATGATCGTGGCGTCGATGATCAGCGCCACGATCATTCCGTAGGCGATGTATTTCATCAGAACCAGGTCCGAGAACCCGAACGCGCCGGTGACCACGATCAAAATGGCCGCCGCCGAGGTGATCACCCCGCCGGTGTGGGCCACGCCGTAGCGGATCGACTCCTGCGCGTCGGCCCCGGCGGCGCGTTTCTCCGCGATCCGCGACAGCAGGAACACCTCGTAGTCGGTGGACAAACCGAAGATCACCGTCACGATCAAGGCCACCACCGCGAACATCAACGGCCCCGGCGTGAAGTGGAATATCCCGGCACCGTGTCCTTCCACGAAGATCCAGGTCAGCACGCCCAGCGTGGAGAACAAGCTCAGCGCGCTCATCGCCACGGCTTTGACCGCCAGGATCACCGACCGGAACGCCGCGATCATCAACGCCAGCGCCGCGGCGATCAGGATCGCCAACAGCAGCGGTAGCCCGTCGATCAGGCCGTTGATGCTGTCGCGTTCCAGCGCGGGAATGCCGGCGACCATCACCTGTACGCCCGGTGGCGCGGGTAGCGCGCGCAAGGTGTCGATCACCCGGTCGGCGTCGCGTTTGTCACCCAGCCCCGCCGACAGCACGTTGACGTTGTCCTTGGTCGCCGCGGCGGGTTCGAATCGTCCGGTCAGCCCGGGAACCTGATTGGCTTCGAACCGGATATCGCCCAGCTGTTCGGGTGAGGCACCGACCACGATCAGTTTCAACGGTTCGGTGCGGAACCCGGGAAACAGGTGGTCGAAGTCCTCTTGGGCCACTCGCGCGGGGTTGTTCACGGCCAGGTATTTCTCGCTGATCCCCCCGAACTCGATGTGGCGCAACGGAATACTCAACGCCAACAACCCGAGCACGATCGGAATGACCACCGCCCACGGCTTGCGCATCGCCCATCGCGCCAACCGGGAGAAGAATCCCGAGTCGATCTGGGCCTCGGTCTTGCTGCGCGAGAAGCGTTTCCAGCCCAACCAGTCCACACGGTGCCCGACGATGCTCAACGCGGCGGGCAGCGCCGTCACCGACAACAACGCCGCCAACATCACCGCGGAGATGCCACCGTAGGGCACCGACCGCAACACCCCGTTGGGGAAGATGAACAGCGCACCCAGACTCACCGCGATGATCGCCGCGGAGAACAGCACGGTGCGGCCCGCGGTGGCCACGGTGCGCGCGGTCGCGTCCTCGACCGAGCGTCCGGCGGCCAGTTCCTCCCGGAACCGGGTCACCGTGAACAGCCCGTAGTCGATCGCCAATCCCAATGCCACCAGGGTCATCACCGCCGCGGCGAACACGTTGACCTCGATATGGGCGGTGAGCACCCGCAAAATCCCGGACGTGCCCAAAATCGTCAGGCCGCCGATCAACACCGGCAGCAGCGCGCCGATCACCCCGCCGAACACGAAGTACAGCAGGATCGCCACGATCGGCAACGCGATGATCTCCGCGCGCTTGATGTCGTGCTGCATCCCGATATTGATGCCCTCGACCACCGGCTGCAGCCCGGCCAGCTGCACGGTCGTGCCCCCGGGACCCCCGCCCGGCACGCCCGCGTCCAAATGCGGTTTCAGCGCCAGATAGTTGTTCACCGTGGCCGTGCCGCCACCACCGGCCAACCCGATGCTGGCGAACGCGTGCTGTTTGGTCGGATCGGAGGCATTCGCGGAAAACGGGCTGTCCCAATAGCTGTCGATCTTGTGGATCTGGGCGCCGTGCGTCTTGCGCAGATCGGCCAGCGCCGCGGTGACCGGTCCGCGCACTCCCGGGTCGTCGACGGTGGTGCCCGGGGGTGCGGTGTAGATGACGATCAGGTCGCCGTCGGTGTCGCGGCCGAACGTGTCGTCGGCCAGTTTCGACGCCGCCACCGACTGGCTGGACTCGTCGAACCAACCCTCCTGGGTGTACCGGTCGGTCAGGTCGCGACCGAACCACCCCGACACCAGCACCGCCGCCACGAAGAATCCGAGCACGAGAAATCGGTGGCGGTGCACGAAACGGCCCCACCGCAGGGATCGAGATTCACGCATGTCAGCCGCAGGCTGCTGTGCGGTAATCGGCCGAGCGCAGAATCCCGCACAGGTCGGTGCGCGAGATCTTCCACTTACCGTCCAACAGCACGAAATGCACGATGGTGGTGCGCACGTTGGAGCCCGACCCGTCCTTGTCCAAGCGCATGGTCGCGGTCAGCGTGCCGTCGCGGTTGTCGAACACCGGGTCCACCACGCCGTAGACAGCGTGCGGGTTGTCGCGCAACGCCTTGTACATGTCGGGGATGGCGTCGGAGAACGCGGCACCGTCCTCGATCAGTTCGGTGCGCTCGACATCGGGCAGGGCCGGGTCCAGCGCGCGTTTGATCTGCGCGTCGAGTTCGGGGGCGCCGGGCAACGGCACGTTGGCCTTGCTGACCGAGACCGCGACGGAGGAGGACAGGGAGGCGTTGGCCGAGGACCGTGCGGCGTCGACCGAGGCCTCGTCGGAGCTCGACGCGCAGGCGGCGAGGGTGACGAGAGCCGTGAGGCAGGCGGTGGCCGCAGCGGCCCTGGCGAAAAGTGTGGATGACATCACCATCTACATACCATCAATGACGGCACTGATCCGCCCCAGGATGCCCCGAACTGTGGAGATGTCACCGGTTTCAGGACCTGCGACCGGGGTGGCGGCGGGCAGCAGATCGCGCACGAAGGCACTGATGCTGCGAGCATCACCGAGGTCGATATCGGTGACCTGAGCTGCGGCTTTGGCGACCACGTCGGCGGAGCCGGGCACGGTATCGCCCAGGTCGGCGCGGTAGATCTGCACCGACAGGGTCGCGCCGCGGGTGCGGAAGGCGAAGGGGTGGCCGTCGTCGGTGGTGCCGAAACCGTGCGCGAACGGGCCGACCCAGATGTCGTCGATGCCGAAACCCGCGGGTGTCGCGTCGGTCATCGTGGGGATCTCCTGCCCTACCTGGCGCTCAATGTTGTCGACACGTCAACAGTAACGCGGGTCACTGACAGCTCCCACGCGCGCTACCCGGTCGAAGCTACTGGTGAGTCATCATGGTCAGATGGTGATCAAGCGTTCACCTCGTGCGGAATGAAGGAGTTCGGTGTATGCGCCCTCGCGGCTCGGTCGCCCCTGCGTTGTTCGGCGCGGTGGTTGTAGTGGCGTTGACCGGGTGCGGTAACAGCGGACCCGACGTGGCGACCAGGCCACCGGCCACCGCGGCGGTCTCCCCCGCCACCGCGAATCCCGCGGGCCAGGTCTACCCCGCCGCCGCCACCAAGGCCCTGCTCGCCGAACGCGGCACCGCGCGACTGGCCGCCCTGGACACCGCGGGCACCACCCTGACGCTGATCGACCCCGCCACCGCGACCACCACTCGCACAGTGCCGCTGCCTGCCGCAGGCGTCTCGCTATCGCAGGGCAATCCCGGCGAAGTGCTGATCGCCGCCCCGAACCGGGTGATTCGCGTCGACGCGACCACAGGCGCCCTCACCGAACTCCCCGTCGACGGGGACGTGCACAGCGTGCAAACTCGCACCGACGGCACCCTCGTAGTGGGCACCGCCGACGGCACCATCCGCGAGATCGCTGCCGACGGCACCGTCACCCGCACCATCACGGGCCTGATCTCCGCCGACTACATCGCCGCGACCGGCGACAACATCACCGTGCTCGACCGCAAGCAAACCGCCGTGGTCGCGGTGGGCAACGAAGCGCTGGGTCTGATGTTGCGCGCGGGCGACGGCGCCACCAACGCCATCACCGACCCCCACGGCCGCATCATCGTCGCCGACACCGCGGGCGGTGAACTGCTGGTCTATTCGGCCGGTCCGCTCGTGCTGCGGCAGCGTTTCCCGGTATTATCGTCGCCTTACGCGCTCGCATACGACCCGCGCTCGGAACTGGTGTGGGTCAGCTGCACACAGAGCAACGAGGTGGTGGGCTACGACCTGTCGACCGGGATCGGTGTCGAAGTGGCCAGGTTCGCGACACTGCGCCAACCCGACGCGATCACCGTCGACCCCGCCACCGGCGACCTGTTCGTGGCCTCGGCCACCGGCGACGGTCTGCAGCGGATCGGCGCGACCGAGCGGAAGGCAGGGCAGTGATGGCAGCACCGCATCGCAACGCACGCTCGGCGGTGCCGCCGAGCTGGGAAACCAGCAACGACGACTACGAATACGTGCCGCTGCGCCTGCCGCCGGACGTCAACCGGGTCACCGCCTCGATGCGACTGACCATCTCGGCCGAATTCGGCGGGTGGGAACTGTCGCGGGTGCGCGCCTACACCGACGGCAGTCGCCGGGTGTTGTTGCGCCGCCGCCGTAATGCCGTCCTGCCTGTGCCCGAACCCGGATTGTGAGCCGACCATGTACGCCCTGCTGTTACGCCTGATGTTCCTGATCCCGCCCGAGCGGGTTCATCACCTGGTGTTCGCCTCGCTGCGTTTCGCCACCTGGTTCCCGCCCACCCGCTGGCTGGCCCGCAAGCTCACCGTGGTGCCCGACCCGATCCTGGCCACCACCGCGTTCGGGGTCGACTTCCCCGCACCGCTGGGCCTGGCCGCCGGTTTCGACAAGAACGCCGACGGCGTGAACGCTTGGGGGACACTGGGTTTCGGTTTCGCCGAGATCGGCACCGTCACCGCGCACGCCCAGCCGGGCAACCCCGCACCGCGCCTGTTCCGGCTACCCGCCGATCACGCCCTGATCAACCGGATGGGTTTCAACAACCACGGTGCCGCCGCCGCGGCCGCCCGCCTGCACGGCGCGCACCCCACCGTCCCGATCGGCGCCAACATCGGCAAGACCAAGATCACCGAACCCGAGGCCGCCGCGGGCGATTACGCGACCAGCGCCCGATTACTCGGCCCGCTCGCGGACTTCGTCGTGGTCAACGTGTCCTCCCCCAACACCCCCGGCCTGCGTGACCTGCAAGCCGTGGAGTCACTGCGCCCGATCCTGCAGGCCGTGCTCGACAGCGTCTCGGTGCCGGTATTGGTGAAAATCGCCCCCGACCTCTCCGACGATGACATCGACGCCGTCGCCGACCTCGCGGTCGAACTGGGCCTGGCCGGCATCGTGGCCACCAACACCACCATCCGCCGCGACGGCCTGCGCACCCCCGCCGCCGAAGTCGAGGCCATGGGCGCGGGTGGCCTGTCCGGCGCCCCCGTCGCCGACCGCTCCCTGGAAGTCCTGCGCCGCCTCTACGCCCGCGTCGGCGACCAGGTCGTGCTGATCTCGGTCGGCGGCATCGAAACCCCCGATCAAGCCTGGGCCCGCATCCTCGCCGGCGCCACCCTGCTGCAGGGCTACACCGGCTTCATCTACGGCGGCCCCTTCTGGACCACCCGCATCCACCGCACCATCGCCGCGAAACTGCGCGCCGGTGGCTACGCGTCGTTGTCCGACGCGGTCGGCGCCGAACACCGCGCCCACTCGGTGTGAGCTACCCGAAGTAGACCCGACGCTGCGCGTTACCGTGCCCGAACAACTGCGGCGAGGTACGCGGGCCCCGGACCGACACCCACTGGGCCGCCTCCTCGGGGTCGCCGTTGTCCAACCGTCCGATCATCCGCTTGAACAGCCGAATGGCGGCTTGTTGCCACACGATCCCCAGTTCGTCGGCGTAGGCACTGATCTGCGCGTGCACCAACCGGTCGTGAGCGACGGCCAGATCGCTGATCAACTCGTCGAGTTTCATTCCCGCGTAAGCCTGTTCGCGGGTGAGCTTGCGTTCGGGCAGCCAACTCAACTGCCAGATATCCGGGTCGGTGACCATACGCACGGCGTACTCGGGGCTGCGGGTGCTGCGCATGTCGTCCGGGGTCAGGTGAATGGTCATCGGATTCTCCGATTCCAACTGGGGAGCTCCAGGCTCCCGATTCCTCCAGATGCGCGAACGCGACCGTCCTGTCGCGTCCGGCACGTGCATCAGCGGTGGCGCCGACTGCACCTCGAGCCCGCCATATCCTGCGTGAACTCGCTGTATCGCCAATTCCAGTGTGGCATTTGCCCTTCACTGCGGTCAATTGCCGTTGTACGTTGGTAATTGCCGGATTTCGGTGGTGGCAAACCCCGAATTCTGGCGATCGCAGTTCGGCGTCCGCCCCGAACCGGACACTGGTTTCCATCGAGAAGTTCACGGGAGGCAACGTGCCCACGGTTCCCCAGGATGCTCGCGTCGCCGCGATCCGCTCCATCCTGGCGAGACTGGGAAAGTACGCGGGCCTGAGCGCAGAACGCTTGCGCCACACCGAAATCGACGCTGCGCCCCTGCTAGAGCTGGTATCGGTACGACGCCACGCCCGCCGCACCGGGGCCACCGTCGAGGAGTCGATCCTGCCGGTGGTGTGCGAGGTCGCCCAGTGGCTGCCACCCACAGAACGCCTGATCGTGGACGCGGTGCTGTCGCTGGGCCTGTTCCGCGACCGGTCCGGCGTCGGTATCGATGTCGAACGCCTTTATGCAGATAACCTCGGGGAACGTCGAGAGGCATTGACAGAACAGTGGATTGCGCTGCACACCCTGCTCGATGTCGACCCTGTTCCCGAGGTACCGACGGTCAAACGGTTGCGCACGTTCTCCGAGCACACCGCATTCACCGCCCTGGCCGGACTGCTGGCCACCGACTCGGGCTATCCCATGGCGGGACCATCGAGCGCGCAACCGACCACGGTGCCCGAGCGCCGCGGCACCGTCACGGTTTTCGGCGACGCCGTCATCGATCACCTGTATCGCGTCGACAACTTTCCCGCGGCCGATGACGCGGCCAGCGGCACCTTCGTCGGCCATCCCGGCGGCAAAGGACTCAACCGGGCCGTGGCCGCAGCACGTCTTGGAATCAACGTGCACTTGGCTTGCGCAGTCGGCGGCGACGAATATGGCCGCCGCATTCTCGAATTCATCAAGGACGAGGGCGTGAACCTGGACCTGGTCAAGGTCGTGCCGTTCGCGCCGTCGCTTGTCACCGCGGTGGTCATCGCCCCCAACGGTGAATCCCACATCATCGGCTGTCGGGACAGCAGTGTCCAACTTCAGGACGAGGACCTGCACCGTCCGGGATTGCGTGCGGCGTTGGAAGCCTCGGACGTGGTGGTCCTGAGCTTCGAGCAACCACCCTCGGTGATCGAACAGGTGCTGTCGATGGTGTCGCAGATGGACCCCAAACCACCGGTCATCGTGTGTCCGACGCCGGCGATGGCAGTTCCGCAAGGCCTGTACCAGTATCTGAGCGCGGTCGACTATCTCGTCGGCGCGGGCGCGGATCTGGCAGCCCTGCTGCCCGACGCGCCTGCCGAATCCACCGACGACGTCCCCCGATTGCTGAGGGGTCTGGGTGTGGGCACTGTCTGCACGGTGGAGAACTTTCACTGCGTCGTCGCCTCTGACACAGTCGAGGCCGTCATTGATCACTTTCCGCAGGTTCTCAAGGCCTCCGTCGGTGCTGCCGCAGCCTTCACCGGCGCACTGGCCTATCGACTCGTGAACTGCGAAACACCGCTGGCCGCACACGATTTCGTGTGGGCCACTGCGGCGATGATGCCCACCCAGAATTTGGGTGCGGTGGCGGTGTCGATGCCACCTGTGCACGAGATCGATCGGATCGTGCGCCTGTACGCACCCGTCGACGATGACACTCTTAATGCTGATGTGACACCCGGCTAACGTGTCGCACGCCACATACCGAGTACAGTCGCGCCGTTGCCATGATCATGCCGTCCACGCAGCGGGTTTCCCGCTGTCGGAACAGCCTCGGAGGAGCGCTTGACGATCACCGGTCCCGTCCGCAGCACGCCGATAACGGCGAACGGATGGTTCGCTGACACTGTGCCACCGGTGCATCAATTCAGCCGCAACGGCGCCCAGATGCCGGTGCAGGTACACACCATCGATAGCCCGACCGACGGCGGCTACGTGCTCGTGTTCGGACAGCTGGGCGAAAAGCCCCTCGTCCGTGTGCATTCCCGCTGCCTCTACGGTGACGCGCTGGGGTCCGATGACTGCGACTGCGGCCCGGAGCTGGCGCTGTCGATGAACAAGATCCAAGCCGAAGGTGCCGGGGTGCTGGTCTACCTCGAACAAGAGGGTCGCGGCGCGGGCCTGATCTGGAAGGCCATCGGCTACCAGACCAGCGAAATGCTCCAGATCGACACCTTCGATAGCTACGAGCACCTCGGCTTGAACCCGGACACCCGCCGCTACGAGTTGGTGGCGAAGTCGCTGCTGAATCTGGGCCTGCACCAGGTACGCCTGCTGACCAACAATCCGGACAAGGTACGGGCGTTGACCGACGCGGGAATCGCGGTCGAGGTTCTACCCCTGGCGATCCAGCTCCACACCGAACGCGGACGTCGCTACCTCGACGCCAAAGTCCGCCGCCGCAAGCACATGATCCCGGGCGATTTCGCGCCATGGGCACCGCTTCCGGCCGCATCGACCGAGGTCGCCGATCCGCAGGTGGCCCAGGACCGGCCGCGATGGTGGCAGCGATCGCGTTTCGGCCGTCGGCGGTAACCCCCATCACAATCCCGTATGTCCGGTTACGATAAGTGAGCCACGCCACTGTCGATGTCCCTGTCTCGAGATAACGAGGCAGTTTCACTCGCATTGGCTCGGCGTCCAAGCTCGGCCTATGGGAACAGGGATATGACAGACATCGGTTTCGCGCACGCTTCGGGCGTCACGGTGCACACCGTGCCCGCCGCCTTCCAGCAGACTGCCGCTTTGCGGCCCGATCAGATCGCTTTGCGCACGGTCGGTGGTACCCAGGAGATCACCTGGTCCGAGTACGCGTCGCGGGTGCAAGCGTTGGCGGCCGGGTTGGCGAAACTCGGTGTGCGACATGGGGATGCGGTGGGCATCATGCTCACCAACCGGCCCGAGTTCAACCTGATCGACACTGCCGCACTGCATCTGGGCGCGGTCCCGTTCTCGGTGTACAACACCAGTTCGCCCGAGCAGATCGCGCATGTGTTCGCCAATGCGGGCAACAAGGTGGTCGTCACCGAGCAGGCGTTCCTCGATCTGATTCGTTCTTCCGGTGCGCAGGTCGAGCACACCGTGCTCGTGGACGGCACCGCCGAGGGCACGGTCGCTCTGGCGACTCTGGCGACCGACCCGGCCCCGGATTTCGATTTCGACGCGGCCTGGAAAGCGGTGCAGCCCACCGACCTGGCCACGTTGATCTACACCTCGGGCACCACCGGCCCGTCCAAGGGTGTCGAGCTCACCCAGAAGAATGTGATCGCGCAGGTCATCGGCCTGGTCGCGGGTCCACTGAAGGTCGGTTTCGATGACCGTGCGGTGTCGTATCTGCCCGCCGCGCATGTCGCGGACCGTATTTCCGCGCACGCGATGAGCCTGCTCACCGGCATCCAGCTGACCACGGTGCCCGATCCGCGCGAGATCGCCGCGGCGCTGCCCGATGCCCGGCCGACGGTGTTCTTCGGGGTGCCGCGGGTGTGGCAGAAGATCAAGACCGGGATCGAGAACAAGCTCGCGGTCGAGCCGAGCCCGGTCAAGAAGCTGTTGGCCAACTGGGCGATCGGTGTCGGTGTCGCGCAGGCGAAGGCGAATCTGGCGGGGCAGAGTCCGCTGCTGCTGGGCCTTCAGCACAAGATCGCGGATGCGCTGGTGTTGTCGAAGTTGCGTGCGGCGTTGGGTTTGCAGGAGTTGAAGTGCGCGGCGTCGGGTGCCGCGCCGGTGCCGCCGGAGACCCTGGAGTACTTCTTGGGCTTGGGTTTCGCGGTCAGCGAGGTGTGGGGGATGTCGGAAACCTCGGGTGTCGGCACCTTCACCGACCTGGACTCGCCGCGCCCCGGTTCGGTGGGGCGGGTGATGGACGGGGTGGAGTTGCGTTTGGATGCCGACGGTGAGGTGTTGATCCGCGGCCCGATCATCACGCCCGGTTACCGCAATATGCCCGACAAGACCGCGGAGGCGATCGACGACGACGGCTGGTTGCACACCGGCGACATCGGCACCCTGGACGCTGACGGTTACCTGCGGATCGTGGACCGTAAGAAGGAACTGATCATCAGCGAGGCGGGTAAGAACATCGCTCCGTCCAATATCGAGAACGCGATGAAGGCGGCGTCGTCGATGATCGGTCAGGCCGTGGCCATCGGTGAGGCGCGCGCTTACATCACCGCGCTGATCATGCTCGATCCCGACGTTGTGGCGTTGCGCGCCAAGGACTTCGGTGCCACCGATGCCACGCACGCTGAGTTGGCGCGTCGCAAGGAAATCGTCGACGAGGTCAGAGAAGCGGTGCTGGAGGGCAACCGGAAGCTGTCGCGGGTGGAGCAGATCAAGCGTTTCGTGATCGTGGACAATCTGTGGGAGCCCGGCGGTGACGAGCTGACCCCGAAGATGTCGCTCAAGCGCACGCCGATCTCGAACAAGTACGCCGAGACCATTACCGAGCTCTACGCCGAGACGCCGCCCGAGCATGTCATCAACGTGAAGTAATCAGCGAGAACAGCGGTGGCCCTGGGGTTTTCCCCGGGGCCACCGCTGTTGTGTCAGTTCTGTTCGTAGGTGCCGATCAGGGTAGCCCTGGCCAGCGTGTGGAAGAACAGGTTGAACCCGAGGTAGGCGGGGGTGGAGTCGGGTCCGATCTCGAGTTCGGGGACGTCGACCGCGTGCACGACCACGTAATACCGGTGCGGCCCATGACCTTTGGGCGGGGACGCGCCGACAAAGCCGGGAAACCCGCCGTCGTTGCGCAAGCTCACCGCACCGGCGGGCAGCGTCCCGCCCTCGCTACCGGCACCGACGTCCAGCGACGTCACCGAGACCGGAATATTGGCCACCGCCCAGTGCCAGAACCCGGACGCGGTCGGTGCGTCGGGGTCGAACACGGTCACCGCGAAACTCTGTGTGTCGGAGGGGAATCCGGACCAGCTCAGCTGCGGTGAGATGTCTTTGCCGCCGGATCCGAACACCCCCGACACCTGATCGTTGGCCAACGGCTGACCGTCGGTGATGTCGGCGGAAGTGACAGTGAACGACGGCACCTGCGGCAGCGCGTCGTAGGGGTTGTAGCTCATAGAAAGACCTTTCCAGTCGAGGTCAGCTGTGCAGAAGGAAGTGTTCCAGCACCCTGGTGCCGAATTCCAGCGATGCCACCGGCACTCGTTCGTCCACCCCGTGGAACAGCGCGGTGAAGTCCAAGTCCGGCGGCAGTTGCAGCGGTGCGAACCCGAAGCAGCGAATCCCCAAGCGCGCGAACGCTTTCGCGTCGGTGCCACCGGACAGCATGTAGGGCACGGTGCGCCCGTTGGCGTCGTGGGCCAGCACCGCGTCGTTCATGGCGTCGACCAGGTGCCCGTCGAAGGTGGTCTCGTAGGAGTCCAGTTTGGTGATCCACTCCCGTTCCACGTCGGGTCCGATCAGCTCGTCGACTTCGCGTTCGAACGCCGCCTGCCGTCCCGGCACCACCCGGCAGTCGATCACGGCTTCGGCCGTTTGTGGGATGACGTTGGCCTTGTATCCGGCCTGCAGCATCGTCGGGTTGGCGGTGTCGCGCAGGGTCGCGCCGATGATCCGCGAAATGGTGCCCAGTTTGGCCAGTTGGCCTTCGATGTCGGGTCCGTGCGGGTCGAATGCCAGCCCGCTCTCCTCGCTGACCGCGGCCAGGAACTCGGCCACCGAATCCGACAGCACGATCGGGAAGGTGTGCCTGCCCAGTCGTGCGACGGCTTCGGCGAGGATGGTGACCGCGTTGTCGTCGTGCAGGAACGACCCGTGCCCGGCGCGCGCCTTGGCCCGCAACCGCATCCAGCCCAGGCCCTTTTCGGCGGTTTCGACCAGGTAGAGCCTGCGTTCGGTGCCGTCGGGTCGCGGCACGGTCAGCGAGAACCCGCCGACCTCACCGACCGCCTCGGTGACGCCTTCGAACAGGTCGGGCCGGTTGTCTGCCAGCCACTGCGACCCCCATTTGCCGCCGTTCTCCTCATCGGCCAGAAACGCGAACACCAGATCCCGTGGCGGCACCGTGCCTTCGGCTTTGAACTGACGAGCCAGCGCCAGGGTCATGCCGACCATGTCCTTCATGTCGATCGCGCCGCGCCCCCACACGTACCCGTCGCGCACCGCACCCGAGAACGGGTGCACGCTCCAGTCGGCGGCCTCGGCGGGCACCACGTCCAGGTGCCCGTGGATCATCAACGCGCCGCGATTCGGGTCGGCACCTTTCAACCGCGCGAACACATTCGCGCGTCCGGGCGCGCCCGATTCCACGATCTCGGTCTCGTACCCGACTTCGTGCAATTGCTGGGCCACCCAGTGCGCGCATTCCTGCTCGCCCTTGGTGGTGGCCAGGTCGCCGGTGTTGGAGGTGTCGAACTGGATCAGCTTGCTGACCAGCTCCACCACCTCGTCCTCCGCGCGCGACCGACCGTGGGAACCAGAATTCTCGCCAGATGCCGACACGCCCCCTTTCCTACCACCATTGGCACCTCCCCCGCGCCACCCGCCGGTCTTCGGGCCCTTGCGCCCCTGCTCGCGACCGTGGACTCGAGGTGAGCGAAACTGCGCCGACCGGTGAGCGCTCGTTCGCGCGAACTCCCGACCCGTGCTTGGCTGGCGAGATGACACCGCAGGTAATCCGGACCGGTATCCGCCTGCTGGCCGGCGCCGCAACGCTCGCAGCAGCGGCCGGCGTGGCACTGCATTTCATCCGGTGGCCGCTGGAACCGTTGGTGCTGGCCGCATCCGGGGCGCCCTATCTGATGTGCGGCGCGGTGATCGGCGCTGTCGGATTCGCCGCAACTCGCCAGTGGGTCGCGGCCGGTGTGGCCGTAATCGTCGCAGGCGCGGGCCTCGCCACCCAGGCCCCGCTGTACTTCGCCGAGCCCGGCGGCAACGGCCACCCGATCATGGCGATGCAAGCCAACCTGCTCTTCGACGGCGCCGACCCCGCCGCACTCGTCGACCAGGTCCGCACCCGCGACATCGCGATCCTCACCGTCAACGAACTCACCCGCCCCGCCGTCGACGCCCTGTCCCGCGCAGGCCTGGACCACCTCCTCCCCCACCGCTACCTGGCCCCCGGTCAAACAGCCAGCGGCACCGGCATCTGGAGCCGATTCCCCTTGTCGCACACCACCGAATACGACGGCTACATCCTCAACCAGATCTCCGCCACCGCCACCATCCCCGACGTAGGCCCGGTCACGATCTACGCCTTCCACCCCGTCCCACCCGTCTACGACACCGCTGTCTGGGCCGACGAACTGACCCGCCTCAACGAAATCCTGCGCAACGCCCCCACCGACCGCCCCGCCATAGTGGGCGGCGACTTCAACGCCACCCACGACCACGCCCTGTTCCGCACCATGACCACCGCCCCCTTCGCCGACGCCGCCACCCAAGCAGGCGCAGGCCACCTCCCCACCTACCCCACCGACAAACCGTTCCCCCCACTGGTCGGCATAGACCACTTCCTCCTAGCCAACGCCCACGCCACCACCGTCGAAACCCTCCCCCTCCCCGGCGCCGACCACCGAGCCCTGGTCGCCCGAATCGTCCTCACCCCGACCGGTTAGCCGGTCGAAACACCCTGCAGCAGAATAGATTTCGTAGAGGCGGGGCCTGCCTATCCACACGCATCGCAGTGGGTCCGCGCGCGGAACAAGGTCTTCAGAGTTCTGGATCTGCCAGCAGCACCACACGGTCAGCTGCCGGGTCGAACCCGAGCACCGGGTAGCCGTGCTGGCGGCCTTCGGCACACAGGAACACCGGCTTGCCGAGTAAGCGGCCCAGCGCACACAACAAGCCACACAGGGTATCCACGCCTTCCTGGCCTTGCAGCTCACGGAGGTTCACGTCGAAATCGATGTCGGTGGCCGACATCGGCCAAAAGATCACCTCCACGCCCGGCACGGGCCTGACCCGCAGCGTGACCGACTCCGCATCAACAGGACGCGGCAGCACGTCCGCCGCAGGCGGTAGCGGTCGCACGGTGCCGTCCTCCGCGTACTCCCATGCCCACCCGCTGGAACGGATCAGTTCGAAAACCGCCTGCCAGTCCTCGACAGAGGTGTCGGGCACCCACAGATCCGGCAGATCACCCATCAAGTTGGGGTCGAAGAAGTTCTTGACCTCGCTCCACAGCAGATCCGGCATCCGGCCATGCTGCCAGAGCGCCGATCGGACCGCATTCCGATTTCGTCACCTACCCGAGGCAAGGACCTGCACCCGGACCATTTGCCATGATCCTCACGTGCCCGATACCACCAGCAGCCCGATCTGCCGTCGCTGCGGCCGACCCGTTCGAGTGGGTCGCGACAACTACACAGTGTTCGAAGGGATGCATTACGTGTGCTTCCACTACGAGTTCGAGCACGACCTGTCCAACCCGGACGGCGACCCGGACGAAGACTGTGGTCTGCCTGGCTGTCCGTCGGCGGTGGCGGCAGGGGCGAATGACCGGATGGTCTCCGCAGTGCGTGCGTTGGTTGCGGACTGGTCAGCTGGTCCCCCCGCGCACTGGGACAATCATTCGTTGCCGGACTACCTGGAGGCGCTGGCCGGTTGGCTTGCCGATGCTGAGGGCTTTTACGCCAACCGTGGTGTCCCGATCCCGTGGAGCAGCTGGGAGGTCATGCAGACTGCCCTGCGCGCAGCGACGATCTATGAGTAGCGCGCACGCTCGGCCAGCCGCTGTTGCCACTGCTCCATGGCCTGGCGTAGTGCCGCGCCGACGATGAGCACGAATTCCCCCGATAGTTCGAAGCGGGCGCCCGCGGGTGTGTCGGGGCCGAGGACTTCGACTCCGCGGCGGGTGATGGCGGCGAGGGCGTTTTGCATGTGGACCGAGGCGGCGAGGTTGCGTAGCCAGATGTCGTCGTCGATGACGTAGCGTTCGCGGCGCTGTCCGGGGACCAGTTCACGACGCAACATGCCCTGCTGTTCGAGGAAGGCGACCGCGTTGGAGATCGACGCGGGGCTCACACGCAGGCGTTCGACCAGTTCGGCGGCGGTGAGGGCGCCGGCGTCGGTGATCTGTAGGCAGGCAAGCACTCTGGCTTCCATGCGCGGCAGGCCCTGTTCGATGAGCAGGGCGGTGAACGATTCGGCGAAGTCCGCGACGGCTTGGGGGTCGCGTCCGTAGCCGTTGTCGGGGATCGGGGGCGGGTCCGGTTGGGGTTGTTTGTGTCGGCGGGCGCGTTGCTGGGTGGCCTGTTGTGCGCGGTGGGCGCGGTAGTCGTCGGGTCCGCCGTTGCGGGTGACTTCGCGCATGACGGTCGAGGCGGGTCGGCCCAGTGTCCGGCCGATTTCGGCGTAGCCGAGTCCTTGCGCCAGGCCCTGCGCGATGTGCTGGCGGTCCGCGTCGGTGAGTCTGCCTCCTGGCATCGCTGCTGGTCACCTCTCTGTTCACCGGTACGAGGCGTGGTCGCCTGTCCCACGCCCAGTATGCATTCACTGTCATCTCATTGCAATACGCAATGCGGCTACCCGTTGCATTCACTGTCATATTCATTGCAATGCCAGGGTCTTTACGCACTCCCACATGGGTTTTAATTGAAATCAAGTGTTGACAGAACAGTGAACGCAACATACTCTTCAATCATCAGTAAAGCCCGAACATCGCAACGCAAGGACATGGCAATGACTTCCTCGAACTCCACCGCCACCACCACCGCTTGGACCGGCATGGTCCCCATCGACGACACCGAACTCGCGGTCACCGACACCGGCGGCACCGGCACCCCGGTGATCTACCTCAACGGCCAGTTCGGCACCCAGGGCTACTGGCGCAAGGTCATCGCCGAACTGGGCCCCGGCTACCGTCACATCACCTTCGACGAGCGGGCCCGCGGTAAGTCCAAGAAGTCCGCCGACTACTCCTTCGACACCTGCGTGCGCGACATCCACGCGATCCTGGCCGCACGCGGCATCACCGAGAAGCCGATCCTGGTCGGCTGGTCCTACGGCGCCTACCTGGGCGCGCACTGGACCAGCCGCAACCCCGGCGCCGCGCTGGGTGCGGTGTTGGTCGACGGCGCCTTCCCCTACGACTGGCTCGACGAGGCCATGGAACTGCGCATCCGCAAACTGTTCAAGCGGCTGAGCTGGGTCCTTCCGCTGGCCCGCCCCACCGGCCTGGCGCCCCGTTTGACCGCGAAGCAGCAGGCCGACAGCAATATCGAACTGGGCAAGCTGTCCAGCGTGAAAAACCTGACCCCGGTCCTGAACGCCATCACCGACCCGGTGCGGTACGTGGTCGCGTCGGGAACCTCGTTCGGCAGCAAGGGCGACGAGCAGGAAAAGATCCGCACCGGCCTGGATGCCGTGCTGGCCACCAACCCCAATATCCGCATCAGCGCGAAGGTCCCCAGCAACCACGGCGCGATCCTGAAAAAGGACTTCCGCGCCATCGCCGACGCCGTGCGCGAAGTCGAGGCGACCTCGTCGGCAAGCAGCTGAATCTTCCAATCCCCGTACCGCACAACAACACACAAGGAGAACACCATCATGTCTGTCACCCTCACCACCCAGGAAAAGACCACCCTGCGGACCGCCGCGTACGGCGCCGTCTCCCTCCTCGCCGCAGCCGGCGGGGCCACCAGTAAGCCGCACAAGATCGCCACGGCCGGCAGCATCGCGCTGTCGTCGGCGACCGGCCTGGTCGGACATGTCCTGGCCGAGAAGTCCGGACGCATCGCCCTGAGCGGGTCGTCGGTCGCCGAACTGGCTGATCAGGTGCTGCCCGCTCTCACGGCGGCGGTGAGCCTGCTCGGCAAGCATGACCCGGTCGAGGCCGAGAACTTCCGCAACACCATCGGCGTGGCCATCGACACCACCGCGCTGTTCCAGCCGCAGCCCAACCCGACGATGGCCGACATGACCGGCAAGATCACCGCAGCGCTCGCCGCCGCGTAGATGAATCATCCACTCGCACAACCACAACCGTGTCACAGGGCCCGTGACACGGTCATTGTGGTGTGAGCACGATGTCCACCCGCGCCGCCATCGCCTGACCGGCCGCCCGCAACGGCTGGGCGCAACGCAGCGTGCGGCCCAGAATGAAAGCTCCTTCCAGCGCGGACAGCATCGCCAGAATCAACTCGCGCGCCGCGGATTCCGCGACTCCGCGTCGGACGAAATATGTTGCGCCCTGGTCGATCCAGTCCCGCATCACCTCGGCGGCGACCTCGCGCAGGACCGGCTCGCTGTCGGCGACCTCCCCCGCGACGGTGCCCACCGGGCACATGTTCATCCACCCGGATTCCTCGAGTGCGCGAGCAGCGTCGGAGAACGCGGCGGGCACGGCCACCCGCAGATCTTCGTGCGGGTCCATCAACAACGGCAGCAACTGGATGTAGGCAGCACCGGTGCTGCGTAACGCCTCGGCCGCGATCTGCACCTTCCCCTGCGGAAAGTGGTGATACAGCGACCCCATCGGAGCACCGGCGGCGGCGGTGATCTGTTTGACGGTGATCGCGCTGTACCCGTGCACGCGCATCAGTTCGGCGACCGCGGTCACCAAGCGGTCGCGGGTGGTCGTTGACATCTGCTCGCTCACTCCTCCAGACTAGAGCAAACGCACTAGAGTGAATGCTCTAGTCGAAACGGAGGATGTCATGCCGACCGTCGAACTCGATGCGGGCCGTATCCACTACCGCGAACGCGGCGAAGGTCCCCCGGTGGTCCTGCTGCACGGACTGCTGATGAACCACACGGTCTGGGACGCGATCATCGACGACCTCCCCACCGGCTTCCGGTATGTGCTGCCCGACCTGCCGCTGGGCGCCCACCCCGAACCGATGAACCCCGGCACCGACCTGAGCCTGCGCGGGCTCAACCACCTCGTCGCCGATTTCCTCGCCGCCCTGGACCTGCACGACGTGACCCTGGTGCACTCCGACTGGGGTGGCGCCCTGTTCCTCACCGCCTACGGCCTCGACCGGCGCGTCAGCCGCCTGATCATCTTCCCCAGCGAAGCCTTCGACAACTTCCCACCGGGCCTCCCGGGCAGACTCGCCGTCCTCGCCGCGACCCTCCCCGGCGGCATCACCCTGGCCCTGCGCCAGATGCGCATCGGCTGGCTACGCCGCAGTCCACTGATGTTCGGCCAGATGACCATCTCCGACCTCCCCGCCACCCTCGTCCACACCTGGACCGAGCCCGGCCTAAGCAACTCCGGTGTCCGCGCCGACGTCATCAGCTATCTCCGCTCCGGAGTCGACAAACGCACCGTCGTCACCAATACCGAAGCCCTCCAACATTTCCCCGGCGAAGCCCTCATCCTCTGGTCCTCAGCAGGCAAAGTCATGCCCCGAGCCCACGGCCCCCGCCTAGCCGCCCTCCTCCCCCACGCCCGCCTCATCGAAATCGACAACGCCTACGTCCTGTCCATGCTCGACCAACCCACCGCAGTAACCGCCGCCATCACCGAATTCCTCACCACCACAACCGCCGACCGCTGACCCGCCGATCGAGACCTCGCACCGGATTCGACTGCCGCGCAGCATAAAGCGATCGACCCGCGCAGGGGACGAACCGTAGCGTTGTCGCCATGGTCACGAGACAGAACCTGGACCGAGCGCTCGCACTGTCCGTACCCGGTCCGTTGCTACGGCCGCCGCTGCGGATCGAAGTCGCGGGCAGCCGCCGATTCCTGGTGCGGCAGTGCGGCATCGCAGTACTTCTCGCGCAGGTCGACGAAGACCGTGCCGGCGTCACCGTCCGGCAGTTCGGTGGATTCCGATCACCGATACCGCCACTGACCGCGCACCTGTCGCGGCGCAAACCCGACTGGACACACCGGTTCGCCCAAGCACTCGCCGGTTCCGATCGCGGTCCCCTGCACGCCGGGCTGTGGCAGCTCGGCACTCAACACCTCCCGCCGAGGTACTGCTGGCCTACCGATCTCCCGGATTCCTGGCCGAACCGATATGTGGACTGGTGCGACGGCGACACCCCGATCATTCCGCTGCGCCCCTTGTCCGCCCCCGATGCGCCACGGGTGAAGGCCTACCGCCGTCGCGCCAGGGAAGGCTGCCTCCCTCCGGTCCTGTTGTGGCACGTCTCCAGCCTCGACGGCTGGCTAGTGCTCGACGGTCACGATCGGCTCGTCGCCGCGAACGCCGAAGGGCTGGTACCGAACGCGCTCACCCTCTACCGATCGACAACCCCGGCGCACCAGGCAATGTTTTTCGAGGCCGCCCTGACCCACCAACGCAAGGTCCTCACCGGAGCGCCTACATCCGACACCGGCGTCCGCACCGCCTTCGAACAACAACTGGTGAACCTGTCGAACAACCTCCCTTTCGAGTCCGCCCGCACCACCGCGTGGGTGTCTCCGGGCGGGGCTGCCGAATGGGAGCGGCTGTGGGGCAACTATCCGGCGGCTGTGTAGCAGGAGATGCGTAGGCCGTCCTCGTGCAGGTGCAGTGTTTCGAACTCGAACGTAGCGGCTCCGAGATCTGCGTGATTGAACGACTTCGTGGTGTGTCTGCGGGTGCCGACCGCATGATCTGTCCAGAACCGACGGAACGTAGCGTCGGCGGTTTCGAGCTCGGCAACCAGCGTCAGCTGGGTAGCCCGAGTAGGTCTCTACAGATGCGATATTCGGCGGTTCCCGCGAGTCGGACGTCAGACGACTGATGGACGATTCAGGCCTGAGTAGAGTGGGCGCCCCTGTTTGGCGAGCCGCCGCGCTACCTCGCGGCGGGCGTAGTTGCTGCCTCTCCAGTGACTCGCGCAGAAGCGGCCTTCGGCGCGGGTGAGCAGTTTGATGTTGACCAGGCGGATCGGGGACAGCGGGCCGGTGACCACATTCGGGATCTCGGCATCGGTCAACCCGATCATCACCACCGCGCCATCGTCACTGTCGATGTAGTGGTCCGGCACGTCGGGAAGTTCCACGTGCGGCAGGGCCATGGTGAGCAGGCGGGATCGCGTGAGGGTGTCGGTGAATCGGAATCCGAGGTGGGCCACCTGATCCGACACGGCCATCACCACACTGCCCAGCCAGGACCCCGCGACGGTCATTGTGTCGCTGTCGACGGGCAGATCGGAGGCGATCGCATACACCTCGACCTCGAAGCCGTTGGTGGGCTCGTCGTCGTCCCATGTGGTCGGGTCGGCCAAACCGCTGCTGGCCAGCAGGATCCCGTCGGTGCGGCGAGTGATCGAATGCGCCTGACGAAGACCGGGCCAGGCGGGTCCGCCCATAAAGGCCGGGTTGATCAACGGTGCGATGACGTCCTGATCGAGACGCCCCCACGACGTCCACGCCGCTTCGATTCCCGCCCAGGTCGCGGGGCCGAATTCGTTGTCCAAACCTGTATCACTCACGGGCACACCTTAATCGCGGTGACAGCTTTATACGGGCTGGAACCCCGGCAAGCTCGCTATCGCAGATAGCGTTTCAGGATCCTGGGCTTGGGCCCGGTCAAAGACTGCCGGATTCGGTCCATCTGAACCGCATGTCCCTGTTCGAAGAACGGCACACCCGCCTGTGCTGCAGCGCGGGTCAGTGGCACCTCGTCATCGAGATGAGGCCGCAGCACTTCGAAGCAGCTCATCGCCCGCTGGCGGTCCGCGTCAGTCAATCCGGTCAGCCCGGCCGCCGTCACGCCTCCATTTTCGCTGTGTCAGCGGACAGATGTCGGTAAATGGTGGGGCGGGTGACACCGAACTCGGCGGCGATAGCTTCGACGGTGTAGCGACGTTTGCCTCGTTCGTCGAGTTCGTCGTACATCTGCCGGGTCGGGGCGACCTGCCGCGGACCGAGTTTGGGTTTCTGTCCGCCGGTGCGGCCACGGGCACGAGCCGCGGCCAGACCGTCGCGGGTGCGCTCCGACATCAGGGCCGCTCACAAGGGCTTGACCCAGCGCGACCACTCGGGCTGTTGCGCATAGCCGTTGGCCTTCCACGCACTGTGCGCCAAGTCGTTTCGGTCGAGAACCATCGCGTCCGCGCGACCGCCCCCGAGTTCGGCGAAACGTTGCGCGGCGGCCTGGAGTAGGCGTCGGCCGATGCCGCTACGGCGGCGGTCGGGTGAGACCGCCAGCCGATAGATGTGGCACCGCCAGCCATCCCAGCCTGCGATCACGGTGCCGACGAGAGCACGGTCGTCGGTGTCCTCATCGATAGCGAGGATCACGGCGCCAGGGTCGCGGCCGATGACGGACTCGATGGCCTCGGCGGTGTCCGCGGGCCGGTGGGCATCCTCGGCGGCGGCTCCCCAGAAGGCGAGAATGGTATGGATGTCACTGCTGGTTGCGGCACGAAGCGCGATCGTCGACACCCGCCGAGCCTACTGAGCGTCCCGCCGGCGCGGCGATTGACATGGCCGCGCGATATGCGGCAGTAGACTTCGTTCACCCCGATGGAGCCGTGCCGCCTGTGACGACGTAGTCCCGTCGGAAATTCTGTGGTCGGCGCAGTGCTCGTTTCGTGACACTGGGCTATGGCCACGATGGAACACGCTGGGCGAGTGTCTATTCGAGCCCGGGCGACGGGGTGGAGTTTGGCCTCGTGGGTATTGTTCGCGAGTTCGGGCCCCTTGGCGAAGGCGGTCATGGGGACGGGCTGGTCCCCGGCGGCGGTGACTGCTGCGAGAACCGTGTTGGCTGCGGTACTTCTGGTGCCGATTGTTGCGGTGTTGCGTCCACGAGCATTGCGGTTCCGCCGTACCGACCTGTGGCTTCTGCTCGGTTATGGCGTGGTCGGTGTGGCCGGGGTGCAACTGTTGTTTTTCGTTGCGGTGGCCCGGGTTCCAGTCGGGTTGGCGATGGTGCTGGTCAATCTTGCGCCCGCGCTGGTGGCACTGTGGGTGCGGATAGTGCGGCGTACTCGGCTGACCGGCTCAGTTTGGTTGGGTATCAGTTTAGCCGGGGGCGGCTTGGGTCTGGTTGCACAGGTCTGGCAGGGCGCCCAGTTGGACGTGCTCGGTGTTGCCGCCGGTCTGGGCTCGGCGATCTGCTCAGCCGGATACTTCTTGCTCGGCGAACACGGCGCGAGCAGGCATGACCCGGTCGGGCTGACGGCGGTCGGGTTGGCGATCGGCGCGGTGGTGGTAGCAATGTTTACCCCGCCGTGGACGCTGCCCTCGCAGCTATTGGCAGCCCCCGCAGTATTGGCCGGTCTACGAGCGCCGGTGTGGCTGGTGCTTCTGGTGCTGGCGGTGGCGGCGACCGTGCTGCCCTATCTGGCCGGTCTGCGGGCCCTGCGTGATCTGCCCTCGGCTCTCGCAAGCGTGCTGGCCGTGGTGGAACCACTGGTCGCGGCCGTGCTGGCCTGGTTGCTGCTCGGCCAGTCACTAGGGCTGACACAGATAGTGGGGGCTGTGATCATGCTGATCGGTGCGATGCTGGTGCAATTGAGTCTGCCCTGCCGGAAACGACACACCGACCGAACACCCTGAAATCGGCACTTCAGGATTCTCTGACCGACTCGGTGGTAGCGATGTGGTCGAAGACTGATACCCAGGTGGGAGCGCCGACGTTGTTGCCTTCCTCCCGATCGACCGTGTCGAGCTCCGGACCGGACTGTATCTGGGTGTCGTGGACCGAACCGGATTCGGTAAACACTGTGACCCAGGTCCAGGACTTCGCCCACGACACCGCCTATGTCCGCATCACCCACCGGGCGTCCTCGGCGTTCTGGTGGTTGACGGGCAGCATCACCGAACACGGCGACAGGGCGTGACTCACGTCACTTGGCAAACGTGTCAGGAAATCACGGCCTGTCTCGTTCAGGGTGCACGCGAACCAGACAGGAGCGAATCATGAAGCACCGCATCGTCGTCCTCGGGGCCGGATACGCCGGAGCATTCTCCGCCGGGGCCCTGGCCCGCCGACTCCATTCCGACGACTTCGAGATCTCGATCGTCAACGCCGAACCCGATTTCGCCGAACGGTTGCGCAATCATCAGCTCGCCGCCGGTCAGGATCTGCGGCATCTGCCGTTGGCGGAGATGTTCGCGGGAACCGGCATCCGGCTTCATGTGGCGCGGGTGACCGGTGTCGACGTCGAAGACCGAACCGTCACGATCACCGACGGAAACAGAATTGACCGACTCGACTACGACACCCTGCTCTACACACTCGGCAGCACCGCGAACGACCACGATGTCCCCGGCGTCGACGAGCACGCTTTTCACGTGGCATCGCGCCCGGCCGCATTGCGACTGCGCGCCCACCTGAACGCCCTCGGCGCGGGCGCGAAGGTACTGATCGTCGGCGGCAACCTGACCGCGATCGAGGCCGCCACCGAGATCGCCGAATCCCATCCGGAACTGCGCGTCAGCCTGACCACCCGCGGCGAACTCGGCGGCTGGCTGGGCACCAAAGCCCGCACCCACCTGCTCGACGCCTTCGACCGGCTCGGCATCACCGTCCACCAGAACACCGCCATCGAGCGGGTCGAAGCCGAACGCGCGGTGGCCACAGACGGCACCGTGTTCACCACCGACGCGACGGTGTGGGCCGCCGGTTTCGCCGCCCATCCGATCGCCGCAGCCACCGGTCTCACCGTGGAACCCAACGGTCAGATCACCGTCGACCGTCAGATGCGCTCGGTCTCGCACCCCGACGTCTACGTCGCCGGTGACAGCGCCTTCGTCATCGGCGACAACGGACAACCGCTGCCGATGTCGTGCGCGTCCGCGGGATTCACCGGCATGCAGGCCACCGCCACGATCGTCGGAGACCTGACCGGGCGCACGATCTCGACGAAATCGCTTCCCTACGTGGGCAATCACATCAGTCTGGGTCGCAAGGACGGGTTGTTCCAGGTGGTCGGCGGTGACGCGCGATCCAAGTCGTGGGCTTTGCGAGGCCGGGCGGCCGCACGAGTCAAAGCGCGCGGTCACCACCGTCGAACACGACGTGATCCCCGCCTAGAGTCGTGCTCATGGACACCGCCACCGTGGCGCATTTCGAGGCCAGCCGCCACCGGCTGGCCTCGATCGCCTACCGCCTACTCGGCTCGGCCGCCGACGCCGAAGACACGGTGCAGGACGCGTTCCTGCGGTGGCAGGCCGCCGACCGGACCTACGTCGACGTACCGGAGGCCTGGCTGACCAAGATCGTCACCAACCTCGCACTCGACCGACTCCGGTCGGCCAAAGCACGCCACGAACGCGCCGTCGGCACCTGGATGCCCGAACCGCTGCTGGACGGCGACCCGATGCTGGGCCCCGCCGACACCGTCGAACAGCGCGAATCGGTGACCCTGGCCGTACTCGCGATGATGGAACGACTGTCACCGGTCGAACGCGCCGTCTACGTGCTACACGAAGCCTTCGCCTACCGGCATGCCGAAATCGCCGACATCCTCGACCTCACCGTCTCCGCGAGCCAGCAACACCTGCACCGCGCCCGCACACGAATCACCGTGGCCCGCAACAACACCGGCACCGATCCCGGGTCCGCCCGCCGCATCGTCGAAGCCTTCGTCGACGCCGCCTCCTCGGGCCGCACCGAACGCCTGATCGCGCTGCTGACCGACGACGCGACCGGCATCTCCGACGGCTTCGGCGGCCGCGCAGCGAAACTGATCAGCTACGCCACCCCACAACGCCTCGCCCGCGCCATACAGGCCGGTTTCACCCCGACACCGGCCAAACGCCGACTCGCAGGCGGCACACCCTCGATCCACGCCGCCGTGGTCAACGGCTGCCCAGCCATCGTGTTCACCACCGACGACCGCGTCCTGGGCGTGGCGATCCTGGAAATCCGCGACAACAAGATCGCGACCACCCGCAGCATCGCCGCCCCCCACCGCCTCACCCGCCTCGCGCAACACTGGCACCGCGGCGACCACGAGACCACACTGATCAGCTCCTGGTAGGGATCACCGAGTAGCAGCGGACCCGGCAGCTGTTACTCATAGATCCGATACATCGCTCGCAGCGTTCGGGTGATTTCCGTCCGAAGTTCTTCGGGCGCGACAACTTCGACATCTGCACCGAACTTCAGCAGTTCGGGTACGGCCGTTTCGACCGACTCGATCGGCAGCTCGACCTCAGTCCAACCCGCGGCATCCGGTCCCACAGCTGTGCGCTGGGCGGCCGCGACCATGGCGGGCTCGAGTAGACCCGGCAACCGCTCGATACCGCGGCGAGACAGGCGCAGGGTGGCGGTGTCACGGTGGCGGCGCTGGTCGAATCGGATCAGGTAGTCGTTCCAGTGGGCGGCCAGGTCGAAACCTTCGGATCGGTCGAAAGACTCGGCGAGAACTTTCACCTCGAGGATGCGGGAGATCCGGTAGGTGCGCAACCGTCCCTGATTGCGGGCTACGAGATACCAGACGCCGGCCTTGAGGACCAGTCCGTGCGGCTCGACGATGCGGGTGATCTCCCGCGGTACCGCCCAGCGCAGGTAGTGGATCCGCACGCATTGCTGATTCCAGGTGGCGTCGGCGATCGGTGACAGATGGGGTGTGTGGTCGGCGTCGCTGTACCAGGTCGACGAGTCGAGGTGGAACCGATCGGCGCTGCGGCGCGCACGATCGCGCACGTCGGCGGGCAACGCGGCCTCGATCTTGAGCTGTGCGGTGGTCGCTTGGGCAGCTAGACCCAACTGGGCGGCGGCCTTGGGCAGCCCCGTGAGAAACAGCGCCTCGGCCTCAGTGGCGGTGAGACCGGTCAGTCGGGTCCGATAACCGTCTAGAAGGCGGTAACCGCCTTCATGTCCGGGTTCTCCGTACACCGGGACTCCCGCGATGCCCAGCGATTCCACATCCCGGTAGATCGTGCGGACCGAGACCTCGAGGGTGTCTGCCAGTTCCTGAGCGGTCATCCGCTCTCGGGCTTGCAGCAGTAACAGCAGGGTCACCAGACGAGCCGCGCGCATACGGCGATTCTGTCAAAGTTCACTGACAGAAGATGTCAGTGCAGCTTGCTTACAGTTTCGACTATGACCTCTACACCAGACTCGGACGCCCGCGCTGTCGTGACCGAATTTCTCCACCGGCTGGCACAGGCAGAGCCGAACCGGATCGCCGAGCTGTTCGCGGAAAATGTCGACTGGCAACTCGATTGGCCCGATGCGGGGCATCCCGCGGTGCCCTGGATCCGACAGCGGTCGACTCGCGCGGACGTCGCCGACCATTTCAGGGCACTGCACGACTTCCACGTTCCCGGCCAGGGTGGCGGGACAATCACCAAAATCCTGGTCGACGGTCCGGACGCCGTCGTGCTCGGCGAGATCAATCAGACGGTGAGGGCAACCGGCAAGAAATACACCGCCCGGTGCGCACTGCACTTCACCGTCGAAAGCGGTGTGATCACCCGCTACCACGTCTACGAAGACAGCCTCACCGTCGCGCAAGCATTTGCCGAAACCAGTCAGCGGGCAACCCCAAGTGACAACGCCGCCAACGCTTTCGGGGCTCCCGGCAGGTAGAACCGGTCCAGTTCGGTGAACTCGAAGCCCGCGTCGCCGATCAGCGCGGCGATGTCGCGGTTGAGGTGGCAGCCACCGGCGACGCGCTGCTGGATCGGGTTGAGGCGGTGCTGCCAGGTCTGCACCCATTCGTCGGGTGCGAGACCGTGTTCCACGAAATGCAGGGTGCCGCCCGGTTTGAGCACCCGGCGGATCTCGGCGAGCGCGGCCGACACGTCGGGGATGGTGCACAGGGTGAAGGTGGACAGCGCCGTGTCGAAGGTGTTGTCGGGAAACGGCAGCGACTGACCGTCCAGGCCTGCCTGTTCGATCGGAATCGGGCTGGCCGCAACACGTTTGGCGGCGATATCCCACGCCACCGACGCAGGCTCGACCCCGCTGACCTTGTCGACCGCGGCGGGATAGAACCCGATGTTGTTGCCCGAACCGAACCCGATCTCGACAACGTGCCCGTGTAATCCGGCGCAGGTGCGCTCGCGCAGTGGCCCGTTCTGGGCGGTCCCGCAGACTTTGTCGACGAGGTGCGGCAGGATCCGGTCGGTGTAGAAACCCATGTTCCGATCATCCCCTGTCGGCGGCGTTTCAGCCCAGTCGTCGGTCGAAAACCTCGGTGCTCGCGCCGGTGGCCGGATCGACGGTGACCACTTTCAGGTTCGCCGAGTTCGCGGTCAGGTCCATGACCATGAACCCCAGTTCGTTCTGTGTCTCGAACAGCGCGGCGTTAGGACCGGTGCGCGGGTGCCCACTGGACGTTTTGCCTGCCGCGCCGGACACGATCTGGCGGGTGCCCACGGTGGCCGGGGTGGGTTCCAGCACCTGCAGGGTGTGGTCGTGGCCCGACAGCAGGAACGACACCTTGCCCAGGACATGGTCTTCGAAGAAGCGTTTGGCGTGCACGCCGTTGATCGGTTCGATGGGCAGGCCCTCGTAGTTGCCCGCGTTGCCGTGTGGGCCGTTGCTCAGGTAGGGCTGGTGGGTGCAGGCGATCTTCCACTGCGCGGTGGATTCGGCCAGCGCGGTGTCCAGCCAGGCGCGTTGCTGGTTCATGTACGGCCCGTCCACCGCCCAGTACGGGTCCAGGAACGGCGGGATGTAGGCGGCGAGGGGGTTGATGTCCAGGACGAAGAACTCCACGACCGGGTTCTGTTCGGGCACGCGCAGCGAGTAGTAGCGGCTGGGCATCCACCAGCGCTGCGATTTCGCGTGGTAGGCCACTTCGTGGTTGCCGCGCGCGAGCCAGCCGCCGTCGCCGGGGAAGATCGCGCTGGTGTCGTGGTTGCCCAGCACCATGGCCCACGGGAAGTCCAGGCCCGCGTTGGGGTTCTCGAATTTGGTGGCGAACTGTTCGTCGTCGGGACCGTCGGGGCCGGTCTCGTAGATGTTGTCGCCCAGGCCTACCGCGAGCGAAAACGGTTGGCGCGCATGGTATTCGCGTGCCGCGTCGGCTACAGCCCACTGGGTGCGACTGCCGGTGCCGGCATCACCGGTGACCAGCACGCGCACGTTACGCCCACGTGCAGGCGCGAACTTGGGCACCTCGGCGGGTACCGCGGACGCGGGGGTCAGGCCCACCAGCGACAGGCCCGCCACAACACCGGCCGCACCGGCCAGCACTTCGCGACGGCCGATTCCGGACGAGAACTGATCGGGCATGGCCACCTTCTGGCTGGGAGCTGTTGGACAATCGCGACGCAGCCTAGACGTTCCTCGACGGTGACAACGCGAATCGTGCGATCCGAATCTAGCGGTGTCGGCCGTCGTCGACGTGAACACCCGGCGAACTTGGACGATTGTTCAGTTGGACGGTCGGTGCGACCCTACCGCGCCCGTGCACCCTCACACCAACAATTCCCCCAGGTCGGCCACCACCTCGTCCGCCCCGGCGTCACGCAACGCCGTCACCCCGGTCCCCCGATCCACGCCGACCACCCAGAACCCACCCCGATGCCCCGCCTGCACCCCCGACACCGCGTCCTCGATCACTACCGTGCGCGCGGGTTCCACACCCAAAGTCGTTGCCGCGGACAGGAACATGTCCGGTGCGGGCTTGCCCGCCAGGTGTTCACGCCCGGCCACCACCCCGTCGACCACCACCAGGAACCGGTCGAGCAGGCCGGCGGTTTCCAGCACCAGTACCGCGTTGCGGGAGCTGGACACCACCGCCATCGGAATCCCCGCCGCGCCCACCGCGTCGACCACTCGCAGCGACCCCGCGAACACTTCGACACCGTCGCTTTCGATGATGTCGGTGAACCGCACGTTCTTCCGGTTGCCCAGCCCGTGCACGGTCGCGGCCTCGGGCGGGTCGTCCAATGCCCCGTCGGGCAGGCGCACCCCGCGCGAGTCCAGCACGCACCGCACTCCCGCCGCCCGCTCCTTCCCGTCCACCAGGGCGAAATAGTCGGCGTCGGTATAGGGCGCGGCGGCGGGAGCCACGGTGGGCAGGAACTCGGTGAACAGCGCCGACCACGCCCGTCGATGCACCGCCGCGGTGTCGGTGAGCACCCCGTCGAGGTCGAAAAGCACTGCCTGCGAAGCCAAGACGCGGGTCACGTAGCCGCGACCTCGACGGGAACGCCGGGTGCCAGTGTCACCGGGCGACCCCAGACCATGATCTGTTCTGCGGGTCCTTCCCCGACCAACTCGAACCGCGCGTCACCGTGTCCCAGATCCGCGCGCACCGTGCGTCCACGCCAGTGCACCGAGAACCGCAACCGTTCCCAGGAGGACGGCAACGCGGGCGAGAAATGCAACCCGTCCACCGACGCCCGGAATCCACCGAAACCGTGCGTGGCGACCTGCCAGGTCCCCGCCGCCGACGCGATGTGAATGCCTTCTTCGGTATTGCCCTGATTGTCGTCGAGATCCACGAACGCCGACCGTCCGAAATACCGTTCCGCGGTGCGCGAGTCCCCCACCTGCAATCCGACGATGGCGTGGATCGACGGGCTCAGCGAGGATTTGTGCACCGTGCGCTGCTCATAGAACTCGTAATTGTCCCGCCGGGTGGCCAGGGAGTATTCGTCGGGCAGCAAATGCATCAGCATCACCACGTCGGGTTGTTTGAGCAGTGAGGTGGTTTCGCAGTTGAAATGGTTGTAGCCGGCCGGATACAGCGGCATGTCGTTGTCGTCCCATTCCACGATGGGCACGACCGTGCGCTCGAAATAGCCGTCGAACTGTTCGATGACCCCGCAGTCGGGATCCACCGGTGCCCGCAGTCGGTCCGCGGCGGCCAGCCAACCCGGCGGTTCGCCCGGATCCAGCCCGATCGACGCCATCAGGGCATCCAGCTGATCCGGCCGTTCCCGTGACATCCGGTCGAATACCGCCGCTGCCTGCAGCAGATGCCAGTGCACCAGTTTGTTGGTGAAGGCGTTGTTGTCGACGTGGGAGTGGAATTCGTCGGGCCCCATCACCGTCCGGATGACCAGCGAATCGCCGTCTTCCACGCACCGCTGCACCCAGAATCGGGCACCTTCGAACAGGATCTCCGCGCCTTCGCCGAACAGGTAATCGTCGTCGCCGGTGACTTCGGCGTAGCGCATGATCGCGTAGGCGATATCGGCGGTGACGTGCAGTTCTTCTTCGCGCGTATAGAAACGGTCTTTCCCGTCGGGGGTGAATTGCGGGCATTCCTCGCGGCCGGTGTCCGCGGATTCCCACGGAAAGCGCGCACCGCCGGTCCCGTTGTCGGCGGCGACTTCGCGCGCACCGGGCAGCGTGTGGTGCCGGTACCCCAGCAACGCGCGAGCCGCGCGCGGCTGGGTGAACAGGAAGAACGGCAGCAGCATCACCTCGGTGTCCCAGAACACATGCCCCCGATACCCTTCGCCCGACAGCGATTTCGCGCCGATGCTCACGGTCGGGTCGTCGGGGTCCGCGGCGATGAGCAGGTGGTAGATCGCGAACCGCAACGCCTGCGTCACCCGATCATTGCCGACCACTTCGCAATCGGCATCGGCCCACACCAGATCCCACGCCGCCCGGTTCGCCGCCGCCGCATCGTCGAAGGTGCCCGCGCGCACCACCGTGTCCACGGCGCGTTCGCGCACCGGTTCCACGGCCTGATAGTCGCGACTGGTGGCGATCCCGACCAGCTTGTCCACCCGCACCGATTCGCCTGCACCACAATCGAATTGCCACTGCGAGGAGATGGCGTCGTGGCGGCACCGTTGTTGCTGCCGCCCGCCGTCGGCGGTGCAGGTGAAGGCGTAGGCGAGGTCGATGCCGCTGTCGATGGTGCGGCTTGCGATCACCCCGATCTCCCCGTCGAACCCCGCACCGGCCGATACCAAATGCGTGGACTTGGCCCACTTGTCCCATTTGCGTTCGTATCCGAACGAGGTCTGCTCACGATAGGTCGGCAGCCGTTCCAGATTGCGCCGGTTCGCGTCGACCCCGGTACGCACCGTCACCGCACCTGCCCGATCCAGACAGCTCACCTCGATCCGCAGACAACACAGATCACGGTCAGCGGTACTGGCGAACCGCTGCGTGCGCAACCGAACCCGCGCACCGTCGGGTAGCGCGAACACGGTGTCGCGGTGCAGAACTCCGCACCGCAAGTCCAGTTCGCGCCGGTGTTCGACCACGCGCACCGTCTCGGTGTCCAACCGCACACCGTCGACGAAGACTTCACTGTCCAGCCAGTCCGGTGCGTTCACCAGATCAATCACCGGCGAGTCATACGCGTCGTACACACCGGCGATGAACGTGCCCGACAACGCCCCGGTGTGCCGTTCCTCGAGCGACCCTCGTGTGCCCAGACGACCGTTGCCGACGGTGAAGATCGTCTCGAAGTAGTTGGCGCGCTGCGGATTCCACCCGTTCTCGACCACGGACCAGGTCGTGTCGGTCTGCGCCGGCGCGTTCACTGCCCCACCGCCTCGGCGCCGTACGCCTCCCGCAACTGCTGGTTGGTTTCCAGCAGCGACCGATAGACCGACAGGTCCTTGCCCGAACATCGTTGCGCCCCCATCGCATTGCCGTACCGGGCGGCGGTGACGAAATCGCCCGCGGCCAGGTACCCGAAGGCCATCCCGGAGGCGAACGAGTCACCGCAACCGGTGGTGTCGATGACGTTCTCCACGTGGATGCGGGGCACGATCTCCTCCCGTAACTCCCCGTCGGGGTCGAGAAAATACATCGCGCAGCCTTCCTCGTCGAGGGTCACACACACCGCCTTCACCCCGCGGCGCAAACAGTGCAGGGCGAACTCGGGCAACTGCTCTTTGGGCAGCGGTTTGCCGAATTCGTCGGGGTCACCGCCCGGCGGCGGGAACCAGGCCCGGCCCGCCTCCTCCAGGTTCATCTTCATGATGTCGATGGTGGGCAGCCACGCGTCGCGGTCGATCCACAGCCTGCTCACCCGGTACCCGGCGGCGGTCAGCGCGACGGTGGGGCCGTGACAGTCCAGCAGGATCAGGCCGTCGCTGTTGGCCCGAATGTAGGCAAGGGTGGGTTGGGCGACTTCGTAGTCGGTGATCGGCACGCACACGAAAGCGTCGGAGTCCAAAGCGAATTCGACGTCGGCGGGCGAGATCGGGTGCATGAAACCGGTTTGGCGTTCGTCACGGAAATTCTGGTCACGAAACGTCAGTTCCACGACGTCGCCGCGGTCGCTGCCCGCGCGAATGCCGGTGAGGTCGACATTGCTGAACCGCGACAGTTGTTCGGTGATGGGGCCCAGATCGCGTTCGCGCACGTGCACGATCGGCCGCACCACATCGTCGGGGCCCAGCAGCGAGGCCAGTGCGGCCACGGTGTAGAGCGCGCACCCGTACTTGTCGATGACCTCGCCGCGGTGCGTGACGACGTGGTCGAGCGGAATGGGACCCAGAACAGCGATTTTGAGACCGGAAGAGGGCACAGAAGCAGACATGGTGGAGCTCCGAGACTGGTGAAGCGGGAGAGATGGTCAGGCGGTGGTGGCGGGACGGTCGAAACCGGCGGCTTCGTCCATGTCTTCCAAAGTCATGCCCTTGGTCTCGGGCACGAACTTGGCCACGAACGCCAACGACAGCAGTGCGAACACCGCGTACATGCCGTAGGCGAAGCCCAGCGAGAAGGTCTTCAGGCTGGGGAACGACACGGTGATCGCCCAGTTGGCCGCCCACTGCCCGGCCGCGGCCAGCGACAGCGCCGCGCCACGGATCCGGTTGGGGAACATCTCGCCCAGCAGCACCCACACCACCGGGCCCCAGCTCATGCCGAAGAACACCACGAACAGGTTCGCCGCGACCAACGCGATCGGACCCCACGCACCGTTGAGATGCGGTTCCAGCACACCCTCGGCGTTGGCGACCTGGTCGGCGGCACCGAAGCAGATGGCCATGGTGGCCAAGGTGATGGTCATGCCGATCGAGCCGACCAGCAGCAGCGGCCTGCGCCCGACCTTGTCGATGAGCATGATCGCCACGATCGTGGTGGCGATATTGACCACCGAGGTGAACACGCTGATCTGGAACGACTGCGATTCCTCGAAGCCCACGGCCTCCCACAGCACGTTCGAGTAGTAGAAGATCACGTTGATGCCCACGGCCTGCTGGAACACCGACAGCATCAAACCCACCCAGACCACCGGGTACAGGCCGCCGCCGGGACGACGCAGGTCCTTCCACGACGGCTTGGTGTCGCTTTTGAGGCTGTCTTCGATGCGGTGGATGGTGATCTCGAGGTTCTTCTCACCGAACAGCATCGACAGCACGCGCCGCGCCTCGGGGATCTTGTGCGTGGCCACCAGGTAGCGCGGCGACTCCGGGATCGTGGACGCCAGCACCCCGTACACCACGGCCGGGATGGCCATCGACAGGAACATCCAGCGCCAGGCTTCCAGCCCGAACCACAGCGTTTCGCTCGCACCGCCGGCCAGTTCGGCCAGCAGGTAGTCCACCAGCAGGGCCAAGAAGATACCGAGCACGATGGCCAATTGCTGCAGCGAGCCCAGGCGACCGCGGATGCGCGCGGGCGAGGTTTCGGCGATGTAGGCGGGCGCGATCACCGAGGCGACGCCGACACCGATGCCGCCGATGATGCGACCCAGCACCAGCGTCCACACGTCGGGGGCAAACGCGGTCACGATCGCGCTGAGGAAGAACAGGACCGCGGCGATCTTCATCACCTTGAGCCTGCCGATGCGGTCGGCGATGCGACCCGCGGTCATCGCGCCCGCCGCGGCACCCAGCAGCGCCGAGGCGACAGCGAAGCCCAGCACCGCGTCGGCGACGTCGAATTCGGTTTGGATCGCCGAGACCGCGCCGTTGATCACGGCACTGTCGAAGCCGAACAACAACCCGCCCAGCGCCGCGACGGACGCGATCAGCACGACGCGGTTACTGGAACCCTCGCCGTCTGGAAGGGCGGATTTGTCCAAGGAGACTCCATCGTGCATCGGCCTCGTCCTCTCCACGGCGGGCATCATTGCCTCGCAAGCAACAATGTGAATCAGATCACAGTGTGCCCCGAATTGCGTGACACATGCAGGAATTCGCGCAATCGAGCCCAAATCGCCATATTGCCGTTCAGGACATGAACACCGAGCGGTCTGCATCGGCGATCGCCCGCGCTATCGCACCCAGCAAATGGGTCTGTGGGCCCAGCAGTGCGGGTCGGATGCGCAACGCGGCGGCGGCCGAGGGCACGCCGCACCGGTCGACCACCTGTTGGATCGACGGGATCAGGATCTGGGCGGCCTGCGCGAGTTCGCCGCCCAGCACGAGCAGTTCGGGGTTGAGGATGCTGCACAGCCCCGCCACCGCAGCCCCGACCTGCCTGCCGACATCGTCGAGCACCCGCACGAACGCCCGATCACCGGCGATCGCGCGACGCACGACCTCCTCGATGCTCAACTCCCCCTCGGTCGGAGCCAGTAGCGACACCACGTACCGCGCCGACACCAGCGTTTCCAGACACCCCCGGTTACCGCACCGGCACACCGCCCCGAATTCGTCGACGGTGGTGTGCCCGATCTCGCCTGCTGTGCCCGCGACCCCCGCATACAGGCGTCCGCCCACGATCAGCCCCGCGCCCACACCTTCGGACAGTTTCAGATAGACCATGTCGGTCGTGCCGGTCCCGGCGCCCCACTGATGCTCTGCCAGGGCGCCCAGGTTCGCGTCGTTGTCCACGATCACGCGCGTCGGCAGGCCCAATGCGGTGGTGGCCAAACTGCTGGCGTCGATGCCGACCCAGCCGGGCAGGATCGACGGTGAACCCACGCGGCCGGTGGTGCGGTCGATGGGTGCGGGCAGGCCCATGGCGGCACCGACCAGCTCCGCGCGTTCGATGCCCGCGTCGACCAGCGTCTTGTCCAGCAGTCGCGCGGCATGGTCCATCGACTGTGCCGCCGACAGGCCGACAGGCAGTTCGGTGCGGGTCTGCGCGACCACCTGGTGCGCCAGGTCGCTGATACCGACCGTGACGTGACGGTGCCCGTGATCGACCCCGACAACGAACCCCGTCCCACCGGTCAGTCGCACGGAATTGCGTTTGCCACTGCGCTTTTCGATGCGAAGACTGCCCGCGCCCGCGAGATCGCGCACGATGTTGGAGATCGTGGCGGGGGCCAAACCGGTCGCCCTGGCCAGATCGGCCTGGGTCGCCTGACCCTGCTTGCGCAGCTCTTCGACTACCCGGGCCCGGTTCTGGTCCCGCAGCGCCGTCGGCGACCCCGGCCGGCCTTCGACGCGCCCGCTCATCGGGAACCGCGCTCGGGATAGATCGCCGTACGGAACATCTTTCGATTGTGCACCCGCGCCGCGTGCGGCCGGGCACCGTGCGTTCATCTCGGTGTCACGCACACCCTTTAACGTCCCAACGATGACCGATGTCCAGACGAGTCCGATGCCCCGTGACGTCAGCGAGGTCGCCGATCTCGCCGATGTGGTGAACCTGGCCGACACCACCGGATTCACCGTCGACGACAGCGACGACGACGACCCGATCCTGCTCACCGCGCCCGGCGGGCTGGTCGTGGACACCTGGCGCGAGGGCTACCCGTACGACGAGCGGCTGTCGCGCCTGGAATACGACCTGGACAAACGGCTGTTGCAGATCGAACTGCTGAAACTGCAGAACTGGGTCAAGGCCACCGGTCGGCGCATCGTGATCGTGTTCGAAGGGCGCGACGCCGCGGGCAAGGGCGGCACCATCAAACGGTTCATGGAACACCTGAATCCGCGCGGCGCGCGAGTGGTCGCGTTGGAGAAGCCGTCCGCGCGCGAATCGACCCAGTGGTACTTCCAACGGTATGTCCAGCACCTGCCCGCCGCGGGCGAGATCGTGCTGTTCGACCGTTCCTGGTACAACCGGGCGGGGGTCGAGCGGGTGATGAATTTCTGTACGCCCGAACAACATCGGCGGTTTCTGTCGCAGGTGCCGTTGTTCGAGCAGATGCTGGTCGACGACGGCATCGACCTGATCAAATTCTGGTTCTCGGTGTCGCCGCTGGAGCAGCGCACCCGGTTCGCGATCCGTCAGGTCGACCCGGTGCGGCACTGGAAACTGTCGCCGATGGACCTCGCGTCGCTGGACAAATGGGATTCCTACACCGCGGCCAAAGAGGAGAACTTCGAGCACACCGACACCGACCAGGCACCGTGGATCGTGGTCAAGAGCAACGACAAGAAACGCGCGCGGCTGAACGCGATGCGGCATGTGCTGAGCGGGTTCGAGTACGACAACAAAGATGTCGAGATCGTCGGCACCGCGGACCCGCTGATCGTGGGACGCGGGCGCGACGTCATCGGGTCGTGAAAACGCTAGCGAGTCAACGCGACTCGGTGCGCTTCGTGCATCAGCGTGATGAGCTCGTCGCGTTCTGACTCGTCGAGGACGTCGAAGCAGGGCGCGATCAGCTCGTCGGTCACCTTCTCCGCGGCTTCCCACCGCGTGCGCACGTCGTCGGTCACCGACTCGAACGGTTCGGTCCAACCCAGGAACTTCGCGTGACCGGGCCCGTCGTGGATCGGTGCGCCCGCGACCAAGATCGCCTGCAACGGGGTGAGCCCGTTGGCCAACACAGCCACCAGATGCAAGCCACCACGCAGTTCGCGCAGCACATGCGTCAACTGCAGCACCGCGGCCCGCCCGTCGGTGGGCACCGGCAGCGCCCGCCACCCGGCGAACAACGGCAACCCGGCCGACGGCGCGGCATCCACCACCCGCTGCAGCAGTGCGGCCAGCCGATCAGCGTGCTCGAACCCGGCGAGCTTGCGCTGCCCGAATTCCCGACACGCCACCATGTACCCCGTCGCCGCCTCGGCAGCGGGCATCGACACCGATTCCCAAGCGGCACGCACACATTCGGGCTCGAAGAACCCGAACGCCGCGGTCACCACATCGGCATCCACATCACCGAGCACCCCACCACGCCCCCGCATGTACGACCCGTGAAACCCCGCCACCCCGGTCGTCTCCCCGAACGCCCTGACCTCACGCGAGATCATGAACGCCCCACCGAGTTCGAGCACCTGCTGCTTAACCGCCGCTGCCGTCATTGGCCTGCCACCTTCCGCTGTTAGTTCACTCCAGGCAGACTTTATCGCCCAATAGTCAGATGCGACAGCCCTTCGCGACCGAAATCCCGGCGCCGCAGCGACTACGGTGCTTGCATCAGGGTCAGCATCGACCTCTTCCGCACAGTGAAACCCAACGTCTCGTACAAACTGATCGCCGAGGTGTTGTGCGCGATCGCATGCAGAAACGGCGTCTCTCCCCGCGCCCGAATCCCACGACCACCGACACCGGTTGCGTTCATGATGATTCCGACGCCTCCGGCTCGATCACGTCCAAACCGCCGCACCATCAGGTCCCTTACGGGACGGGTACATCGATCGCGTTCAGGATCGCAGGGTCGATGATGATGTGGATCGTAGTGATTCGCCCGGCGGTCACCGTGAAAGTGATGATCGAGAGGGGATGGCCGTCCGGTTGCCACGACATCTGGCCCGGAATGCCGTTGACCAGCACGGGTCGATGGCGGGCAACCTCACCGGAGAACATTCGGGCGCCGGTGGCGACCTCGGTGGCTCCCAGGGTGATGACCCTGCCACCGGCCGTGTCGACAGTGAGCTTCACATTCGGGTCGAGGACGCGGAGCAACGCTTCGAAGTCGCCGTTGCGTGCGGCGGCACCGAACGCGTCGACGACCTCGCGGTGCTCGCGGTCGCGACCGGTCGGCCGGCGCACAGTATGGACCTTGTGGCGGGCTCGACTGGCGATCATCTTCGTGGCGTCGGCGGATTTGCCGAGGACGTGGCCGATGTCGACGAACGGGACCGCGAACATGTCGTGCAGCACGAACGCCAGGCGCTCACTCGGGGTGAGCGAATCGAGAACGACGAGCAACGCGAGACCGATCGAGTCGGCCAGCGCCACTTGCTCGTCCGGCGCGGGCTCGTCGTCGGGAGTCACGATCAGAGGTGCTAGTTCGGGCCCATAGACCGTTTCGGGGCGCGCCCGACGGGAGCGCAGCAGGTCGAGACTGATTCGGCCGACGACGGTGGTGAGCCAACCCGCCAGATTGCCGATGGCAGCCGTGTCTTGGCCGACCAGGCGCAACCATGCTTCTTGGACCACATCCTCAGCGTCGGCGTGCGAGCCGAGCACTCGGTAGGCAACCGCGTGCAGTCGACCGCGCTGGGCTTCGAACGCGTCGGTCACCGAACCCGGCGGGTGGGTGGTCATGATGTGCGCTGCTGGCGGAGCGAGATCCGGTTGCCGTCGGGATCGACCGCTTCGGCGCGCACCCCGAACGGATAGTCCTGCGGTTCGGACTCCTCGAAGACGACACCGCGCTGTCGCATCACCTCGAAATCCTTTCGTAGATCATCGGATTCGAGGATGAGCGGTCCTGGCGCGGCCTGTTCGCCCCCGCCTGCGGGCTTTCCCGCGGCCGTCGCGTCCGACCACAGAATGACCTGCATCTCGCTGCCGGGCGCACCGACGGTGAGAAAACGCCCGTCGGGACCCGCGAAGTCGATCCGCTTCTCCAGCCCGAGCCCGTCGGTATAGAACGCCAGCGCGCGGTCTTGATCGGTGACGTACACAGTCACATACATGATGTCGGTCAGCATCGAAGTTCTCCACTTCAGTCATTGAGGCGACGACCCGTGCGAATCAGGTCGTCACAGCTATGACGCGCGCCGAGGTGGAAAGGTAACACCGACGCGAGGGGATCTGGCCTCAGCGCTCGCCGGGGTCTGACTCGGTGGGTTCAGGGGTTCCGCGGCGTCGGTCCCGCAACACCAGCACCGCCGCCGCGATCGCCCAGATCACCGCGAACGCCACCGCACGCATCAGACTCCAGTTGACCAACAGCATCACGATGGCCACGCCGCCGAAAATCGTCAACAGGCGGGATGTACTCGTCTGACCTTTCATCGCCCGATCATCCCACGGGCCGACCACCCGCCGCGCCGCGGTCAACCGGCCGCGACCTCGTCGTGAATGCGCGGACGGCGAGCGGACCAGGCCAGCGCGGGCACGATCAACAACGCGATCCCCGCACCCAGGAAGGCCAGCCCCGGGTAGTCGGAGAAGGCCACGATGACCCCGGACCCGAGCCCGCCGCCGGCACCAGCGATGGCGATCCCCACGTCGACGGTGCCCTGCGTGCGAGCACGAGTGGCGACCGGTGTCGCGTCCGCGATCATCGTGGTGCCCGCGACCAACCCCAGGTTCCAGCCGACTCCGAGCAGTCCGAGCGCCACCGCCAGCGCCCCCACCGAGCTCGGCGGGGCCAGCGCCGCGGCCAATCCGGCGGCCACCAGCGTGGCCGCGGCCGCCACCGCGACCCGCCCCGCCCCGAACCGGTCCACCAGCATCCCCGACAGCAACGACGGCAGATACATCCCCGCCACGTGCACCGCGATCACGAATCCCGCCGCGCCGACGCCGTGCCCGTGATGCTGCATGTGGATCGGTGTCATGGTCATGATCGCGGCCATGACCAACTGGGTCACCACCATCACCGTCGTCCCGGCCACGATCGGTGCCGACCACCGCGGCGTCGCTGTCGTGTCGACAACGTCGTCGGCGGGCTTCTCGGCGATCGCCTTGGCGAGCACGAGCGGATCCGGGCGCAACAACACCCACAACACCAGTCCGGCCAGCAGATACGCCACTCCCGACAGCACGAACGGCCCTGACAAACTCGGAATGCCCCACCGCACAGCAAGATCCGACATCGGCGTGGTCAGGTTCGGGCCGACCACCGCACCCACTGTCGTGGCGACCAGCACCGTGCTGATCGCGCGCGCCCGATGCGCGGGTCGGGCCAGATCAGCACCGGCGTAGCGCGCTTGCAGACTGGTCGCGGTGCCCGCCCCGTAGACGACCATCGACGCGAACAACAGCAGCAGACTCCCGGTCACCGCGCCCGCCACCACCCCGAAACTGCCCAGCGCACCGGTCAGATACCCGAACGTCAGCCCCGCCCGCCGCCCGGCTCGCTGCGAAATCCTGCCCACCGCGACCGCCGCCCCCGCGGACCCCACCGTGAACATCGCCGCGGGCAACCCCGCCCACCCGGTGGACCCGAGCATGTCCTGCGCCAGCAGCGCCCCGACCGTGATACCCGCGGCAAGCCCCGCCCCACTGAAGATCTGCGCCGCGACCAACACGGCCAACGTGCGCCGTTGCGCGGGATGCTCGCTCATGAGAATCAACAGTGCGGCATAGGTGGACGCCGGTCCAGCTGATGGGCACAGAAAGGTCCAGCTAGCGCGAACCGGCCTGGTTCAGCGCCGCTAGCGCACGAAAGCCCCGAGTTTGATAGTCACCCCGGACTCGGCATCCTCGATCGACGTGATCGGCCACATCCGTCCGGGCAGCATCGTCCCCGCGGCCGTCGCGTACCCGACCACGTCCAAGGCCGAACCCCCGTTGTTGTCGTGCACGATCCCCGCCTCGGTGCGCACGCCGTCGGAGAACACCACATCGAAATCGTCCGCCATCCGATCGGCGTGCACCACCACGCCGGGAAACAGATGCGAATAGCCCACGGTGATCAGCGCGGGTTCGGCCATCAGTGCCCACACGGATCGGTCAGGTGCAGCCCCTCGCCGACCTTGATCCGGCGATGCTCGGCGAGCACGATCCCCACCCCGAGCAGCAGGCACACCCCGCTGACGATCCCGGCGATCACCGCCCACCCGACAAATCCGGAACCGGCGGCGGTCAACGTGGCCGCGACCATCACGATGCCGATGCCCACGAGCAACAGCCCCGGCCAATTGAGGGAATCCTGGACCAGCTCCCCCGCGTGCGAACGCGTCGTGCGCTCGGTATCGGGGAACTTGTGTTGATGCGGATCATGGTAGGTAGTCATGGAACGCGTCCTTCCGTCGAAGGTCCTCCCCATCCGGCGCGTACCCCGCAATCACCGTGGCAAACAGCCTCAGCTCGGCAAACGCAGGGCGCCGGGCGCGGAAGCGGGGACGGCGGGCCGAACCGGGACGACCGGATTGATCCGCCGGTAGGTGGAACCGAGGTCGGGTCGCGGATCCGGCTCGCCCTTGTTCGGCCAGAACGCCATCGCACGCTCGGCCTGCGCGGTGATGGTCAGCGACGGATTCACCCCGAGATTGGCGGTGATCGCGCTGCCGTCGGCGATGTGCAGGCCGGGGTAGCCGTAGACGCGCTGGTACGGGTCGATCACGCCGGTGTCGCGGGAGTCGCCAATGGTGCACCCGCCGATGTAGTGCGCGGTGGCGGGGATGTTGAAGATGTCGGTGGCGATATTGCCGGTGTCGCCGTCGCATTCCGCCGCGTACCGGCGCGCGATGTCATGACCCAGTGGAATCCAGTCCGGGTTCGCCTGCCCGCTTCCCTGCGCGGTCACCAGCCTGCCGCGCTTCAACGACGACGTCAGCGAGTTGTCCAGCGACTGCATCACCAACAGGATCACCGACCGCTCCGACGCCCGGTGCGCGTTCTGTGAGCGTGCGAACTTCAGCGGATGCAACAGCATCGTCAGCAGCAACCGCAGGAATCGGAACGCACCGCCGTCGACCATCGGCACCGTCTGCACGAACAGCGCGTTCTGCCCCTTGCCGTACGTGCACACCTCCACATGGGTCTGCGGCTCCGGATGAAACGACGACGTGATCGCCACGCCCTGTGCGAAATCGGTGCGCGACTTGCTCTGCACGCCGATGATCGCCTCGGAGTTACTGCGGGTGAGCTGCCCGACTCGCGGCGACAGCTCGGGCAGGGTGCCGTCAGCGCGCAACCGGTGCAGCAGTTTCTGTGTGCCCAGCGCCGCTGCTGAGAAGACCACCTGCTCGGCGGTGAACGTGCGCCGCTGTCTGCGCAACCAGCCGTTGGACTGCACCGTGTCCACGCGATAACCACCGTTACCGTCGGGTGCCACCGACGTGACCGTGGTCAACGAATGCACTTGCGCGCCATTGGTTTCGGCCAGATGCAGGTAGTTCAGGGTGGTGGTGTTCTTAGCACTGTGTTTGCAGCCGGTGAAGCACTCCGAGCAGTGGATGCAGCCGGCTCGGCGTGGTCCCGCACCACCGAAGTACGGGTCATCGACCTCGACGCCTTCGGATCCTTCGTTGAAGAACACGCCGACCTGGGTGCGATGAAAGGTATCGGCCACCTGCATATCGCGCGCAATCTGCAGCAGCACTTCGTCTTTCGGCCCGAGCTGTGGGTTCTCCACCACGCCCAACATGCGCTTGGCCTGGTCGTAATACGGGGCCAGCTCGGACTTCCAGTCGGTGATGTGCGCCCACGCCCGGTCGCGATAGAACTCCGGCAGCGGTTCGTACAGGGTGTTGCCGTAGATCAGCGAACCGCCACCGACACCCGCACCGCTGAACACCAGGCACTTGCCCAGCGCGCTGATCCGCTGCGGACCGGTCAGACCCAGCCGTGGTGCCCAGATGGACTTGGCAATGTTCCAGTTCGTCTTCGGATAGTCGTCGACGTTCCAGCGTCGCCCCGATTCGAGAACTCCTACGCGATAACCCTTTTCGGTCAGACGCAGCGCGGTCACGCTGCCGCCGAAACCGGAGCCGACGACGATCGCGTCGTAGTCATATGTCACGGGACCACCTCATAATCGGCGGGGTCGAACCGCGCCTGCTGCTTGTACTGGATTCCCAGCAGCGGCCAGTTGGTCGTGATCCGGCCGTCCGCCTGGCGGTACCACGACGAGCACTTGCTCCACACACTGTCGGCCAGCCGCGCTTGAACACGTTCGTCGTAGGCCCGCTCGACCTCGGGCCGCACCGTCAACGGCCGACCCGCCTGCGCGAGATGTTCGACATACCGGGCCAGGTAGGCGGCCTGCGCTTCGAGGAAGAAGATGATCGAACCGCCGCCGCTGTTGGTGTTGGGGCCGTACATCACCAGCAGGTTCGGGAACCGGGGCACGGTCATGCCGAAGTAGGCGCGCGCGCCGTCGCGCCATTCCTCGGCCAGCGGGTGCCCGCCCGTGCCGGTGATCGTCATCGGGGCCAGGAACTCGGTGGTCGCGAAACCGGTCCCCCAGATGATCACGTCGACCTCGTGGTCACGTCCGTCGACCGTGCGCACACCCGTCGGGGTGATCTCGGCGATTCCCGCGGTGGTGACCTCGACGTTGGGTTCGGTCAGCGCGGGAAGGTAGTTGTCGGAGAACAGGATTCGCTTGCACCCCACCGGATAGTCCGGCCACACCTTCTCGAACAGGCCCGGCGCGTTCTTGGTCTGCCTGCGCATGTGCCACTTCGACACCGCCTTGATCGCCGCGGCCAGCGGTTTCGCGTATACCCACGCGACGCTGAGCCCTTCGACCACGCCGTACCAGGTGCCACGCTCGGCGAGTTCGGTCACCGGCAGCTTCTCGAACATGCGCTGATGGCGCGGCGAGAACTCGCGGTCCATGCGCGGGATGATGTAGGGCGCGCTGCGCTGGAACACCGTCAGCTTCTCGACGTGCGGTTGGATCTCCGGCACGAACTGGATGGCGCTCGCTCCCGTGCCGATCACCGCGACTCGTTTGCCCGTCAGGTCTACCTCGTGGTCCCACTCCGCGGAGTGAAAACTCTTACCGCCGAAGGTCTCCCGGCCCTCGATCGCCGGAATGACCGGTCGCGAGAGTTGACCGACCGCCGACACCAGCACATCGACCACCACCGACTCGCCCGTGCTCACACGAACTGTCCACTTCCCGGTCACCTCGTCGAACGCGGCGCTCACGACCTCGGTGCCGAAACGGATGTGGCGGGCGACGTCGTACTTTTCGGCGACCTGCCTGATGTAGTCCAGAATCGCGGGCTGCCGCGAATAACGGTGCGGCCAGCGCGGATTCGGCTCGAAGGAGTACGAGTAGAACGGCGACGGCACATCGCAGGCAGCACCGGGATAGGTGTTCTCCCGCCACACACCGCCGACCTCGTCGGCCTTCTCGAACACGACGATATCGTCGAAGCCGCGCTTCTTCAGTTCGATCACGGCCGCGAGGCCGCCGAACCCGCTGCCGATCACTGCAATGGACGGGGTCATGAGTCCAGATAAGCAGTTACGACGTACGTTTTTCCGATTTCTGCCCATTCTGCACCGCGGACAGGCCGCTCCAACACAGCGCGACCACGGTCTCGACCGCGTCCTCCTTCGGAATCGGACGACCCGCGTCGAGCCACTGCCTGGCCGCGTTGTGGCTGGCGCCGACCACCCCGAACGCGCACGTGTACGCGCGAACGTCATCCATGCCCGCCGCACGCAACTGCGCACTGACCAGCACCGCGCATTCACTCATCGCTTTGCGCACCCGCCACCGCACAGTCGGTTCGCTGGGCACGGGCGATTCGAAGACCAGGGTGTGCCCGCCGGCGTCCTCGTCGACGAAGTCGAAGTAGGCCAGCACGGCGCGGCGGACCTTGTCCTCTTGCCCGCTGGCGTCGGCCAGCGCATCGCGGATGCCGTCGACCATCCGGTCCAGATAGCCTTGCAGCACAGCCAAATACAGGTCGAGCTTGCTCGCGTAGTGCGTGTACAGCACGGGTTTGCTCATGCCGGCCCGGTCACTGATGTCGTCCATGCTCGCACCGTGATAGCCCTGGACCACGAAGACCGCGCGCGCGGCACTCAACGCGGTGAGTCGTCGTTGGGTTCGGGTCGGTGTCTCGGTGTCGGTGAGGTCGTTGTAGGTCAGTGTCATGACGCGACCCGTTCCAGCAGGAAATAGAAGTACTCGCCGTGCGCGAGCACCAGGTCGGGGCGCCCGTTCGTGATGCCCATCAGGGTGCAGTCGTCGAGCCACTTGAAGTGGTCGAAGACCGCGCGACCGTCGTAGACCATGGTCGCGGTGACCTCGCCGCGGAACTCGATGTTCCACAGGGTCGCCTCACCCTGTCCGAGTTCGATATTCGAGAACAGGGTGCCGTCGTCGCGTCGACAGATCAGTGGCTGCGCGTCGTCGAGGGCGAGGAAGTTCTTGCCGTACCAGCCGCTGGCGGGCAGCGCGCCGCACAGGGGGTGCCCGGTTTGGAAGGCGTCACCACGCCATTGCCCGAGGATGTCCTCCGCGCGAGCTGGGCGTAGCCGGGTCCACAGTTGGTCCAGATCAGCGGTCGCGACGTCGCGCTGCTCGCGCAGCTGCTGCCACCGTGGTTTGTCCGCGCTCATCCAGCCCTCATCTCACAAATTCCAGAACTGTTCAGTTCCGCATTCGACCATAGTTCCGAACGTGTTGGTCGACTACTTCTGCGGGCAGCCTGGCCGCCTCCCGTCTATGCGTCTTTAGGGTTTTGGTTTGTGGGCGGCGCGCCGTTTGATCGGATCGGCAAACACATTAGTAGATGCCTATATGTACGTATCATGATTTATCTTCTGCCTTTTGAGTGGCCACGACTGAGTGCCATCGGCTCGCCTGAGACCACCACCGGCGTCAGTACCCGGACACTTCAAACCTCCACTGCACCTTGGCCTCCCCTGCCCTACAGCGATTGTCCGACCGGTGACACCCCTCCCCCACTGCCAGCTATTTCAGGAGGCCGAGGTGGGTCAAGTCGCGGACGTACTTGGCGATGAGATCCGTTGGTAGGTGCGGGATGTCGGTGCCTAGTTGTGCCGCGCGGACCGCCGCACGGAAGTTGTCTGCGGGCAGGGCCGAGCCCGGTAGAGGGCGGGCGGGGTGGCGGTAGGCGTGCAGGACGGGGAGGAGGGTGTTCTTGCGTTGGGGTTCGGGGAGGGTGCGCAGGGCGGTTTCGAAGCGGGTGAACCACTCGGCGTAGTTGTCGATGCGGTCGATGTGGTGGCCTGCTTCGGTCAGCCAGTCGATGAAGGTGTCGAGAGAGATGTTGTCGTCGTGGGGGTTGAGGACGTCGTAGGTGCGGTAGCCGGTGGTAACGGTGGCACCTAGATCCGTGATCGCGGTGGCGACGAAGTCGGCGGGTAGGCCGTCGTAGTGAGCGCGTTGTCGGTGGCCGTGGGAATTGGTGCGGTAGAACGACTTCGGGGCCAAGCCGGTGATCAGCACGCTGAGCAGCAGGCGGGTGAAGACGTCGGGGACGTTGAGTTGGCCGCGGAAGTGGCTGTGCGCCAGGATCATGTCGGAGCGGAACACCGCGACGGGCAGACCGAACCGCTCGGAGGCCTCGCGCAGCAGCACTTCGCCGGCCCATTTGCTGTTGCCGTAGCCGTTGGCGTAGGAATCGTCGAGTCGGCGGACCGGGCTCATGGTTCGCACGTCGCCGTCTTCGGCGAAGGACTCCCCCTGTGCCGCGACGGCCACTGTCGACAGATAGGTGACCGGTTTGCGGGTGGTTGTCAGTGCCAGGCGGATGATCTCGGCGGTGCCGACCACGTTCGGGCCGAACAGCTGGGTGTACGGGAGCATGTGGTTCACCAGCGCCGCGGAGTGCACGATCAGGTCGACTTCGGCGGCAAGGCGATCCCACACAGGTTGCGGCAGGCCGAGATTCGGTTCGCCGATGTCGCCGGGCAGAACCTCGAGGGTTTCCTTCGCGAGAGTCTGGAAGAGATCGCTGAGTTCGGCGTCTCCGGAGTCGAATGCCGCGTCCAGACGTTCACGCGCTGCGGTTGCGTCGCCACCACGGACCACGCAGATCACCTTGCCGCCCACAGGGGCGAGACGTTCGAGCCAGGTCAGGAGGAGGAATCGTCCGAGATAGCCGTTCGCGCCGGTGATCAGCACCGTCTTCGCCGGGGTGGCTGCCGGTACCTGCGCGGTAGTGGTGACGTCGAGGAACTTCTCAAGCGTCAGGTCGGTCGCGCGAATCTCGGTGGCCGCCGGGCCGTGTACCGCATCGGAATCTATTCTGCGCGTGCCGGGTTCGCGTTCCTGCTGCACGTAGTCGGCGATGCGCGCCAAGTCGCTGTACGGTCCGAGCACGACGTTCACCGGCACATCCACGCCGAGCAGTTCACGCAGCAAGTTCGAATATGTCAGTGCGGCAAGCGAATCCCCGCCCAGATCGCCGAACCGTGCGTCCGGGGCCAGGTCCGCGGAATCGCCGCCGAGCACAGCGCGCGCTGCACGGACGACGGTGTCGTACACCGGCAAGCCAGGGGCCTCGTGCCGCAGGCGCTCGAGTTCGTCTTCCTGACCGCGCGCCAGGTCGGTGTAGAGCTGTTCGAGTCGGTCGCCGTAGCGTTGTTTCAGCTTGGGCCGCAACAGTTTCGCAATGCCCGACAACATCCCGTTGGCCGTGGAGAACGGTTCGTTTTCGATGAGGAAGTCACGCGGAATCTCGTACGGCTCGAGCCCGGCCGACATCGCGGCACGCTGCAACGATGCGCTCACCGCGGCACGCAGCTCCTCGGCAGGTCCGGCCAGCGCAGCCTCGGTCGGCACCACGACTGCCAGCAGATACGACCGTTCGCTGCTGCCGTACACGTAGATCTGGCGCACCAGATCGGCACCCTCGAACACCGCTTCCAGCCGTGACACGGTCACAAACTCGCCCTGGGACAGTTTCAAGACGTTGTTGCGACGGTCGACGTAGACCAACCTGTCCGGTGCCAACTCCGCGACTACATCACCTGTGCGACAGAACCCTTCGGCGTCGAACACCTCGGCGGTCACCTCGGGACGACGGTAGTACCCGGCGATCATGGTGGTGGTCTTGAGCAGCAACTCACCGCGCGGATACGGCTTGTCGGTGCCGAAATACCCCAGCTCCGGCACGTCGACGAGCTTGTAGTCCAGCACGGGCGGCCGCATCACCTTCGTATCGAAGATGACCCCGCCGCCGGTCTCGGTGGAGCCGTAACCGTCGTGCAGACGCAGGTCCGACACCGACTCGATGAAGGCCCGCAGTTCGGGTGCGATCGGTGCGCTGCCGCAGGACGCCGACATCAAGCGTCCACCCAGGAACTGTTCGCGCAGTTCGGTTTTCATCGAGCCCTGCTCGGCTACCTCGCGACGGTAACGCTGCGCGATCATGTCGCACACCCTCGGCACCAGGAAGATCTCGGTCGGTCGTGCCAGCGCGATGTCGTCGAACAAGGTCGAAAGGTCCGGCGCCGCAGCGAAATACGCGATACCGCCACGGGCGAGCACGCTGTTGAGCGTGAGCCGCGCGGCAATGTGGCTCATCGGCAGGAAGTTCACCGTGATCGCGGTCAGCGGCCGTCGCGGCTGCCAGCCCACCGCGACCAGGCGCTGGGTGTACATCGCGCCCTTGGGTGTGCCGGTGCTGCCAGAGGTGTAAACCAGCAGCGCGAGGGGGTCCGCACCGTCGTCGGGCACGTGCAGCGGTGCGGGTTCGGCCAGACGGCCCTGGGCGACGGTGTCGTCGAGCGTGCTGAGCACAACGGTCGATCCCCCTGCGCGCAAACGGGTCCGAGCCCGAGCGAGGGCATCTCGGTGGTCGTCATCGTCGGCGTGGTGGTCGAACACGATCAGCGAATGCGGCGTGGCACCGGCCAGCACAGCGTCGACGGCGACGTCCAGGTGCGCGGTATCGACCGCGAACACCGTCGGCTCGGTCTCGTCCAGAATCGACCGCAACTGCTCGAGACCCGCGCCGCCCTGCAACGGCACCGCGGCCCCACCGAGGTGAATAGTGGCCAGATCCAGCACCGCATAGTCGGCACTGGTAAACCCCAGCACCGCGACGAAATCCCCCGCGACGATGCCGTCCCGCTGCCAAGCCGCGGCGAGCGCGCGAGTCCGCTCCCATACTTGGCCGTAGGTCAGGAATTCGAACTCCGGCAACAGCTTTCGGAAACAGCGCCCGCCTGACTCGACCAGCTCGGTTCGCCGGGTACCTAGCGCCGGACGATCCCCGTACGCCGTCATGGCGGTCTCGACGATGCGCGAGATCGGCAGTCCGGGTGTTGTCACCCGGGCGTGCACGTTCTCGTCGGGCCGCGCCGCCCGCAACTGCTCGTCTTCGGCGTAGAGCGTTTTGATGCGATCCGCCAGTTGCCCGGCGTCGAGCTCCACATTCACGCTTCACACTTTCGAATGCCTTGCCAGGCCGCACGTCGCGCGGCATCCGGGTCGACCAGCACGCGCGGTGGATTGTCGATGATGCAGGTGGTTCGCTGCTCGGCCGTGTACGGCGTCCAGGGCGCCAACGGTTGGCCGGTGCGGGCGAAATTCAACCAGTTGTCCTGGATGTAGTCCTGGACGGCGAGGAACGCGCGCCGACCGCCTGCCGCCGTCATCGCGCGGCCGACCGGGCCATCCACCCAGCCGAAGACCGGAACGAGGTCGAGGGCGTGGGTGGCGCCGAAGCCCGCGAGATGCAGTGCGCGCGGGGCATAGTCGTACCGATACGCGAAAGTCGGGGCGTACGCGCTGTGGCCCTCGAGCACGGCCAGTGTGGGGCGCAGGAACAGGTGGTCGCCGCCGATGCGCACCGCGGTCCGAGGGGCTGGGTAGCCGCGATAGCTGCCGGTCACGAGCTGTTCCGCGCCGGGCTCGTAGCGTTCGAAGATGGTGGTGAGCTGCTCGGGAGTGTGCGGGATCGCCTTGGCGAAACGCTGGAACAGCGTGGCCTCGTCGCGGTTGGTGCCGATGATCAACGGCACCGGATGTGCCCGGCCCGCCGCGATCGCGTCCAGGGGCGCCTCGGGCAGGAATTCGCCGTCGGCGACGGGGGCGAAGGGGAAGTTGCCGGGCTCCTCGCGCAGGGATCTGGCCAGCGCACGGTCGCCCGCGCGGCCGAGCTCCTTCGCGGGCAGGGTGCTCAGGACCGTCGCCGCGTCGGCGGTAGTGGCGCCCAGCCGTTCCAAGCAGCGGCGGGCGAACCGGCGGGCCTGCTCGGGTGTCGATGTCCAGTCCGCGGGGGCGCTCTGCGCGATCGCCCGGTGGAACAGGCCTGCCGCCGACGGCGTGGCCAGCAGGCTGACCACCGCGTGCGCGCCGGCCGACTCCCCGAAAATGGTGACGTTGTCCGGGTCGCCGCCGAACGCGGCGATATTGCGCTGCACCCATTCCAGCGCCGCGACCTGATCCCGAAGACCCAGATTCGACTCGAAAGGTCTTTCCGGCGTCGAGAATTCGCTGAAGTCCACGTAACCCAGCGCGCCGAGCCGGTAGTTCACCGACACCACGATCACGTCACCGCGGGCGGCCAACCGCGCGCCCGAATACATGCTGGACGTGCCGAGCAGGTACCCGCCACCGTGGAAGAACACCATGACCGGGCGCGGTGTCGCCGATGTCGTGGCCGGGGCGGTGACATTGAGCGTGAGGCAGTTCTCGCCGGTCGGTTGCCAGGTGCGCGGGCCGACGCGGGCGCCCTGGGGGTTCTGCACCGCGGCGAAGCCGAACTCGGTCGCCGCCCGCACCCCCGACCACGGCCGAACGGGCTGGGGCGCGCGCAACCGCAACGGTCCGGTGGGCGGGGCGGCGTAGGGCAGGGCACGCCATCGGGCGATCCGACGGCCCACACGACCGCGCACGACTCCGTCGGCGCTCACGATCTCAGGGGACAGCATTCCCCGAATGTACGTGGTACTGGCGGTACCGCGCAGGTGGTTCGTCCAGCGAACTGTCTCGAAGTCGCATCGACACCGCCGATTAGACTGTGCCGATGACCGGCCAAGACCCGGAAACCGCCCCGCAACAGGCGAAAGGCACCCGCAGCATCGCCGCGCTCGACCAGTTGGTTTCCACCTGCCGGGCCTGCCCCCGACTGGTCGCCTGGCGTGAGGAAGTCGCCACGGTCAAACGCGCGTCCTTCCGCGACGAACACTATTGGGGTCGACCGGTGCCCGGCTTCGGGCCTGCCGACGCGGCCATCCTGGTGGTCGGGCTCGCGCCTGCGGCCAACGGCGGGAACCGGACCGGCCGCATGTTCACCGGCGACCCCAGCGGCACTGTGCTGTTCGGCGCACTGCACGCGGTCGGTCTCGCGACCGGCGCGCACCCGGTCAGCCGCGACGACGGCATCGAGCTGATCAACACCCGCCTCACCTCGCCCGTGCACTGCGCCCCGCCACAGAACAAACCCACACCCGAAGAACGACACACCTGCGCCCCGTTCCTGAGCCGGGAACTGGAACTGCTCCGCGGCACGCTGCGGGTGCTGGTCGTGCTCGGCGCGTTCGGATGGCAGGCCCTGTTCGCGGTGCTGCTCGAGGGCGGCTGGAACATTCCCCGCCCACGCCCCCGTTTCACGCACGGCGCGGAAGTCGTGATCACCCACCCCGACGGTCGCGCGGTCACCATTCTCGGCAGTTATCACGTGAGCCAACGCAATACCGCCACCGGCCGGGTCACTCCCGCCATGGTCGAAGACGTCCTCCTGCGCGCCAAGACAATCGCCGAGTCGTGACCGGAATCGGCGAGATCGTGACCTAGGATCGAGCAGTGCTGACTGTGTACACGATCGGCCATTCCACGCGGACCGCGGACGAATTCGTCGGTCTGCTCAACGATTATGGCGTCACCCAACTGGTCGATATCCGCACCGTTCCCCGGTCACGCCACAATCCACAGTTCGGCCGCGAAGTTCTCCCTGAAACGCTACAGGCGGCGGGCATTCGCTATGTGTATCTCGCGGCATTGGGCGGGCTGCGGCACGGTCAAACCGGTGATACCAACGCCGGCTGGCGCAATGCGTCGTTTCGCCAGTATGCCGATTACATGCAGACACCGGAATTCCGCGCGGGCATCGACGAACTCGTCGACCTCGCGGGCGAAGCGACCACGGCGATCATGTGCGCCGAAGCCGTGCCGTGGCGGTGCCACCGCTCGCTGGTCGGCGACGCGCTGCTGGTCCGGGGCGTGCAGGTGCGCGACATCATGTCCGCCACCCGCGCACCCGACCACCAGCTCACCGACTTCGCCCACGTGGCGGGCACGACCATCACCTATCCCCCGCCGCCGGAAAATTGATATGCATCCATTTCATCTCGATATCCGCATCAGACGTTAGACACAGACGACAATCACCAAGCGCACGCGGTTCGGCCACAGTTCACTGCGATGGCAGGAGATCCGAAGATGAGTTCGCTGGCAATGAGCACCCTGGACGTCTCCCGGTGGCAGTTCGGTATCACCACGGTCTACCACTTCATCTTCGTTCCCCTCACCATCGGCCTGGCCCCACTGGTGGCCGGTATGCAGACCGCCTGGGTGATCACCGGGAAAGAGCACTGGTACCGCCTGACCAAGTTCTTCGGGAAACTGTTCCTGATCAACTTCGCCATCGGCGTGGCCACCGGCATCGTGCAGGAGTTCCAATTCGGCATGAACTGGAGCGAATACTCCCGGTTCGTCGGCGATGTCTTCGGTGCGCCACTGGCATTCGAGGCGCTGATCGCGTTCTTCATGGAGTCGACATTCCTGGGATTGTGGATCTTCGGTTGGACCAGACTGCCCAAACTGGTTCACCTGGCCACGATTTGGATCGTCGCGTTCGGTGTCAACGCCTCCGCGTTCTTCATCATCGCAGGCAACTCGTTCATGCAGCACCCGGTGGGCGCGAAATACAATCCCGAAACCAAACGTGCTGAGCTGGACAGTATTTGGGCGCTACTCACCAACAACACCACCCTGGCCGCGTTCCCCCACGTGGTCGCGGGCGCGTTCTTGACCGCGGCCACATTCGTCGTGGGTATCGCGGGTTGGTTCATGGTGCGCAATATGCGCAGCGGCGACGCCACGAAACAGGACGAGGCCAAGACCATGTGGCGGCCGGTGGCCCGAGCCGGCATGTGGGTGGTGGCCGCGTCGATCGTGGTGGTGGGGATGACCGGCGATATCCAGGGCAAACTGATGTTCGATCAGCAACCGATGAAGATGGCCTCGGCGGAATCGTTGTGCCACACCCAGACCGACCCGAAGTTCTCCATTCTCACCGTGGGCACGCACAACAACTGTGAAAGCGTCGACCACCTGTTCCAGGTGCCGTATGTGCTGCCGTTCCTGGCCAAGGACAAGTTCACCGGTGTGACGTTGCAGGGCGTGGAAGATCTACAGAAGTCCTACGTCGAGGACTACGGGCCCGGCAATTACCGGCCCAACCTGTTCGTCACCTACTGGGGTTTCCGCGGCATGGTCGGTCTGCTGGCCGGGCCGGTGCTGTTGCTGCTGGCCGGGCTGTGGATGACGCGCGGCGGTCGGGTGCCCGACAAGAAATGGTTCTCGTGGCTGTCGATCCTGGCCATTCCGACCCCGTTCCTGGCCAACAGCGCGGGCTGGATCTTCACCGAGATGGGCCGTCAGCCCTGGGTGGTGGTGCCCAATCTCACCGGCGACAAGACCATTCGCATGACCGTGGCGCAAGGCGTCTCCGATCACGCGCCGGGCACGGTCATCTTCTCCCTGGCCGTGTTCACGCTGCTGTACGGCGCGCTGGCGGTGGTCTGGTACTACCTGATGCACCGCTACACCGTGGTCGGGCCCGAGCCCGGGCCCACGGCCGCCGATGATCAGTCCGGTCCCGATGACGACGGTGGCGGCGGTAAACACCGTGCCGATCCTGTCGAACCGCTGTCCTTCGCGTACTAGGAGACCACGATGAGTCTGCAGCAATTCTGGTTCGTGCTGGTCAGCGTCTTGTTCACCGGCTACTTCATTCTCGAGGGCTTCGACTTCGGGGTCGGCATGCTGATGCCGATCCTGGGCAAGGGCTCCGACACGCGCAGGCGCGTGCTGCTCAACACCATCGGCCCGGTCTGGGACGGCAACGAAGTCTGGCTGATCACCGCGGGCGGTGCGATGTTCGCGGCGTTCCCCGAGTGGTACGCCAGCCTGTTCTCCGGGTTCTACCTGGCGCTGCTGCTACTACTGGTGGCGTTGATCGTGCGCGTGTGCGCCATCGAATGGCGGTCCAAGATCAACTCGCCGAAGTGGCGGGGCTGGTGTGACGTCGGCATCGGGATCGGTTCGTGGATTCCGGCGCTGGCGTGGGGTTGGGTGTTCGCCAATCTGGTGCGTGGGGTGCCGCTGAACGAGAAGCGACAGGTCGTGGGGTCGGTGTGGGACCTGCTCAGCCCGTACGCCCTGCTCGGCGCCGCGACCACGGCCATCCTGTTCGCGTTGCACGGTGCGATCTTCTTGGCGCTGAAGACCGGTGGCGATGTCCGCGAGGACGCCCGCAAGTGCGTGCGGATCCTGTTCATTCCGACCGTGGTAATTGTGGGCGGTTTCGGTCTGTGGACCCAGCTCGCCTACGGCAACGGCTGGACCTGGGCGGCCCTGGGCGCCGCAGTGGTCGGCCTGGTGCTGGCGGGTGGCGCGACCGCGGCGGGCCGCGACGGCTGGGCCTTCGTCGGCACCGCCGTCACCATCGCGTCGGCCACGATCCTGCTGGTGGGCTCGCTGTACCCGAACGTGATGCCGTCCACCATCAGCCCGGCGTTCGACCTCGACATCCACAACGCGGCCTCCGGCGCCTACACCCTGAAGGTGATGACCTGGGCCGCGCTGCTGTGCATGCCGGTCGTGCTGATCTACCAGGGCTGGACGTACTGGGTGTTCCGCAAGCGCCTCACCGTGGAACAGATCCCGGCCCCGACCGGGTTACCGCTGTCGAAGTAGACGTCGGAAACAGAAACACCGCGCGCGTCGCAACGGAAAAAGGTTGGGGGCGGAGGGTTTTTTTGAGAAGGGTGTTTTGGGGGCTTGGGGTGTTGGGCGGGGGGGTGGGGAGG
>NZ_JBHXRY010000005.1:159649-389953 GCF_042714895.1 Nocardia sp. NPDC058666
GGAAAAACCCCCCCTCTCCCGAGGGTGGCGCCGGGAGAAAAAGAAAAAAAAAAAAAAAAACCCCCCCCAACACAAAAACAAACCCCCCCCCCACGCGCGGTGTTTCGCGGAGACGTTAGTTCGCGGGCTTCGGGTGGTCGGTCGGGGTGTGGACGATGTCGTAGTACTTGGACTTATCCACCGAGTCGGGATGCACGCGGTAGGTGAAATCCTGGTCGGTCAGCGTGATGATCTCGACTTCGCGGCGCGATTGTTCTTTGCCGTCAGCGTCTTTCGCGACCAAGGTGCGGGTTTTGCCGTCGGGTGAGACCGACCAATCGCCCTGCATCTTCGGCTTGTCGTCGAGGGTGAACATGGTGAAGGTGCCGTCGGGCGCGTAATAGGCGTAGCCGACATAGTTTTTGACCTTGTCGTCGTCCAGCGGTACCGCGCCGCCTTTCTCGTCCTTGGCCGAGGTCGTTTCCCACGGGGTGGCGGCCAAAATCGCCGAGGGAGTGCCGGGGGCGACGCTGGTGGCGATGGAGCCTGAGGACGTGGCCGCCGCTGAACTGGTGGCGGTGGAACTCGAGGTCTGCACTGTCGTCGAGGATGCTTTGGAATCGGACTTGTCGTCCGAATCGCTGCACGCTCCGGTGAATGCGGCCGCCGCAAGAGCAAGAATCACGGGCGCAATCTTGTGGGTGAGTTTTCGCTGCTCCGTCATAGTTGCGACTTTATTCGGGAAGCACGCCGAATTACCGCAGGTGCGATGCCGCCGCGCTGCGTTCGGTGGCCGTCCACTGGTCGAACCGGGCTTGTGCCGCTTCGGCCGACGGCGCGCTGATCACGCGGGCGACCGCTTCCCAGGAGGCTCCCGCCGAGCGCACGAAACGGACGGCTTCCACGAGTCGTTGCTGGGCCGAGGCGGTGTCTTCGAAGGCCAGCCGCACCGGGATCAGGGCCTGCATCTCGAGCTGGTGGTAGTCCCATTCGGCCAGGACCAGCCCGGCGAGGTCGGGGTCGAGACGGCCGGTCGAACAGTGCAGCACGCGCGCGGACGGCGCGTGGTCGGCGACCTGGTCGGTGCGCAACCAGGTGCGGCCGTGCCAGCTGTCGCAGGAACACAGCGCGCGCCACCCGATCACCTCGTCGGGTCGACGTCGGCGCCGGGCGTCTGATGGCAGCGGTTGCGCGTCGATCGAGACTGTCGCGCGGGGTCTGCGGGCGTCGCTGTGGCCGCACAATCCGTCGGCGAAGATGTCGGCGACCCATCCACGGTGGCTGTCGAGCAAGCTGTTCATCCCTGACTCCGATGTCGAATCCGAAAAGCTCGATGCGTATGGGACTGCTACTCCCACACATTGACCATCGGCCAGTGCGACACCCTCGGCAATCACTTCGCCACATCCTTGTTGCGAGTCACATAATGCCTGGTCGCGGGCTGTGTCTCGAGTGCTACGCCCGGGTGGCCAGGTAGATCGTGGCGGTGGATTCGCCTCGGGTCAGCGGGTTGGCGAAGGTGATGCGCTGCGCTTCGACGTCGACGAAGGCCGATTCGAGGGCTGCGCGGAAATCGTCGTCGGGGGCGTCGTCGGACCACATGGCGAAGGTGCCGCCCGCGACCAAGTGGTTCGCGACCGCCCGCAGGCCCGCACCGGTGTAGAAGTCGGCGTTCGGGCCGTGCAGCACGTGCTTCGGGGAGTGGTCGATGTCCAGCAGCAGCGCGTCGTAGGTGCGGCCCGGACGTGTGGGATCGAAACCGACCGATCCTGTTGCGGCGGCGAAGAAGTCCGCGCACACGAGTTCGACGCGGCTGTCGGCGGCCAAGCCGGTGGTGTCGGGCAGCAGGTCTCGCACGTGCCAGTCGATCACCGCGTCGGAGTACTCGATGACGGTCAACTCTCGAATTCGCGGATCCACCAAGGCTTCTCGCGCGGTGTACCCCAAGCCGAGCCCGCCGACGACCACGTCCAGCTGGTCGCCGGGCGTTCGCGCCAACCCCAGCCGCGACAGCTCACGCTCGGCGACGGTGAACAGGCTCGACATCAGGTACTCGTCACCGAGTTTCACCTCGTACACGTCCGCGCGCACCGTCGGGTCGAATCTGCGCCGCAGACTGATCTCCCCGATCGGGGTCTGCCGCCAACCGAGTTCTTCGAACCGTGCGCTCATCGCCGTCACGGTAGTCCCCGCTGAGCCGATCCCCGACCAGCGACGCCGGGAGGTGTTTATCTGGTGGTGTGCGGGGCAGTCCCGTAGGTAGCGACAAGGAGCACCGCATGACCGAATCACTGACCCACGTCACCATGGGCTTGGGCTGGGACCCCGCGGGCGACACCGCGGCAACGGCCTTGGCGCGCAAGGACATCGACCTCAACGCCGCCGCGGTGGCGTTCGCCGGTGACCGTTTCGTCGACGTGGCCTTCCACGAACAGTTGACCTCGCGTGACGGGGCGTTGCGGCACTACGGGGACAGCGTGACCGGGGACGGCGACGGGGAGAACGAGGTCATCATGGTGGACCTGACCCTGGTCGACCCCGAGATCACCACCATCGTGTTCCTGGTGACCAGCTACTCCGGGCAGCGGTTCGGTCAGATCGACAACGGGTTCTGTCGCGTGGTCGACAACGCGACCGGGATCGAAATGGTGCGCGTGAACTTGATGGAAGCCGGCGGGCACACGGGGCTGGTGTTCGGCAAACTGCATCGCGTGCACCAGGATTGGGCGTTCACGATGATCGGCGCGCCGATCGTGGCGCAACATGTCGTCAACGCCGTCCCGCAGCTCGGCCCCTACCTCTGAGTCATTCCCTCACTCCGACAGGCGTTCTCGCGCGCGCAACCGGATCTCGAGCGCGTCGTAGACCTGGGTCACGTTGGCGTCGAATTCCTCGGCCAGCATCTCGATCAGGGCCGCGCCGATCAGCAGGACCGTGGTGAACACCACGGGCGCGATGGGGCGGGTCGCCTCGAGCAGCGGGCGGGTGCGGCAGGCACCGCCGGTATGCCAGGCCTCGAGCAGCGCCAGCGCGCCCTGCAGGTAGATCGGCGGTTCCGGGCGCGAACTCAGCGCGGGCACGGCACGGTCGGCGGCGCGGCGCAGGATTCCCGGTGCGTCGCCACCGGGGCTCATCGCGTCCACCGCGCAGCAGGCCAACCGCAGGGCGCCGTCCAGCCGCTGCGGGGTGTACTGGGCCGATTCGGGGATGTGATCCCACGGCTGGCGCAGCACCTGCAGCAGGTCGGTGGTGATCACGGTCGGGCGCTGCACGGTTTCCGGGGCCGAGCTCGAGGTGTGATCCACGCCGAGCATGATCTCCAGCCCGATCACCGAGGCCATGAGATCGTCCCGGCTGCACCGGGTTTCGCGCCGGTAGCGGCGGTCCTCGACCAGCAACCAGCCCACCGTTTGCGCGTCGGCGGGCCGCAGCATCTGCGCGTCGGCCTGCCAGCCGTTGATGGTGTCGCAGCGCGACAGCGCGCACACCAGGTCGGCCATGACGTGATTGCCGGTGACCAGCGTGGGCTGATGCCGCGTGCGCCGCGAGACCACCGGCAGCGCACCCAGCCGAGCCGACGGGGACACGAACGACATCGCGGTCAGCGCCGCGGCGGCGGTGCGCGCGGCGGACACGGCGTCGGCGGCGTTGGTGCGCAGCAGCGCGCGATGGATCGAGTCCGCCACCGGGTCGACGCCGAACTCCGCGTAGTGCAGCAGCAGCCACGCCAACGGCATCTCCCCCAGCACCGGTGCCAGACGGGTGTTCAGCTCGTAGAGCAGGGCGGTGGACCGCTCCGGCGGACGCGAACGCGGCTCTTCGCCGGTGAGATCACGCCATTCCAGCAGGGTCAGGTAATTCGGCAGCAACAGCCCGTCCACCAGTTCACTGACCTGTGCGATGACGAATTCGAAATCCAACTCCGACATCATGCCCGGCGCGACCATCTGCTCGACGGGATTGCCGGAGAACGGGTCGATACCCGACTCCCCCAGCGCGATATCGAACAATAATTCCGCGTGCCCGAGCCTGCTCACCACCCGCCCGACAAAGGGTACGGCCCCGCTGTCATCGACTGCGGTGGCCGCACCGAGCAGGCAATTGACCATTGCCCCTTCGGCTTTCGCGTGTGCGCAGAATCGCCGCAGTCGCTGATGGGCGGAATCCTGCGCGTCGAAACCGGTGCGCACGATTTCCTCGGCGACGGTGACAATGGCGGCATCCACCACATATTCGGCTCGGCCCAGCGCTTCCGCCGAGGCGGGCGCTGGGCCCGCGAAAAATAGTTGTTCACTGAACGCGTCGTCCATTCGGTGCCGCCTCATCACAACCTCCACTGAAGATGCGTTCTGTGCTGCCTGACACCTTTCCAGCAAATTGCCCGCAAGTCGCGGCTCACACCTTCACAAGGCGGTAACGGGATGGGCACCGACCGCGGGCCGCCACACCGAAGATCCCACTTCGATCACCTTTGTGCCCGAAATCGGGCAGGAATGTTGGCGAACCCGGTCACGCCGGGCATGATCGTCCGAGTGAATGACGGGGTACCCACCGACCTGGTGCGCTACGTAGTGGCGTCCACCGGTTTGCCGGAACGTGTGGCCGCCCGGGTGGTCGCCGATATCGTCGGCTACTTCGACGAGACGGCCGAGCAGTTCGTGCGGCGCAGGCACGCCGAGCTGCAGGCCCGCGAGGTGCGCAATGCCGAGATCTGGCAGCTGCTGGCCGGCGAGCTCGCGCAGCGTCCCGTCGCGGCGCCGACATTCACCGAACGGCAACTGCGTCGCATCATCTACGGCTAGGTCGTCTACGGCTAGATCGTCTACAGATAAGGGGTAGTTCACGCCATGTGTGGAATCGTCGGCTATATCGGTCATCGGCAAGCTGTTCCCGTGCTGCTCGAGGGGCTGCACCGGCTCGAGTACCGCGGCTACGACTCGGCGGGTCTTGCCCTGCCGCATCGCGGGAAGTTGCGCGTGTCCAAGACCAAGGGGCGCGTGCAGGAGCTGCGCGACAAGCTCGACGCCGCTCCGCTGCGCGGCACGGTCGGCATCGCCCACACCCGGTGGGCCACCCACGGTGAGCCCAGCGACACCAACGCGCACCCGCACACCGACACCAGCGGTCGCATTGCCGTGGTGCACAACGGTATCGTCGAGAACGCCGAGCAGCTGCGGTCGGAACTGACCGCGCTGGGTATCGCGCTGATCTCCGATACCGACACCGAGGTGATCGCCCACCTGATCGCCCGCGAGCTCGACGGCACCGAGTCCCTCGAAGACGCCGTTCGTGTTGCGCTGCACCGGATTCGCGGCACGTACGGCCTGCTGGTGCTCGACGCGCGCCGCCCCACCGAACTGGTGGTGGCGCGCAACGGCAGCCCCATCGTGCTCGGCGTGGGCGACGGTGAGATGTTCGTGGCGTCCGATGTCGCCGCGCTGGTGCACCACACCCAGCGCGTGGTGTTCCTCGACGACGGCGAACTGGCCACGGTCCGCGAAGGCGAATTCCGTACCAGCACACTGGCAGTGGATCACGAGCGCACCGACAAGACCCCGACCACCATCGACATGGTCGCCGAGGACTACGCGCTGGGCGGGTTCCCCGATTACATGCGCAAGGAGATCGCCGAACAGAGCGACGCCGTGCGCCGGGCATTGCGTGGCCGCCTCGACGACCGTTTCGCCACCGCGCATCTCGGTGGGTTGAACATGGACGCGCGCGAATTGCGCAGCATCAGCAAGGTCGTGTTCCTCGGCTGCGGGTCGGCCTACTACGCCGGCCAACTCGGCGCGCAGCTGGTCGAAGAGCTCGCCCGCATCCCCGCCGTCGCCGAACCCGCCTCCGAATTCCGCTACCGCAACCCGGTCGTGGACCCCGACGCGTTGTATGTGGCGATCTCCCAGTCCGGCGAAACCCTGGACACCCTCGCCGCGGTGCAGGAACTGCAGCGCAAGGGCGGCCGGGTGATCGGCGCGGTCAACGCGGTGGGCAGCGCGATCGCCCGCCAGTGCGGTGCTGGGGTGTTCCTGCACGCGGGCCCGGAGATCTCGGTCGCTTCCACCAAGGCACTGACCAACATGACCGTGTCCTTCACCATGCTGGCCCTGCTGTTGGGCCGCGTCCGCGACCTGTCCGCCGCCGACGGCAACCGCATCGTGGAAGGCCTGCGCGCCCTGCCCGACGCCATCGACCAAGTCCTCACCGACGAAGACGCCATCGCCGAGATCGCCCACCGCTACGCCAAGGCCCGCAGCATGTTCTTCATCGGCCGCGTGCGCGCCTGGCCCGTCGCCCGCGAAGGCGCCCAGAAGCTCAAAGAAGTCTCGTACGTCCACGCCGAGGCCTACCAGGCCTCCGAACTCAAACACGGCCCCCTCGCCCTGATCGACCCCGAAATGCCCAGCGTGGTGATCGTCCCCGACGACGAACTCCTGTCCAAGAACCTCAGCACCATCGAACAGATCAAAGCCCGAGGCGGCCCCGTCATCGCCATCACCAACGCCGACCTCCCCGCGAACGTGGCCGACGAGGTAATCCGAGTCCCCAGGGTCGCACCAGAATTGGACCCGATGCTGCTCACCATCCCCCTCCAACTCCTGGCCTACCACACCGCCCTGGCCCTGGGCCGCGACGTAGACAAGCCCCGCAACCTCGCCAAGAGCGTCACCGTGGAATAGGAATTACTCGAATCATCTTGGTCCGCAGTCGCAACTCACGGCGATACATCGGCCCCGATTCGGCGGTGATAGACGCCGACGCCGAGCATCGTCGTGAGTGCGATGGTGGCCAGTGCTCCGAATATGGCCGCCAGATGTACTGATTCCCCTACTGCGGCGATGGCAATGGGGGCTACGGCGCCGGGCACGCCAACGAGTAGCCGCCAGAAACCGAGGATGCGACCTGCCGCATGCTGTGGAATTTCCTCGAACACTGTCAGGTTCGAGGCCACGATCAGGGAGTTGTTGCACGCGAAGAAGATCGCCATCAGAGCCGTCATGGCGAGTGCGGACGAGGTGAAACCCAGCATCGCAATGCTGGCAGCGACGCCCGACATGCACAGGCAACCGAGGGGTCTGATATTCCATTTCGGGAGTTCGGAGGTGGCTATGCCGGCGGCGACTCCGAATCCGTTTGCCAGGGCGAGCATCAGTCCGACCTGTGCCGCCGACGAGTGTGCGTTGGTCGTGGCGGCAAATACGAACAGAGCGGTTGTGCCAGGCGAGAATACGAATGCCAGCGGCACCATCATGAACATGGTCGTTCTGGCGATGCCGTCCATTTTCCACAGCTCACGAGCACCAGCGCGCATGGATTCGACGACGTACGAGGGCGTCGGCGCGTGTACCGCTTGGGCAGCGGCCGGGTTGATACCGACGAACCAAACGACCAGCGGCGCAAGGAATGTTGCCGAGTTCAACCACAGCAGGCCGGGAAATCCGAGCGATCCGACGAGCACAGCGGCGAGAGCAGGGCCCGCCATCAGCGAAATTTGGAACAGTGTGGTCAGCGTCGCACGTGATCGACCAGCGTTATCAGGGAACATCGCGCGAACGCCGGCCATCCACCCGGCGCGATAACAGTTGGAGCCGAACTGCACCAGGATTTCCGCGAGGAAAAGGACGCCGAGTGCAGGAACTCCGTTCAGTAGAACAATGTTGAGCGCGACCGATGCTCCCAACTGCAGCAACAGTCCGGGCACGACCAAGACTTTGGAGCCCCACTTATCGACTATATGGCCGAGTATCGGACTCGCCGCTGCGAAGATTATCGGCGAGACGGCGATGAGGGCCGCCATCTGAGTCAACGATCCCGAGATGCTGAGGACGAGAAGCGGAAGGGCGAACGCATACATCGTTTCGCCGATGTTGTTCAGCAGATTGCCCGCTGCGAAATATCGGAATCTCCGCGACCGCCAGGGAGAGGGCGCCCTCGTCGCCAATCCAGCTCACCCCCTTCGAGCAATCAGCTCGATAACAAGCCTAACCACTCGCCGACGACCCCAACCTGCAAGCACGAGAACATGATCCACATCACATGCCGAGCTGCGTACGTGGTCTCGACGGGCAGGTCCGCGCAACCTCGCGAACAACGTGACCGTGAACCCGGACCGGCTGGCAGGATCAGTGGTGTGAATACCGCGAACCTGACCCGTACCGAGGCCGCCGCGCGATCCGCGGCGGTCACTGTCCGTGACTACCGTGTCGAGCTCGATCTGTCGCAGGCCCCTGATCCTGATCGGGCGGGGTTTGCCACGACTACCACTGTTGCGTTCGATGCCACGGTCGAGGAAACGTGGCTGGATTTCATCGGGGTGTCGGTGGAGTCGGTGACGGTGAACGGGACCGATGTCGCGGTCGTGTACGACGGGGCTCGGATTGCCCTGGGAGGGTTGGACGCGGCGAATGTGGTGGTTGTTCGGGGCACGGGTGCGTACAGCCGGTCGGGTGAGGGGTTGCATCGGTTCGTCGATCCGGTGGATGGGCAGACGTATCTGTACACGCAGTACGAGCCCGCGGATGCGCGACGGGTTTTCGCGTGCTTCGAACAGCCGGATATGAAGGCGCCGTTCACGTTTGCGGTGCGTGCGCCTTCGGGGTGGGAGGTGATGTCGAATCGGCCGTCTGCGGCGATTCAGGACAACGGGGTGGTTCAGGACGTCGTGTTCTCGCCTACGTTGCCGATCTCGACCTATATCACCGCGGTAGCCGCCGGTCCGTATCATCGGGTCGAATCCCGGTGGGCGCGTGGTGAACTCACCATTCCGCTCGGGGTCTACTGCCGCGCGTCGCTGGCGAAGTACCTGGACGCGGACACCATCTTCGAGGAGACGTTGCAGGGGCTGGACTTCTTCGCCGAGCACTTCGACTACCCGTACCCGTGGGGCAAGTACGACCAGGTCTTCGTGCCCGAATACAACCTCGGCGCGATGGAAAACCCCGGACTGGTCACGTTCACCGAGGCGTACGTGTTCCGTGGTGCCGCCACCGCCGCACAGTACGAGGGTCGGGCGAACACGATCCTGCACGAGATGGCGCACATGTGGTTCGGCGACCTGGTCACCATGATGTGGTGGGACGACCTGTGGCTCAAGGAATCCTTCGCCGACTACATGGGCGCGCTGGCCAGTGCCGAGGCCACGCAGTGGTCCGATGCCTGGGTGGCGTTCGCGAATCGGCGCAAAGCCTGGGCGTACCTGCAGGATCAATTGCCGACCACGCACCCGATCGTCGCCGACATCACCGATCTCGAGGCCGCCAAACTCAACTTCGACGGCATCACCTACGCCAAGGGTGCCAGCGTGCTCAAACAGCTGGTCGCCTATGTGGGCCGCGACGAGTTCTTCGCCGGGGTGCGCCGATACTTCCGCACGCACGCATTCGGCAATACGACCCTGGCCGACCTGCTGACCGAGCTGTCCGCGGAGTCCGGCCGCGATCTGGCGGGTTGGGCGCAGGCCTGGTTGCAGACCACCGGGGTCTCAACTTTGACCCTGGAAGACGGCGAGATCGTGCAGACCGACCCGCGCCCGCACCGACTCGCCGTGGGGCTCTACGACTTCGACGCCACGGGCGACCTGGTACGGCGCGATCGCGTAGAACTCGACATCGTCGACGCACGCACCCCGGTCACCCTCGCCCCCGCACCGCTGCGCCTGCTCAACGACGGCGACCTCACCTACGCCAAGGTCCGCCTCGACCCGGATTCACTTGCCACCGTGGAACATTCACTGGACCGCGTCACCGACCCGTTGGCACGCGGACTGATCTGGTCGGCGCTGTGGAACGCCACCCGCGACGGCGAACTCGCCGCGCACCGCTACCTGTCCATGGCCCGCGATTTCGCGCCCACCGAAACGAACATGGCACTTCTGACCGCGGTGCTGGCCAACGCCTCGTTCACCATCGGCCACTATCTGCCCGAGAAGGCCCAGGGCACGTGGCGCGCGGACTGGCTCGAATCCTGCTGGGCAGCAATGCTTTCCGCCGAGCCGGGTTCGGGCGCACAACTGGCGTGGGCGCGTGCGACAGCAGCCGCCGCCTCGGTCGACGGCCGCCGTGCCGCAGATATCCGCACGATGCTGCTCGAGCACGCCCCCGAGGGTTTGGCCATGGACCCCGACCTGCGCTGGTCGCTGTGGACGGCACTGTCGGCCACCGGCGAAGCCACGGCCACCGAACTCGACGCCGAACTCGAACGAGACGACACGGCCTCGGGTGCCACCGCGCACCGTCGAGCACTCGCGGCGCGACCAGTAGCGGAAGTCAAAGCCGCCGCGTGGGATTCGGCGCTGAGCGACACCACCCTGACCAACGACCACCTCGACGCCACCATCGACGGATTCCGCGCCGGCCACCACCGCGACCTGATCGCGGGCTACGACACCGAGTACTTCGCGGTCCTGCGCTCGATCTGGGAGCAGCGCAGCATCGAGATCGCCCGCCGCATCGTCGTGGGACTGTTCCCTGCCGCGGATTCGCTTGCGGGCGTTGACGAGTGGCTCGTAGCCAACTCCGACGCCCCGAATGCCCTGCGGCGCCTGGTGATCGAGCAGCGCGACCACCTCGCCAGGGACCTGCGGGTACGTTCCACGAATTGACGAAACGTAATGAATTCCCGAGCCGATAATTCCCAATCATCGCCCGGTTAAACATCGCAATGACGTGCGTTACATTCGCCCATTCACCCCGAGTGGGCGAATATACCGCTCCCACCTGCACGGATACGTCCGTTCACACGATCGCAAACTGCTGTGGAACTCACCCACGTCAACCCCTGTCGACCAATAACGGTTTAATAACCCTCGCCGCGGTGAACTCTACTGACATGACCGCCTCACGTAATCGGACAACGAGTACGCCGAGCATGGATCTGACCAGCACCACCATCATGTTGGGCACCTGCGTGTTCTTCCTGGTCGGACTGACAGCACTGACCGGATCGCTGCCCGTAGCGATCCTGGGCGCCGCAGGCCTGGCCGCCGCGATGCTGACCATTCTCACCATGCTGGGCCCGAACGAGCTCTAGTTCACCAGGAGTGCAGCACATGTCCCGAAACACCGACAAAAGGACCTACGAACACGCCGAACCCCTGTTCGTACACCTCTCACTCACCGATCCCCGCGGCCCCGAGCACGACGCCGTGCGGGCCGACATCATCGAACTGTGCCTGCCGCTTGCCGAGCACATCGCCCGCAAATACGCCGGTCGCGGCGAGGCTTTCGACGACCTGCTGCAGACCGCGCGCCTGGGCATGGTCATGGCCGTCGACCGCTACGACGTGACCACCGGGTCACCCTTCCTCGGCTTCGCCGTGCCCACGATCATGGGCGAGGTCCGCAGGCATTTCCGCGACCATATCTGGCCCGTGCACGTGCCGCGCCGCGAGAAGGAACTGCAGAGCAAGGTACGGGTGGCCACCGATGACCTCAGCCGTCGCCTGCACCGCTCCCCCACCGCGCACGAACTGGCCGCCGAACTCGACGTGACCGTCACCGACATCACCCGAACTCTGGTCGCGGCCAACGCTTTCCACACCCGCAGCCTCGACACCCCCGCGCGCGACAGCGACGGCGAACCCGGCATGACCATCGCCGATTCCTTCGGCGCCGAGGACCCCCGGTACCAGCTCACTGAAGACACCATCACCGTCGCGCCGCTGCTGTCGCAACTGTCCCCTGACGATCAGCAGTTGCTGATCTGGCGGTTCTACGACACCTTGTCGCAGGGTGAGATCGCGCAGCGCCTCGGTGTGTCCCAGATGAGCGTGTCCCGCAAACTCACGAAGTTGCTGAGCGGGCTGCGTGCGCAAACCGTCGACGAACAGCCGGTCCCCACCGCCTGATCGCCCCGCTCACCGCGTCACCCATTGACTGCGACGCCGCCGACCTGCACTGTTGATATCGCAGTTCTTCGCGTGTCGTGGCGGCGCCCGCCCAGTAGGCGCTGATCACAAGGTGTATCAGCGTGACACTTGTCGGTGGGAAGGGTGCGATGACGATGCGCGGTGGACGGAATCGACGAGATCGGCAGATTCGCGAAGTACGGGAGATCCGCGGCACCCCCGCCCACCAGACCGCCAAATTCCTGCTGTCGGTGCTGATGCTCGTCTGGTTCGGTGCGGGCCTGATCGCGGCGATGCAGCGCGACTATTTCACCAACACCCCCACCAACTGCGGTGACCTGGGCACGATCGGGCTCACGGTGCTGGCGGGCCCGCTCAACTACCTCGGGGTGAACCCGAAGGTCTCCGAATGCCAACTGCCCGAACCGAGCCAGTAGGCGCCTGGATAGGCTGGTGTCGGTGGGCATACCGACGCGAGGAGACCGCACTATGTGGCCGAACGACTGGCCTTCATCCGCTACCGCGATCGCGACCTCGGTGGACGTCGCGGTAACCGCCGCGCATGCCGCTGACGAGCCCGGATTCGTCGCCGCGACCGCGGACCTGGCGGAGCTGCCGGCCGACCAGGTCATGGCGGTGCTGTCGGCAATCGTGCGCGAACTGCTCGAGACCGCGCACCCGGATGGGCTCACCGGCGACGATGTGCGGGCTGTGTTGGAAGCGGTGGTTCGGCGCGCGGCGGCCTGGCATTCCCGTCTCGACGCGACCGCAGTGGTCAGCGTGCTGACCGGGGCGCTCGGGATCGACGATCCCGACGAACCGGAGACTTTCCGCACGAACCCGCAGCCCGCGGCGGTGCTGCTGATCGAATACCTCGCGGACCTGAGCGACACACCGCCCCGGCAACCCATTCAGCGCGCGATCAACGAGATCGCCCGAGCCGAAACGGTCGAAATGCCTTGAGCGGTCTCAGGACTCGCGTCGACGCTGATGAACCGTCAGCAGCAGGTGATCGAAACGGGTTCGGCAACCGGGCAGATGCGGGTTCAGCGACCTGACGTCTTCGACGATCTGCGCCGCGACCTCACGCAACTTGATATTGGTTTCCTGCGAACGCCACCGCAGCACCTTGAACGCTTGCTCGGCACTGATCCCATACATCAGGATCAGCGCGCCTTTCGCCTGCTCGATCTCCGCGCGCGCCTCGACAAGTTCGGGCACGGTCTCGTCGAGTACGTCTTGGCGCTCTTCCTCGAGCCGGTCGGTGACGTCGATGTAATGACCCGTGGTCCCGATCACCTGGCCGTCGTCATCGACAAGATGATCGCCGACGATGAACACCTCGTGCGTCTCACCCGCGGCATCCACGATCCGGTGCCGACCGCAGACCGGGGCGCCGGCATTGATCGCGGCGGTCACCGCCGAACCCAGGTCCTCCAGGTCATCGGGGTGCTTGTGCGACAGCAGCAACTCGGTAGTGGGCTCGACCTCCCCCGGCTCATATCCATAAATGGCCGCAAGCTCATCGGACCACTCCCACCGCCCGTCAGCAAACCAGAACCGAAACGACCCCACCCCCGAGCACACCTGGGTACCGATCACCGTACTGATCGCGGCCACTGCATCAGGCGCTGCCTGGTCACTCGAGTTCACCACCGAAGTATTCCCTACCCCCACCCCCCGCGACGCAATAGCCCACCCAATGGTGCCGTTTCAAGATCACCACGCTCCCAGCGTGGTCAATGTCCGATTTGGCCACGCTGAGAGCGTGGTGATCAATTGTCCAGTTAGGGTGGCGGCGAATTGTCGGCGAATGGGGGTCACAGGTCGGCGGCGGTGAGGCGGTGGTCGGCTTCCAGGAGCATCCAGGCGCTCAGTTGGATGGAGAGGTCTCGGCTTGCGTTCGCTGATGCTGCGGTGGGTGCGTCGGCGAGGTGGAGGAAGGTGCTGGAGGGGGCGGTCACGGGCCGGTTCCAGTCCGCGCCGAACAGGGGTAGGCCGTCTACCTCGGCGCGGTTGGACCAGGCGGCGCGCGCTGAGGTGTGCACGATGTGTGCTGCGGTCGAATTGTTCAGTGACAGTGCGGCTTCGGCTAGGTAGCGGGCGAGGATTCCCATGAAGAGGCCGGAGTCGTCGTCAGCGGCCGCGATGATCACACCAGCGTCGGTGAGCCCGGTTCCGGCCGCGGCAACTAGCGCTTCGACTCGACGTCGGTGCACGGGATCACCTGTGCGCGCGGCCATTTCGGTTTCGAGTCCGATGGCCACTCCCTGGCAGTAGGTGTGCACGGTCCGATCCACGCTGCCGCCGGGCTCGTGGACACCGTCGTAGATCAGCCCATTGTCGTTGTTGCGCAGTCGGTTATGCAGGAATTCGGCGAGCTGCCCCGCCATCGAAACCTCGCCGAGGCGAGCCAACGCAATACCGGTCGGACCGATCGCGGGAGTGTTGAAGTAGTTGTCACCCTCGCGCCACGGCACGGCACCGACGTCGGGATTCCACCCGTCGACCAGGTCTGCCCGCAGCTCCCCGATGGCGTTGTCGAAGCGAACGCCCAACAGCCGATCGGCACGGTCCAACGCGATGGCCAGCCACCCCATGTCGTCGTAGTACCGGTTGGTCCACCCGGTGATATTGCGGGTGCGAATACCACGCGCCAACGCGACAACCCGGTCGACCCGAGCAGGGGTGCGTTCGCGATGCGCGGCGTCCACCGCACAGTCCAGCAGCTGCGCCTGCCACCAGTAACACCACCGCCCGAACGACCGCTCCACCAGATCCGCAGGCCACACCAGCGCCCCGAGCTCCCGCTGCGGCAATCCCCACAGCGACCGAACATGCCGCGCCACGATCGCCCGCTCCGCCAGCTCAGCACGCTTCGCACACTCCAACGGACCCGCCGAAACGTCCCTTGTGATCGACCCCGCCCGCGTCGGCTGAGCGAACGCGGTGAGCACAACCCCGGCCCCACCCGCGAGCAACAGACGCCGCCGACTGATCTCCATCCTCGGCGACCTCCGCTCCGACTGCCCGACCGCGATATCGCCGACGCGCCGCCAGCCTCTCGCGCCGGAATGACCGGAGCTTGAAGCCCCGGTTACAGACGAAAACGTTCATCGAACCGTCAGGAATTCCCCGACACCCGTTCGAACCATCGCCGCGGGTTGTCGACCAGCATGGCGGTGATATCACTGTGGTCCACGCCGTGCTGTTCCAGCGCCGGGACGACGTCGTCGAGGACGTGCTGGTAGTGCCAGTTGGGCAGCATTTCCAGCAGTTCGGGAGCGATCCAGTCGGTGTGGCAGGCGGCATCCTGCGACAGCACCATGCTGGCGGCGTACCCGCGCCGACACAGCTGCGCGACGGTGTCCACGCGTTCATCGAAACCCACGATCACATCGACACCGAACCGGTCCATGCCGAGCAGGTACCCGGCCTCGGCCAGTGCGCTGAGGTGATCGAGGTCGGTGGTGTCGCCGCAGTGGGCCAGTTGCACGGCAGCAGGCGCCACACCCTCGCTGTCGAGGACCCGCTGCACGTCGAGTGCGGTGTGGGCGCCGGGGTGGGTGTGCACCATGATCGGCGTGCCGGTTTCGTGATGCGCCGCCGCCACCGCCCGCCGCCACCGCCCGCAGCACCCGCTCGACGCCGGGAGTCATGCCGTGCTGGTCGATCGCACACTTGAGCAGGCACGCTTTGACGTCGGTGCCCTGGATGCCTTCCCGGATATCGCGGACGAAGAACTCGACCATGGGTTCGGGCAGGTCTCCGAACTGGTTCGGGCCACGAAACGTGAAGTAGGACGGCACATCTCCGTAGGTATAGACCCCGGTGGCGACCAAGATGTTGAGGTCGGGGACCTGCTCGGCCACGGTGATGATGCGGTGGATGTCGCGGCCGAGACCGTCCACCGTCGGATCGACGATCGTACGAACTCCACTGGCCCGCAACCGTTGCAACCGACTGACCGCGTTGGCGATCTGCTGGCGTTCATCCCAATCCCGGACCCAATTGATCCGACTGTCGGGACTGAGAATGAACAAATGTTCGTGCATCAACGTGGTACCCAGCTCACTGATGGCGATATCGCCGAGCACACTGGGCACGGAATTCATGGCGTGCATAGCTGTTCCTTGTTCGGAGTTCAACAGTTGCCCACATTCGCGAAAACGGCGCTGGCCCGCACGATGCGTTTGTCCGCCACCGACAAATAGCAATTGGCGAAAGCCAAGCGGCCCCCGACCTTCTGCACATCGGTGGTACTGACCACGACATCACCGCGCGTGGCCACCCCGACGAAGTCGACGGTGAGGTTCGCGGTGATCAACTGGGCAGGCGGCTGCACAGACGAGGCGCTGGCGTAGCCGAGAGCGACGTCGGCGAGGCCCGCGAGCACACCTCCGTGGGCCAGTCCACGCCCGTTCACATGGCGGTCATCGATGGTCAGCGCGAACTCGAGTCCGTGCTCGCCCTCCCGCGACCACAGGGGGCCGATCAACTCCAAGAACGGGCTCGTTCGGTCATGCACGGCGAAACCAGGAAGTGGCGGCTCCATCATGCCTCCCATGGGTCGTTGGGCACGGAATTCATGGCGTGCATGGTTGTTCCTTGGTCGAAGTTCGGCGGAGCGGTTCGCGGACGATGGCGCGTTTGAGGATTTTGCCGGTGGCGCCTTTGGGGAGGGCGTCGACGAATTCGATGATGCGGGGGGTTTTGTAGGCGGACAGGCGGGCGCGGGACCACGTGGAAATGTCGTCGGCGGTCAGGGGAGATCGGGGGTGGCGGACGATGATGGCGGCTACTTCTTCGCCGTAGTGGTCGTCGGGGACGCCGATCACGGCTACCTCGATGATGTCGGGGTGGGCGAACAGGACCTGTTCGACTTCGCTGGGGTAGACGTTGTAGCCGCCGCGGATGATCAGGTCTTTGAGCCGGTCCACGATGTACAGGTCGCCGTCGGTGTCGGTGGTGCCCAGGTCGCCGGTGCGGAACCAGCCGTCGTCGGCGAGGACGGCTGCGGTGTCGGAGGGACGTTGCCAATAGCCTTTCATCACCGTTTCGCCGCGGATGTAGATCTCGCCGATTTCCGTCGGTGCGCACGGGTGGCCGGTGTCGTCGCGAACCTGGATTTGGGTGAAGGGCGTTGCGCCGCCGACGGATCCGACCTTCGGGGTGCGGTCGAGGTCGTTGAAGGTGCCGAAGGCCGTGGTTTCGGTGAGGCCGTAGCCCTCGAGGATGGTGCAGCCGAAGCGGGCTTCGAACTGTTCGATGACCGCGGCCGGCAGGCACGCGCCGCCGGAGATGGCGATGCGCAGTTGGGCGAAATCCGTGGGGTCGGCGTCGGATGCGCTGTGCAACATCGCATTCCACATGGTCGGGACACCGGCCATGACGGTGAGCTGGTCGCGACGCAACATCGCGATCATGGCCGCGGGGTCGAATCGCGACAGCAACGACAGCGAGCCACCGGCGGTGAAGGTGGTCATCATCACCGACGCTTGGCCGAACACGTGGAACAGCGGCAGTGCGGTGCCGGTGCGGTCCGCGCGCGTGGCCCGACTGCACGCGACGCCGATCTCTCCGGCCGACAACAGGTTTGACACGGTGAGCTGCGCGCCTTTGGGACGGCCGGTGGTGCCGGAGGTGTAGAGGATCGCCGCGGTGTCATCGAGGTCGCGGTCGCGGATCTCGGTGGATGCGGGACCGGAGTCCGCGCCGGGACGCAACGTCCGCACCGGCACGCCGCGCGCCTGTGCGGCGGCGGAGGCAGCGGGTTCCAGTGTGTGCCAAGCGATCACGAGCACGCACCCCGCATCCTCGAGCACATAGTCGATTTCGTGCTGAGTCGACATGGTGTTCACGGGCACGACCACCGCACCGGCCACCTGAATGCCCAGGTAGGCGACCACGAACTCGGGAACCGACGGTGCCACGAGCAACACCCGATCACCGACCGCAATGCCGGACTCCACCAGGATGGCGGCGTAATTGACACTGGCCGAACGCAATTGGTGATACATCCAGGCGGTCACCTCACCGGGGGTATCGCTTTCACCGCGCAGCGCCACCGAGTCGGGGTGGGTGTCCGCGTGTCGGCGGACGGGGTCGAAGAGGTTAGCCATGTGTGGGTCCTGTCGTCATGGTCGGCGGCTCGCGCGCTCATCGGCGCGCGGATTGTCGACCAGCTCCGAGTGTGGCTCGTCGAACGTCATCACCTGCTGGTTTTCGGCGTAACAGGGCCAGCCGGGGTCACCGGTGGTGGCGAATGCGACCCAGGCACGGTGCATGTCGTCGGCGAGGCGTTGCGGCGGGTTCGGACCGGTGAGGCTGGTGGCTTCGGCCAGGGTGTCGAACACGAAGGGGATCTCGAGCGCGTGCATCGCACCCAGATGTTCTCGCCGCCACGCGAATTCGTAGAGGTAGGCGGGAGTATCCACGGCAGCTTGCAGCTGCGCGAGTTCTGTTGTCGGGCCGCGGAATACGGCGTCGGAGACCATGACTGCGAGCAGGTCGCCGGGGGTGGCTGTCGGGCGGTTGGCGGCATACGGTGCGATCGCCGAGGCGGAGATCCCGAAACGGGCCAGCGCGAACGGCAGCGCCAGTTCGGTGATCACGTCACCGAGCCCGGTCGGCACGGTGAACAGCCGGAACTCCTCGGCGGTGTAGCCGGCGAGCAACGGGATCCCCCGCGCGGATCCAGCCGCGATCGCCTCCACCGGCACCGTGGGAAGCATGACGCCGTCCACGACCGGGAAGAAGCTCATGCCCGCACCCGCGGTCAAAACCGACAGACCCCAGCGGGCCGGGTTCGGGTCACCGGCGAAGTCCGCGCGCACCGCCTCTTGCGCGGCCAGCAGCGTCGAAGGTGCCACTGCCGCAAAGGCTTCCGCGGTGGCGGCCACGCCGAGCACCTTGGCGAGTTCGCCACTGAGCAAACGGGCGTCGTCGACCGTTGCCGCCACTGCGGGGTTGCCGCTCTGCATGATCGCGCGAGCGAACAGCCCTTGCGCCGCAGGCGAACCCATCAACGAGGCGACACTCATCGCCCCCGCGGACTGGCCGAAGATCGTGACCCGGTCGGGATCACCACCGAACGCGCGCACATTGTCGCGCACCCAGGCCAATGCGAACAGCTGATCGAGCAGCCCACGGTTGTCCGGCGCCCCCTCGAGCACCGCGAAACCCGCAGCACCCAACCGATAATTGATCGACACGAGCACCACCCCGTCACGGGCGAACGCTGAACCGTCATAGGCGGGCACCGCGTTGGAGCCGTGCGCGAAGGCACCACCGTGAATCCACACCATCACCGGCAAACCGGCAGCACCGAGGTCGGGTGTCCACACGTTCACGTTCAGCGATTCACTGCCCGACACCAGGTTGTTGCCGAGAATCTGGTCGATTCCGGGCGTGTACGGACCCTGCAGGCACGTGGCGCCCACGGTGTCCGCATCCCGGATTCCGTCCCAGCCCACCGCGGGTTCGGGAGCACGGAACCGCGCCGCGCCCACCGGTGGTGCCGCATAGGGCACGCCGAGAAACGCACTCACGCCGTCGACGGTCCGCCCACGCACCGTGCCACCGCTGACCCGCACCACCGGCCGATCGGCGCCCATCACAGGTCGACCATGTCGTACTCGGCGACCCGGTCGGTCAGATAACGCAGGTGATCCTCACAATTGCCTAGCGTCTGGTCGATGGCGGTGAGCCGCGCGAAATAGCGCGAGATCGGAAACTCCGTGGTCATCCCGATGCCGCCGTGCAGCTGGACCGCCTCCTGCCCGACGAAGCGCGCCGACCGGCCCACCCGCAGTTTCGCGCGAGAGGCCACCGTCTGATCGATCATCCCGTCGGCCAACGCCGTCGACGCGTACACGGACATGCCGCGCGCCAACGTGACCGCGATATACATGTCGGCCGCGCGGTGCGTCAGCGACTGGAACGACCGCAGCGGTGCCCCGAATTGCTTTCGGGTACACAGATATTCGGCAGTGCTCCGCAAAGACTCGGTCATCGCACCGACCGCTTCAGCGCACAACGCGGCCTGCGCCCCGACGTGAGCGGCTTCGATCGCGTCCTCGACCCGGCGCGACGCAAGCGGTTGCGCCACAGCATGTTCGAACACGATGTCCGCCACGCGACCACCATCATGCGTCGCTCTGCCACGCACCTCGGCGTCGGCCGGGTCGACCAGAAACAGGCCGATCCCGTCGGGCCCGGTCGCACTGACCACGAGCAGATCCGCGACATCACCGAACAGAACCGGCGACTTATGCCCCGTGATCCGCCACGAATCACCCTGTCGCACAGCCGATGTGCTCGGCGTGCGCAACGGCCAGCGCGACCGCGGTTCCTCGTGCGCGAACGCCAGCCGAAGATCCCCCGTCGCGACCTTCGGTAGCAGTTCACGCCGTTGCGCGGGACTGGCCGCCTCGACCAGCAAGCTCCCCGGCAGGTACGCGCACTCCAACACCGGCACCCGCGCGGGACTTGCACCCAGTTCGGTCATCACGATCATCGCCTCGATCGGACCCGCCCCCTGACCGCCGTCGGCCTCGGGAATGGTCAGTCCGAGCAGTCCTAAGTCGGCGAAGGTGGACCACAGGTCGGTGGTGTTTCCCAGTGTCTGGTCGGCCAGGACGTTGTTCACGGTGTCGCGCAACATCGTTTGTTCCGCGGTCGGTTCGAAGTTCATGAGTTCACAATCCGAGAATCGTCGAGGCGATGATGCTGCGCTGCACCTGCGTCGATCCCCCGTAGATGGATGTCTTGCGACAGTTGAGGTAGGCGGCGGTGCTGCGGCCGGCCCACTGGTCGATGTCGGTGTGCAGGGCGCCGGGGCCCGCGACCTCCATCATCAGTTCGGTGGCGGCCTGCTGCAGTTCGCTGCCGCGCAGTTTCAGCACCGACGAGGTGGGCGCCTTCACCGCGGCCGTCGCCCCGATCTGCACCAATTCCAGTGCTAGTGCCTCGTTTTCGAGTTCGGCCAGTCGGGCGGCGAACAGCGGGTCGTCCAGCAGCGTGCCCTCGCCGGTTCGGGTGTGCTTGGCGCGCGCTTTGATCGTGGACAGCGCGACCTTGGTGCGGCCCACCGCGGCCATGCCGGTGCGTTCGTTGCCGAGCAGGAACTTCGCATAGGTCCAGCCCTGATTCTCCTGTCCCACAAGCTGTTCGGCCGGCACTCGCACCTCGTCGAGGAACACCTCGTTGACCTCGCGGCTGCCACCGATGAGCTCGATCGGCCGCACGGTCACACCGGGTGAGTCCATCGGGATCAACAACAGCGAGATCCCCGCCTGCTTTTTGGCCGCGCCGGGATCGGTGCGCACCAGGCAGAACATCCAGTCCGCGTACTGGGCCGCGCTGGTCCAGATCTTCTGCCCGGTCACCACATAGGTGTCGCCGTCGCGCGTGGCGGTGGTGCGCAGCGACGCCAGGTCCGAGCCGGCCTCGGGCTCGGAAAACCCTTGGCACCACCAGATATCGAGGTTGGCCGTCGCAGGCAGGAATCGGGCCTTCTGCTCCTCGGTGCCGAAGCGCGCGATGACCGGGCCGATCATGTCGACGTTGAACGTCAACGGTTCGGGCACCGACGCCAGCGCCATCTCGTCGTGCCACAGGTGACGCTGGATCGGCGTCCAGTCCCTGCCACCCCACTGCAGCGGCCAGTTCGGCACGGCGAGGTCGTGGGCGTTGAGGATGCGCTGGGTGGTGATCAGCGCTTCGCGGCTGAGCTCGCGGCCTTCGCGCACACCGTCGCGGATTTCGGGCGGGATCTCGCTGCGATACAGGCTCCGCAGATGGTTGCGGAAGGCGATCTCGTCGCCGGTCAGTGCCAATTGCATGGTCGATGTTCACTCTCTGAACTGGAACGAATGTCTCTTGACGTTCCATCAAAATCCAGTCTGTGTCAATCAGGTGACCGATATCCGCAGAGAATCATCCGTTTCAGCTTAACGGCTAGTAAAGCTGTGCTAGAACTTGTCGCAGTACAACGATGTTCTAGGAGCGCACATGTCTTCCCTGCCCCGAATCCGCCACCTCGGCCCCCTGAAACGCCTGGTCCTCGCCGCGACGCTGACCGGCCTCGCCGCCGCGGGCACCCCCGCCACCGCGCACGCCGCACCGCACTACCCCGTCCCCTACGGGCTGGTTCCGGCCGTCGCCAACTACCTCGACCGGGAATCCTCCCCACCCGGCGCCAACGACTGGAACTGCCGCCCCAGCGCGGAACATCCGGAACCGGTGGTGCTGGTGAACGGCATCACCGCCACCATGGCGGGCAACTGGCAGACCATGTCGCCGCTGCTGGCCAACAACGGCTACTGCGTGTTCGCCCTGAACTACGGCTTCGACCCCGCCGCACCGGCGCCGTTGAACCTGATCCCTGGCACGAAGACCATGCGGGAATCCTCGATCAACGAGCTCGCGCCGTTCGTGGATCGCGTGCTGGCCGCCACCGGGGCGCAAAAGGTCGACCTTGTCGGACACTCGCAGGGCACCGTGATGCCGCGCTGGTACATCAAGTTCGGCGGCGGAGCGGACAAGGTCGCCAAGTCGGTGAACCTGACCCCGCTCAATCACGGCACCCAAGCCGGTGGGCAAGGCTTGCTCGCGATCGCGTTGAAGGCGCTGGGCGTGTGGGACGACCTCGAATTGCGTTCGCAGGCTTTCGGTTTCGGCGCCAGCCTGCAGATGACGACCGGGTCGGAATACCTCGAACAGGTCAACTCCGGCGACGCCTACCCGGCCGCGATCGACTACACCTTCATCATGACCCGCTGGGATCAGGTGGTGGTCCCGCACACCAGCGGCATGGGGCCGATCGCCCCGAACGTCACCAATATCGTCCTGCAGGACCAGTGCCCGCTCACCCTGGTCGAACACGCGGGCGTCGGCGGCGATGCTGTTGCCGCACAACACATTCTCAACGCGCTCGACCCCGCGAACCGGGTCCCGGTCAATTGCTTCGGCCGCCCCCGCAACGGCTGACCCGCGACCATGACCGTACTGACGCTGTGGAATCGCCAAGTGGACCGGTACCCCACCAACGGAAAGCGGGCGACCTATCTGGCGATCACCGTCGCCGCCACCGTGGTGCTGTACTACCAACTCTATGTCCAGGGCGCGGTGGTGACGAAAGTCCTTGCCGACCTCGATATGTCGCTGAGCTACTTCATTCTCGGACAGGTCGTCGGCGGCCTGGTCGGGGTCGTCGGCTCGCTGGCGGCCGGCCTGGCCGATCGGTGGGGTCGCGCGAACCTGGTCGTCTACGGGTTGGTGGTGGTGTCGCTGCTGGTCGGCCTGGCCGCGCCCGCCGTCGACAGCGCGCTGGCCTACTTCGTGGTCTTCGGGCTGATCGCCGGGGTGGAAGGAGTCGTGCTGGTAGCCACTCCGGCGCTCATCCGTGACTTCTCGCCCCAGCTCAATCGGGCCTCGGCCATGGGGTTCTGGACGTTGGGGCCGGTGCTGGGCAGCCTGCTGGTCACCGTGATCTCGAGCAACACCCTCGACACCCATCCCCGATGGCAGTTCCAGTTCCAGGTGGCAGGCGTGGTCGGAGCGATCGTGTCGGTGATCGCGTTCGTCGGACTGCGCGAACTCGCACCGCGACTGCGCGATCAGCGCATGGTCAGCCTGCGCGACCGCGCACTGCTCGAGGCCCGCGCTCGCGCTATCGATCCCGATCAGCTCGCGCGTGGGCACTGGCGGCAGATGATGACCGCCCGCATCCTGATTCCCGCCTGGGCGATCAGTTCCTACCTGCTGTTCTACTACGTCGCGGTCGGCTTCCTGGTGCTGTTCCTGGTCACCACCTTCGGGTACAGCGATGCCCGCGCGAACGGGCTGGCCACCTGGTACTGGATCGTGAACGCCGTCAGCCTGCTGGTGTTCGGGATGCTGTCGGACCTGCTGGGCGTGCGCAAACCGTTCATGATCGTGGGCGGGTTGATCAGCGCGTTCGGTGTCGGCTGGTTCGCGGTGGCCACCGGCGACAGCGACACCGGCTACTACCGGTTCGCCGCGATCATCGTGGTGATCGCGGTCGGGTCCGGGATGACGTTCGCCACCTGGATGGCGGCGTTCACCGAAACGGTGGAGGCACGCAATCCGGCGGCCACGGTCACCGGGCTGGCGGTGTGGGGTGCGTGTGTGCGGGTGATCGTGGCGGTGTCGTTCTCCGCGCTGGTGTTCGCGATTCCGGCCGCAGGGGTGCTCGCGCACGCCGGGCCGCACTCCGATCCGGCCGAATTACACCGTGCCGCAATGGAATCACCGGGCCAGTGGCAGCGACTGTGGTGGGTGTGTCTGGCCGCGCAGCTGGTGTTCTTGCCTTCGGTGTGGCTGCTGACCGGTCGGTGGCGGCCGGCGTCGGCGCGTGCGGACACGCTGCGGCATCGGGCCGCGGTCGAGGAAGAACTGTTCAAGCTGTCGGTGCACCAGTGAACCCCGACGCCGTCGAAGTGAAACGGTAGTCTGCTGCATCATGACCAGGTCCGATTCGGAACCGGCGCTCGCCCGGCCGCGCCGTCGCTCCACGGCGGTGCGGCCGTCCGACGACACGCTGCTCGACGGGGTGCTGTCGGTGTTCGCCGCCCACGGTTTCGACAACGTCACCATGGATCAACTGGCCACCGCGGCCGAGACATCCAAGCCGACGCTGTACGCGCACTTCGGGAACAAGGATCAAGTGTTCGACGCGTGTGTGCGACGGGAAGCCGCCCGGCTGTTGGAGTGGATGCGCGAAAGCTACCGGCGCGCACAGGGTTTCGACCTGGATCGACATGTTGCGACCACCACGCGGGCACTGTTCGATTTCGCTGCCACGCACGGTGAGGGTTTTCATGTGCTGTTCGGGGCGGCGACCGCGGGACGGTCGCACGAGGTGCGCGCGGCCACCATCCAGTCGGTGACCGACACCGTGGCGGAGCTGATCCGGCACGAATACGGTGGTGCGGATCTGACGTGGGGTGCCAGTGCTGATTTCTGTGCGGCGGCGATCACCGATATCGGGGTGCGAGGGGTGCAGCAGGCGCTGGCACAGGAGCTGGATTTCACGGCGGCCGCGAATCTGACGGTCTCGATCATTGTCGCGGCCATGCGCCACTTGGACCCGGCCGCTGTGCGTGCGGTCGATGCGAGTGCGAGGACGCGTCCGGTCGATGCCGACCCGAGTATGCGTGCAGTCGAGTCCGGTGCGACGCCCGCTGAACCGTCGCCCCCTGGTACACGGGCCCTATCCCCCGCACCGCCACAAAATGACGTGCTCGACACCGCGATCAGCATCTTCCTACGCGGTGAACGACTCGAACTACACGCGGTGGCAACCGAACTCGGCATCAGCCGCACCACCATCTACCGCCGATTCGGCACCAGAGAAGACCTGCTCGGTGCCGCCATCGCCCGCCTGTTCGAGCGCGTGATCACCGCCGTCGACAACCGCTGCACCAGTCGCGGCGCACACCGCATCTCCGAGGTGTTCGACCAGGTGCTGCGCCGGTTGGCCGCGGACCCGGCGCTGCGCACCTACCTGCAGAACGAATCCCCGGCAGCACATCGGCTGGTCACCCAAGCCGACGGGGCCGTGCACCGCTGCAGTGTCACGCTGGTCGAACGGCTCATCCAACGCGCCCAAGAACACGACGACTACCGACCCCCGATCGACCGAACAACCCTGGCCTACGCCCTGGTTCGCCTGGGCGAAAGCTTCCTGTACAGCAACGCCGTCGATTCCGACGGCGACATCGACCACCTACTGCAGGTTCAAACAACCTTGCTCGGCGTGGCCCCGGTCTGATCCGAGGCCGAGTCGCGGCGACCGCGATCGAGCGCGGTGAACGCCGCCGCGGCCAGGATCATGATGGCCGAGACCAGCAGTGCCACGTCCAGGCCGTGATGGAATGCCGCCTTGCCCGCGGCGAGCACCTCGTTGACCTTCGACAGGTACTTCAGATAGGGGATGATGTCGACGCCTTCGGGGATCTTCCCCAGTTCCACGGCCTGGATGGCGTCGGGTTGCAGCGCGGTCGGCAACCCGAGTTCGTCCATGCGGGCCTTCAGGTCCGCCGACAGAAACCCGCTCACCAGCGCGCCGAGCACCGCGACACCGAACGCCGACCCGACCTGACGCATCGTATTGGTCACTGCCGCAGCCATTCCCGAGTGTTCCGCCGGCACGCCCGACATCACCGCCGAGGTCAGCGGCACCACCGCGACGCCGAAACCCAAGCCCGCCAACGCCATCGCCGCAGCCAGCGACGGATCGTGGAGTTCGCCCGACAGCATCTGCCGGGTCAGCAGAATGCCCGCCGCACCGACCACGCAACCGATGATCATCGGCATTCGCGCGCCCCGTTTGGCCACCCAGTAGCCCGCCACCAGCGAACCGATCACGATCGTGACAGCCATCGGCGCGAACACCCCCGCGGTGCGCGCACCCGAATACGACTGCATCACTTGTAGATACAGCGCCGTGAAGAAGAAGATCGAGAAGATGCCGAAGTAGACCGCGAACGCGACCACCAACGCACTGCGCACCGCGGGCAGTCGCAGGTAGCGAAAGTCCAACATCGGTGCGCGAGCCCGGGTTTCGACGAAGATGAACGCGGCCAACGCCAGACCGCCGACGGCGAACCATGCCAGCACCGACGGCGCGGTATACCCACGATCCTGCCCGGCGATCGCGGCATAGATCACCGACCCGAAAGCCGTTGCGCCCAACAGTGCTCCGGCCCAGTCGATGGGTTCGGGACGCGGGTCGGCGCTCTCGGGAACCGACCACAGCGCGGCGACCAGTGCCACCGCCGCGATCACCAGGTTGAACCAGAAGATCGACCGCCACCCGTACGCGTGCACCAGCACACCACCCAGCACCGGCCCCGCCGCCAACGCCAGACCCGACACCGCCGCCCACACACCAATTGCCTTGGCGCGCGCCCGATCATCGGGGAACACGTGCCGCAACACCGACAATGTCCCCGGTTCCGACGCCGCCGCCCCCAACCCCATGATCGCCCGCCCCGCAATCAGCACCGCGACACTGCTGGCCAACGCGGACACCACCGAACCGGCGCAGAAGATCACCAGCCCGACGATCATCACCCGCTTACGCCCCCACCGATCCCCCAGCGACCCGCCCGCCAACATCAGCCCGGCGAACACCACGGTGTAGGCGTTGACCACCCACTGCAACATCGTCACATCGGCACTGAGATCGCTGCGGATCTCCCCCAACGCCACACTCACCACCGTGGTGTCGAGAAAGGTCACGAATACCACTACAGCGACTGCGGTCAGGGCAACGCGCGGCCGCGCCACCCCGCCCCCCGCTTTACCCATCGGTCTCACGGGCACAGGGTACTGGGTGCGATCCCGCAGGTGCGAGCCGAAGTCGGTTTGCTTTGCGCGCTAGAGGTTTCGAGTGAACACGACCTGAAACAGTCGCGTCACGCGCGCAGACGTCGAACGTACAGTGTCTGGCTCGCGCGGGCGACGAGTTCGCCGTCGGCATCACGGATTTCGGTGCGATGCCCGGTGATCGACTTCTCGCCGTCGCCGGTGGCGGTTCTGATCGCGTCGACTTCTTCGGCCGACAGTTCCATGGTGCAGGTGACGGTTCCCCTACCGGGAGCGACGAATTCGATGCTGCCCGTGGTGTTCCAGATTCGGTAGCCGCGGCCGAGTTGGCCGTACGCCATGATGGCGAAGAACGGGTCCGTCATCGAATACAGGGTGCCGCCGAAGGCCGCGCGGTTGGGGCTGTTGCGGTTCCACCAGCGGACGGTGTAGGCCACGCGCACCGAAGTCCAGTCCGCCGCAAGATGTTTCACCCGCACCCCGCCGAACAGGTACGGCGGGAAGGCGTTGAACAGCGCGCGGTACAGGCGCGGTGATTCGCCGGGATACAGCACGCCCGCCGAAGGGTCCTCGGATTTCGATACGCCTGTGCTGGACATCTGTTGCGGATCCCCTCTCGAAGAGCGGGCCGAACACCCCCTGCTCGGCGACGATCATCGCACGGCCACAGCACCTGCGGTAGACGTTGCTTTCCGACCAGAAGGCCCCGGTGGTGGAAAAATCCACCACCGGGGCCCGAGGCGCAACGGTCAGTCGCGGAAGGCGTCCTTGACCTTTTCGCCCGCGTCCTTCAGGTTCGCCTTCGACTGGTCGGCGCGGCCTTCGCGCTCGAGGCGCCGGTCGTCGGTGGTCTTGCCGGTGGCTTCCTTGGCCTTGCCGGCGAGCTCTTCGGCCTTGTTTTTCGCCTTGTCCACAAAACTCATGTGTTCGTTCCTTCCAGACAGATCGCTCGACCACCTGTGTGGTCGTGGGCCGTCCGCGGGACCCATAGACGGCCTACCCGGGATCTCGAGAGGCAATCAGCGGATCGGTTCAGATTTCGACGGCCGCTCACGGAAGCAGTCGGCGACCAGTGCCTATGCGAAACTGGGGCAGTGAATGATGCGGGAGCGGGCAGCTATGTCGAACCGGGCGAATTCCGGCGCGACACCAACTACATCACCACGCGGATCACCGCCGACGGCCGTGACGGCTATCCGGTGGAACCCGGTCGGTATCGGCTGGTTGCGGCCAGGGCCTGTCCGTGGGCCAACCGCACGTTGATCGTGCGCCGCCTGCTCGGGCTGGAACCGGTGCTGTCGCTGGGTCTGTGCGGACCCACCCACGACAAACTGAGCTGGACCTTCGATCTGGACCCCGGCGAAGTCGACCCGGTCCTGGGCATTCACCACCTGCGCGACGCCTACCTGGCCCGATTCCCCGACTATCCGCGCGGGATCACCGTGCCCGCGGTCGTGGACATCGCGACCGGGCAGGTCGTCACCAACGACTACGCGCAGATGACCCTGGACTTCTCCACCGAATGGACCGAGTTCCACCGCCCCGGCGCCCCACAGCTGTATCCCGAACATCTGCGCGCACAGATCGACGAGATCAACCGAGAAGTGTTCCGCGACATCAACAATGGCGTGTACCGCTGCGGTTTCGCCGGCGACCAAGACGCCTACGACACCGCCTACACCCGACTGTTCACCGCCCTGGACCGCGTCTCCGAACGGTTGAGCACCCAGCGCTACCTGGTCGGCGACACGATCACCGAAGCCGACGTGCGCCTGTTCACCACCCTGGTCCGCTTCGATCCGGTCTACCGCGGCCATTTCAAGTGCAACCGCACCAAACTGACCGAGATGCCGGTGCTGTGGGCGTACGCGCGCGACCTGTTCCAGACCCCCGGCTTCGGCGACACTGTCGACTTCGGGCAGATCAAGGAGCACTACCACGCGGTGCACCGCGACATCAACCCCACCGGAATCATCCCCGCGGGACCTGACCTGTCGAACTGGTTGACCCCGCATCACCGCGAGGAACTGGGCGGAAGGCCGTTCGGCGACGGCACCCCGCCAGCCCCTCCCGTTCCGGCCGAACAGGTCCCCGCGATCGTCTGACGTTCAGCGCCCGGCGGGCTCCAACACGCGCAGGATCGGGTCGTAGGCCCAGTCCAACATGCGCACGGCGTCGTCTTTCGCGGCGGCGCTGCTGTGATCGGAACTGTGCAGCACGACGCCGATCAGCGGGATGCCCGCGCGGACCGTTTCGAACAGCAGGCAGTGACCGGCGGCATTGGTGTTGCCGGTTTTGATGCCGATCGTGCCCGGGTATTCCTGCAGCAGGCGGTTCGTTGTCTCCCAGTAGTGTTCGCGATTGCCGGGACCGGCGGGAACGTGAAAGTTCCTCGCGGCCACGATCTCTCGGAACAGCGGCAGGTTCATCGCACGCACAGCCAACGCGACCAGGTTGGCCGGGGTGGAGTGGGTGGAATTGTCGGTGGGGTTCGGCAGACCGCTGGGGTCGGTGAAATGCGTTCCCCCCAAACCCATTACGCGTGCGGTGTCATTCATCCGATCGAGAAAGCCCTGCTGGCCCGGCCCGAACGACTCGGCAACGGCGAAGGCGGCGTCGCACCCCGACGGCAACAGCAACGCGTACAGCAGCTGCCGCGCGGTCAGCACCTCGCCGGGCACCAAACCCGCGGTGCTTCCGTTGTGTTCGGCGCAGTACCCGGACGCCTCGTGCGGCACAGTCACCGGCCGCTCGAGATCACCACTGATGATCACCACCACCGCGGTCATCACCTTCGCGATACTGGCGATCGGCACCGGCGTGTTCGCCTCCCGCGACCACAACACCGTCCCGGTCAACCCATCCGCCAACGCCGCCCCCGACGCCTGCAACCCGCCGGGACCACTGGCCGCCCACGGCAGCAGCCCGTCAGCACTTCCCGTGGGCTGAGCGGCCGCAACCCCGTGACCAGCGGCAACGATCACAACGGAGGCAGTGACGGCGTGCAACACCTTGGCGAATGTCCGCATGGCGACATTCTGGCGCACATCCGCGCCCACCTGTGGGATTTCCGCTACGGCAGGATCGCGTCGATATACCCACCGTCGACCCGCAACGCGCCGCCGGTGGTCGCCGAGGCCTGCGTCGAGCTCAGGTAGACCACCATGTTCGCGATCTCCGACGGCTCGATCATGCGCTGGATCAACGATTGCGGACGGTGCTCGCGCATGAACTCGCGCTGCGCCTGGTCCCACGGCAACGACTTGTCGACCAGCCCGTAGACGAACTCCTCCACCCCGGCCGTGCGCGTCGGACCCGCGATGACCGAATTGACCGTGACGCCCGTTCCGGCGGCGTCCTTGGCGAATCCACGGGTCACCGCCAGCAGGGCGGTCTTGGACACCCCGTAGTGGATCATTTCCGCCGGCGTGACCACCGCGGAGTCACTGGCGATCTGAATCGCGCGACCCCAGCCCTGGTCGATCATGCCGGGCAGGTAGGTCCGGATGAGGCGGACCGCCGACAGGACATTGACCTCGAAATAGGTGCGCCATTGCGCGTCGGTGATCTCGCGCGCCGGTACTGATTCGAAAATGCCCAGATTGTTGATCAGAATGTCCACGGCGGGTAGCTCCCGCAGCAGGCGCTCGACGCCCTCCTCGGTGGTGACATCGGTGGCAACGCCGATGACATCGCCACCCGCACTACGCAATTGCGCAACAGCGGCATCCACGCGTTCACCGTTGCGCCCATTGACCACCACCCGCGCCCCACTACCGGCAAGGCCCTGCGCGATCGCCAACCCGATTCCTTGCGTGGACCCGGTCACCAACGCTGTTTTTCCGGTCAGATCGATAATCACCAGTCCACTCCTCCAGTGCGACATCGCGGCAAATAAGAACGCCTGACCTGCGCCACCCTAGTCGGCACCGGATCCCCGCCGCGAAATTCGGTTTCACCGAGCATTCGCTGGATAACCGAGAGAGAAGGTCGGTTCCCTACCGACACCGAACGAACATCACCTCGGAAGGACCCATCCATGCTGATGCTCACTCCCACCGCCATCGAAGTCGTTCGCAACATCACCTCCGGGGACGGCATCCCCGACGACGCCGGCCTGCGCATCTTCTCCGACGACGGCGCCGAATCCCTGCAGATCGCGGTAGCCGCCGCACCCGCCGACAACGACAAGATCCTGGCCACCGACGGCTCCCGGGTCTTCCTGGACCAGCAGGCCGCGGCTTTCCTCGACGACAAGGTCCTGGACGCGGGCATCGACCCCGACAACGGCCAGAGCACCTTCATCGTCGCCACCCAGGACGAGGACACCCCCGAAAGCTGACCGGAGCGTTTCGATCGGAAACGTAGGCTTGCGGCATGACTGATGACGCCGACCGGTCGATCGACATCAAGCCACGCTCCCGTGACGTCACCGACGGGCTGGAGAAGACCGCTGCGCGCGGGATGCTGCGGGCGGTGGGGATGGGGGACGACGATTGGGTGAAGCCGCAGATCGGGGTCGCGTCCAGTTGGAACGAGATCACGCCGTGCAACCTGTCGTTGGATCGGCTGGCCAAGGCGGTCAAGGAAGGCGTGCATGCGGGGGGTGGGTTTCCGCTCGAGTTCGGGACGATCTCGGTGTCGGACGGGATCTCGATGGGGCACGAGGGGATGCATTTTTCGCTGGTCAGCCGGGAGATCATCGCTGATTCCGTCGAGACGGTGATGATGGCCGAGCGGCTGGATGGGTCGGTGCTGCTGGCCGGTTGTGACAAGAGTTTGCCGGGGATGTTGATGGCGGCGGCGCGGCTGGATCTGGCCAGTGTTTTCCTCTACGCGGGATCGACGCTGCCGGGCAATGTCGACGGCAAGGACGTCACGATCATCGATGCTTTCGAGGCGGTCGGCGCGTGCATCAAAGGGTTGATCACGCGTGATGAGGTCGATCGGATCGAGCGGGCGATCTGTCCGGGCGAAGGTGCGTGCGGTGGCATGTACACCGCCAACACGATGGCATCGGCGGCCGAGGCGCTGGGGATGAGCCTGCCCGGTTCGGCCGCACCGCCCGCGCCGGATCGTCGCCGCGACGAATACGCCCGCAAGTCCGGCGAAGCGGTAGTTGCGTTGTTGCGCAAGGGAATTACCGCGCGCGACATCATGACCATGGAGGCATTCGAGAACGCGATCACCGTCGTCATGGCACTGGGTGGTTCGACCAACGCGGTGTTGCATCTGCTGGCCATCGCGCGCGAAGCCGGTGTGGATCTCACCCTCGCCGACTTCAACCGCGTCGGTGACAAGGTGCCGCTGCTGGGTGATCTCAAGCCGTTCGGCCGCTATGTCATGAACGATATCGACAAGGTCGGCGGCATTCCGGTGGTGATGAAGGCCCTGTTGGACGCGGGTCTGCTGCACGGCGACGTCATGACGGTCACCGGCAAGACCATGGCCGAGAACCTCGCCGACATCGAACTCGGCCTCGACGGTGATGTCATCCGCGGCCTCGACCGGCCGCTACACAAAACCGGCGGACTCACCATCCTGCACGGCTCCCTGGCACCCGAAGGCGCCGTGGTGAAAAGCGCCGGGTTCGACTCCGACGTGTTCCGTGGCACCGCACGGGTTTTCGACGGTGAACGCGCCGCCATGGACGCGCTCGAGAACGGCACGATCGTGGCCGGTGACGTGGTCGTCATCCGCAACGAAGGCCCCAAGGGCGGACCCGGTATGCGCGAAATGCTCGCCATCACCGGCGCGATCAAAGGCGCGGGCCTGGGCAAGGACGTGCTGTTGCTCACCGACGGCCGATTCTCCGGCGGCACAACAGGATTGTGCGTGGGACACGTCGCGCCCGAAGCCGTCGACGGCGGGCCGGTCGCGTTCGTGCGCGACGGTGACCCGATCGTGCTCGACGTGGCCAACCGCACCCTCGACGTCGAGATCGACGACCTCGACGCCCGCAAGGTCGGTTGGCAACCGCTGCCACCCAAGTACACGACCGGTGTGCTGGCCAAGTACCGCAAGCTCGTCAGCTCCGCCGCACACGGAGCCGTCACGTCCTGATCAGCGCTGGTACATACCCTCGATCTCGTCGGCGAAGCGTTCGGCGACCACATGCCGCTTGACCTTCATCGTGGCGGTGAGCTCGCCGGATTCCTCGGTGAGATCACGCGCGAGCACGGTGAACTTCTTGATCGATTCGGCATGGGAGACAGTGCTGTTGGCGTCGTCGATCGCCGACTGCACCTCGGCCAGCAGCGCCGGATCGGTGCGTAGATCGGCGGCCGACTTGCCGTTGGCCGCCGCCCACGCCGACAGCGCTTCCGGGTCGAGGGTGATCAGCGCGGTGATGAACGAGCGCCCGTCGCCGACCACCACGGCCTGCGAGATCAGCGTGTGCGAGCGGATGCGGTCTTCCATCGGGCCGGGCGAAACGTTCTTGCCGCCCGCGGTGACCAGCAGGTCCTTCTTGCGGCCGGTGATCCACACGAAACCGTCCTCGTCGAGTTCGCCGAGGTCGCCGGTGCGCAACCAGCCGTCGGACATCGCCGCGGTGGTGGCTTCGGTGCTGCGCCAGTAGCCGTCGAACACCACCCCGCCCGACAGCTCGATCTCGCCGTCGGCGGCGATGCGAACGGCGTTGCCGCCCAACGGTTGTCCCACCGACCCGACCTTCACCGCGCCCGGCACATTCACGCAGTGCGCGGCGGTGGACTCGGTCATGCCGTAGCCCTCGTAGATCGCGACGCCGACGCCGCGGAAGAAGTGCCCCAGTCGTGGCGTCAGCGCGCCGCCGCCGGAGATCACGAACTCGCAGTCGCCGCCCAACGCCGCGCGCAGTGGCGAATAGACCAGCCGGTCACACAGCGCGTGCTTGCCACGCAGCACCAGTGACGGCTTCCGCACGAATTCACCTGTGCTATCGATGTTTTCGCTCCACCGGATCGCGGTGTTCTCGGCGAATCGGAACACCGCGCCCTTGATCTTGCCGCCCTCGCGGGCCTTCTGATCGGCACCGTCGCGCACCTTTTCGAACACTCGCGGCACGCCCAGAATCGTGTGCGGGCGGAAGCGAGTGAACTGGCCGGTGATCGTTTTGAATTCCGACCAGTGCGCCTGGGTCATCCCGCCTTCGAACGCGGCCAGCGACACGGCGCGAGCCAGTACGTGAGCCAGCGGCAGGAAGGTCAGCATCCGCTGTCCGGGACGGGCGACTTCACCGATGGACGCGGTCAGGATGCCGCGCACCTCGGACAGGAAGTTGCGGTGGGTGAGCATGCAGCCCTTGGGGCGGCCGGTGGTGCCCGAGGTGTAGACCAGCGAGGCGAGACCGTCCGCGCGCAGGCCGTCGAGGCGCTGCTGCAAGCTCTGGTCGGCAACGTCGGCGCCGTCGGCGATCAAGCGGGCTTCGGCACCCTCATCGATAACGAACGTTTCGCGCAGAGTTTCCGGTGCGCCGACGAGCAGTTTCTCGTGGCGGGGTGTTTCCACGATGGCCACCGCGGCGCCGGAATCCTCGAGGATCCACCGCACCTGATCCGCCGACGACGAGTCGTAGACCGGGACGGTGACCGCGCCCGCGGCCCAGATCGCGAAGTCCAACAGCGTCCATTCGAAACGGGTCGCCGACAGCAGCACCACCCGGTCACCGGGCTGAATTCCGTTGGCGATCAAGCCCTTTGCGACCGCGGAAACCAGTCGCGCGAACTCTTCCGCGGTGACGTCGACCCAGGTGTTCCCGGACGGACGCGAGAACAACACCCGATCCGGTGCGTTCTCGGCCTGGGTGAACACCGAGTCGACAATGGTCTCGTCGTCGGCGATGGTGAACGCGGGTGCCGCGGTGAACTCACGCATGCTGGTCTCCAGTGCTGTGATCGGGATGATGGAACCGCCGCAGCGCAGCGGCGAAGTCGGCGATTTCCTGGGTGGTCCAGTCCTGCATACGCTCGCCCAGCCGAGCCAGATCCTGCTCGATCGACGCCGCGTGCGCCCGACGCCCCAACTCGGTCAACGTCAGCGGATACCCGGCACGCACACTGCCCTCCCCCGCCATTACCCAACCCGCGTCGATACAGGCCCGCAACTGCCGCGACACCGTCGACCGATGCACACCGAACGCCTCGGCCAACTCGGTGCCCCGACAGCCAGGATTGCGCTCGATATACGCCAACGCCGACTGCTGCGCGAACGACGGAATCCCCGCCGAAACAGGCCGCCCCGCCACGACCTCGCGAACGATCCCCGTGAGCGCGTCATGAACCGCGACGAGCTGCGGAGACCTCCCTGCCGGATCCTGTTGCATGACGCAACTATAACCCCGAGGATTGTTGGGGTTGCGCCGAGGGGCGCCTGTCAGACCCGTCGCATGAAAGCCATGGTGTAGCAGGCGTTGTCGATTTTCCGGTCGATCACGCTCACCAACTGCCATCCCTGCGATTCCAGCATCTCCACACCATTGAGCAGGTGCACGACCGGCTCGACGACCGCCCGCTGATAATCACCCGAACCGAACAAGAAACCACCCGTTTGCGGCGAGCTCAACACCAGGTTGCGGCGCGGATAGGCCCGCAGGTCCACCGCACCGTTCAGCACGGCGATCACGTCGAAAACAGGTCCGGGCGCGGGGGCGGTCACACCATCATCGTGCTACACATCGCGAACTCGCGATACCGACGCTCCATCCTCAAGCCACCAGAGTGCATCGTCGGGACGACCCCGAGTCGGTAGCAGCCCTTCACTGGACCTCTGCGGCGTTTACGGCGGCGGATTCGGGATTCCACAGACTGCCGACCACGCCCCGGATCAGGTCCCGCAGGGTAGTTGCATGCGACGGGGCCGGAAGCGACTCCTCTGCCGCGACCTGCCGTCCCGCCACCAGTGCATTGATCACCCATGCAATAACCGCCCCGCCGAGGAGAAACGGGATCGTGAACAACACCAGCAACCGCAAAAGCCACAAATTTCCGGGTTCCAGTGACCATAGAACGGCGACTCGGACCGTCGCGCAGACGAACACAACCATCGCAGTCAACGACGCGACGACGACGAGAACAACGCCGACGTTGCTGAGATAGTTGACCCAGTTCGCTCCAGCACCGAGGGTCTCGAGCAGGATCACCCCACCAACGAACAGCCCACCCGCTACGGCTGCCCGCTTGACCAGAAACGACGAGTGCTCGGAGCGCGCAACGCGACTCAGTCGTGCGTTGACCGAGGCCGCTAGTTCTGCTCGGTTGGAAAATTCCGAGTCAGGCATGTCCTTGATGAGTTCCCAATCTCGCTTCAGATTCTCACGTCGATCGCGAGATGAGTACCGGTAGGCAACGAGCGGCGCGACCAACGAAGCGATCGCCGCCACGATTCCAACGATCAGGGTCACAGTCGGGTTAGCGGTCATAGACGGAGGGTAGATCGCCCCTCCGACATAGGTATTCGGTCAGGGTCGGCGCAAACGTCCAGTTACGCCGACCCTGTTCGTCGCGGATTCAGGGTAGGACCACGCAGCCTGAGCCGGTGTTGATGCCTGTTCCGACGGTCACGATCGTGGCCGCGGGGCCGCCACCGGAGAAGTGCACCGCTCTGATGGTGTGGATGCCTGGCGTTGCGGGGGTCCAGGTGGTTTCGGCGATTCCGGAGTTCGATGTCACGTAGTTGGGGTTGAAGCTGGCGCCGCCGCCTTCGTCGGTGAAGTAGACGATGTTGTCCAGGCCGCTCACCGCCGCGGTGACCTTGTAGCTGCAGCCCATGCCGAAACTCGTGGTGAGGCCGATGCTGAAACCCGGATCGACGGTGACGCTGATGGCGTCCGCCGACGCGGGCGGTGCGGCCAGTGCCACGGTCGCGGCGAGGGCCCCTATCGTGCTGACACCGGCTCCGATTACTCGCTGCCGACGTGTGGTGCGTGTGCGCGTGAACATTTCGGTCCCTTCTGGTTGGTGCGCCGCTGGACAGCGCCTCGCCTATCGATCCTGTGGCGAGGGCAGCACCGTGGCACGGGTAGTCCGCTACCCCACTGCGGCGACGGGCGGCGCCGACTACGTCAGCGGCAGGGTTCGGCCGAGCAGCATGTGACCGAGTTCCTCGCGGCTGACCGCTCCGGTGCGTTGCGATGCCCGGTACAGGTGGCCTTCGACGGTGCGCACGGAAACCGTAAGGCGTTGGGCTATTTCACGATTCGATAAACCTTGGGCTGCCAGGGCTACTATTTCGCGCTGTCTGCCGGTCAGCGGTTCCGGACACGACAGCGCACGGATCGCGGGGGTGAGCGCGGTCCGGCATTGTTCGGCGAGGCGGTGGGAGGTGGCCTGGGCGGTCAAGGCGGAGCCGCGCCGCTGAGCGTGGGTGAAGGCCGTGGATGCCTGGGCAGCGGCGTCCGCGGCGGCGACGGCATCGCCCATGGCTTCGTAGGAGCGGGATGCCTGTGCCAGTGCCTCGCCGTCCGCGGTCGCGAGGGCGGCGGCGTGCGCGGCTGCGGCTCGCGCGCGCGGTCCCTGCACGAGCGCGGCCAGTTCGGCCAGGCGTGCGGCCCGTGCGCAGTCGCCGAATTGGGTGGCGACCTGCAGGCACATCACCTCGTTGGCCAGCTGACCTCGCTCGCGCGCCGCGTCGGCCGCGTCGTGCAGCACCGCCACCGCGTGACTGGTCGCGCCCTCGGCGCCCACGGTCCACGCCCGCGCGACCGCTATCGCGGTGTCGGTGAATACGAAGTCCTGGTAGCGAACCGTCTCGCATTCGGCCAGCGCCGCTGCGGCGGCAGCGCTGTCGCCGGTTTCGGCGAGGGCTTCCGCCAGCCACATCAGACATGCCGCGCGCAGTCCGTCGGTGGTGTCGTAGGCGGTGGCCCCGGCCAGGGCCTCCCGTAAGGACCGGATCGCGGCATCGAGTCGGCCCAGCGCCAGGTGAGAGTGCCCGATCAGCAACGCCGTCTGCACGCGGGCCAGTCCGGGCGCGTCCAGCGCATCGGATCGAAGTTGCTGCGCACCGACCGAGGTGTCGGTGAGCAGACCTGCCAGTCGCAGTGCCCGCGCGTACAGGGCACCGATCCAGAACCGGAAGTGCGCTGTCTCGCCCGAACGGGCCGCCAGTTCGAATCCGCGGTCGGCCGCGGCGCCTGCTTCGGCGATCGCGCCGGTCGCCCCGAACGACAGCACCTGCGCGCCCAACGCCATCATCATGTGGAAATCGGGCAGTCCCGGCGTCCGAAGCGCGGTGCGGGCGGCCTCGATGGCGGCGTGTGGGCGACCCAGCACGGAGTCCGCCGACGCCCGGATGGCGGTCACGGTGGCCGCCGGTGGCACGTCTGCCGCGTCGAGGACCGCGCTGGCGTCGCGTGGTCTGCCCAGCATCCAGACCAGGTTGGCGGCGCGCAGACTGGCCACTTCGACGCGGTCGGGCTCGGGCAGCTCGGACCCGGCCAGTCGCGCGAATGCTGTTTCGGCACAACGACCTCGGGAGACCAGCATCAGCAGCTTCGCGTGCAGGATCTGGTAATCGACGCGCTCGCCCGCCTGCCAGGCCGCTTCGGCGAAGTGCACCGCCAGCGACGGGTCCAGCATTTCCAGTGCGGCGGCAGCGGCGGCGGCGAACAACTCGGGATCTGGCGGCAGGTCCGATTCCAGAGTCAGATCCGCCCTCGCGACGATCGCCTGCGGCGTGGCGCGCCCGTGCGAGGGTCCCAGTTGCGCGGCGAGCAGGCCGGCGAGTCTGCGAAAGCGCAGCGTGCTGCCTTCGGACCTGCGCACTTCACCGAACAGTGGGTGCGCCAACCTGATTCGCGGCGGATCGTCATCGGTGACGATGATCAGCCCCTGCGTTTCCGCGGCTTCGATCGCGGCGGAATTCGTCAACCGACTCAGCACCGTGGCATCCAGTGGCTCGCCCAGTGCCACGATGTCGACCACGTCGGCCACCTCGGCCGACAACGTTCCCATTCGCGAGTCGATGAGCTCACGCAACGTGCGCGACACCGTCGGTTGTCCGTGCCAGATCCACACCCCGGCACTGCGGTGCAACCGATTCGCGGTGAGTTCGCTGTCGATCAGTTCTCGCGTGTACAGCGCGTTTCCCTGGGTGAACGACCAGATCCTTCGTGCGCTGTCGGCCTCGACGGGCCCCGCGAGCACCGCTTCCAGCAGCGCCTGCAGTTCCTCGTCGCCCAGTGGCTGCAGTTCCAGCAGCGGCAGGGCTCGGTCCTTCCACAGGGCGGTGATCGCGTCCGGGGCGGGCATCCCGGTGCGCACGGTCAGCAGCACGGTGGCCAGGCGTCGAACCACGAGTTGGTGGACCAGAAACGCGGACAGGTCGTCGAGCAGGTGGGCATCGTCGACGGCCACCACGACCGCACCTGGATCGTCGGGGACGGTCAGTGCGGCGATGGCCCCGTGCACCAGTTGCATCGGGTCCGAACCCAGGTGGTGGCAGACGTCGGCGAAACATCCCAGCGGCAGCCCGCGCGCGGAAGCCGTCGCCACCGCCCAGTGCACCCGTGCATCGGTGGCGCCCAGCGCGTCGCGCGCCAAACGGGTTTTGCCCACCCCCGCGGCACCCGCGAGCACGAGCCCGGCAGTGCCGCCGTTCCCGCGGATCGCGGCCGCGGTAGTGCGCAGTTCTTCGTCGCGACCCACCAGCGGCCACGCGCTGATCATCACCGAATTATACGCGCGCGACCACGGCAGTTCCTAGCCTTTCGGATCCGCCTGCGGGCGTTGCGCGGCGGCAAGTTTGGCCTGGGCGATGGCCAGAAAAGTGGCCCAGGCCTGCGGTTCGATACCCACTTCCTGCGCGATCGCTTCGTCGTCGACACCCGCGTCTCGCAATGTCAGCGCCAGCGCGTACGGCACCGGCAACCGGTTGATCGCCGCACGCCGAGTCTGGTTGTCGCCCACGTTTCCAGGATGCGCGCGGATTCCGACGGTGGCGCGAGTGGTGCGCTACTCCTGAATGGGGTAGCGCACTACTCGTGCTCCGAGCACCGCCACGGACCAGGATCGAAGGATGAGCACAGCCACGACCGATCTGAGCACGCCGCCGACCGCATCCGGATCCTGGTTGCTGGGGTCGACCAGGGAGTTCTTTCGCGATCCGCTGGACAAATCCCTGCGTGGTTTCGACGAAGGCGGCGACGTGGTTCGGTACGTGTTCGGACTGCCCGGTCTTCGCCGCGAATATTTCATCGTCAGCGACCCCGACGGCGCCGCGCAGCTGTTGAACGCGCCGACCAACCAGAACTACCGCAAAGACAGCGGTTTCTATCAGCCGATGCGGGACATGTTCGGCAATGGGATACTCACCAGCCAGGACGACACCTGGAAACGGCAGCGACGGTTCATTCAGCCGCTGTTCACCGCCCGCAGCGTCGACGGCTATGCCGCCGTGATGGCCGAGGAAGTCGATCGCGTCGTCGCACAGTGGCGGCAGCGGCCCGACGGGGTCGTCGACGTGAGCAAGGAGATGACGCGGCTGACCCTGGCCATCGTGGCGCGCGTGCTGTTCGGTGAGGACTCCACCCGGATGGTGCCGATCGTGCGGTCGACGTTTCCGGTGCTGTGTCGCGCGGTGAAATGGCGGGGCATGTCGCCGGCACCGACGCCGTTGACCTGGCCCACGCCTGCCAACCGGCGAATTGCCCGCGCCCAGAAGCACATTCGTGCTGTCTGCGAGGAGATCATCGCGCACCGTCGCGCGGCCGACGTCGCGGGATCGGACCTGATCGGGCGCCTGGTTTCCGCTCGCGACGGCGATGATGCGCTGTCGGACAACGAAATTCGCGACCAGGTCAAGATCTTCCTGTTCGCCGGGCACGACACCACCGCGACCGCACTCACTTTCGCGCTGCATCTGCTGGGCAGCGCGCCCGAGGCCCAGGCACGAGTGCGCGAGGAAGCCGATCGGGTCCTGACCGGTTCACCCCCGACAGCGGCCGACATCCACGAGCTGACCTACACCACGATGGTGCTCAAAGAAGCCACCCGCCTCTACCCCTCGGCACCGTTTCTGTCCCGGCGCGCAGTGCGCGACAGCGACATCTGCGGCTACCACATTCCCGCCGGCGCCGACGTCACGATCTCACCGTGGGTCGTGCACCACCGCGCCGACCTGTGGCCCGACCCCTACCGTTTCGACCCGGACCGATTCGACCCCGACCTGGACAAACAACGTCACAAGTTCGCCTGGTTCCCCTTCGGGCACGGTCCCCGCGGGTGTATCGGCCAGCACTTCGCCATGCTCGAAGCCGCCCTGACCCTGGCCACCTTGGTCCGCGACTTCGAGTTCACCACCCCGCCCGGCGAGGTCGCGGTGACCTCCGATGTCGTGCTGCACCCGGTCGGCGAGGTGCCCTGTCAGGTCAGGATGAGAACACGAGTCGAGTAGCCCGCACGCGCAGGGAGTTCCGTGCCACAGTCACGCCCGAGCCGTCGATGTACTGGCCGCGTCGTACCCCGGCGTGCGTGCTCGCCACCACGAAACCAGCACAACGATGCCGACAATCGCCAGCACAATCGTGAGGAGAAACCGTGGGGCCGCGGGTAATACGGTGATGGCGAGGTCGCCGAGGATGTGGGCGATCACGAGGGGCCATACCAGTTTCACTCGGGTGTAGACGTAGTAGAGCAGCGCCATCCAGACCAGGCATTCGGCGATCTCCGCGGAGCCTTGGTAGAGGTGGAACGGGGTGCGCAGGGCGGCCAACACGAGGATCTGGGCCCACCATGGTGTGCGGAGGCGGTGCATGATTGCCAGCGGTAATGCCAGCAGCATCGTTTCCTCGATCACGCCCATGCGCAGGCTCCATTCCACCTCCTGCCAGACGCTCACCGGGGTGTCGCCGGTGGCGGAGACGCCGTGCCAGCCGGGGAGTACGCCGGTGGTCACTTTCGCGATCCATTGCGCTGCGAACGCGGCCGCGATCGCGCCGGGCCAACCCCATCGCACCGGGCGCGGATCACGCCAGCCCAGTTCGGAGGGGCTCAGGCGCAGCCAGCGCCAGGCCAGTACCAGCGTCACGGCCGCTACCGGCCACATCAACCATTGCGACCACTGGTACAGGGTGGATATCGCAGCGTCGGGGTGCGGGATCCGACGGTTCACCAAGGCGATCACGGCCACCGCGATCGAGGCGCCGAAGGCGCACACGTAGCCGATCAGCTGCAAGGTCCAGGCGCGGACTGCCCAGCTTCTCGACGCGACCGCGGGCGCGGGGGGCGTGGTGGCGGACATGGCCGGCTCCGATCTCGTGTGCCCGGCGAACCGGCATAGTCACTGATTGTTTGCTGGAATCTTGACATGGATGTGCGTTCGGGGCGCGGTGGCACCTGCGGGCCCACGCGGTGACGTGCGGTCGTGCGACAATCGCCGGGTGCAACTGTCGGAGGCCGCGGAGTTCGCCGAACGTCAGGTTGCCGGTGTTCGAGACGACCCGGACGGGCGTTTGCTGTCGCTGCGCCAGCTCTACGACGATGCCGAAACCCGTTCGTGGCGACTGCCTTTCCGGCGTGCGGCGACCGCATTCATGCAGTGGCAGTTGAATCGGGGACTGCTGCGGCCGATGACCGATTCGCTGCCGGGAAGTCCGTGGTGGCGGGCGGTCAATGAGCAGCTGTTGCGCGACGGGTGGGAGGCGCGGGCGTTGGCTCGGGGCGTGGACGGGAAGCCGTCCACGGTCAGTGTCGAACTCTGCGCGCGGTTCATCGCCGAACCGACCTCGGCGAACTGGTATCGGGCCCACAATTCCAGCATCGTGGCCGGGTATCTCGCGAACCGGACGTTGGCGCAGCAGGAGAGTCGCACCGAGCGGTTCTTCATGAATCTGGTGCTGGTTCGGGTGTTGTACGCCCACGCGCTGGTGTCGGCGCCGCGTCTGGCGTTGGGTTGGCTGTCGCCGGTGGCACCGGTGCTGGGCGATCCGCGGCTGGGGATGACCGGGCTGTTCCTGTCGATGTCGCGGATTCTGCCCGACCGGTATCCGCTGCCCGACGACGTCGAGACCTATATCGGTGACGAGCACGGCTTCGGGCGTTTCCTCGATATCGGCATCATCGCGCCCCGCGTTCAGCAGCTGTACGCGTGGTCGGCCACCGATCTCGGCCAACCCGAACTCGGCTCGCTGCTGTCGGGCGATGTGCCCGTTTATGCCTGGCCCGCAGAGGATTTCGCGCCCTGGCACCCGTCGCCGTCCCGCGGGGCCAGAGTTGTTCGACAGTTCGTTCCGCCGGTGCGGGGCCTACATCGGGCACGATGGTGATCATGGACCTCCGCATCTTCACCGAACCCCAGCAGGGCGCCGATTACGACACCTTGTTGGCGGTCGCGCGCGCCACCGAAGAGCTCGGATTCGACGCGTTCTTCCGATCCGACCACTACCTCGCCATGGGCGACGCCTCCGGTCTGCCGGGGCCCACCGATGCCTGGATCACCCTGGCCGGGCTGGCCAGAGACACCTCTCGCATTCGGCTGGGCACGCTGGTCACCGCCGCGACGTTCCGGTTGCCGGGGCCGTTGGCCATTCAGGTCGCGCAGGTGGATCAGATGTCGGGTGGGCGGGCCGAGTTGGGGCTTGGCAGCGGGTGGTTCGCGGCCGAACATGCCGCCTATGGAATTCCGTTCCCGGACAACAGGTTCGGCATTCTCGAGGAACAACTGGCGGTGATCACCGGCCTGTGGGAGACCAAGCCCGGCGAGACGTTCAGCTTCGAAGGCACCCACTATCAGCTCACCGACTCCCCCGCCCTGCCCAAGCCCGTGCAGAATCCGGTGCCGGTGATCATCGGCGGCACCGGCAAGGTGCGCACCCCACGTCTGGCGGCTCGGTACGCCACCGAGTTCAACATGCCGTTCGCCTCGGTCGCTGACAGCGCGGCGCAGTTCGACCGGGTGCGGGCCGCGGTGCGGGCTGCCGGACGCACCGACGAACTGATCTACTCCAACGCGCTGGTTATCTGCGTCGGACGCACCGACGCCGAGGTCGCGCGCCGGGCCGCCGCGATCGGGCGCGATGTCGACGAACTGAAAGAGAACGGGCTGGCCGGCACACCCGACCAGGTCGTGGACAAGATCGGCCGCTATCGCGAGATCGGCTCGAGCCGGATCTACCTGCAGACCCTGGATCTCACCGATCTGGATCAGCTGGAACTCATTGCCGCACAGGTGCTATCGCAACTCTGAGGTCGGTGGCCGTACGGTCCGCGACCTAACGGACCGTCGGCGCCTCGCTCAACGTCTCGCGCAACACCGCCGCCTCCTGATCGAGGTGGTGCAACAGCGCCTGCAATGCGGGAGTGCGCGTGCGGTGGGCCGCCTCGGTAGTGCCCACCGTGCGCCCCACCGACGGCAACTCCACCGGCAACGCGGCCAAATGCTCGTCGCCGCGCAGCACCAATTCGGGCAGCAACGCCACCATGTCGGTCTGCAACAGCAACGCCCGCATGGTCAGAATCGACGTGCACTCCACCCGATCCGCAGGCAGCGACAACCCCCGCTCAGCGAACAGCACACCGACCTCCCGGCGCAGCGCGGTCTGCTCGACCGGCAGAATCCACGGGTACCCGAGCGTGTCGGTGAGGCTGATTTCGTCGGCTCCCGACAGCGGGTGCCCGGCGCGAACAGCGAGCCGAATGGGCTCCCGATACAGCTTCCGCTGACGCAACCCGTCCCCCTCGCCGGGGGCGGGCCCGACCCTGCCGACGATGACATCGAGTTCACCGGCCAGTAGCGCGGGATGCAGAACATCCAGGGTCCCTTCACGCACGATCACCGTGACCCGGGGCCGCTCCCGCTTGAGCCGCGCCACCGCACGTGGCAGCAGCACGTTCGCACCGGCCAACAGGGTGCCCACCGTCACCGTGCCGTCACGCCCCTGCCGCAGATCAGCGAGATGCTCTCCCGCCCTTCGCATTTCAGCGACCACCGCCCGGGCGTGCTCCGCCATCGCGTCGCCGTAGACGGTGGGTTGCATACCGCGCGGCACCCGCACGAACAGCGGCACATCAGCGATGTTCTCCAACTCGCGCAACGTCCGCGTCGCGGCAGGCTGGGTCAGGTGCAGAGTTTCCGCGGCCCGCACCACACTGCCGTGCTCGACGATCGCGACCAGCAGCGTCAGGTGCCGAAATTTCAACCGACCGTCCAGCAGGTCCATCGCAGCGCTCCTTCCAGGTAAGTCCGAGCAGGTCCAGCCACAACATACCCACTTCGATATAGCAATGACGTCGATTGGCATTGGCTCGGCATATGTTGTTGGGCGCATGCTACCCACACGCTTCGGGACATCAGAGGTCCCGACCCAGCAACGGAGGTCTACAAGGTGAACTCACCCGTGCGGCATTACGTGGGAGGCAGGTTCGACACGTCGGGCGTGCCGTTCCCGCTGATCGATCCGGTCTCCGGGGCCGCTACGGGCGAGGTTCCAGCGGCGCCGAAGGAGCTGGTCGACCAGGCGGTGCAGGCCGCAAAGGACGCGCTGCACGGCCCGTGGTCCACCTGGAGCCCGGCGCAACGGTCTGCCGTGCTGCACCGGATCGCCGACGGCATCGAACAGCGCTTCGAGGAGTTCGTCGCCGCCGAATGCGCCGACACCGGCAAGCCGCGTGAGCTCGCCTCCACCATCGACATCCCGCGCGCGATCGCCAACTTCCGCTCGTACGCCGACCTCACCGCGGGTCGCAGCGAGCAGTCCTGGCACACCCCCACCCCGGACGGTCGCGGCGCGCTGAACTACACCGTGCGCAAGCCCCTGGGCGTGGTCGCGGTGATCTCGCCGTGGAACCTGCCGCTGCTGCTGCTCACTTGGAAGGTGGCCCCGGCGCTGGCCATGGGAAACACGGTGGTGGCCAAGCCTTCTGAGCTCACACCGAGCACCGCCTGCCTGCTGGCCGAGGTCATCGCCGACACGGAACTGCCCGCGGGCGTGTTCAACCTGGTGCACGGTGGCGGCGCGGGCGAGGCCGGGCAGTGGCTCACCGAGCACCCGAGTGTCGACGCGATCGCGTTCACCGGGGAGTCGCGCACCGGCAGCACGATCATGCGGGCCGCGGCCGCGCACCTGACGCCGGTGTCGTTCGAACTGGGTGGCAAGAACGCCGGCCTCGTTTTCGCCGATGCGGACTTCGAGCAGGCCGTCCAAGGCACCCTGCGTTCGGCGTTCACCCACAGCGGGCAGGTGTGCCTGTGCACCGAACGCCTGTACGTGGAACGGTCGATCTTCGACGCGTTCGCGCAAGCGTTGGCCGAGGGCGCCAAGGCGCTAACTGGCTACGGCCCCATGGTTTCCGCCGCACACCGCGACAAGGTTCTGGGCTTCCTCGACAAGGCCGCAGCCGACGGCCAGGTGCTCGCCGGTGGCAAGGCGCCGAAGTTCGAAGACGAACGGGACGGCGGTTTCTGGGTCGAGCCCACCGTGCTCACCGGCCTGCCGGAAGACCACCCCGCGGTCCGCGACGAGATCTTCGGACCCGTCGTGCACCTGGCACCCTTCGACACCGAGGAGGAGGCCCTGAACCTGGTCAACGCCAGCCCGTACGGCCTCGCCGCCACCGTGTGGACCGGCGATCTGAGCCGCGCGCACCGCGTGGCCCCCGCCCTGGACGTCGGCATCGCCTGGGTCAACACCTGGAATCTGCGCGACCTGCGCACGCCGTTCGGCGGAGTGAAGGCGTCCGGGATCGGCCGTGAGGGCGGCGACCACTCCCTCGATTTCTTCTCCGAGCCGATGAATGTGTGTGTGAAGTTGTGAGTGCAGTGACCCGAGCCGCCGAGCGCATCGACCAGGCGCGCCGCAGCGGCATTCCGTGCGACCCCGTTCGCGACATCCTCCCGGCCGGAGACCTGGACGCCGCCTACGCCGTCCAGTCCATCCTGACCGATCGCCGCCTCGCCGAAGGCCGCCGCATCACCGGCTGGAAGATCGGACTCACCTCGAAGGCCGTGCAGGCCCAATTGGGTGTGGACACACCGGATTTCGGCCCGCTGCTCGATGACACGGCCGTGGCCGACGGCGCCGAGATCGGTTGGGGTTCGGTGCTGCAGCCCAAGGCCGAGGCCGAGGTCGCCCTGGTGCTCGAGCACGACCTCACCCACGAGCGGCACACCGTGGCCGACGTGATCCGCGCGACCGCCTTCGCACTGCCCGCCATCGAGGTGGTCGGCAGCCGCATCCGCGACTGGGACATCACCGTCGTGGACACCATCGCCGACAACGCCTCGAGCGGCCTCTACGTGCTGGGCAACCGGCCCGTGCTGCTGCGCGACATCGACCTGCGGACCGCGGGCATGGTCCTGGAACGGCGCGGCGAGCCCGTGTCCACCGGTGCGGGCGCGGCCTGCCTGGGCAATCCGCTGCACGCCGCGGTCTGGCTGGCCGACACGCTCGTGCGACTGGGCCGACCGCTGCGCGCCGGGGACACCGTCCTCACCGGCGCGCTCGGCCCCATGGTCAGCGTCGAGCCCGGCGATGTCCTCGAAGCACGCATCGACAATCTCGGCTCGGTGCGCGCGGCCTTCGGTCGCCCGGCAGAAGAAGGAGACGCCTGATGAACACCGCAGAACTGGCGCAGACTCTCGACGACGCGGCCCTGCACGCCCGCCCACTGCCCGGCGGCGGCAGCGGACTGTCCGACACCGACCAGGCCTACGCCGTCCAGGCCGCCTTGGTGGCGCGCAAGCTCGCTCGCGGCGAACAGATCACCGGCTTCAAGCTCGGTTTCACCAGCCTGGCGAAGATGCGGCAGATGGGCGTGTCCGACCTGATCCACGGCCGACTCACGGACCGGATGCACATCGCCGACGGCGGAAAGTTCGACGTCTCCGGGCTGATCCACCCGCGGGTCGAGCCCGAAGTGGCGTTCCTGCTCGGCGACACTCTGCGCGCCGGCGGCGATCCCGCGGCGGCCGTCGCGGCGGTGGCACCCGCGCTGGAAGTGATCGACTCCCGCTACGACGGGTTCCGGTTCTCCCTGCCCGAAGTGATCGCCGACAACACCTCCGCGGCAGGCTATGTCGTGGGCGCGTGGAGCGCGATGAGCGATCTCGGCAATCTCGGCGTCCTGCTCGAACTGGATGGACGCCTCGTCCAAACCGGTTCCACCGCAGCGATTCTCGGCCACCCACTGCGCGCCCTCGCCGCCGCCGCCCGCCTCGCCGGTGAGCTGGCACCCGGCACCGTGATCCTGGCCGGCGCCGCGACCGCCGCCGTGGCACTGCCGCCCGGCACCCACGTCCGAGCCACTGTCGCGGGCCTGGGCACGGTCGGTTTCACCACCGAGGAGGCCGCGTGATCGTCCCCGGCGCCGCCCCACCGCGCGGCCGCTTCCCGCACCTGCGTCGCGCAGGCGACCTGGTCTTCGTGTCGGGCACCAGTTCTCGCCGCCCCGACGGCAGTTTCGTCGGTGCCAGCGTGGACCCGATGGGCGTGACCGACCTGGACATCCGGGCCCAGACCCGCGCCGTGCTGGACAACATCGCGAGCCTGCTGGGCGCGGTCGGCGGCAGCCTCGACAATCTGGTGTCGGTCACCACGTACCTGGTGAGCATGAACGACTTCGGCGGCTACAACGACGTGTACGCCGAGTACTTCGACGAGACGGGCCCCAGCCGCACTACGGTCGCGGTCCATCAACTTCCCCACCCGCATCTGCTGATCGAGATCAGCGCCGTAGCCCACCTCCCGCAGACCAAGGAGTTGCGATGACCATGAACCCGTTCAATCTCCAGGCTTGGATCGAAGAACACCGCCACCTGCTGCAGCCGCCGGTCGGCAATGTGCAGATCTGGCAGGACGCCGATCTGATGGTGACGATCGTGGGCGGCCCCAACCGCCGCACCGACTTCCACGACGACCCGATCGAAGAGTTCTTCTACCAGCTCAAGGGCGACATGGTCCTGCGCGTGATGGAGGAGGAAGGGCAGCCGCCCCGCGACATCCACATCCGCGAAGGCGACGTGTTCCTGGCCCCTGCGCACCTGCGGCACTCCCCGCAGCGCCCGGAAGAAGGCAGCATCGGCTTGGTCGTGGAGTTCGCCCGCCCACAAGGCCACCGCGACGCCTTCGAGTGGTACTGCATGAACTGCCACCACCTGGTGCACCGCAGCGAACTGCAGCTCACCTCGATCGTGGACGACCTGCCGCCGGTGTTCACCGCGTTCTACGCCGACGAAGCCGCCCGCACCTGCGGACACTGCGGGACCGTGCACCCGGGCAAGGACTGGCCCGAACAGCTGCGTCCGCGCACCCGTCGCGACGAGGTGGACAGCGAATGACGCTGGTAGACATCCACGCTCACGTCTTCCCGGAGATCAGCCGCGCCGAGTCGCGGACGCTGACCGGCTCCGAGGACGGCCCCTGGCTGCGCACCGGCGACGGCGATGCCGGAATGATGATGGCCGGGTCCGCCGAATACCGGCCCGTGCGCCGCACCCTGTGGGACCCCGCCGAGCGTGTGGCCGATCTTGACCGGCTCGGCGTCGACATCCAGGTGCTGTCCAGCACCCCGCTGATGTTCGGCTACGACCTCGAGTCGCAGCGCGCCACCGACTGGTGCCACACGGTCAATTCCCGTCTACTGCAATACAGTTCGTACGCACCGAACCGGCTGGCCCCGCTGTGCCAGGTCCCGCTGCAAGACACCGAAGCGGCCTGCGCCGTGCTCACCGAGGCGATGGCCCAGGGCTTCCACGGTGTCCACATCGGCAACCACATCGGCGACCGCGACCTCGACCACGGCGCACTGCAGGAATTCCTCACACACTGCGCCCACGAGAACGCGGCCGTGCTGGTCCACCCCTGGGACATGCCCACGGGCCCCCGTTTCGAGCGGTACATGCTCGCGTGGCTGGCAGGCATGGCCGCGGAAACCCACCTCACGATCCTGTCGCTGATCCTGTCCGGCTCGTTCGAACGCCTCCCGGCCTCGCTGCGACTGCTGTTCGCCCACGGCGGCGGCAGCTTCCCGTACATGCTGGGCCGCGCCGACAATGCTTGGCACCGCCGCGACATCGTGCGCGCCGACAGCCCGCACCCGCCCTCGCACTACACCGACCGCTTCGCCGTGGACTCGGCCGTGTTCGACCAGAGTGCGCTGCGCTTGCTGGTGGACGTGATGAGCGCGGAACGCGTGATGCTGGGCTCGGATCACCCCTTCCCGCTCGGCGAGGAGAACATCGGCGCCCTGGTGCGCGAAAGCACCCTCACCCCTGACGAACAGGCAGCAGTGTTGGGCGGCAACGCCATTCGCTTCTTCGGCCTGACCCCGCTGCTGAAGGAGGCCGTCCGATGAAGGCAGCTGTGATCGGATCGGGCAATATCGGCACCGATCTCCTCATCAAGATCATTCGCGGATCGGGGACGATCTCCGCCGGCGCGATGATCGGCATCGACGCGGACTCCGAAGGTCTGGCGCGGGCCCGACGACTGGGCGTGCCCACCAGTTCCGACGGTGTGGCCGGGCTGCTGGCCATGGACGGATTCGACGACATCGACATCGTCTTCGACGCCACGTCCGCCGGCGCGCACCACCACAACGCGGCCGCGCTGGCACCGTTCGGCAAGACGATCGTTGACCTCACCCCGGCCGCGATCGGCCCGTATGTGGTGCCGTCGGTCAACCTCGACGAGCACCTGGACGCCCGCAACGTCAACATGGTCACCTGCGGTGGCCAGGCGACCATCCCGATCGTGGCCGCCGTGTCCGCGGTCGCACCGGTGCACTACGCGGAGATCGTCGCCTCGATCGCCTCGCGGTCGGCCGGACCCGGCACCCGCGCCAACATCGACGAATTCACCGAAACCACCTCTCGCGCACTGGAACAGGTCGGCGGCGCGACCCGCGGCAAGGCCATCATCGTGCTCAACCCCGCGGAACCGCCGTTGCTGATGCGCGACACCGTGCACTGCATCGTCGACGACTGCGACACCGACCAGGTCGCCGCCTCCGTGCACGCGATGGCCGCCACCGTGGCCGCGTACGTGCCCGGCTACCGGCTCAAGCAGCAGCCACAGTTCCGCGCACTGGCCGCCGACGACCCCCTGGTCCGCCTGGCAGGCGGTGGGCGCCTGCTGGTTTCGGTCTACCTCGAAGTCGAAGGCGCCGCCCACTATCTCCCGGCCTACGCCGGAAACCTCGACATCATGACCTCCGCCGCGCTGCGCACCGCCGAGCGTCTGGCTGAACGGAGCCCGGCCCGATGAACAAGGTCTACGTCCAAGACGTCACCCTGCGCGACGGAATGCACGCGGTATCGCACCGCTACACCCTCGACCAGGTCCGCACGATCGCGGCCGCACTGGAAGCCGCCGGCGTGGACGCCATCGAAGTCGCCCACGGCGACGGCCTTTCCGGGTCCTCGATCACGTACGGCCCTGGCGCACACACTGATTGGGAGTGGCTGGAGGTGGCGGCCGAAGTACTCACCAAGGCCCGCCTGACCACCCTGCTGCTACCCGGCATCGGCACCTCCGAGGACCTGCGCCGCGCACACGCGCTGGGTGTCACGTCGGTTCGCGTGGCCACGCACTGCACCGAGGCCGACATCTCCGCCCAGCACATCACCCTGGCCCGCGAGCTGGGCATGGACGTGTCGGGCTTCCTGATGATGTCGCACATGGCCCCGCCGGCGGAACTGGCCGCCCAGGCCCGCCTCATGGAGTCCTACGGCGCGCACTGCGTCTACGTCACCGACTCCGGCGGCCGACTGACCATGGACGGCGTGCGCGAACGGGTCCGCGCCTACCGCGAGGTCCTCGATCCGAACACCGAGATCGGCATCCACGCCCACCACAACCTCGGTCTGGGCGTGGCCAACAGCATCGCGGCAGTCGAGGAGGGCGCCTACCGCGTGGACGCCTCGCTGGCCGGACAGGGCGCGGGCGCCGGAAACGCCCCGCTGGAACCGACCATCGCGGTCCTGGACCTGATGGGCTTCGAACACGGCTGCGCACTGTTCCCGCTGATGGACGCCGCCGAAGACCTCGTCCGGCCGACACAGGACCGGCCCGTGCGGGTCGACCGGGAAACGCTGACGCTGGGCTACGCCGGGGTGTACTCGAGCTTCCTGCGGCACGCGGAAACAGCGGCCGCGCGCCACGGACTCGACACGCGCGACCTGCTCGTCGAGGCAGGACAGCGGCGACTGGTCGGCGGGCAGGAAGACTTGCTCACCGACATCGCCCTGGATCTCGTCCGAGCCGGCACCCCTACACACCACGACGGAGACACCTCATGTTGACCGAACGCGCCACCGCGCTGGACGCCGCCGACCCGCTCGCCCACGTCCGTGACCGCTTCCTGCTCCCCGACGGCGTCACCTACCTCGACGGCAACTCCCTGGGCGCCCTGCCCGCCGCCGTGCCCGCGGTGATCGAGGACGCGGTGCGTCGCCAGTGGGGCACCGACCTGATCCGCTCCTGGAACGGCAACGGCTGGTGGGAAGCCCCGCTGCGCACCGGCGACACCCTCGGGCGACTGATCGGCGCCGCCCCCGGCCAGGTCGTGGTCGGTGACTCCACCAGCGTTCAGCTGTTCAACACCCTGGTCGCCGCCGCGCGCCTGCGCCCCGACCGTCGACTGCTGCTCACCGATCCCGACCACTTCCCCACCGACCAGTACATCGCCGACTCGGTGGGCAGAATGCTCGACCTCGAAGTTCGCCGGGTGCCCGCCCGTGAGGCCGCCGCGGTGCTGGCTGCCGAGGGTGCGAACGTCGCGGTCGCGGCCTACGCACCGGTGGACTACCGCACCGGCGAGCTGTACGACATGGCCGCGCTCACCGAGGCCGCGCACGCCGCGGGCGCGGTGATGCACTGGGATCTGTGCCACGCCGCGGGCGCGCTGCCGGTCGAACTCGATGCCATCGCAGCGGATTTCGCGGTCGGCTGCGGGTACAAGTACCTGTCCGGTGGTCCGGGCGCGCCGGCATTCGCCTACGTCGCCCAGCGTCATCAGCAGGACTTCGACCAGCCCATCACCGGCTGGCACGGCCACGCGGAACCCTTCGCGATGTCGGGCACCTACACCCCCGGACCGGGCATCTCCCGCGCCCGAATCAGCACCCCGCCGCTGCTGTCGCTGCTGGCCCTGGAAGCCGCGCTCACCGCCTTCGACGGCGTGGAGATGAAAGACGTACGCGCCAAAGGTATTTCGCTGACCGGGTTCTTCCAGGAATGCGTCGACACGCTGCTGGACGGTCTCGGCTTCACCATGGCCACCCCGCGCGACCCCGCCCACCGCGGCAGCCAGGTCGCCCTGCGCCACGCCGAGGCGTACCCGCTGGTCGCCGCGCTCACCGCGCGCGGCGTGATCGGCGACATGCGCGCCCCCGACCTGCTGCGCTTCGGGTTCAACCCGCTGTACGTGTCGCACGCCGACGTGCTGCACGCCGTGCGGGAACTACACGACATCGTCACCTCCGGCGCTCACCGAACCCCCGAGTTCACCCAGCGCCCCACCGTCACCTGACCCTTCGAGTTCCCCGCCCCACCCCTGCAGAAGGACACCGCCGTCATGGCTGCACCACACAAAGCCCCCGCCTCCAACGATATTCGCCCACCGGAAGGTGAGGGGGCCACGCTGGTCCGCTCCCTCACCCACCGACAAACCACCATGATCGGCCTCGGTTCCGCACTGGGCACCGGCCTGTTCCTCGGCTCCGGATCGGCCATCTCGGCCGCCGGACCCGCGGTGATCGTGTCCTATGTACTCGGCGCCCTGCTGGTCGGCGTCATCGCCGTACTCCTGGGCGAGATGTGTGCCGCGCACCCGGTCCAGGGCTCGTTCGGCACCATCGCCCAAACCTATCTGGGCCCGTGGGCCGGCTTCCTGAGCCGGTGGCTGTACTGGTTCAGCGCCGTGGTGGTCATCGGCACCGAAGTTGTTGCCGCAGCGCTGTATATCCGATGGTGGTGGCCCGCTGTACCGATGTCGGCGGCCATTCTGGCGATCGCCGCGGTGGTGCTCGCGGTCAACATCATCAGTGTGAAATCGTTCGGCACCACCGAGTTCTGGCTGTCCACGATCAAGGTGGTGGCGCTGTGCGCGTTCATCCTGTGCGCGGCACTGCTTGTCTTCTTCGGTATGCCCGACACGCAGGCCACCGGGCTGGCGCATCTCACCGATGACGGCGGCTTCATGCCCCACGGTGCGAGTTCGATCTGGTTGGCCATGTCGGTGGTGATGTTCGCCTACGCCGGCTTCGAGGTCGTGGCCATCGCCTCGGCCGAAGCCGCGGACCCGCAGCGCACCATCCGCACCGCGATGCGTCAGCTCGCCTGGCGACTGAGCTTCTTCTACATCCTGTCGATCATCCTGGTGATGGCGCTGATCCCGTGGCGTCAACTGGCCGACAGCGACGGCAGCGTCGAAACCAGCCCGTTCGTGCAGGTCTTCTCCGTGGTCGGCGTGCCCGCCGCGGCGACACTGACCAACGCCGTGGTGCTCATCGCCGCCATCTCCGCCGCCAACGCCCACCTCTACGGCGCGTCCCGCCTGCTGCACTCGCTGGGTGCCGACAAGCTGGCCCCGGCCCCGACCGCCAAGCTCAGCCGCCGTGGCGTGCCCGCCATCGCCCTGGCCGCCTCGACCATGGGCATCGCCGCCGCGGCGCTGCTGGCCTTCTACGACGTGAGCGGGCTGTTCGGCATCATGATGTCGATCGCCATCTTCGCCCTCATGCTGGTGTGGCTGCTGATCCTGGCCTCGTACGTGGCCTTCCGTCGCCACCGCAACGCCAACCCGGAGGAGTTCACCGGGTTCAGCATTCCGGGCGGTAGCGTCCTCGCGGTGCTGGCCGCGGCCGGCGTGCTCGCCGTCGCCGCCACCGCGGTGAAGATCCCCGACATGCGCCAAGCGGCGATCACCGGCCTGGTCTTCGCCGCCGTGCTGGCCGTCTGCTACGGCCTGACCACGCTGCGCCGGTCACGGGTGAAAGAAGCTGCCGCAGAGTAAGTTCCGCTGATACCGCAGGGCGCCGCTGTTTCGCAGCGGCGCCCATCGGCGTGTCCGGACCGATCTCGTCGTGGCGAGGTCGCCGTTTCGCGAGGACACTGGGGATCCAGACGTCCGACTCGTCCCCAGGAGCACATGCGATGGCAACCGATGGACCTTTCGGCATCGACCCCGACGATGTCGAACGCGCACTGCGCGAAGCGGGAACCGAATTCCTCGACCTGCTCGGAAAAGCCGGCGGCTACCTCGACCGCGTCGACCAAGTCGACCTCGGTGTCCTGGTCGGCCAGTTCTTCGGGCCCCAGCAACCACCCACGCCGAAACCCGAACCCGAGACCGCAGGCGAAACCGGCAGCGGAGTGTGGGCGATCTACACCATCGACGACACCGGCCAGGCCAACGTCGACCAGGTATTCCCCACCGAACTCGAAGCATTACGAGCCCACCGCGACAACACCGACGACCGCCGACGAGTCCGATTTCTGCCCTACGGGGTTCCGGCCAGCGTGTTGGACGCGCCCTGAACTCACCTGTCCGACGAACCACCCGCCGAACCGCTGCCCAGGATGCACAGCGGGTTCGCCACCATGGCTGCCTGGGCCGAGCCCGACGATGAACCGGTGATGCCGGAACCGACCGGTGGGGTATTCGGCACCGGTGCCGCCGGGTTACCCGAGCCGCCTGTCAGCACCGACTCGCCGTCGAGGTTCGCGGGGGCCGAGATATCGAGCAGGTCCAGCACGGTCGGCGTGATGTCGGCGAGGGTGTAGCCGTTGTTCTGAGTGCCCGCCGCGAAGCCCGGGCCGCGCGCGACGACGAAACTGGCTGTCTCGTCGGCACTTTGACCGCCGTGGCCGCCGTCGGGCTTGTGGCCGTGGTCGGTGGTGACCAGGATCGTCCACTGCTCGTTGGTGTGCGAGGCCGCCCGTGCGTCGACCGCGGCGGTGATCTTTCCGATCAGTGCGTCCGCACGGCTGATGGCGTCGCGGTACGCCTGCGGCCAGACGCCGCGCAGCGTGTGCCCGACGATGTCCACCTGGTCCAGGTGCGTGAACAGCAGGTCGGTGCCGTCGGAGATGGCCGAGACAGCCTGTGCGGTGGCGCTGGCGTCGGCGGTGCTCTCACACACGCCCGAACCGGTCGGATCGATCTGCGTGACGGTCACCCGGTCCGCCGCCGGGCTGCCCGTGCGCGCGATCATCCCGATCGTGTCCCAGGTCCCGATCGACGCCGTCGACAACGCCGGACGCTGCCGCTCCGCCTGCGTGAACACCGTCGGATACGGTGCGAAAGCCCCTGCATTGCAGGTGGATTCATTGTCCTGGATCCCGTGCTTGGTATCCCACACACCGGTCAGCGCCGTCGCCCACGACACACACGACATCGTGGTATGCGGGGCGATGGAGGTGCGCGCCAGGGTGCCCTGCGCCGCCAGCCGGTCGAGGTTGGGCGCATCGGCCGCGGCCACCTCACTCCACAGCGTGCCATCGAGGCCGATGACCACGACTTTGTTCACCACCGGAGCGGCCGGGGCGGGCGCTGCGGCGGTGAGCGGGACAGCGGCCAGGGCGGCGGCCGCGAGGATGCGGTGTGTACGAGACATGCGCGGCACCGTAATCGCCTCGCGGCCCCGACACCCTACAAATTGGACAATTGACCGAGAACTTCTCGCCAACTGGGAATCCCGCTAGGCGACAATTCTCAGCGGGTTCTCCAGCAACTCCTTCACCTGTGCCAGGAACTGGGCCGCGACCGCGCCGTCGATGGCCCGGTGGTCCGCGGACAGGGTCACGCGCAGGATCTTGCGCACGACCACCTCGTCGCCGTCCAAGCGCAGCTCGTCGGCCGCCGCGCCCACGGCCAGGATCGCGGCTTCGGGCGCGTTGATGACCGCGGTGAACTGCTCGATGCCGAACATGCCGAGGTTGGAGATGGTGAAGGTGCCGCCCGACATCTCCGGCGCACGCAGCTTGCGGTCGCGGGCGCGGGTCGCTTTGTCACGGCTGTCGGTGGCGATCTCGGACACACTGAGCCGGTCCGCGTCACGAATCACCGGAACAAGCAGCCCGACCGGGGTCGCGACCGCGATGCCGATGTGAATTCCCTTGTGGCGCAACACCTTGTCACCCGCGAAACTGACGTTGATCGCGCGATTCTTCGCCAGCGCGACCGCCACCGCCTTGACCAGCAGATCGTTCACACTGACCTTGCCGTCGCCCGCCGCAGTCAGCGTCGCGTTGATCCGCTCGCGGAACGCGAACAGTTCGGTCACGTCGATCGCGATGGTCACGTAGAAGTGCGGCGCCTGCTGCTTGCTCTCGGTGAGGCGGGTCGCCGACACGCGCTGAATGTTGGTCAGCGCAACTTCCTCGAAGTCTCCTGACACGGGAACCTCTTGCGGCGCAACAGCACTCACGTCACCTGATGGCGCAACGACACTCACGTCACCTGATGGCACCGCGGGAGTCACGGCAGCGCTGGCACTGTGCGCGGCCTGCACATCTACCTTGGTAATCCGCCCGCCCGGACCGGTGCCCACCACGGCATCGATATCCACGTCCAACTCGCGCGCGATCTTGCGAGCCAGCGGCGAAGCCTTGACCACCTGCGTGCGCGGCACTCCTTCGTCGCGTCGGGTCTCGACGACCGCGGCGGTCGAGCCGAGGTCGGACACAGCCGGTGTCGACGGAACAGACTGTGCCGCAACGGGTGTGGTGCCGTCACCCACGACCGCGATCGGCTCACCGATCGGCACGCGAACCCCCGCTTCGGCGATGATCCGTTCGAGGACGCCGTCGTCGTAGGCTTCCAGTTCCATCAACGCTTTATCGGTCTCGATCTCGGCGACGATCTCGCCGCGGGCGATGGGATCACCCACCTTCTTGAGCCATACGGAAACGACGCCGTCTTCCATGGTGTCGGACAGCCGGGGCATGATGATGTCGGGCATAGCGTGTTCCTCAGTTTCTCAGCGCCGCCGGCCGACGGCCGCCAGGGTTTCCGTCACCGCGGTGTACAGCGATTCCGCGGACGGCAGGGCGAGCTTCTCCAGTGGCTTGGCATAGGGCAGCGGCACCTCGGCCATCGCCACCCGACGCACGGGGGCGTCGAGATAGTCGAAGGCGCCATCGGAGATCGAGGCCGCGATCTCCGCGCCGATGCCGTAGGTGAGCCAGTCGTCTTCGCCGATCACCGCGCACCCGGTCTTGCGGACCGACGCCACAATGGTGTCGCGGTCCAGCGGGCGCAAGCTGCGCAGGTCGATGACCTCGACCGAAATACCTTCGCCCGCAAGCCGTTCGGCGACCTCGGTGGCCACGGTGGCCATCCGGGAGTAGCCGATCACGGTGATATCGGTGCCCTCGCGGGTGACCGCGGCCTTGCCGATCTGGACGGGCGGCAGGTCGTCGGGCACCTCGCCCTTGGTGTTGTACAGCGACAGGTTCTCCAGGAACAGCACCGGATCGTTGTCGGCGATAGCGGCTTTGAGCAATGCCCTGGCATCGGCGGGCGTACTGGGCGCCACGACCTTCAGGCCGGGCACGAAGGCGTAGTACAGCTCGATGTTCTGCGAGTGCGTCGCACCCAGTTGCTGGCCGCCGCCGCCCGGAGTCCGGATGACGATGGGCACATTGGTCTGCCCGCCGAACATGCCGTAGATCTTCGCGGCGTGGTTGACGATCTGATCCAGCGCCAGCAGCGAGAAGTTGATCGTCATGAGCTCCACGACCGGGCGCAGACCCAGCATCGCGGCGCCGATCGCCGCACCGACGAAACCTTCTTCGGCGATGGGGGTGTCGCGCACCCGTTTCTCGCCGAACTCCGCGAGCAGACCGGCGGTGATCTTGTAGGAGCCTTCGAACACGCCGATCTCCTCACCGATCAGGAAGACGTCGTCGTCGCGGCGCATTTCCTCGGCAAGGGTGTCGCGCAGCGCTTCGCGATAGGTCATGACAGGCACAGTGGGGTCCTCAGTGGGTGAAGAGCGGATCGGCGGGCAGGCGACGGGAATCGCCGGGCACCGGGGTGGCGTAGGTGTAGTCGAACAGGCTCGACGGCTCCGGATGCGGACTGGCGTCGGCGAATTCGACCGCGGCGGCGACACCCGCGGCCACTTCGCCTTCGAGATCGGTCAGCGCCTGTTCGGTCAGCACCCCGGCCGCGAGCAACCGCCGCTGCCACAGCACGATCGGATCGTGCTCGCGGGCGGTGGCGACGGTGTCGGGGCTGCGGTACTTGCCCGGATCCACCACCGAGTGCCCCTTGAGCCGATAGCTCACCGCTTCCAGCAGCGCGGGTGCGCGATTGCGGCGAGCGTCTTCGATGAGTTCGCTTGCCATGTCGCGCACGGCCAGCACATTGGTGCCGTCGACCCGTTCGCCCCGCATGCGGTAGGCGGCCGCGCGCTTCCACAGATCCGGTTCGGCCGACGACTTCTCGACCGTGGTGCCCATGCCGGTCTGGTTGTTGATCACCAGGAACACCACCGGCAGCCGCCACAGCGCGGCGATATTGAGCGACTCGTGGAAGGCGCCGATGTTGGTGGTGCCCTCCCCCATCTGACACACCACGACGTCGTCGCCGTCGCGGTAATCGATGGCCAGCGCCGCACCGATGGCCAGCGGGACCTGACCACCCACGATGGCGTAGCCGCCCAGCAGTCGGGTCGCGGTGTCGTACATATGCATCGACCCGCCCCAGCCCTTCGAGGTGCCGGTGGAGCGACCGTAGAGTTCGGCCATCACGCGACCCGGTTCGATGCCCTTGGCCAGCGCGTATCCGTGTTCGCGGTAGTTGGTGAACAGGTAGTCGGTGGGGCGCATCGCGGCGCCCAGGCCCACGACGGTGGCCTCTTCACCGAGGTTCAGGTGGCAGTAGCCGCCGATCTTGGCCTGCTGGTAGCTCTGGGCGGTGCGCTCCTCGAACCGTCGAATGAACAGCATGTCGCGGTAGAGGCCACGCAGGGTCTCTGGATCTTCCACTGCGACAGCGGAATCGATGTCGGTGGCCGCGGGTGCGGAGGTTTTCGTGCGCCTGCGAGTGGGTGTGCTCCGCGCGGTGGTCGTTGTCATGGTCGTGCTCCTCAACGCTTGCGTGGCGCGACGTGGACCGGCAGGCCGAGTCCGGCCATGGCCGCCTCCATGCCGATCTCGCCGAAGGTGGGGTGGGCGTGAATGGTGTCGGCCAACTCGTCGAGCGTGGCTTCCAGCGACATCGCCAGTGCGCCCTCGGTGATCAGGTCGCTGGCCGACGGGCCGATGATGTGCACACCGAGCACTTCCCGATGCTGCTGCCCCGCAATGATTTTGACGAACCCCTCGGTCTCCCCGAAGGTCTTCGCCCGGCCCAACGCCGCGAACGGGAACTTGGCGGCGACGATCTCATGACCGGCGGCACGGGCGGCCTCTTCGGTGAGACCGACGCTGGCGATCTCCGGGTGGGTGAACGTCGCGGCCGGGATCACCGCGTAGTCGATGTGGGCGTCGTGCCCGGCGATGACGTCGGCGGCGGTGATGCCCTGATGTGATGCCACGTGGGCCAGCAGCGCGCGCCCGGTGACATCCCCGATGGCGTACACGTGCTCGACCCCGGTCCGTAGTCGGTCGTCGACCTCGATGAATCCGCGTGTGTCCGTGGCGATTCCGGCGACCTCGAGCCCGAGTTCGGACGTATTCGGACGTCGCCCGACGCCGACCAGGACCACGTCGGCGTCCAGCTCCTGCGCCGCCGGGCCGCCGACCGACACCCGCAGGGCGTCACCCTCGGTGATGGCGGTGACCGTGGCGCCGGTCAGGACGGTGATCCCGCGCTTGCGGAACGAGCGACCTAACGCGTCACCGATCTCCTTGTCCTCCAACGGAACCAGACGATCACGCATTTCCACGACCGTGACCTGACTGCCGAAGGTGGCGAACAGGCTGGCCCATTCCGCACCGACAGCGCTGCCGCCGATGATCACCAACCGTCGCGGCACCTCGGTGAGGCCGAACGCGCCATCGGAGGTGACCACACCGGGCAACCCGGCACCGGGGATCGGCAGCTGCGCGGGCACCGAACCGGTCGCCACGATCACATCGCGCGCGCTCACCCGGCGAATCGGCGCGCCAGGGGCGGCGGCATAGCGGGGGCCGCCGTCGAAGATCGGCGAGCCACCGACCTCGTGAACCTCCACGGTGGTCGGCGCGACGAACCGGGCGTGGCCGTCGATCACGGTGACCCCGTTGGCCTTCAGCAGGCCCGCGACACCGTTGGTCAGCTCCGTGACGATGGCGTCTTTGCGGTTCCGCACCGCGGCGAAGTCGTAGCGCACATTATCGGCGTGAACACCGAATTCCGCTGCGGTGGACAGTGTCTGGAAAACCTCCGCCGACCGCAACATCGCCTTGGTCGGGATGCAGCCCCAGTTCAGGCACACGCCGCCAGGGCGCTCCTTCTCCACAACGCAGACCTTCAGGCCGCGTTGCGCGGCGCGAATGGCGGCCACATATCCGCCCGGTCCGCCACCGATCACCAAAAGATCGAAATCCGGCACTCGTGGTGCTCCTCAGCTCGAACGATCAACCCGTCCACGGTTCGGCTCGGGTCGTCCGATGAGTCTCACGGTCCACTGATGCACAAACAATCGACCGACAGCCCAGAGTTCAGGGCCTGCGGTTGGGCGCGTTGCCCAATCAGGCCCGGTTCGTGGGCCCCGTCACCGTCGGCGATCGAGGCGACCTACATTATCCAGAACGCCTCGCTCGAGGCCCTGGTGCGAACCCGGGCCCGGCGGAGCACCGAAGCAGAGGAGTGTCCGTGCCAACCGACGACAGCGGCGATATTCGCGCGCTGGCCGAAGCGTGCCGCGCCGACCTTCCCGCGCTGACCGACAAGTTGATCACCGCCGTGTTCACCGACAACCCCGAGTGGAACGACTACACCTCGGTTCCGCGCGCGGAGTTACGCGACGCGTGCGGGCGCTACCTCGCGCGCATCCTCGACCGCCTCAGCACAGCGGCACCCGTCCCCGAGCCCGACGCCGTCGCGGCCGCGATCGGCGAACACCGTGCCGCACAGGGCGTTCCGCTCGAAGCGATGCTGCGAACCTTCCGGCTGGGCGGGCGCATCGTGTGGGAGGCGCTGCTCGACTGCGCCGAGACCGTCGCGGTCACCCCGCGCGAGATCCGCGCCGCGGGCACCGCCATGTGGACCGTCATCGACGGCCTGTCCTCGGCACTGTCCACGGCCTACCGCAACACCGAACTCGACATGGTCCGGCGCGACGAACGCCGCAAGCACGCCCTCATCGAGGACCTGCTCGCAGGCCGGGCCCACGACGCGACGTTCGCCGCGCGCACGGGCCGCGAACTCAACATTCCACTACACACCGCCTACCTGGTGATCGTGGCCGCCCCGCTACCGGATGGTCGCGCCGCCCTGTCGGACCCCGAAACGGCATTGCGGGCCGTGGGCATCCGCTCGATCTGGCACAGCCGTGCCGACACCGTGATCGGCCTGGTCTCCTTGGCCGACCGCGACGCCGACACGGTCCTACACCACCTGCGACCCCTGACCCGCGGACGTGCCGCGGCCTCCCCCGCCGTGCCCGGCCTCGCCGACGTCGACTCCGCGCACACACTCGCCCGCGTCGCCCTCGACACCGTGCCCGCGGGCACCGTCGGCCTGGTCTCGCTCAACGACCGCTACCCCGAAGCGCTGCTACTGCGGTCACCCGACCTGGCCGACCTGCTGGTCGCGCGGGTGTTGGGCCCAGTCCTGGCCCTGCCCGCCCGAGACCGAGACGCGCTGATCGCGACCCTGTCGGAATGGCTGGCGCACAACTGCTCGGCAGCCAACGCGGCGGTGCGGTTGCACTGCCATCGCAACACCGTGCTCAACCGCCTACAGCGGATCTCGACCCTGCTCGACCGTCCATTGGAAGGCCAGCGCACCTATCTGGAGCTGTCCCTCGCCCTGACAGCGCTCGAGTCCGCTCGCGGCGCGGCCTGATCACCTCAGGAAGCGGGCGCGCACCGCATTCAGCCTGGTGAGGGTGGTAACCAGGTATACGCTGTGAACCGGGCTAGACGCGCCATCAGGTGCATATTCTCGGGAGAGGACAGCGGCATGACGGAGGGCACCATCGACCTGGACGGCGCGGTCCAGCGGCTGTCTACCTTGCTACAGATTCCTACCGTCACCACGCAGGACGCCAACGACACCGACTGGGCGCAATTCACACTCTTCCGCGAGACGCTCGAGACCCTCTACCCCGTGATGACCGCGAAATTGCGTCGGCAGATCTTCGCCGACCACACCCTGGTCTACCACTGGGATACCGGGTCGAGCGCGGACCCGATCGTGCTCATGGCCCACCAGGACGTCGTCGCCCCCGGCGACCCGGCCAACTGGACCTACCCGGCGTTCTCGGGCGCCGTCGCCGACGGGGTGATCTGGGGCCGCGGGGCCATCGACGACAAAGGCCCGCTCGTATGCATTTGTGAAGCCGTGGAAAACCTTCTCGCCCAAGGGTTTACACCCGACCGCGACGTCTACCTGTTGTTCGGCCACGACGAGGAAGTCGCGGGCATCGGCGTCCCCACCGTGGTGGAGTACTTCCGTGAGCACAACATCGTGCCCGGCCTGGTCATCGACGAGGGCGGCGGCGTAGCCGGGGACCTGTTCCCGATCCCCGAGAAGGTCGCCGTGATCGGCACCGCCGAAAAAGGGTTGCTCGACCTGCAACTCACCGCGGTCGACCCCGGCGGCCACGCCTCCATGCCCGGCAAGAACCCGGCCACCACCCGCATCGCGCGCGCCCTGGTGAAAATGGGCGACTACAACTTTCCGGCCCAGATCACCCCGCCGATCATGGAAATGCTCACCATCATCGGCGAACACTCCACCGGCCCGCTCGCCGCGGTTCTCTCGCGCGCCGACAAGTTCCAGCGCCTGATCGCCACCCTGATGCCCCGATCCGGGCCGCTGATGAACGCGATGATCCGCACCACCGCGGTGCCCACGATGCTCGAAGGCAGTCAGGGCACCAACATCATGGCCGAATCCGCGTCGGCGGTGCTCAACATCCGGATCCTCACCGGCGAAACCGTCGCCGGCACCGTCGAGCGCATCCGCAAGGTCATCGACGACCCGCACGTCGAGCTCACGATCATCAACGCCTCCGAACCCACCCCGGCCGCGCGCACCGACGGTCCCGCGTTCGACCGCGTCAAAGACGCTGTCGCCGAAACCTTTCCCGGCGCGGTGATCTCCCCGTTCCTCGTCGTCGGCGCCAGCGACGCACGCCACCTCGCCCAGATCAGCGATTACGTCTACCGCTTCTACCCGTTCGAGCTCGACGAGCAGGCTCGCGGTTTGCTGCATTCGGTCAACGAACGACTATCGGTGGCATCCCTCGAACACGGGATCCGTTTCTACGAGGCAGTTCTGCGTCGCAGCCACTGAGCCGTCGCGTTCAGCCTTCGCCGCGCAGAATTCCGCGAAGCCGTTCGGTATCGGCCGGAGTCCAGCCCTGCGGTTGCAGGATCGCCGCCCAGGAATCGGCGATAGCCGCGTGGAAGGTGTGCCCGTGACCGTCGGGGACGTCGACCGACACGGCCATGTCCGCCGAGACCTGCAGGAATGTCACCACGGGGATCCAGCGGGTGCTGGGCAGGACGTCGCTGCCGCGTTGTTCGGACAGCCAGTCCGGCTTCTGGAACAGCAACTTCGGTGACCACCACGTGATGGGGTCGGAGGCATGTTGCAGGTACACCACCCGAGGCGACGGCCACGGGGCTGCCGGGCGTGCCAGATCGGCGGCGTCGGCGACGAATCGAACGGTGTCTCCATCGCGGTAGATCGGCAGCGTTTCCGGCGAACCCGGGTCGCGTCGCGCGGTGGTGTCGCCCCAGATGGAGTTGAGACCGGTAGGACCGACGAACAGGGCACCGTCGGTGCGCGCGGCGATGTCCTGCACACTGGCGAACGCGGCCTCACCGCCGAATGATCCGAGGCTCTCGCCGAACACGACCAGTTTCGGCCGGTGCTCGGCGGGCATGGTGTCCCACACCGCGTGCACGGCTTCGAACAGGGCTTGACCGGCCTGGCGTGCGCGTTCCTGATCGACGAGGAACGACAGCGCACTGGGCAGGAACGAGTACTGCATACTCACCAGCGCACTGTCGCCGTTGGCCAGGTATTCCAACGCGGACGCGGTCGACTCGTTGATCCACCCGGTGCCGGTGGTGGTGGCCACACCGAGCACCGCCCGGTCGAATCCCCCGGCGCGCCGCAACTCCGCGACCGCGAGATCGGCTTCGGCGCGCACGTTCTCCGCGGAATCCAGACCCGTGTAGACACGAATCGGTTCGGGCGCGGGTCTGCCGCTGAACGCGGTCAATTCGACGGGCGTGGGACCGTTGGTGACGAAAATGCGGCCCTGTCTGCCCAGGGAGTCCCAGCTCACCAACGAGCCCGGCCCGCCGGAGCGCTGCGGCAGCGTCGGTGCCGAAGTGTCGTCCGGCGACTGCTCGTTGGCGGCCTTGAACGACCGATTCAGCACCGACATCCCGGCCTCGGCCACCACACCGTTGACCGCGGCGACCAGCAGCAGTGCCACCACCACCGCGCCCACCACTACGGAAACGCGTGCGGGCAGTACCCGTTCCACGTGCCGCCCGACCCACCGAACCGCCGCCGCACACACACGCACGACCGCGAGCAGTATCGCGAACACGACCACGGCGACCACCACGATGATCGGATAGGCGTGCCACGGCAGATCGTCCACGCCCATCAGCGCACGCAGCTCGCTCTGCCAGTCGGCATACCAGAACAGCACGCCGATCGTGCCGACGACCGCCACGAGCGCCAAACCCCAGCGCAACGACTTCGGCGCCGACCCGATCCGACGTTCCAGCATCCAGCCCAGCGCGGCGGTGACCGCCAGCCCGAGCCCGTAACCGAGCACGGCCGCCGCACCGGTGACCACGCCTTGGAACAGCGGCCCGCGCGGCAACAACGACGGCGTCAACGACAGCCAGGTCAACACCAGCACCCCGACTACACCACCGAAAGACAATCCCCGACGCGGAGACTCGGAAACACGACTGCTTGCGACGTCATTCATGGTGTTCCCTTGTGAGTCACGGATGCCACATCGTTGCCGAGGATGAGCCTGTCGAACGAAAGCCGATCAGACGGGCTCGGACGAGATCATTCCTGACCGTAACACCAGACCCCCTGCTCAACACGCGTGTCAGCGCAGGCAGTCGCGTCGCGAGTACCGCTGAACAGGGCGCGCCGCGTGTCTGCGGTCCACGCCGAAGCCGCGATCGGATCCGCTAGCATCGCGATCGAAGCGCTGGTCGAACCTCCCCGCGATGCCGATTGCCCTGCGGTCGCTGCGAAGACCGACGCGGCCTGTCCGCGACGCTGACCGAAGCTGCTCGACAGCGAGGAGAAGTTCGTTGCACTCGACGACCGGCCGACGTGACCAGCACACACTGTTGGTGATCATCACCGCGACGGCGCTGGCGTTCGTGCTGTTCGGTTTCGCAGTCGACACTCCCGCACAGGTGGTGCGCGGCATCGGCGACATCGTGTTCGCGCGTGACCTGGTGGTCACCGATTTCGTCGGGGTCGGGGGTCTGGGCGGCGCGTTCGCCCAGGCCGGCTTGGTCACGTTGGTGGCGTGCCTGGCGTTTCGGCTGACCGGTGCGCCGGTGAACGGGGACGCGGTGGCGTGCCTGCTGCTGCTGCTCGGTACTTCCCTGTACGGCAAGACGCTGCTCAATATCTGGCCGATCATCGCGGGTGTCGCCTTGTATGCCGTGGTTCGCGGTGACCGGTTGGCCGACTATGTGTCAACGGCGTTCTTCGCCACCGCGTTGTCGCCGATCTTCTCGGTGCTGGTCTTCACCACAGCGCTGCCCGCGTGGGCCGGCATCGCGCTGGGCGTGTCGACGTCGGTGCTCATCGGGTTCGTGGTGCCGCCGGTGGCGCGGCGACTGTTCCACACCCATGCTGGATACAGCCTGTACAACATGGGTTTCGTCGCCGGGGTTGTCGGCGCGGTGATCGTGGCGGTCTATCGGGCCTTCGGGCTCGGCCCGCAACCGGAGATGGCGTGGACCTCCGGGCACAACACCGCGATCCTCGTGCTGTTGACGATCTGCTTGGTGGCCATGCTGGTCGCGGCGTTCGTCTGCGACCGCTCGCCGTGGCGGGCCTACGCACGCCTGCTGCGCAATGACGGCCGGGCACCGTCGGACTTTCTCGCCGAGTACGGTGCGGGCGCGGTCTTGCTCAACATCGCCGTGCTCGGTGCGCTGGCGGTCGGGTATGTGCTCGTCATCGGCGCACCCCTCAACGGTCCGGTCGTGGCGGGCATTCTGAGCGTGATCGGGTTCGGTGCCTGTGGCAAGCACGCGCTCAACATCGTGCCGATCGTGGTCGGTGTGGTGTTGGCCGGGTTGCTCAAACCGCTCGAGCTGACCGATCCGGGCATGATCTGGGCCGCGCTGTTCGGCACGTGCCTGGCGCCGATCGCGGGACGGTTCGGCCTGCAGTGGGGTGTGGTCGCCGGATTCCTACACGCCTCGACCGCGCAGGTGACCGGGGTGTTGGTGGTGGGGCTGAACCTCTACGGCAACGGGTTCGCCGCCGGTCTGGTCGCGGCGGTGGTGGCACCGGTCGCGGCGTTCCTGGCCCACCCGCGCCGCACGCCCGGCACTGTCGACGAACCAGTACCGGCGGCCTGAGCCGCGTTGGTTCGTTCACCAGCGGCAGTTGCACACGCACTACCGATTCCAGGCCCGCCACCACTGGTCCATCTCGTGCTCGATCGTGTGCGCCGCGTGGCTCAGTACCCTGGCCAGCGCACCCGGTCCGGCGAGGTAGGTGGCGGTCGGGCTCGGTAGCGTGTCGGGCCGATGCCCGAATATCGCGACGGTGCCGATCACGCGGTAATCGCCCAGAATGCCAGGGCAGGAACGCAATTCGGGGTCGGTGAGGTCCAGTTCCTCGACCAGCAGCGGCGCTGCGGCATAGGTGACGTGTTGGCTGGAACGCAGCGCCCCACCGCGCTCGCCACTTCGACCCAACACCACGACCTCCGACGACACCGCCCTCGCGTCCTCGGCCAGATCGATGGTGATGCAGCGGGTCAGATCCGCACCCTCGGAGATGACCAAAGGTGCTGCCTGCCAACGCAATACCCCGCCGCACGCTACTGTCACTCGGGCTGTCCAGCTCGCGTTCCCGCCGCGGGCGTTGTAGGCGACGGTGCCCGAGGGCTCGACGAGTTCGAGTTCGACACCGGCGCCGACCGCGATGTCGAGCTCGAGGCGGTCTCCCGCGACGAGCATCGCACAGCACCCGACCAGCGCGATCCGCACCCGCGCACCATCGATACTCAACAGCCGCGGCGCCAGAAAATCCCCCCGATCCAGCATCTCGACGACCACTCCGGTCGCACTGGGCTGCACCGAGATTCGCGTCGGCAGCACCGGCGCGACGTCGGGCTCAGTGCTGGTGAGCGTGCTGATGGTCATGGACGTGTCCGTGCTCGTCATCGGCGTGAAAATGCGGCGCCATCGGACCCGGGTCCGCCGGTATCAAAGCACCACCGCGGTGTGCGTTCAACACCGTGCGCACCCAGTCGACGAGTTCGTCGATGCTGGCCGGATCGCGCTGACTCAACGCCACCACCGGCAGCCCGCCGCGCACGGCGCTGGCGTCACGCACCATCTGATCAGGGTCAACGCCCACGTGCGGGCCAAGGTCGGTCTTGTTGACCACGAGCAGATCCGCCCGTTCGATACCGGGACCGCCCTTCCGGGCGACGTCTCCCCCACCGGCGACGTCGATGCAGAACGCCTGCGCGTCGACCAGAGCCGGGCTGAACGTCGCGGTGAGGTTGTCGCCACCGCTTTCGACCAGCACCAGATCCAAAGGCGCGAACTGCCTTTCGAGATCCTCGACTGCGAGGAGGTTGGGGGTCACGTCGTCGCGGATCGCGGTGTGCGGGCACGCGCCGGTCTCCACCGCGACGATCCGCTCCACCGGCAACACCCCCGCAGCGCGCAGCAGCCGGGCATCCTCGTCGGTGTAGATGTCGTTGGTGACCACGGCCATCTCGAGCTCTGACGCCAACCGACGGCACAGGGTGGCGATGAGCGTGCTCTTGCCGGTACCCACGGGCCCCGCCACACCCAAACGCAAGGGACGGGTCGACGGGTCAGACTTTTCAAGCATGGAAAATCCTCCTGTGTCGGTTCGCATGTTCGAGGGACCACTGCTCGATCTGTGGTGCGGTCGGCGCGGGCAGATCGGCACACCCGGTGACGGTCACGGCCAGGTCGGCGATGCGCTCCACGGTGTCTGCCAGCGCGAGCACCCAGCGCACGGGCTCGACCGGGTCCACGGCGATCAGTTTCGGTGCGGCGCAGGCGGCGGTCTGCAGATCGTCGTAGAGCGCGGTGCGGGCGGTCCGGATGTCGTCGAGTCCGGCGACCGCCGCGACCACCCCGAAGGCGACCGGGCGATACGGTGCCGCCATCGCGGCGAGTGCGGCGATGCACGGTTCCGCGGGCCACAACTGCTGTGCGAGCCGCGAGATTCCCCGGCCCAGTTGCACCGAGGCCGCGCGCAGAGCAGAACTGGAAGTCCTTGCCGCATAAGCACTGTGAATCTGATCGAGGTCGGTGAGTTCACTGAGTGCTGCCCGCCGAGCAAGCACCGCCGTAGCCGCCTCCACGCGCCCCACCGTGTGCAAGCGCGCGGTCAGGTACCGCGAGATCTGCGCCGGGGGCATCGCCGCACGCAACGCCGGTTCGAGCCCCGCGGAATGGGCGTGACCACCCACCGGCAGGCGCCCATCCGGCAGCAGCAGATCGACAACGCTGCTCAAAACATCAGATAGCGTTGGGCGAGCGGAAGCTCCACCGCGGGCTGCGGCGGCACCGGAACTCCGTCGATCGACACGATGAAGGTCTCCGGGTCGATCTCGATGCGTGGCAGTGCGTTGTTTCGCGGCAGGTCCTTCTTTCCGATGTCGCGAGTGGGACGCACCGCCGCCAGCCTGCGAGTGAGACCGAGCCGCTGCTCGAGCCCGGTGTCCAAGGCGATCGGCGCCACGAACGTCGTCGACAGGTGCGCCGCCGCCACACCGTGAGCCGCCAAACCGGGCCGCATCAACACCGGCTGCGGCGTGGTGATCGAAGCGGCCGGATCGCCCAACGGCGCGGCCACCACCGCACCGGATTTGATCACCGCCTCCGGCCGAATCCCGAAGAACGCCGGCTTCCACAGCACCAGATCAGCCATCTTGCCCGCCTCCACCGACCCGACCTCGTGATCGATGCCGTGCGCCACCGCCGGACAGATCGTGTACTTGGCGACATAGCGGCGAGCGCGCTCATTATCGGCCGGCAACGTCGAATCACCGCGCCCGAAGCGCGACTTCATCACGTGCGCGGTCTGCCAGGTGCGGCAGATCATCTCCCCGATCCGCCCCATCGCCTGGCCGTCGGTGGACATGATCGAGATCGCGCCGAGGTCGTGCAGGATGTCCTCGGCGGCCATGGTCGTGGCGCGGATGCGCGATTCGGCGAAGGCCAGATCCTCGGGCACTTTCGGATTGAGCGCGTGACACACGATCAGCATGTCCAGGTGCTCCACGACAGTGTTGACGCTGAACGGCATCGTCGGATTCGTCGACGCGGGAAGCACATTCGGCTGACCGGCCAACACCATGATGTCGGGCGCGTGCCCACCACCCGCGCCCTCGGAATGGAACGCGTGGATCCCGCGCCCCGCGATCGCATCGATCGTCTCCTGGACATACCCGGTCTCGTTGAGGCTGTCGCTGTGCAGGGCCACCTGCAGACCGAACTCGTCAGCCGCACGCAACGCCGCATCGATCACCGGCGGCGCCGAACCCCAGTCCTCGTGGATCTTGTAACCACCGGCCCCCGCGAGCGCGTCCTCCCGCAGGGCATCAACGCTGGTGGTGCTGCCTTTACCGAAAAGCAGGACGTTGACCGGCAATTCGTCCAGCGCGCGATGCACCATCGCCAACGACCACGCACCCGGTGTCACCGAGGTCGCCTTCGTGCCCTTCGTCGGCCCGGCGCCACCACCGATCATGGTGGTCGTGCCCGCCGCGATGCCCTCGCGAATCTCGATCTCGGACAGGAAGTGCACATGCGTGTCGACCGCACCCGCGGTCAGAATGCAGCCCTCCCCGGCGATGACATCGGTGCTGGGCCCGATCTCCATCCCCGCATCGATGCCGTCCATGATCTCGCTGTTGCCCGCGCGCCCGACCGCGACGATGCGCCCGTCCCGGATCCCGACATCGGCTTTGACAATGCCCCAATGGTCCAGCACCACAACGTTGGTGACCACCACATCCAGGGCGCCCTGGTCCCGGCTGACCCGCCCCTGCCCCATCCCGTCGCGGATGGTCTTGCCACCACCGAACACGACCGCGTCATACCGGTTGGTGCGATCGGATTCGACCTCGATCCACACATCGGTGTCACCGAGCCTGATCTGATCACCGGTGGTCGGCCCGAACAACTCCGCGGACCGATGCCGTGAAATCGCGTTCACCGCGTCATCTCCCGACCCACCCGGCCGCCGAACCGGGTGCACGCCACGGTGCGGCTCACGCCCGGCTCGAACCGGATCGAGGTGCCCGCCTGGATATCGAGATGGAAACCGACCGTGACGGTGCGGTCGAACTCCAGCGCGGCGTTCGCCTCGGGCAGATGCAGATGCGAACCGACCTGAATCGGCCGATCCCCGGTGTTCACCATCACCACGTCGAGTTGGTCGCGACCGCTCTCGTCCGGCAAGGGAATCTCACCGAACCGGTACTCACCGGGGATCATCGAATCGGCTCGGTGATGGTGACCAGCTTGCGACCGTCACGAAACGTCGCTTCGACCTGCACGTCCCCCAACATCTCGGGGATACCGTCCATCACATCCCCGCGCGTGAGCACCTGCCGACCCGCGCTCATCACCTCGGCCACCGACCGACCGTCGCGAGCACGCTCGATCGCCCAGCACGACAGCAACGCCACCGCCTCGGGATAGTTGAGTTTCACACCACGCTCATGCCGGTCGCGCGCCACCATCCCCGCAACGCTGAGCAGCAGCTTTTCCGTATCCGAAGGATTCAGTCGCATATCGAGCTGTTCCGATCTCTGGAGTCCGACACCGAGATTCACACAACACACGAAACGTTCGAGCCACGCACACTGGCGTTTCGCCCACACTATCAATCAGCGGGCCTACAGCTGATCCCCTTCGCGCGAGGCGCCGGACCTTCGAGCAAACCGCCCGGTCCTGTCGTTTTGGCCAGATCACCCAACATCGTTGTGGCACATGTGATTTCGTTGACTCACCTCAGCGACGAGGGTTGACCGTGATTCACCGCAGCGCGTTCCACCGGGAGGTTCGGCATGGGTTACAACCTGACTGTTCAGACGGGAAATGTGTCAGGAGGGGGAACCGACGGCACAGTCAAGGTTCGCTTCAATCGCGACAATTATGGACTGACCGACTGGTTCACACTGGATCACGCAGGCAACGACTTCGAGGCCGGAAGCCGCGACACCTACCACATCGACGCGAGTGTCAACATACAGCCGGGGACCGCACTCGAAGTCGAGCTCGACCCCACGGGCCTGGGGTCGGACTGGCACCTGGAATGGATCACCGTCGTCGAAGACGGCACCAACAAGACCTGGCACATCGCCGCCAATACCTGGTTTCAGCGCAGCAAAGAGGTCACCACCACCAACACCGGTGGCGATCAGGCCACCCACGACGTGGCGGGGATTCTCAACCAACTCTTTCCGCTCACACCCGTCAACCCCGGCGACCAGCGAATCTATCTGTCCAGCTTCGACGGTCGAGCATGGAGCCCCTACCAGGCCTTGTCCGCCGTCACCGACAAACAGCCGACCCTGGCCGCGGTGGACACCACACTGTTCCTCGCTTGGAAGGGCCGCGGTGACCAGACCCTGTGGTGGACCAGCACCACCGATGGGCAGAACTGGCGCGAGGACCAGCAGCAACCGGAGGGATCGTCGTGGAGTCGGCCGTCTCTGGCGCCCAACCCCGCCAAGAACGGCGTCGTACAGATCGCACGCGGCGGCGATGGCAACACCACACTGTGGTCGTCCACTTTCGGCGACGGGGCTTGGCAGCCCAGCCGCAACCTCGGCATCGGGTCCTCCTCCGATGACGGCCCCACAGCGGCACAGCATCACGACGGGCTGTTCCTGGCGTGGCAGGGATCAGGAGGCGACCAGCAGATCTGGTGGTCTGCCTCGGCGGACGGCCTCACCTGGCAGGAGCAACACAAGGTTCCCGACGCCACTTCGTCGGCGAGCCCGGCACTGTCCACCTTCAATGATCAGGTCCATCTGGCGTGGAAGAGCAGTTCCGACACCAAGATCTATTGGTCGATCTGCGATGGCAAGAATTGGAGCAAGCCGCTGTCGATCGCCAACGCGGCAACCCACGTCAGTCCCGCACTCGCCACCTACGACGGCCGGCTGTACCTGGCGTGGAAGGCGGCCGACGCCCCCGCGATCTGGTGGGCGTCCTATGACGGCAAAGCCTGGAGCAAGCCCGAACAGAACGCGAATGTGAATACCGGCGTCGGCCCCGCACTCGCGGCCTTCGACGGGAAGTTGTACATGGCCTGGACTCCGGTCCCGCCGCCGCCACCGGAACGGTCGTTCTTCGAGAAACTGGGTGACGCGGGCAGGGCGTTCGGCCCATTCCTCTGATCCTGAACAGGTCTCGGCCACTGATCCCGCGGCTCGAATTCTGAACGAAGAAGGCCCCGATCGTTTTGATCGGGGCCTTCTGTATGGCCGGTCAGCCGGTTCCGTAGAGCTCGGCATGCCACATCTTGGCGACTACTCGCTCGATCCCCTGGGTCAGGTGGCGCCGGTAGGTGGAGAACGGTAGCCCGAGTTGTTCGGCGGCCCGCTCCTGTGTCGGCGCCGGCCGCAGGTAGGTGCGGTCGAGAACGCGATAGAGCTTCTCGCCGCGCGAGTCCTCGCGCACCGACTCGACGATCGCGATGAGCAACTCACGCAGGGCGGCGCCGGTGTTCGGGCCCGCGTGATCAGCAACCACCTTCGACCGAAGCAGCGGATTTCGTTCGAGACCGCCGCCGCGGCCGAGCTCGCGCAACGCTGAGCGGACCGCGTCGGCGAACTCGGGCTGAGACAGCACCAGTAGCGGGTTGGGCAGTGCGAGTCGCGCGGGGACCGCGCCGATGACACGATCACTGGTCCGATCGAGCCACTCGGGAATGCCCACCCTCCGCCAGTCATGGGCGTACACCGCGTATCGACGGCCACCGACCTCGAATTCAGCCTCGTGCGCACGATGGAAATCGATATGGGACATGAAGGGCTCCCATGCCTGCGATGCCTCGAAAGCGCCGATGAAATCCCAGGTCAGATCCGGGCGGGACAACCAGAACTGCGTCGAGCAGGCCGTCACCACATTGATGGTCGATGACGGGAGTTGGTTCAGTTCCGCGTCGACGAGGAAGCGCCCCGCGTGCACCGGCTCGCCCGGTCGGGGCCCGCCATATCTGGTCGCGTAATCCCACATGGTGTGAGTGCCGGGGTCGGCGGCCAGCTCGGCCTCGGTCGCCTCGTGCAGGGCCAGCCGACAGAAATAGCCGATCGGCGCGCTGCCCGAAGCCCGGACCACGACGAACTGTTCGGGCTGGCGAGCCAACCAGAAGTCCACCAACTCGGCCTGCTCGGGGCCCTGATGCCGCTTCGTCATCGCCAGGATCGACTCCCGGTACTCGGCGCGGTACCGGTCGGGAAAGGCCCGACCGAAGCTCGACCAATCCCAATACGCCGAAATGGACGGGTTGTGGCGGTGCAGGAAGACCAGGTCGGCGACGGGCCAGCGCGCTTGCTGCGCGGTGGCGTCGAGCACCTCGATGAGGTGCGCGCGCACCCGTCGATGCACATCGAGGTAGGACTCAGGATCACGCCACCGCAGGTCGGCGTCGAGGACGTCGCGGGCGATCTCGTGCGGTGCCAGTCCGAGCGGCCCCGGTTCGATGATCGCCAGCCCGCGCAACCAGTCGAAGACATCGGCGCAATCGGATTCGCCGAGCGCGGCCCGCAGCAGCGCCTCGGTGGTGAACCGGACGTGCGCGCACACCTCGAGCGCGGCCCGATGACGCCGGCTCGGCACCGAATCGACGAACCGGGCGAGCAGCGCGCGGACCGCGTCGGGGGCCTGCACCAGCGCGGCGGGCAGTTCACCGGCGGTCTGCGCGAGCACGTCGACCAGCAACGACAACGCCAGCGGGTGGCCATGGGTGAGCGCCAGCAGCCGGTCGTGTTTGTCCGCGGGCACGGCGGCGACCCGCAGGTAGGCGCGGGCGTCGTCGGGTGCGAGGTTGCGCAACGAGATCGTCCGCAGCAGATCCCGCCAACCGGGGTCGTCTGACCACGCGCGGGCAGGTGGATGACGGCTGGCGATCACCACAACGACGTTCGTCGCCAGCGTGGGGAGCAAGGACTCGCGCAACCAATCCTCCAGTGGCGCAAGACGTTCGAAAGTGTCGATGAATACGACCGACGACGCGCTCGGCGACGGAGCCAACGCCGCGCGAAGCGCCGAGGGAGACGGCTCGACGGTGCGTCCGTCCACCCGTGTGGTCGCCGCGCCCGCGAGTTCGGCCAGCTCGACCATTTCCGCCAGCAGCGCGGACTTGCCGATCCCGCCCGGCCCGTGCAGGAACAGCACCGTGAACGGAGGTTCGTCCGCGTCCAGCGCCGCGCGGAACAATTCCACTTCGCCTGCCCGCCCGACGAACCGCCGCCGACGCGCTGATCGGAGCCGATCAGCCACGGTCATCGTGTCCTCGATCATGGCCTATATCTACCAGGTCCGATCATCGACGGGGCCCGCTCGCCGCAGCCGATTCTCACCGTGCGAACGCCGCCGGTCGCGCTGACGCCGTGTCCACCCGCTTGTGCATTCCGACCGACACCCGCGCCAGGGTGCCAGGGCGCAACAACCGCGCGGGATGGTCGAGCAGGGCCGAGACCCGCAGGAATCGCGCGGCGACGATCGGGTCGTGCCTGCCCACTTCCAGCAGCCGCCGGACATAGGCGTTGACCAGCCGGATCTGGAGTGTCCGGGTCCCTTCCACCAGGGGTTGGGTCAGGTCGGCGCCCACCGCGAGCCGCCAGGCGACATCCACCGCGGCGATCGCCTTGCGAAAGTACCGGCGTTCCACGTCGTCGCCGCCCGTGCGCAGGCACTCCCGCAACGCCATCACCTGCAGCGCGGCCGCCGACATGCCCTGTGCGTAGATGGGGTTGAAACCGCACAGCGCATCACCGGCGACGATCAGCGCGCGCGGCAGTCGGCGCGCCCGGTCGTAGCGGCGGCGACGGTTGGCGTCGTACCGGTAGGTCGCCACTGGGGACAGCGCCTGCGCGGCGCGCAATGCGTCGAGCACATGCGGTGGGGCGAACGCTGCCACGAACTCGACCAGTTCGTCGAAACTCGTGCCGGGGTGATGATCTCGATACCCGGTCGCGGTGAACAACCAGGTGCCGTCCTCGTTGGCGAGCAACGCCATCCCGATGGGCCGGTCGGGAGCAGGACCGATCAAGACCAGATTCTCCGGTTCGGTCCCCGGACGCAGCCGCAGCGACACACTCGAGTACCCGATGTGGACGGAAACCTCGTCCTCGGCGGGCATTTCGTAGCCGAGCTCGCTCAGCCAGGCCGGGGTCCGGGTACCTCGGCCCATGGCGTCCACAATGAGGTCGGCCGCGAGAACTTCCTCCGCGCTGCCCGCCGTGCGGGCGATGATCCTGACACCGGTGACCCGGTCGCGCGACTCGTTCGCGACTAGGCCGACCACATCGCGGCCGTCGGCGAACCGCAGTGCCGTCAGCGCCCGAACACGTTCGCGCACTCGGCCTTCCAGATGCGGCCTGGTCGGCAGATAGGTCCGCACACCGGGCTTCGCGTGCGCCGACAGACGGTTGCCCGCGATCGAGAAATAGAACCCGGTGTAGTCATCGATCACCTCGGTCCCGGCGGCCTCTAGCTCGTCGAGCAGCCCGGGAAACAGCTGCTCCAGCGCCTGTGATCCGCTGGGCAGCAACGCGTGCACGTGCTTGCCCTGCGGAACCCCGCGCCGTGTTTCGAACCCACCGTCGAGGCGATCTCGTTCCACCACGGTGACCCGGTCGTAGGAATCGGACAGCACTCGGGCGGCGAGCAGACCTGCCATGCTCGCACCGAGTACCACTGCGTGTTCACCTCTGCGAACCATCGCGCACCTCCTGCAGTCTCAGCGATGGTGCGAGCGTGCGACATTCAACTGCTCGGTTACCAGTCCATTTCGCTACCCAACTTCAACGGCCGAGCAGCTCGATGTCCCACATCGCGAGGTGTTGATGACGTGCCGACGGCCAACCTTGTTGTTGGGATCGGTCTCCAGACCCGAGCGCACGCCGAGCTAGAGCAGATTGGTGCTAGTCTTATTAGCACCATGTTGTGGCGCATCGATCAGAACTCAAAGGCAACGCTGCAAGACCAGATCGCAGCGTGCGTCCGCCGGGCGGTCAGCGCCGGCGAGTTGGCTGTCAACGAACAGCTACCGCCGGCGAAGGAGTTGGCTGCGGCATTGTCGGTCGACCGCAACACCGTCCTGGCCGCCTACCGGCATCTACGCGAGGAAGGGGTGGTGGACTTCCGGCGCGGACGTGGAGTTCGGGTGACCTCGACCGCCGCCAGTTCGGCGCCGGTCGAACAGGCCGCTCGACAACTGATCGAGGTCGCGCTGGCGCAGGGATACCGCAAAGCCGAGGTGCTCGGCTTGATCGAGGAGTTGATGTAATGCCCGAGTCGACGGTGTACACCTGCCGCGTCACCAACTGGCCGATGCTGTGGCTCGCTATTGCCGCCACAGTCCCGGTGTTGGCGATCGGCGCCTCGTCCAATGGGCCGTGGACTGGCGCCGCTGTCCCGGTCGCGGCCGGAGTCGTGCTCGTGATCGCCATGATCGCGACCGCGACCAGCCTGCGTGTGAGTACCGGCCCCACCGGTTTGACCGCCAGCTTCGGCGTCCTCGGTCTGCCTCGATTCGCCTATGCCGCAGCGACTATCGCCCACGTCGAGGTCATCGACATTCCCTGGTGGAGTCCGTGGAGTTGGGGGATGTTCTGGCTGCCGACGCGGGGCTGGCTACTGACATTGCGCAGTGGTCCCGCGCTGCGGTTGCGCCTGTCCGACGGCCGCGATGTCACCGTGTCGGTGACTGACCCCCAGAAGGCCATGTCGACGCTCGGCACTACCGCGACTCAGTGAAAGCCCATCTGCCGTGGCCAGAAAGGTCGGCATGCAGGCCGGAGCTCGGGTTGATGTTCGGATGGGCCGCAGTCGGACCTTTGGGATGCACCTCGATCGGAGCCTGAGGGGATCAGCTCAAGGTCTTCAACGCCGCCGCGTCGTAAGGCTTCAGCTCGTCGACCCGACCTGCGAGGACCTTGGCCGCCCACTCCGGATCCTGGAGCAGGGCGCGGCCGACCGCCACCATGTCGAACTCATCGCGTTCCATGCGATCGAGCAGGTTGTCGAGATTGCCCAGTTCGGCGCCCTGCCCGCGGAAGGCGTGGAGGAAGTCGCCGTCGAGGCCGACCGAGCCGACGGTGATGGTGGGCTTGCCCGTGAGTTTCTTGGTCCAACCGGCCAGGTTCAGGTCGGAGCCGTCGAATTCGGGCAGCCAGTAGCGGCGGGTGGAGGCGTGGAAGGCGTCGACGCCGGCAGTCACGAGCGGCGCGAGGATGGCCTCCAGTTCCTGCGGGGTCTGGGCCAGGCGCGCGTCGTAGGCTTCCTGCTTCCACTGGGAGTACCGGAAGATCACCGGGAAGTCGGGCGAGACGACCGCCCGCACCGCAGCCACGATCTCCGCGGCGAACCGCGTGCGGGCCACCGAGTCACCGCCGTACAGATCGTCGCGGCGGTTCGTGCGCTCCCACAGGAACTGGTCGAGGAGATAGCCGTGCGCGCCGTGCAGTTCGACGCCGTCGAAGCCGATGCGTTCAGCCGCCGCGGCAGCCTCGGCGAAAGCGCTGATCACGTCGTCCAGGTCACGCCGGGTCATCGCCTTGCCTGCACCCTCGGTGCCGTCGACGCGAATGCCGGAAGGGCCGACCGCGGGAGCATCGACGAACGGCGGTTCTCCCTGATTGCGGACCATGCCGATATGCCACAGCTGCGGCACGATCTTGCCTCCCGCGGCGTGCACGTCCTGCACGACCTTCGCCCATCCCGCGAGCTGCTCCGCACCGTGGAAACGCGGCACCCGGTCGCTCTGCCCGGCCGAATCGTGGCCGACGTACGTCCCCTCGGTGATGATCAGGCCGACACCGGCGGCGGCGCGACGGGCGTAATACGACCGCACATCGTCACCGGGAATGCCCTCCGGCGAGAACATGCGCGTCATCGGCGCCATCGCGATGCGGTTGGGCACGGTCAGGCCGTTCAGCATGACGGGCCGCGACAGGACCTGGGCCGTACGAGAGACGTCGGTGACGATCACTGGATACTCCTTGACAACATCGAAGGTTGAGAACTTCAAGCAATACCCCCACGCTAGAGGTAACTATTTGAGATAGTCAAGTTTCTGCGGCTAGGCTGGTCGGTATGGAAGAAGCACCCCACGTCGATACGGCCCAGCTCATGGAGCTGCTCTCGGTGTCACTGGGCGCCTACTACGGCGACTTCACCACCGCCGCGGCCAGCGAAAACCTCACCGCGAGCCAAGGCAAAACCCTGACCGTCCTACGCCGAGGCCCCGTCGCGATGCGCGCCCTGGCCCACACCCTGGCCTGTGACGCCTCCAACATCACCGGGATCATCAACCGCCTGGAAAAGCGCGACCTGGTCCGCCGCGAAACCAACCCCACCGACCGACGTGTCACAAATCTCGTCATCACAACCGAGGGTGAACGTGTGGTCGACGCCATTCGCGCGAAAATGCGTGTCACGCAGGACGGGCTGGACCGACTCAGCAACCAGGACCGGGACCGTCTGCGGGCGCTACTGGAGCAGGTTTTCGCTCCGCGACCCGTGTGACGTCACGAAGTAAAGCCGCAGGTCAGCTAGGCGATTTGGTTTACGACAGTGTGTCGGATAATCTTTTGGCACACCAACAAGTCCGGGTGGCGGAATGGCAGACGCGCTAGCTTGAGGTGCTAGTGTCCTTTAACGGACGTGGGGGTTCAAGTCCCCCTCCGGACACGTACAGAAGGCCCCGATCGTATAGATCGGGGCCTTCTTCGTTCAGAATTTGCTGTGGCCGGATCGAATACTCACGTCCACGCCCGACGTGCGAAGTCGGCGCGCGAGGATTTCCATCTCGACTCGTGTGCCCTCGAGCCCCGCCTCGCACAACTCCTCGGCCATGATCCGGGCCTGCACCAACGACAGCGACCTCGCGGAGCGCAATGCTCGCATCACCGTCACCAAAGACGCACCGCCAGTCTGGCTTTCGAGGACTGTCGGCCCATTCGCGGCCAGGATCGTGTCACGAAAGCCCGCGAGTGGCTGCTGGTAACCGCAGTCCGCCCACACGCACCCGCATTCCGAGCATTGGCCGTCTACGTCCCACCGGTGGTCTGCGCCCACCAGCGCCTCAGTGACGGTGGACTCTGAGGGCTTTCCGCACTCGATACACGGCATCGTGTGTGAGGCCGATTCGGTGATGGTCTCCATTGTCCTATCAGCTGATCCAGTACCGGCGAATGTCGCCACCATCGGTCCATGGTTCGACCGATTCCAGTGTGCCACAACAGGGTTCGATTACCCGCCGCGATCCGCGGTTGTTGTTGTCGCATGTGACCAGGATTCGGTCTATGCCGATAGATCAGGCAACAACGACACCGTGCTGAAGGATGGCGGTGCCGAGCCCGCGACGCGGTACTCCGGCAGACCCCCGTACCCGACGTGCCCATCTCGTAAGCGCAGTCTCTGGTTGAGGGCATGCCTGATCGAGTTTCCGCTTCGCGAAGCTTTCGCGTACGCCAGCGCCGACACCGCCTACCGGTGCTACGTCCACCTGCGCGACGGCTGGTACTACTGACTTCCGACCGGCATGGGCCAAGCCTGAGCCCTCACCGCCGACGAGGGCGAGCACCTCCGCACAGTCAGCGTCTTCGAGTACGACGACCACAACCCACGCGGCTGAGCGACCCAGCCCGCCCGATGTGCATGGCAACCGGAATCCGAGGCCTCAAACCGCACTGCGACGTTCAGGTCTGCCCCGAACGCAGATCGCCGCACCCCACGCTTGGACCACCGCCACAGCCAGCGAAAGCGCGAGTCTGTACTAGAATCGTGTCCATGAGCACCCTTGGGGGGGACGGCCAGTCGCTGACGGTTGTTCCCGAAAAAGTCCGCGACGTAGGTACTTTCGTGTATGGCCTCGCTGATACACTACGCCAGGCTCTCGACATTGCATCTCGCGAGGTAGATGCGTGCGCTGGAGGGAGCTGGACCGGCGACTACGCTGAGTCGTTCGCGACCGCCTGGTCCGAGACTCGTTCGGGTGGTGTCGCCGTAATCAGTGCTCTCACAGAAATGGCAGAAAAACTAGGCGTGTCTGCCGATACGTATAGCCAGGCTGACCAATCGTTCAGTGCAGACCTCGGTGCATTCAGTCTAGATCTGCCGGGTCTGTGATGGGGTCGGAATTCTCGCTCGACCTCGACCATCTCGAAGACATTGTCGCCAAGGTGGCTGGACTGGCCAGCTTTGTCGCAGAGCACCTCGATGAGATCGACGACAGAGTTGCGACACTCGTCGGCACCGGGTGGGAAAGTGTCGCCGCGGATGCCTACCAAGTCGCACACCAGCAATGGGCAACTGGCGCACGGGAATTCGCGGAGGGCATTCGCGAGATGAGTGCGTCAGCTAAATCTGCTCACACTCAATATTCCGCAGCGATCGATACCAACCGGCGCATGCTTTCAGGTGAGTGAGTGAGCGATGTACGTCGATTGGGTATCTTATTATGCGGCTGGCAAGGAATGTCACGATCTAGCCACAGAATTGCGTGCAGCTGATAAACCCGTTCACGATTGTATGCGGTCCAAAGGTGCTGGCATGGCAGGAGACGCGCCCGGCTGCACCGAATGGGCAAGAGCATATGATGACCAAGCTCGTAAGGGTTTGCAGGCGTGTACGAACTTGGCCGATGCGCTGACAAACTTCGGCAATATCCTGTTTGCATCCGGCTATAATTATGGGATCAGCAACAACAGCGACCCTGCACCACCACGCCCGACGATCGTTTCGATGACGGAGTACACGGTCGACCTCCCGTCGGCTACGACGGCAATCTCCGGAAACGGCGTCCACCGTAATGATGACGGCGGAGAATTCTTCGACCGGTTCATGGAGAACATCACTAACGAATTCAAGAAGCTGCCCAATGCTGATGTTGATGCACTTGGTGAGGTTTCCGCGACGTGGAGTGCGTTCGCGAACAGCGAAGCGTTAGCGGGTCTGAAATCCCGTGTTGAGGCTATCTCGCAGCGATTCGACAACCTCGATGCAGTCGAAAACCGAGCCCTGATACAGCAACATCTCAACACGATTGGGACGTCGGCTGATACGATGACGTTGGCTGCCAGCAATATCGCAGCGCCGTTGGGAGAATTCAAAACTAGCATCGTCGATGCCAACCAAGCTGTGCGTAGCGCTATCATTTCGTTTGAGTGGGCAGTCGCGCTATCTGTCGGCGTCGCTGTGGTTGGAGCGCTCTTCTCTCTGGGTGGATCCGTAGCGGTCGGCGCAGGCACCGCCGCTCTGGCCGCCACTCAGGCGACATCCGCGATCCGAACTGCGTTGAACGCCCAGAAACTTCTGAGAATTCTCGGATTCTCGGCCGCATTCGGTAGCGCGGTCGGCGCAATCACTGCTTTTGACGGGGTGCCCGACACCGGCGCAGTAATTACGTCGCTCGCAACTATCATCACAACAAAAGTACTCCTACTCGAAGTCTCCGATGATATCAATGGCGGTGCGGGCGCCTTCACGGTCGGCTCGCTGACCACCAGTGTCGGGAAGTTGGCAAAGGAATACGATGTAACTGAACGTGAAATCAGAGAGGCAATTCACAAGGTGAAAGCAGGTGGGGCGTGGCGCGGCAACGGCGCAGCTAAGAATCCCGACGTGGTGATCGACACCAAGACCGGTGAGGCGTATCCGAAAAATGCCGATGGTACGGTTTCAGAGGATAGCATCGGAAATATCACAGACTTCTTGCCCGAAGAATGATCAGCCATGCATTTCCGATATCGAAGGATTCTATATTGACTGAACTCGAGGACCGCTGGATACTGCCGCTTCGCGGCCAGGCGGTCATGTCGACCACGTGGCGAGACAATGCTATTGAACTGACTACCAACGAAGGTAGTGTTATTACCGTGGGTATCACTGCACTACTTTCACCTGGGCACGCAACCAAGAACGATCCTGACCGTAGGCCATTGATCACGTGGGATCGCTCTGTGGTGGAAGAGATGGTCTGCGCTCGTATCATTTCCTCGGTCGGATTCAAGTCCGGGACGCTCCGGGTAAAATTTGAGAATGGCTGGACGTTGCTCGCTCGGAGGGATGATGCAGTTGCCACTGCCAAGTTCGGCGATGGCAGGTCCTGGCGTCAAACGCCTTCCGGGGGGGTGCTGGATTAATCAATCGACAGCGCGCTCGGTGCTTGTCGCCAACTGTTCGCCACCATCGTCTCGCTCGCACGCGCATCAGCAACGCGCACGCGCGCAACAGGTCCGACTCGGCGGGGCCGGTGTGACGGATTCCCTTGGGGGAAGAGCGTCCGGATCGGCCAGGCGATCGGCGATGATCCGGACGGTCGCGGTGAACTTGATCTTGCCGGGATCGATACCCGGCACAATGGCGCGATTCGTCTGCTCGGTTACGGTCCGATGCGACACAGACGACGTACCCACACCGGAAAGGCTCTCGACATCGTGAGATGGAAGTGGCGTTCGGCCCCCGCCATCGATCGCGTCGCACTGATGCTCGATTCGCTCGACGGGTTGTCGGTCGGCGACGCGCTGGGCGCGCAGTTCTTCATTATGGGACGATCGCTGTCCGGCCTTCGTGCGGGTAATCCCCCACTGGGACAGTGGGATTGGACCGATGACACCGAGATGGCCTGCAGCGTGGTCGCCGAACTGCAACGGCGCCAACAGATCGACCAGGATCGACTGGCCGCGGGCTTCGCGCGCCGGTTCTCACCAGAACGCGACTACGGACACGCGACGGTCACCACGCTTCGGCGAATCCGCGACGGCAAACCGTGGAGGGAAACCGCGAGTGCGGCCTTCGAGGGCCAGGGTTCCTGCGGCAACGGTGCCGCCATGCGGGTCGCCCCGCTGGGCGCGTACTACGCCGACGATCCACAACGAGCCGTCGCCGAAGCGATCCGATCGGCACAAGTCACCCACATGAACCCCGACGGAGTGACCGGCGCCGTCGCGGTCGCGGTCGCCGCAGCACAGGCCGCTCATGCACGCAGCGCCCAAACCCCGACAGCCCCAACAGAATTCCTCAGCTGCGTCCTAGACCGTCTCGAACCTGGTGAAACAACGCAAGGAATCCATCGCGCCCGCACCCTGCTCGGCACAACCATCGCCGAGGCCGCACACGAGTTGGGCAACGGATCCAGGGTGAAGGCGCAAGACACCGTACCGTTCGCATTGTGGGCTGCCGCAACACATCTCGACAACTACCCGGCAGCCATCGCCGCGTGCATCGAAGCGGACGGCGACATCGACACCACCTGCGCGATCACCGGCGGCATCGTCGCGGCCTACACCGGCACCGCTACCGAAAACGGCGTACCCCAGAACTGGCTCGCGGCCCGCGAACCGCTACCGTCCTGGCTCACCATGATCGACCGCTCACGCCGCTGACCTCGAGTCCGACAGGATCGGGCTCGTCGAGCCGGTCGAGATCGCGACGCAGTCGCGGAAATGCCCACTCAGCGAACACCTTTACCGCAGTTCCCGCGCGATCGCCTCGGCCGCGCGGGACGCCTGTTTGGCCGCGAAGCCGATCTGCGACGGCCTGGGCACGAACCCGATGAAACGCAGACCCTCAGCCGCCGGCTTCTCACCGGTGACATGCGGTCGGCCTCGGTCGTCCAGCACGCCGAGATGACCGACGAGCTTGTCGAGTTCGCGGCGAAACCCCGTCGCGCAGACCATCGCGTCCGGGACGATCCGCGCACCATCCGCCAGTCGCACACCGTCCGCATCGAACGACTCGACCCCCGGAACCACCTCGATGGACCTGTCTCGGATCGCGGCAATGACGTCGAGGTCGACGATCGCCGGCGCCACGCCGAGCCGAGCGCTGCGGGCGAATATGCCCTCGTCGGGGATCGGTAGACCGAACTCACGCAGGTCGCCGATGGTCCGCTTACGGCCGAACCGGGCGATGGCGTCCGCGATCCGGACCGGGGCGTGGTAGAGCGGCGTGGCGATGAAGTCCCCCGCGAGGCCACCGGGGCCCTGGCGGAGCATGATGTTGGGCGGCGTGCGCGCCGAAAGCCAGACCTTCGCCGCGCCTCCGGTGGCGAGATCGTAGGCGATTTCCATTCCTGAGCAGCCCGCTCCCACCACGAGCACACGTTTCCCGTTGTACCGCACCGGGTTCCGGTACTGCGAGGAATGAATCAGCGCACCCTTCCAGTCAAGGCGTCCGGGCCAGTCGGGGATGAAGGGCTCGTGATCGAAGCCGGTCGCAATCACCACCTCGGTGGCGTCGATCGCACCGGTCGAGGTGGTCAGGCGCCAGTGCCCGTCCGTGCGGTCGAGCCGTTCTACGAGGCAGCCCAAGCGTAGCTCGATCCCGGCCGCGTGTGCGTGCCGCTCGAGATGCTCGATCACCTGGTCGCGTGTGGGAAAGGTCGGAGTGCCTTCGGGGTAGGCGCGGTTGGGCAGGTGCGAGAACTGCTTGCCGGTGTTCAGTCGCAGCCGTTCATACCGACTGTGCCAGGAAGAACCGACGCGATCCGCTCCGTCGATCACCAACGGCTCGAGGCCACGGTCTGCCAGCGCCACCGCGGCCGAGACGCCGGAGGTGCCGGCGCCGACGATGGCGACTTGATACCGGCTCATCGTGTCCTCCTAGAATGTCGGCTTGAACCGGGCAGCTCGCGCGGTCAACGTCATGACACCAGCATCGTCGCGGTTGCCCCTGCGTCCTATCCCAGAATTCTGGGGTAGGCGGCCCGTAACCTGCTGCGATACGCTTCGGACATGTCGCAGAGCAAGCTGCCACGCGTCCGCGATCACATCGCGCGGGCCGCCGCCGAGCAGCTGGACTGGGTGAGCTACAGCGCGCGAGTCAGCGACGCCCTGCGCACGGTGATCCCGCATGAGCGCTGCTGCTGGCACACCGTCGATCCGGGCACCATCCTGTTCACCGGCAGCGTCAACTACAACATCGGGTGCTCTGGATCCTGGTTGGCGCGCTACGAGTACGAGGTCGAGGACGTCAACAAGTGGTCGATTCTTGCCCACAGTGGCCGGTTGGCGGGGGCGCTGAGCCTGGACACCGACGGCGATATGTCCCGCAGTGCGCGGCACCGTTCGCAGGAGGCGTACGGGGTCGGTGACGAGCTGCGCGTCTCGCTGGTCTCGGACGGGATCTATTGGGGCGCAGCGGCATTCCTGCGCAATGCGGACGAGCCGTGCTACACCGCCGAGCACGTCGCCGCGATCGCCGCACTGGCGCCCGCGCTGGCGACCGGTCTGCGGCAGTCGATGCTGCACGAGGTCCAGGCCGCTGTGACGAGCCTGGACTACGGCCCTGGTCTGGTGATCTTCGATGCCGCGGGCAACCCGGAATCGGTGTCACCCGCCGCACAACGGTGGATCGACGAAATTGTCGAGGTCCCGGCGCCGTCGACGCCGTACGAGTCCAAGGTTGTGCAGGCCATCGCGGCCAGGGCGCGCGCGATCGCACCGGGCACCGATCCGCTCGAGCTTGCCGCGCGCTCGCGGGTCCGCACCCGATCCGGGGCTTGGCTATTGCTGTACGGGACAAGACTTTCCGGCGCCGAGCACGGACGCACGGCCGTCATCATCCAGCCCGCGACACCACACGAGGTCGCGCCCGTCATCGCGATGGCCTACGGCCTGTCACCACGCGAATGCCATCTCACTACGCTGTGCATTCAAGGGCGCTCGACCAAGGAGATGGCGCACGCGATGTCGTTGTCGGCCTTCACAATTCAAGACCACATGAAGTCGATCTTCGACAAGACCGGGGTGCGCAGCCGCGGGGAACTGGTGGGGCAGATATTTCTCGAGCACTACGCGCCACGTTGGGAACCTGCGGCCTCCCCACCCTCGGGATGGTTCGCAACGGGCATCAGCTGAGTTCACGATGGTCGACATCGGCTGGCCCGGAGTCCGTCGAGCCGCAATCGCCTCGGGAAATCGCGCCCGAGTTCGGGTCGGTGTCGGCGCACTGAGTCGGTCGGCTGCCGCCTCGGCAAGAGTGCGAGGCGGCAGCCGATGTGTTCAGTTCAGGACCCGGCCGAGGAAGTCGCGGATCAGCGCGGCGATCTCGGGACCGTGTGTCTCCAAGGCGAAATGGCCGGCGTCGAGCAGGTGCAGTTCGGCGTCGGGTAGGTCACCCAGGAAGGCGCGGGCGCCGTCGGCACCGAAGATCTCGTCGTGTTCGCCCCAGGTGATCAGCGTCGGGGGGCGGTGTTCGGCGAAGTACTTCTGAAAACCGGGGTAGCCGTCGAGGTTGTTCTTGTAGTCGAAGAACAGCTGCAGCTGGATCTCCTTGTTGCCGGGACGATCCAGGTAGGCCTGGTCCAGCGTCCACGTGTCGGGGCTGACCAGCGCCAGCCGGTCTGCCGGAACACCGTGCGTGTATTGCCATTTCGTGGCGTCGAGCTCGAGTAGCTTGCGGACCGCGGGTTCGTGGGTGACGCGATCGCCTGCGTGCGCGAACAGCACCTCCCAGAACGGGGTGAAGCCTTCCATGTAGGCGTTGCCGCTCTGGGTGATGATCGCGGTGATCCGTTCGGGGTGGCGCGAGGCGATGCGCAGGCCGATGGGGGCGCCGTAGTCCTGGATGTAGATCGCGAACCGGTCGATGCCGAGGGTGTCGAGCAGTTCGAGGGTGATGTCGGTGAGCGAGTCGAAGGTGTAATCGAATTCGTCGACGCCCGGCGCGGCGGACTGGCCGAAGCCCAGGTGGTCGGGCGCGATCACGTGGTAGTCGTCGGCGAGGGCGGGGATCAGGTTGCGGAACATGGCCGAGCTGGTCGGAAAGCCGTGCAGCAGAAGAACAGTGGGCTTGCTCGGGTCTCCCGCTTCTCGGTAGAAGATGGTCTGTCCCTGGATCTGGACGGTGTGGTGGCGGGTCTGGCTCATGATGGATCTCTCTTTCTAGACAGTCACCGGCTCGCGGTGGCGAACCGGGGTGATCAACAGGGCGGCGGCGATGGTGAACATCGCGCCGAGGGCGAAATAGCCGCGGTAGCTGTCGGTGAGGGCATGCACGACGGTGGCCACGCCGAGGCCGGCGGCGGCCGCGAGCTGGTGGGTCACCCAGGCGGGGGCCAGCGTGCGGCCCATTCGGGCGGGGTCGAGGCCTCGCGACAGGATCGCCATGGTGAGCGGGATGACCGGAAACGAAGCGATGCCGAACAGCACTGCCACCACGACCAAGACCTGCGGTCCTGGCACGAACATCGCGGCCAGCAGCGCCACCAGGCGCACCGAATACAGTGCTCGCAGTAGGGTTTCCGGTGAATGCTGCCGCAGCAGGCGCACCATCGCCGCCGAGGTCACCCCCGCCGCCAACGCCGCGAGCGCGACGAGCCTGCCGGCGCCGGTGACCGTCCAGCCCTGCTCCACCGCGTGTTTGGGCAGCATCAAGACCACCGCGTACAGGGTCGCCGCGTGTAACCCCAAGCCCACCAGCACTTTCCACTGATCGGCCAGCGACTGAGCCGCACCCGCGCTGGTAGCAACGCGCTGGTCGGCAGGCAGCACCACCGCGAGCACGGCGGTCACGGCCAGACCGATCGCACCCAATATCGCGAAGGTGCCGCGCACCCCGACCGGACCGAACAGCGTGGTGGCCAACCAGGGTGCGATCAGCTGTTCGACATTGATGCCGATGGCCGCTCGCGCCATGGCGGGCCCGGCGTTGCTGCCGTGGGCACGACCCAGCAGCGTGGTCACGGTCAGCGTCGCCGAGGACGCGAACCCCAGTCCGCCCAACACCATGTAGGCGGCCACGAACTGCCAGGTCCGCGTGACATCGGCCAGCACGAGATAGCTGCTCGAGATCAACGTGAGCCCGCCGATCAGCACGAGCTTGGGCCCGAACCGATCGAGCAGGCTGCCGATGCCGTGCTGGACCAGGCCGGTGATCGCGGTGCCCGCGGCAGCGGCAACAGCCAGCGCGGTGGCGGAGATGCCGTATTCGGCGACGGTCGGAGCGAAGAACACGCCCATCGTGAAATTCAGGCCGAACGACACGGTCATCGCGGCCAGGCCTGCCCACGCGAGATGCTCACGCGGCATACCGGTTACGACGCCGTTCACGACTGCCCCTGTGCCCGTTCGATTTTCACGCTCAGCACCGCGAGAAGATCCTCGAGCAGCTCGATGGTGGCCTCGTCGACGAGGTTGCCCGCGTCGTCGAAACGTTCGTGCGAACGGAAGGCGATGACCTCCGGCTTCGCCACGACATCGCTGTTGGTCCAGACGAAAACCTGCCGCAACGCGAGTTGCGCACGCACCGAACCGAATTGGGTCGGCGCCGCACCCAGGATCGCGATCGGCTTACGCAGCAGCGGCAGCCCTTCGGTCTTGGTCCAGTCGGTGCTCACCCAGTCCAGGGCGTTCTTGAGCACGCCGGGGATCGAGTAGTTGTACTCGGGCGTGGCGATCAACAGCCCGTCTGCGGCGGTGATGCGGCGGCGCAGGTCGGCCACGACGGCCGGGCGCCGGTCGGGGGTGTCCAAATCCCTGTCGTAGGGCGGAATTTCGCGCAGGCCGTCATAGATCTCGATATCGAGCCCGCCGCTGTACTTCTGGGCGGCGCGCAGCAGGGCGGTGTTGTGCGAGTCGGCACGCAAGCTGCCGGACAGGGCAAGGACGGTGTGGTTGCTCATCGAACTTCTTCCGGGGAAGGTGCCGGGTCCGCTCGGGACCCGGCACCGGATGATCAGTGGGAGTGGTGCCGCACGACCGGCCAGTCGATCTCGGTGTCGGCGACCTTGTTGACGTAGTTGGTGAACACATTCAGTGCGACACCGGCCACGACCTCGACGATCTCGCCATCGGTGAGACCCGCGGCGCGCGCCTGGGCCAGGTCTGAGTCGGCGACGCCGCCACGCGACTCGAGCACCGCGACGGTGAAGGCGAGCACAGCCTTGGCGTGATCGTCGGCCGAGCCGGCGTGCCGACTGCTCGCGATCTCCTCATGGTCGAGCTCGGCGACGTTCTCGCCGATGTAGCTGTGCGCGGACAGGCAGTAGTCGCAGCCGTTCTCCTCGGCGACCAGCAGCGCGATGCGCTCACGGGTGCCCGCCGACAGCGCGCCGCCCGCCAGCGCGGATGTGAGGGCGAGGTAGCCGGCGAGCACGGCGGGGCTGTTGACCATCACCTTGGTCATGTTGGGTGTGACGCCGAAACCCTTTTGCACGTCGGCGAGCAGTTGCGCGGCGCGGCCGGTGGCGGTTTCGGGCTGGACAAGGGGCAGACGAGACATCGGAGACCTCACTGATTCGGTGTGTACTAACCGTTGATAGAGCTTTCAACAGTTAGAGACGGCGTATTGATTCCCCACTCCGGTGAAAAGTTCGGGATTCGGGGGAAGCGCTGTAGGGGCGCACTGATAACGCTACGGCGCGGCACTGTCGCCACCACCGGACTCCAGCCGCCGAGCTGCGGACTATCCGCGCCACCACGTCCAATCGAAACGTTGTGGCCGAGTGGGGGTTTCCGACCTAATATCTGCTGGTGATCGACGGCACCATCCCGGTTCGCACCGCCCGCCTGATTCGGGCGACAGCACGCAGCGTCGGCGTCGCCGAGGGCGAACTTCGGCACCTGCCGGGCCCCGACCCCGCGGGCATCCCCGACGATCTGGCCCGTGTGCCGACCGAATCGACCTGGCGCATCTGGGAACTCATCGACGCGATCGGCGGACCCGGCGCCGGCCTGCACGCGGGCGCGGCAGCCGAGCACGGCCATCTGCCCGAATGGGACTATCTGTTCACCAGCGCGTCATCGCTGGCCGACAGCGTCCGCGCGGCCTTCGAACTACGGGCGCTGGTCACCGATCCCGGCGTCGAGTGGACCGTGCAGTCCGACGGTGGACTGTTGGTCATCCGGGTCGGTGCGATCGAGCCCGGTCCGGTGATCGCGCCGGTGGAGGAATTCGTGCTGTCGACCGTGCTGCGGCGGATGCGTGAGGCGACCGACACGCCGATCACTCCCGTCCACGTTGCGCTGCGTCAACCCGCACCACCGACCCGTCGGCACTTGATCGACGTCTTCGGCACCCGCCGTATCGATTTCGACGCACCGCACGCCCAGCTGACCTTCCTCGACATCGGCGCGCTGCCCACCGGCACCGACCCGCATCTGGGCGCACTGGTACGCAGGCACGCCGAGCTCACCATCGCGAACAGCCACCCGGTCCCTACGTTCCCGCAGGCGTTGCGCACGGCTGTTCTGGACGACCTCGCCGCAGGTGACCTCGACTTGGCAACTGTGGCAACCCGTTTCGCCGCCAGCTCACGCACATTCCAGCGCAGGCTCGCCGAGGCGGGCACCACGTGGCGCGACGAGGTCGACGCTGCTCGCCGAGAACGCGCGCAGCACCTACTGCGCACCTCCGACCTGCCGGTGCGGGCGATCGCCGCGCGACTGGGCTACACCGACGCCCGGACGCTACGCCGCGCGTTCCGGCGCTGGACCGGGCAGAACCCGGAGACCTACCGCCGCGACGCCCGGTCCTGAACAGCGGAAGCTCCGCCGCGCGTGGGCAATCCGGCTGGCTTGGTATTCGCCGCGCTGGGCGAGTCGATCGTCGCCCTGGGCGTCGGTCTGGCCGATGAGCCGATCACCGTCGCACTGGTGGCGATGGTCGCGCTGGGCCTTCGCTTGGCGTATGTGATGTGGTGGGCCTACTTCGGTTTCGATGACGAACGTGGTGAACACGCGCTGGCCGCGAGACCCACAACAGACCGGGTCAGGCCCGCGCTGGTCGCCCTCACCTACGCGGTCGTGATCTTCGACGACATGCGCATTCTTCGAGGGGGTCAGCACAGCGCGTATGCGTAGAGCTCGCCGACCTGGCTACCGTCGCGTGTCCAGAATGAGGTATCTCAGGTGCTTCGTGGCGAAGATGAGTTCGTCCTCGTAGTGCGGGTCATCCACGGCGGCCCTGCGGTAGATGCGAATTGACTTCTTGCCCAGCCTGATCGCCTTGCGTCGCCGACCGGCACGCGCCCAGGTCGCGCTCATACTGAGCATCGCCCCGGCGAGCGCGATGACCTCTGTCCGATCAGCGGCAACGGCCTGCCAATGCAGGCGATAGGACCGTTTACCGATCGCGAGCGCACCGGGTATGTCGCCGGTGTCGCGCAACGTGCCGCTGTGCCACAACGTCAACTCGGCGAGCAGGGTGAGCGTCGACTGGGTCCGCGGCGCTGCGTCCAGTAACTCGATCGCTTCGCGAGTCGCCTCGATGGAATCCGCCCACCGGCCCCGGTCGGAATCACAACGGCTGCGCTGAGTCAATGCCTCCGCAAACGCCGGGACGTGCTTCGGGTCCTCGGCGACGAGGGTGCGATACAACGCCACCGATTCCTCGCCGAACTGCGCGGCCGACGGGTCCTTGCAGGAGCTCAGGCCCATGCTCAACGAGGTCAACGCACGTGCCAGCTGTGGCCGATAGGCGGGTGTGGCAGCGGCGATGCGGCGGCACAGTTCGACGCATTCCGCCGCGGGTTCGCGTGCCAGCGACCAGGATTCGGTCCGGTAGTGGTCCCAGACCAACTGGTCCAGCATCGCGGCAAGGTCGGGTTCGTGGTCGGGGTTCTCCTCTGCCAGCACGCGGTACGCGCCGATTACCCGTTGCGTGATCGCGGTCGCTTGCACACACAGTCCGCAGGCGCGGAAGTCGTCGGCGAGCTGTCGGGCTTCGCGCAGGTCCCAGGGCATGAGCCGTTCACACAGTTCGACGACCTCGTCGGCCGCCGACCCGGCATCGAACGTGAGACCGTCGCGCATCGCGTACGCGGCGAAGGCGCCCAGCGCCACGGCGAGTTCGAACGGCCGAGCCTTGTCGACCTCGATCAAGATCCGTCTTCCGACGACCACGTCCATCGCGAAACGGTGCGCCTTCGACCACTTCTTCCGCCGCGCGCAGCGTTGCGCCTCGCTGTTGGACTGCGCGATGAACTGCTCGAGTTGCTCGGGCACGACCGCAGCCATGGCGCGCAGTTGGCGAGCCTCATCCGTGTTCGGCAGCCGTCGGTCCACCATGCACCTCCCCCGGTGTGGTCGCTGCCTGCCATGGTAGTCCGAGTGGACGTAATGCACTGGCCGACAATGCCGTTCGCACTCTGCTCAGGGATGCGACCACAGCTTTCCGCTGAAGACGCCCACTACTGGCTTCGGGTCGTTACCTATCCGGCTCCGCAATGCGACACCCTAATTCATTGGCGGACTTACCCTTTGAAGATGAGTCCGCCACCAGCGGGACCGGCATTCGGTGTCGGTGAGCCGATCTTTCGAGTGGGTTGCACGCCAAGCACGGTGTTGATGCCCCTTGGCAACGCAGTCGGGATCGCCGCCGCGGTCGGCTGGCTCGATGCCGCGCGGCTCGTCATGCCCGAGGGTTGGCAATGGTGGGGTGCCACGGCGGTTTTCGGGTTCGAGGGGCTGGTGTACGCCCTGCTCGGGCTCGCACTGCTGATCGTGGTCGGGGTGTCGCCGATCCGGCTGTACATCGGCGGGCTCAGTGAGATCGCGTCGAACGTACTGAAGTTCTGGCTGCTCACCATGTTCAGCGAGTGGGCGGGTTTCGGAGTGAGCGCACACGGCTGGTGGACGTTCGTCTGGGCCGGGGTGATCATCGCGGCCGTTCGCTTCGCGTTCGGCGCGCGCACCAGTTTCGACGAATAGGCACGGCCCGAGCCCACCCACTGCCCACCCGCTACGGAAGGCCGTGACCGCTCAAGGCTGCGACATGGCGTGGGTGAGCAGGGCGACCAGTACCTGTTTGGTCGACTCGAGATCGCGCACATCGCACAGCAGGATCGGCACCGTCGCAGTCAAATCCAGTGCGGTGCGCACGGCGTCGACGGTGTAGAGCTGCACGCCGTCGAAGCAGTTCACGCCGACGATGAACGGGATGCCGCGACGTTCGAAGAAGTCGATGGCGGCGAAGCAACCGTCGAGGCGGCGGGTGTCAGCGAGCACGACCGCGCCCAGCGCACCTTCGGTCATCTCGTTCCACATGAACCAGAACCGTTGCTGCCCCGGCATTCCGAACAGATACAGCACCAGATCGTCGGCGATGGTGATGCGGCCGAAGTCCAGGGCCACGGTGGTCGTGGACTTCTCGCCGACGCCGGACAGGTCGTCCACGCCCACGCCGGCCGCGGTCATGGTCTCCTCGGTGCGCAACGGCGTGACCTCGCTGATCGTGCCCACCAAGGTCGTCTTGCCGACACCGAAGCCACCGGAGATCAGGATTTTCAAGGTGGTGGCGTCCAGGGACACCTCGGGTGGGTCCGCCTTGGTGTCAGAGAGCCCGGATACCATCGATCACCCTTTGCATTGTGTGGACGTCGGGTCGGCCGGCCCGCGATGTGCCGGTGCGGTAGAGCATCAGCTGTTGGTGGATCAGATCGCCGAGCAGCACCTTGACCACCCGCAACGGCAGGTGAACTCCCGCGGCGGCCTCGGCGACCGACAGCGGGTGTTCACAGAATCTCAGCAGTTGCGCCGAGGCGGAGTCGACCCGTTGCCAACTCGACGCGTCCGACGCGGTGACCACCAGCGTCACCAGATCCAGTTCGATGCCCGAGTTGCTGCGGGTGCGTCCACCGGTGAAGGTGTACGGCCGCGCGACCGGGCCTGCCTCGTCGTCGAACCACCACCGCTCGTGGTCGTTGTCCAGCGTCATCGCTACCCTTGCCGACGTCGTCCGCCACCGACCGGTGCGGTCCGCGCCTCCACGGTCAAATGCGGACCCGCTTGCAGCACAACATGATTCATCTCGTAGGCGACCAGTCCCAGGTCGGCGTCCTCGTCGGCGATCAACACCAGACTCGCCCGCGGGCCCGCCTCGGTGACCAGCAGATACGCCCGACCCAGTTCGACCACGGTCTGCCGTGCCGGTCCCAGATCGAAATGGTTACCCACACCGCCGGCCAGGCTGCGGTAGGCCGAACCGATCGCCGACAGGTGCTCGGCATCGGCGCGCGTCAAGTCGGCACTGCCCGCGATCAGCAGGCCGTCGGTGGCCAACAGCACCGCGCTGCGCACGCCCGCGACACGGTTGACCAGGTCGTCTATCAGCCAGTCCAGGCCAGCGTTCGTTGCGTTGCGCACTGCTACTCCACTCCGTTGATCGAGAATTCGCCCGTGTTCGCCTCGAACCTCGCCTGTGCTGTGCCCCGCTGAAAGGCGGACAGGGCCGCGCTGGAACGCTCCACGTTCGGCGCAATGCCCACACCGGGCGTGGGACGCTGCCGCAATTGCGGGGCGATATCGTTTTGACGAACGCGGGTCGGCAGCGGCGGGGGTTCGGCGGCGACCGTGCGTGGCGGCGCGCGGTAACTGTCCGGTTCGGCGCGGTAGCTGACGGGATCGGGTGCGGTAGGCGGCGTGGACGCACCGGGCATGAACGCTTCGTACCCGTTCGGGGCGTACTCGGGAACAGCCGCCGGCGCGGGTTGCTCGGGTTGCGCGGGTTCGGCGAGCAACGCCGAGGGCAACAGCACGATCGCGTGGATACCACCGTAGGCGGACTCCCGAAGTGTCACCCGCGCACCATGTTTGGCTGCCAGCGTGGCCACCACATACAGGCCGACCCTGGTCTCCCCGACCAGCGACAGCACACCGAGATCGCCCGGCTCGCTGAGCAATGCGTTGAGCTCGGCGCACCGCTTCGCGGGCATCCCCAAGCCTTGGTCCTCGACTTCGACGACAACGCCGCGGCCCGTGATCGCGCAGCGCACAGAGACTTTGGACTGCGGCGGCGAGAACGCGGTGCCGTTGTCCACCAGCTCGGCCAGCAGGTGACCGATGTCGGCGACACACGAACCGTGCAGGGCGACATCGGGAACGGGGCCGGTGTCGACCCTGGTGTAGTCCTTGGTCTCCGACACCGCGCCGCGCAACACATCCGCCAGCGGCACCGGTCGACGCCACTGCCTGCCCACCGGTTCGCCACCCAGAATGATCAGATTCTCGGCGTTGCGGCGGGCACGGGTGGTCAGGTGATCGAGCTGGAACAGCCGGTCGACCAGTTCGGGATTGTCCTCGGACCGTTCGATCTGGTCGAGGAACTGCAGTTGGCGGTGCACCAGCGCCTGACTGCGGTGCGCGATATTCGAGAACACCGTGCGCGCGGCGCGTCTGGTGTGTACCTCGGCCACCGCCGCCGCGGTCGCACTGCTTTGCGCCTTGTCGAACGCGCGCGCCACCTCGCCGAGCTCGTCATCGCCGAAATCGATACGGGGAACCGGGTTTTCGAGTTCGGCCGGTCCGCCGGCGTCGACTTGTGCCAGTACCTGCGGCAATTCGCGTTCGGTGATCTCGAGGGTCTGGGTGCGCAGCGCGGTGATGCGGCGAACGAGCCGGTTCGCGCCGAGGTAGGCGGCAAGCGCGGCACCCAGCGCGGCCAGCGCGACCACGACAGCGGCCACGAGCGACCACCGCAGCGCGTCGCGTCCCTCCGCGCGGGCGACAGCGGAACTGTGGTCGGCTTGGCCGACGTAGATCGCGGACAGCACCGCGCTGACCTTCTCCGCGGCCTCGGCGCGCGCGGCGAAGTCGAACCGCTCGTCGGCGATGAGCGCGTCGTCGCCCGCGATCAGGGTCGTCCACTGCGGCGACCCGCGTAGTTGCGTGAACGCCGCGCGCGAGGCCTCGGTCCAGTTCGCCATCAACTCGTGCTGATCGACGCGATACAGACCCACCATCGCACCGAATTGGGTGCGCAGTTCCTGGTCGTCATGGGTGAATACGTAACCGGCCAGCGCGTTGGCCCGGTTGACCGCCTCGAGCAGGACGAACGTGTCGGAGGTGACGACCTGTTCGAACGCGGCCGCCGCGCTGTTGGACGCGTACGACAGCCGCTTCGAGCTCACCGCGATGGTGTCGAAGATGTTGTTGTACAGCGCGACGTAGCGCCCCACATCAGCGTGACCCGCGTCGACCTGCGCGCGGGCGTCCTGCCACTGCGGGATGAACCCCATCGCGAGGTCGACCTGCGGCCCGACCTGGGGAACCGCGGCCACAAGCTGGTCTGCGTAGGCCATGAAATCGACGGTGGTCTTGTCGACCGCGGCCCGCGCGGCGATCATCGCGGGCCGCAGATCCTGTCGGCCTGCGAGATAGCCCAGCGTGGTCGCCCGTTCCACCGACAGCGCCTTGATGTGCGCGCTGGTCGCGCCCATGCCCGTGTCACGCTGATCGGCGTAGGACAGCGACGCCAGACCGCTTCGCACCAGGTAACCGCTGACCAGCGCACCGAGCACGAGCGCGACCAGACACGGAAGGAAAGCGATCCGGAGCAAACGCCCTGTGATCGAGTTCGATCGGGCGCGCGAAAACCGTCTCGTCATGCGCAGCACCGCGCCTTTCCACTCCGCGCGGCCCCCAACGTCGGCCGCCTACCGCACAACCCGCCAGTGACCCGGCCAGGCTGAACGTGACTTCGCCAGACGGTAGCCGACCACGTCGCAGCGCAGAATCGGTAAAATTACGTATCTGATGTGCGAACAACTAATTACCCCAGATACTGGTACCCGTGATGCGTGACAAGGTCGCCGATGTCGGCGACGTAACTTCCTTCGTGGGTCGAAGTTCCGAGACCACGCAGATCACGCGATTGCTCGACCGTGCCCGACTGGTCACGCTGACCGGGCCCGGCGGGGTCGGGAAGACGCGCCTTGCCCTGCGAATCGCGGCAACGCTGGACCAGCGATTCCCCGACGGGGTGATACCTATCGAACTGGCCGAACTGCGCGACGCGGAGCTGCTGGACGAAGTGCTGATCGAGTCGCTCGGTCTGCACCGCCGGTCCCCCGAATCCGCGATGAACCTGCTGGTCGAGCACCTGCGGGAGCGGAAGATCTTGTTGGTGTTCGACAATTGCGAACACCTCGCGCGCGGCTGCGCCGAACTGTTGTCCACCCTGCTCAGCCGGTGCGCAACCCTCACGGTGCTGGCCACCAGCCGGCAGGCACTGTCGGTGCGGGGCGAACATGTCTACCCCGTGCCGCCGTTGGGACCATCCGACGCGCACCGGCTGTTCACCGATCGGGCCACCGCCGTGGTGCCGGGTTTCGCCGAGTCCGGCGATGACGTCGCGCAGGTATGCGAACGCCTGGACGGTCTGCCGCTGGCCATCGAACTGGCGGCCGCACGGATCAAGGCCTTGACCCCGGCGCAGTTGCGAGATCGGCTCACGATGTCGATGCTGACCGACCGCGCCGCCGACACGACACAGCGGCACCGCACCCTGCGCGACACCATCGAGTGGAGCTTTCGGCTGTGCTCACCGAGCGAGCAGAAACTGTGGGCACTGTCCACGGTGTTCCATGGTTCTTTCGACCTGGAGGCAGCCGAATACGTTTGGGGCGGCGCGGTACTGGACCTGATCGAGGGATTGCTCGACAAATCGGTGCTGGTGCGCGGCGATTCGCACGGCATCGTGCGGTACCGGATGTTGGAAACGCTGCGCGAGTACGGGCGCGAAATGCTCGTCGGGTCCGGCGAGGAGGCGACAGTGCTGCGCCGCCACCGTGATTGGTTCGACCAACTCACATTGTCGGCCGACACCCAAGCCCTCGGTCAGAATCAACGACAGTGGTACGGACGGCTACGCGACGAGCACGCCAATATTCGTGAGGCCATCGCGTGGTCGCTGACCGTGCCCGGCGAAGCGGGCGTCGCCGTGCGGATGGCGTCGCGTTTCGAGGAGTACTGGGTCCTGCGTGGCGCTCTCGGCGAGGCGCGGGATCGGTTGCGCCGCACCGGCGCCGCCGCGCGTGCCGAACACGTCGACGGGCCCACGATCGCGTTCGCGCTGCGCACCGAGGCGATGTTCGCGATCTGGCAGGCCGATCTGGACGCGGCGCGACAACTGTTGATCCAGGCGCGCGCCCTCGCGGGCGACGACGAGATTCTGGGCGCCCAGATCGGGCACGCGCAAGGATTCCTGGAACTGCTGTCGCTCGACGTCGATGGTGCGGCCACGCTGATCTCCGACGCGGTGGCCACGTTCGACCGACATGCCCGCACGCCCGAACCGCACCTGCTGTTCCTCGACGGGGTCACCAAGTCGTTCAGCAGCGACCTCGACACCGCGCGCGCCGCGGTGCAGCGGAACCTGGATGTGTGCACGCACGCTCGCGCCGAGTTCAGCCTCATCGGGGCACTGTTCGGACAGGCGTTGGTGGAGGTACAGTTCGGCGACGTGGAGGTGGCGTCGCGCGCGGCGACCACGGGTTTGCGGCTGGCCGACGGTTTCGGGTTCGAGCGGGTGGCGATGGCCGCCTACCTGATCGAGGCGCTGGCCTGGATCACCCACCGGCAGGGCGATCTCCCGCGCGCCGCGACGATCTTCGGCATCGCGGCAGGCGGCTGGCAGGACCTGGGCGCGTCACCCGATATCGCGGTCACGTTCATCCACCAGTCCCATCGCGACGCGACCCGAAAGACATTGGGCAGCAAACGCTTCGACGAACTGTGGCAGCGCGGCAAGAAGATGTCGATCGACCACGCCTGGAAGTACATGCTCGAACCTCGCGACGAACCAGGACCACTGACCCGACGCGAGAACGAGATCGCGGCATTGGTCGCACAGGGCAAGAGCAATCGCGACATCGCCACAGAGTTGGTGGTCTCGGTGCGCACCATCGACACCCACATCCAGCACATCCTGGACAAGCTGGCCGCGAAAAGTCGTGTGCAGATTGCCAATTGGATGAATGAGACTCAGATGTGAGGTCGGCAGGGTCTCCATCGTCGGACGCCGCGCGACCCGGCTCATAGGGACTGGTGCGCGCCGCTGACATCATCGAAGCCTGCCAGCGCGACTGCCAGGTCGAGATTGTCGACATCTCGGAGTGCGCCGATGCCGGGCGGACGCAGGCCTTGCTCGCGGCAGGCGCTCAGGATCCTGATGTGCACGGCCCAGGTCACCAAGGGTGATTCGGTGAGCACGGGCAAGACCGGTTCGATGCGATGGGCCAGCTGGGATACGGCCTCGGCACGGATGCTCTCGCGAAAGTCCGTGCGCGCCAACTCGATCAGCCGGTCATCGAGTTCGCCCGGTGGTGTGTGAGCGGCGCAGGTGGCCAGCGCCTCGTAACCGCGAGTACCGGCAACTTCGCCCGAGTCGACGAGATCCCAACTGAGCGTGGCGATCTCGTGTGATCGCGGCACGAACCGTAGGTAGTACACGGCGGATTTACGAACGCTCACGTCCGGATCGTGGGCGAGCGCGAGCAGCAGGTCCACCTCGTGCCAGGTTGACAGCGCCCGGCAGCTCGATGCTCGCACCTGCGGGTCCGGATGGCCGGACAGGAAAGTGGCGAGGCCGACGCGGTCGGCAGTAGGCACACCGATCCAGTGGTAGCTGTGCAGTGCGTCCAGTTTCGGTGCCCACGCGCCGTCGGGGTCGGAATAGGTGGAGAAGATCTGTGCCGCTACCGGCACGATCAGTTCGCGCGTGTCAGGTACCGACGCATCACCCGAAGTCGCAGCATCGAATTCGGGCGGTCCCAGCAGGTCTGCCACGGGTGCGAGCCAGCCCAGAATCGACCGCTGCTCGCACTGGAAGCTGCCGAGCAGGTCATCCTGGGAATCCCTGGCGGCGTCGGCTCTTTCATCGTCACCCTGGGCGAGCTCGTGGAGCAGGCGCAGCGTGGCCCTGCTGTGGTAGCAGCGCAGCGTCTCTATCGCGGCGCAGGCGACACCGGTGTCGCGGTCGTCGGCGGTGCGATGCAGTGCCTGTTCCGCTGCCACCGGTTCCTCCCAGTACAGAACTTCGGCCGCGGTACGACGCACCCCCGGATCAGGGTGGTCGAGGCCTTGAATCTTGTACTGCTGCCAACGCGGTTCCTCGAAGCCGAATTCGATTCCCGTCAACGCGTGCCGGTGCAGCGGGTGGTGCGGATCGCGCGCCACCGGTTCGAGCAGATCGGCTTCGGTGCGCTCGGCCTGCCGCAACAAACACCCGCGGACCAGGTCGTCACCGGCGTTCCACCAGGCGCGCCACCGCGCACCTTCCGGGCACATCGCCGAGTTCTCCAACACCCGCAACGCGACCTGCCGCACCTCGGCGGGCCGGTCCCGATCGAGCCCGATCGCGGCCAACGGCGCAGCCGCCCGCACATCGCCCAACCGCCCGAGCACATCGCCGAGTTCATCCCGGTCCGCCGCCGAAACAGCAGGATCGGACAACACCCGAATCAGCTCGAAGGTCGCCGACCGATCCTGCTGCTGCGCAATGCGCCCGTACTCCCCCACCACGCTCACCCGCCCATCATGCCTGCCACCCATCCGGAGCCGTGGTGTCGAGGGCGGAATCCCGCTCGACCCGGGTGCGGTGCGTGTACACCAACACACCCGCGGCGATGAATGCGGCGGCGACGGCGACGAATACGACCTGGGGGTGACCGAGGGTGTTGTCGCCGGCTACCAGGTTGACTGCGATATTGATCAGCCAGTGGCCGATCGACGCGGTCAGTACGCGCTGGCGGAAACTGCCGTTGCTCAGGTAGCCGAGGACGATGGCGAAGGCCATGGCTGAGATGAGGAAGCAGGCCGCGGCTGCTGGTCCCGCTGCCAGTGCTTGGACGTGCCACAGTGCCCAGGTCGCGCCGGTCACCGAGATCGCGGTGAACCTGGCCATTCGGGATTCCAGGATCGGTTGCATCAGGCCGCGCCAGCCGATCTCCTCGCCTCCCGCACCGAGGAGTTGGAGCAGCACGAACACAGCGAAGGGGGTGCCGCCGACTGTTGCCGGACCTGCGATGGCGGTGCCAGAAATCAGGGCGGCCATGGTGATCAGCAGCCACAGCGTTGCGCATAGAACGACCATCGTCAGGATGTTCGTGCGAACTCGCCGGGCGGAAATCGCTGCGGGCCGCAGTCCGGCGATCGTCTTCCTGAACATCAGCCAGGTTGTCAGAGCGCCGAGGGCCGGTGCGAACTGGACCAGCGACAGCGCTGCGGGGTCGATTCCTGAATGTGGTTGCACCGCAAGGAGAACGGCCGACGCGGCCAGCGTGGACAGGACGTAGACCCCCACGGCTGACCAGACCCTGACCGTCGTCGTGATGGCGACGCCGGGTCGCAAAGTACCAAAGTCGTTGGAACGCATGGGGATTACCGTGGCAGGCGATCTCCGCCCGCGAATCACCCTGACGTCGTATTCACCTGTCGTACTCAGGGACTAGCCGCGATCAACCGACCCGACCCGCAGTCAGCGATTCTTGCGGCTGGCTGTTTGGTCGATGCGGGGATCTTCGGTAACCGCGTACCGCGTGATGTATTCGCTGAGAAACGCCTGCACAGTCGCGGTGGCCGGGATGGCGAGCAGGGCGCCCACCGCACCGAGCAGCGCACCACCTGCCAGCACCGCGATCAGTGCGACCGCCGCGTTGACGTCGACGGTGCGAGACGTGATGCGCGGCTGCAGGATGTAGTCCTGGAAGAACTGGTAGAACACCGCGAACAGCGCGATCCACAGCACGTCGATGGGGTCGATGGTGAGCGCGACCAGGATCGGTAGCACTGCGGCGAGGTAGGTGCCGATCGTGGGGACGAAGGAGGCGATGACGCCGAACCACACGCCCAGCGCGATGGCGTTGGGCAGGCCCAGCAGCGCCAGGAACACCCCGTGCACGACGGCGGAGATGATGGCCAGCAGCACCCGCGAGTACAGGTAGCCGCCGGTTTTGACGATGGCGAGGTCCCAGGCGTGCAGGACGGTGACCTGGCGTTGCGGTGGCAGCACCGAGCAGACCGCGCGTCGCAGCTTCGGGCCGCCTGCGGTGAAATAGACGCTGAACAGCGCGATCACCAGCACCTGCGCGACCCCGCCCAGTACCGTCGTCGACACACCCCACGCGTTGTTGGCCGCGTCCTGCGCGTAGTTGCCGACCGTCTCGGATTCGTGCAGCAGGCGTTGGCTCAGGTCATGCAGGGTGAAGTGCTGGCTGAAGCGACGGTTGACCCACTCCACTCCCGAATCCAACAGCCGCGGCGCTTCTTTGACCAGGTTCGTGACGGTGTGCACCAGCAGCGTGACCAGCGCGGCAAGGAACCCGAGCACGCACGCGAAGGTCACCACGAACACCACGCCGGTGGCCAGCCCCCGATTCATGCCGCGCCGCGCCAGCACCCCGACGGCCGGTTCCATAGCCAGGGAGATGAAGAACGCGACGAGCAGAATGATCAAGATCCCGGTAAGTCGGTGAAAAGCCCAGTCCCCCAACAGGAACAGCCCGAACAGCGCCAACGCGAGCACCATCGCGCGCGGCAACCATTCGGGCATCCGCGCACGAGTGGGCGGCGAGGGCGTCTGGGTTTCCACGCGTTCAGTGTGGACCGTGTTCGCCAGCGGGTGGCGTAGCGACGTGGCCCGATCTTCGGGTGGGCCCAGCCGACCTCGACGACTGCTGGTTCGAGTTCGCCCTGCCCGCGCGGTCGCCAGTTCAGTTCGGGTGGTCGATTCCGAGTCTGATCGATGCCGGCCGACACACCTGCGCAATGGCGTCGCGTTCGGCGGCCGACAAGTTCGAGGCCGCTCCCGCATAGGAGGGATCGAATACCGTTGCGCCGTAACGCAACCAGTCCGGGTCGCGGTCGATGTCGAGGAAGTCGGCGAGTTCGCCCAGCGCGCGTTCGGGTTCGGCGATCAGGTCCGCGTAGGACAGCGGGAGTACTCGTTGCACGGGATGCTGGTCCAGTGCGTCCAGTCCGGTGTCGATCAGGTCGGACCACATCCGGGCGAAGCGGGTGATCGGCAGGTTCAGCGACATCAGGTGGTCGCGGTCGTAGGCGTCGCCGAGGATCGGCAGTAGCTCCGACGGCAACGTGCTCGGGTCGAAACGCCAGGTGTCACGGTGCGATTCGTCGACATCGAGCAGTTCCAAGGCGTCTTGGATCAAGGCCATCAACCGGAAGCCGGTGTGCCTGCTCATCGACACCGCGGTGTCGGCGGCGTCGCGATACAGGTGGACGAACTTCGCTTCGGGGAAGGTTGCGCGCAGCCAGGGCACCCAACCCAGCGACATCCCGGACCGCTCGACCACGACCGTTCCGCCGAAGCGCTGTGCCAGCCATCCGAACAGCTGACGGAAATGCTGGTCGACCGACTGGGTCGGCCAGGTGGCGATTTCGGTCTGCAGTTGGTCGTATACCGCGTCGGGATCGTGGGATAGGTGCGGCAGCGTCATCAGGCTGATGGCGGGAATTCCGGTGGTGTCAGCGGCGAAACGGGTGTCGGGCAGCCGCGGGTAGATCAGTTCGGGCATGCCGGCGCCGCCACGCACCATCGGATCGAACAGCGGATGTGGGTCGGCGATCGCGCACCAGAACGTCTCGGGTGACACCTTCTCACCGCGCGGCAGGGTGGTTCGCACGGCGAGGAAGAACTCGTTGAGGCTCAACACTTCTCGGTGTCGGCGCAGCACCTCGGACAGGGCGGTGGAGCCGCTGCGTCCGGTGGTCACGACGAAGGCCAGGCCGGCGATGGGCGCGACTTCGGATTCGAGCCGATGCGGGAGAGGGTCGGTCACCGGCGAAACGACCGAGTGTGGTCGACGCGGCGGCTCGGATGAGGGCATTGCGGGGGTTTCGGGTTCCAGATCGGCCCCAGTGCAGCCGACTCCGGCGAGCAGATAGTCCAGGTCGACGACGATTTCACTGGCGAACCCGCCCAGCAGTTCCCGTGCGCGGGAATTGTCGAACAGCCGAGTGTGGATCAGGTAGGGAACGAATCCGCGGGCGGACCGGGTCGCGCTGCGTTCGATCAGGTTCAGGTCGGTCGGCGGTTCGTCGACCAGTGTGACGTCCACCGGCGACAGCGCCCGCAGCATATCCAGCAGCACGGCATTGGGAACGTCCTCGTGATGCACTACGTGATAGGTGCTCAACCCGGTCGGTGCTGCCGCGGCCAACCGGGCCATCTGCACGGCCGCGTCATCGACCGGGATGAAGTTCAGGTGTCCGTCCGGATCGCCCACCAGCCGGGTCGGCGGCAACGTGGTGGTCCGGCGGCGAGTGGACAGTCCGCGCAGCCGCGACCAGGATTCGACGTTGCCACCGATGGTGGAAATGGTGTGCGAGGGCAGCCCCGCCTGTTGTGGCCGGTCGGAGATCACAATGCTGGGCCGCAACACCACGGTGCGCCGTCCGGTGCGCTGCGCCCACTCGCGCACGAGTATCTCGGCTTCGTACTTGGCCTGCTCGTAGGGCACCTCGAAACCCGAGTCGTGGTGCAGGTCGTGCTCGTACCAGACGTCCACCCGTGTTCGGCCTGCGATGTAAGCGGTGCTGATGTGGAACAGATCCGGTTGCCGCGCACCGGTTTCGGTGAACTCGAGGACGCGTTGCGTGCCCACGACGTTGGGCTGGCGGATGACGTCGAGTTCGGCGAGGAAGTTGGTGTTGGCCGCCACATGCCACACCGCGTCGACCTCGTCGGCGAGCTCGCGAAACCGTTGCTCGGTGAACCCGAATCGGGGCTGCTCCAGCTCCACCGGGACCGCGATACATCGTCGGTGCAGCTGCTCGATCCTCGATGCGGGTGTGCCGAGCAACTCCCACGCCGTCGCGATCCGCTGCAACGGATCACTGCCGCCCTGCCGGGTGAGCAAGGTGAACTCGTCGGTGCTGTCGCGCAGCAACTCCCGCAGCAGATACGTTCCCAGAAAGCCCGTAGCACCAGTGATCGCATGCCTCATGAGACAACCCCCTGCCCGCCCGGCAGTGCCGGTAAGTCCCGAAATGCCAACCAGGACAAGATAACTGATGCACGCGGGCCTGTCCGGGCACCAGAGGTGTCACCGTCGTGGGTGCGCTCGACACGGTGCGATCGGGCAGACCCGGGTCCACGCGCCCAGCTGACGGGACTACCTCAATTCGAAACCGAGTTCGGGGGGCGGGGATAGAATTGCCCTGATCAAGGGGGTTCGTGATGAGAAAACGGCTGCTGCTCGTTTCGGCTTTATTGGGGCTTACCGCGGTTCCCGGCACCGCTGATGGGTCGCCCATTCGCTATGTCGCGCTGGGTGATTCGTATACCTCCGCGCCCGGGATGTTCACCCCGGTTCCCGGTAGCCCGCTGCTGTGCACGCGCTCGATCTTCAATTACCCGAATGCGCTGGCCGCGGCTACCGGGTGGGAGTTGATCGATCGCAGCTGCGCGTCGGCGATGACCGAGCATATGACCGTGGCCCAATATGCCGACCAGCCACCGCAATTCGATGCACTCGATGCGAGTACGCAGATCGTCACCTATCAGGCCGGTGGTGACGACAATGGGATGTTCCAGACGTTGGTGCTGTCGTGTGTGGGGCTGAACGTGACCAATGCGTTCAATGTCGGTGCGCCCTGTCGGGATATGTTCGGCAGCCGGTTCGATGACGAGATCACCGCGGGCGCGCCGAAGATCGGGGCCACGATCGCCGAGATCGGAACCAGGGCGCCCAACGCCGACGTCTACGTTCTCGGCTATCCCGCGGTGCTCCCGGAGGTCGGCAGTTGCTGGCCGCAGGTGCCGCTCAGTGACGGCGATGTGGCCTACACCCGCGATATCGAGAAGCACCTCAACGCGGTGTTGCGCGAGCAGGCCGAAGCCAACGGCGCCACGTACGTGGACCTGTACACCCCGACCATCGGGCACGACACCTGTCGCGACGCGGCCACACGCTGGGTAGAGCCGCCGATCCCCGGCCACCTCAACGCCAACCCGGTGCATCCCAACGCGGTAGGCCAGGTGGTCACCGCGCAGATCGTGCGCGAGGCCATCGGCCGCTAGCGCTTACGTGCTGTGCGCGGGCTCCTCGGCCACTTCGGTCGCCTTCGCGGGTGCCTTCGACCGGCGCGCGGTGACCAGGAACAGCACCACCAGTCCCACCGCCAACCACACATACGTGTCGCCGATGATGTGCTGATCCCACGTCCACGAGGTCTCGCGATGCTCGCCGTCGGGCAGGAAACTGTGCGGTGCGATCACGAAGACCGCGGCGACCACCACGGAGGTGGCGTACCAGCCGCGAGCACTGCGCGCGGGCAGGGTGCGGGCGTGGCAGACCATGGCCAGCAGCGCGGGAGCGATCCAGACCCAGTGGTGTGACCACGAGATCGGCGACAGCAGCAGGGTGAACACGGCGTTCAGCGACAGCGCGATGGCCGGTGCGTCGGCGGCCTTGCGCATCGCGGCCACCACCAACACCAGCAGCAGCGCACCGAGCACCAGCCAGAGAACATCGAACGGCAGCCCGGTGATGTGCAGGCGGGCCATCACAGCCTGGATCGACTGGTTCGTATGGAAGGCCGAACCGCTCAGGCCGGATACATTGCCCAGTCCACCGAACCAATAATTGGTGGATTCCTTGGGCAAGAAAGCAAACGAGGCGACGGTCGCGATCGCACCGGTGGCCGCGGCGGTGGCGGCGGCCTTGTAGTCCTTGCGGACCAGGAAATAGAGCACGAACGCGGCCGGGGTGAGCTTGATGGCCGCGGCCAGGCCGATCAGCATGCCGCGCGGGTAGCGGGTTTTGGGCAGCAGGCAGTCGGTGGCGACCAGGACCATCAGCAGCAGGTTGACCTGGCCGAAGTCGATGGTTGCGCGGACCGGTTCCAGCAGCATCGCCGCGGGGACCGCACAGGCGGTCACCAGCAGGGCGGCCTGCTTGCGGTCGGGGTGGTAGCGGCGCGCGACCAGGTACAGGGTCCACGCCAGTGCGGCGACCGACACCACCACGTAGAGAATCTTCGCCGTGGCCCAGGGCAGCAACGCGAACGGTGCCAGCGCGATGGCCGCGAACGGCGGGTAGATGAACGGCAGGCCGATGCCGATCGAGGTCTTGGGCAGCTGCCCGTACATGTCGGCGCCGTCGCGCATCGCCTCGATGCCCAGGCGATAGACCTGGAGGTCGATGAAGCTGCCGGAATAACGTTCGAAGGGCCAGATCGGCGTTTTCACGCACACGACCGAGATCACGGTGAGCAACACCGGCACCAGCCACCATGCTCGATTGATCGGGCGAGGGGCATGCTGCTGCGCGGGGTGGGTGGTGTCACTACTCATCCGCGGCGACTATACCGACTCGGGTGGGCCACCGGGCAATCGCCCGCTGCCGGCTGTGACGTGCGCAATAGCTGCGCGGATGCTCACTGCGCGAGGTTGTAGCGGATCAGATACCCGGCCAACGCGGCGACGTCGTCGTCGGTCCAGTCCGCGAAACGGGACTGGAAGGCCTCGCGACGACGGCTTTCGGCCTTGCGTGCCACGGCCTCGCCCTCGGCGGTGGCGCGCAGGATGTGGTTGCGCCGGTTGCCGGGGTCGACCTCGCGTTCGAGGTAGCCGAGTTTCTCCAGCGCACCCACCTGTCTGCTGACCGTGGACTTGTCGAGCAGGAACTGTTCGGCGAGGTCGGTGGCCAGGCAGCCGCCGCGTTCGCGCACCAGATCCAAGATGCTGTAGGCGACCAGGCTCAACTCGGGGTGCAGTTCGGCGGCGCGCCCGCGGGCCCGGCGCGAGAAGGCGGTCAGTTCGCGCTGGATCGTGTCGACGGCCTGGGCTCTTGCGTTCTTCGCGTTCATAGTTGTACTATACAACCATACTTAGTTGCATTTACCAACTGTTTGGAGATTTCCTTCGATGACTCGCGCACAGTTCCGGCACATCGCCGGGCACCTTCTCACTCCCCTGCTGATGTGCCTCGGCATGGCGTTCGCCTACCTCGGCGCGTTCCACCAGCCTGCCCCGAACAATCTCGAGCTGGCCGTGGTCGGCGACTCCCCGCAGTCGATGGTTCTCGCGCAGACGATGAAGGACAAGGGCGGGCCCGGCCTCGATGTGATCACCGTGCCCAACCGGCAGGCCGCGATCGATGGACTCAACAACCGCGAGCTCACCGGCGCCTACGTGCCCGACGCGACCAAGCCGGAACTGCTGGTCGCCACGGCCAGCTCCGATACCAGTGCGATGGCCGCGGAGGTCGTGTTCCGGTCGGTGGCCGATCATCAGGGCGTGCCGCTGGTGGTCACCGATGTGACGACCAAGGCCGGCGGTGACCCCACGGGTCAGGGGCTGTTCTTCATGCTGGTCGCGTTGAGCGTGGGCGCTTACGGCAGCGTTGCCGTGATCGGCGCGGCCGGTGCGGCGCTGCGGATGCGCGTGCGTGCCGCGGTGGGTGTGGTGACGGCGGCGATCGTGGCGATGATCAGCGTGCTGGTCGCGGGCCCGGTATTCCACGTGATCGACTCCGATTACCTGAGTGTGTTCGGGATCGCCTGGCTGTACGCCTCGGGCATCATCTTGATCGGCGTCGGGCTGCACACGTTCCTCAAGCGTTGGACGACACTGGCTCTGATCACCCTGTTCGTGATGCTGAACTTCACCACCTCCGGTGGCGTGTACGGGCCCGAGCTGCAGAACGGCTTCTTCGGTGCGCTGCACTCGTTCTGGAACGGTGCGGACTTCCTCGAAAGCTTGCGCAACCTGCTGTACTTCGACGGTGGTGCCGGGTTCGGTGCGCGCCTGTTCGGGCTGTTCGCGTGGTTGGCCGTCGGTCTGGTGCTCGTGGTGGTGGCAGGTCGGTACGAAGCGCGTCACGCGCCGAAGCCGGTCGCGCCTGCCGCGGTCGAGGAGGAGATCGGCGAGTCGGTCGCTGTCTGACCGTTGATCTGTCGGGGGATGCCCCGGTGAAACCTGTTGTTTGTCGACGGGATTCGCCGGGGCTTTGTCGTTTCTCGGAGGGGTACCGTTTGCTGAATCGCCCACGTCCGCGCGTAGACGCGAGTACGGTGTAGCGCGAAACCGCGGACGTTCTGGTGCCGCGAGGGGGTTGCGAACAGTGTAGAGAGTGGGGCGTCACCGATGAATGATCCCGGCGTGCGACGCGGCGACCATGTCCCGCTCGACCAGCGTTATCACGGTGCCGATCCCATCGAATGGTGCGGTGCGGCGGTCTATCCCATGTACACCGAGGCGCTACCGGTCGGCACGACCGCGGTGCATCTTCGCGCACTGTCGGTGATGGCACCCGAGGACGTGACCGGGCTGGGTCTCGGCCTGTCGGTGCACGACGGGCACGTGAACCTGAACGGCAAAGCGCTGCCAGGAGTCGACATCTGGTACGAAGCACTGGTTACCGGCATCGACATCACCGTCACCGCCGACGCCCCCGACGCCCTGTTCACCCTCACCCCCGTCTGGGTCGCCGAATCCGGCACCCACCAATCCTGGACCGGCAACTACGGCATGGTCGTAGACCTGCTCCCCGACGGCGCCTCGACCCTGTGGTGCAGCACCGGCCCCGGCACCCCCGACTTCAACGAACTCGTCGTCGAACTCACCACCGGCCCCGCCACCCGCCTGGACCCCGTCCCCGCAGCCGAACTCACCGCACCCCTGTCCCCCATCACCGCCGCCCCCCAATCCCCCGACGTCGGCACCGCCCTCTACGACCTGGGCACCGCCATGCACGAACGCGGCGAACACGATTCAGCCCGTCTGCTGTGGACCCAAGCCGCCCGAGCAGGCCACCCCGGCGCCGCCTACGACCTGGGCACCCTGTTCTACCAGGCAGGCGACGACGAAGCCGCGCAACAATGGTGGCAAACCGCCGCCCACGAAGACCCGCGAGCGGCGGCTTCCCTCACCGCATTATTGGAACGACACTAGGTCGACTGATCCGCTAGTGCCCCAACGCTTTCCGGTACGTCACGCACGGGCGTGAAATCTCGGGCGGCGATGTGTTGCGGGCGACGCTGGGGGGCCGCGAACGGTTCGACCAGGGCGTTTTCCACGCTGTTGAACACCAGGAAGATGTTCGAGCGTGGGAACGGGGTGATGTTGTTCGAGGATCCGTGCATCAAGTTGGAGTCGAACAGCAACGCCGAACCGGCTCGGCCGGTGAACTGGGTGATGCCGTAGCGGGCCGCGAGGAACGTGATGTCGTCGGGGGTGGGGATTCCGATTCGTTGCTCGCGCAACGACTCCCGGTAGTGCCCGGTGGGTGTTTCGCCCAGGCAGGGCACGAAGGTGCGGTGGGAGCCCGGCATCATCATCAGGCTGCCGTTGAACGGGTAGTTGTCGGTCAACGCGATCGACAGGCTCACCGCGCGCGGGGCGGGCATGCCGTCTTCGGCGTGCCAGGTTTCGAAATCGGAGTGCCAGGCGAAACCGCTACCACCGAAACCGGGCATGTAGTTCACCCGAGTCTGGTGCAGGTACACCGGTGAGCCGAGGATCTGTTCGGCCAGGCCGACGATCCGCGATTCGGTCAGCAGTTCCGCGATCGGGTTGCTGAGCTGGTGCACCTGAAACACCGAACGGACCTGTCCCGCAACAGGTTCCACCACGACACGTTCGTCGCCGTAGAGCACGGGGTCGGCCGCGAGGTGTCCGATCTCGGCGCCGAACGCGGCCACTTCGTCGGGGGTGAGCAGGTCGGGGATCGTCGCGAAACCGTTCGCGTGGAACCCGGCCAGCTCCGGCGAGGTGACCTGCCCCCACACCGACGCGTCGGTGCGTTCGATGTGGGGGGCCGGTTCGGACAACCGCGTCGGGTAGCGGTCGCGCTGATCAGACACTGGCAGCGTCCTCCTCCTCGACGATCAACGGATACACCCCGTTCTCATCGTGTACTTCGCGGCCGGTGACCGGCGGATTGAACACACACAGCATCCGCAACTGGGTGCGGGCGGTGACCTGATGACGTTCGTGCCCGTCCAGCAGGTACATCGAGCCGGGCCCCAGCGGGTACTCCGTGTTGTTGTCGAGGTCGAGCAGACTGCCCTCACCCTCGACCAACCAGACCGCCTCGACGTGGTTCTGGTAGTGGAACTTGTGCACGGTCCCGGCTTCGATCGTTGTCTCGTGGAAGGAGAACCCGACCTTGTCGCCGCCGAGCACGATGCGCTTGCTGCGCCAACCCGGCCCTGCCACATCGCGTTCGGTGCCGGTGATCTCCGAGGTGGTGCGCACGATCATGCGGCACCACCACACACGGTGTCGATCGAGGAGACCAGCACCGACAGGCCCTGGTCGAGCTCGTCGCTGCCCAGCGTCAACGGCGGCAACAGTTTCACGACCTCGTCCATGGAACCCGAGGTTTCCACCAGCAGCCCCTGTTCGAACGCGGTGCGGCACACCTTGCCCGCCTGCGACGGATCGTCGAACACGATGCCGTGCACCATGCCGCGACCGCGGGTGGACACCCCGGAGTGGCGTGCGGCGACCGCGCTCAGCGTGCGGCCCACGTAGAGGCCGTTCTCGGCGGTGCGCTGAGCCAGCTTGTCATCGGCCCAGTACTCGCGCAGAGCGGCGGTGGCGGTGACGAAGGCGGGGTTGTTGCCGCGGAAGGTGCCGTTGTGCTCGCCCGGCGACCACACGTCGTGTTCGGGCTTGAGCAGCACCAACGCCATCGGCAGGCCGTAACCGCTGATCGACTTCGACAGGGTGACGATGTCGGGCGTGATGCCCGCGATCTCGAACGAGAAGAACGGACCGGTACGCCCGCAACCCATCTGCACGTCGTCGACGATGAGCAGGATGTCGCGCGCGGCGCACAGTCCGGCCAGGTGCCGCAGCCATTCGGCGCGGGCCAGGTTGACGCCACCTTCACCCTGCACGGTCTCCACGATCACCGCGGCGGGGCGATCGAAACCCGAGGAGCTGTCGTCGAGGACGCGCTGCATCCAGCCGAAGTCCTCGATGGTGTTGTCGAAGTAGCCGTCATACGGCATGGGGGTCGAATGCTCCAGCGGCACACCGGCACCCGCACGCTTGGCGGCGTTGCCGGTAACGGCCAGCGCGCCCAGGGTCATCCCGTGGAAAGCGTTGGTGAAGCTCAAGACCGTCTTGCGACCGGTCACCTTGCGCGCCAGTTTCAACGCGGCTTCAACGGCATTCGCGCCCGTCGGCCCGGGGAACTGCACCTTGTAGTCCAGCCCACGCGGCGACAGAATCGTGTCGCGGAAAGTCTCGAGCAATTCGCGTTTGGCCACGGTCGACATATCCAAACCGTGGGTGATGCCGTTGCTGCCGATGTATTCCAGCAGTGCCTTCTTCAGAATCGGGTTGTTGTGCCCGTAGTTCAATGCGCCTGCACCGGCGAAGAAGTCGAGGTATTCGCGGCCTTGTTCGTCGCGCAACCATGCGCCTTCGGCGGTGCTGAAGATGGCCGGCCAGTCACGGCAGTATCCGCGCACATTCGATTCCATGGCCTCGAAAATGCTGGTGTCGGTGGTCGTGATCATCGTCGTTCCTCCTGGCGCTGAGCGGGTGAGATGACATACAGCTGCTCGGCCTCGTGTGAATCGGGGAAATCGTTTTCGTCGAACAGGTCCTCGGTGCGCAAGTCCGCACCGCGTTCCCTTGCCACCGCGGCGAACAACGCCTGCGAGGCGGTGTTGTCGGGTGAGATCGTGGTTTCCAGCGTGGTGATGCCTGCTTCGGCGACCGAATCCAGCAGTGCGTGCAGGATTCCCGCCGCCAGGCCGCGGCCACGGAACTGCGCGTCCACGGCGATCTGCCAGACGAACAGCGTGTCCGGGGCTTCGGGGCGCATGTAGCCGATGACGAAACCGACCGGCTGGCCGTCGGCTTCGGCGACCAGCGAGGTCGCGGCGAAATCGCGACACCACAGCAGATAGGCGTAACTGGAATTGACGTCGAGTACCTGCGAATCGCGCGCGATCCGCCACAGCTGCGCTCCGTCTCCCAGCCGTGGATGACGCAATCTCGGTTCCGAACCAGGGGCCGCCGCGCTGGCGGCCGGCTCGATGGACATGGTGGACGTTGTCATATCTCTACTGTTTCCAAACGACTTTGCGGTCTATGTGTCGAACTCTTTGCGGTTGTATGACGAATCGTTTACTGCGTTTGCATATCGAGGCGATACCCCAAGCCGCGCACGGTAACCACGATGCGCGGGTCGGACGGGTCGCGTTCGATCTTGGTGCGCAGTCGGCGCACATGGACGTCGACGATGCGTTCGTCACCGAAAAAGCCCTGGTCCCAGACTCTTTCGAGCAGGACAGAGCGGCTGAGCACCCGGCCCGGCGTTTCCGCGAGCTCACACAGCAACCGGAATTCGGTGACCGTGAGATGAATCTCCTCGGTGCCGCGACGCACCGCTCCGGCATCGGCGGCCAAGATCAACGGGGCCTGCGGATCGGCGTCGAGCACGACCTCGGGCGTGCTGTCGCGGTCGGCGGTGATGCGGGCGCGACGGCGGAGCGCACGCATCCTGGCGGTGATCTCCTTGATTTCGAACGGTTTGCTCACGAAGTCGTCGGCCCCCGCCTCCAGGGCCGCGACCACATCGTGGGTGTCGTACCGGGTGCTGATCACGATGATCGGCACGTCATGGTCGCGACGGATCTCCCTGATGCAGTCGAAGCCATCTGCCTCGCCGCGCATCAGGTCGACGATCATCAGATCGGGTGGCCCGTCGTTTCGCAGCCGATCGAGGGCGTCCGCGGGCACGCCTGCCTCGGCGACGGCATACCCTTCGTCCTCCATCGCGCGGCGCAGATCGCCACGCATCTGGACGTCATCGTCCACGATCATGAGGTTCGCGCTCATTGTGCACATCCTTTGCTGACACGCCGGAGCGGCAGCCGGTACACCTGGGGAATTCGTGTCCCCAGACCGACACGCCATCCCGCCTTCGAGCTTGTTACCGATTTGTTATGTACCCAGTCTCTTCGCGGCGTAAACCCGTCGTAACAATCCGCCCGGTCAACAGGGGGTTCAGCGCGGCCGCCGCGATGGCATAGTCGAAGGCGTGACCCCGACTTTCGACGACATCGAAGCCGCCGCCGCCCGCATCGACGGACTGGTTCGCCCGATCACCGTCGCACCGGCTGGACCAGGGGCGGACCCGCTGTGGTTCGCACTGGAATTTCTGCAGTTCACCGGCTCTTTCAAGGCCCGCGGAGCCCAGAATTTCGTGCGCGCGCACGCCGCTGCGGGAACGTTGCCCGACGCGGGTGTGACGATCGCCTCAGGGGGCAATGCCGGGTTGGCGTGTGCGTGGGCGGCGCGTGAGGCCGGGGTGCCCGCGACAGTGTTTCTGCCCGAGACCGCTCCCCCGGTCAAAATCCGTCGACTTCGTGACTACGGTGCGCAGGTACGACTGATCGGTCCTGAGTACAAGCAGGCCCTGGCCGCGTGCCGAGAGTTCGCCGAGACCAGCGGGGCACTGGCCGCCCACGCTTACGACCATCCGCTCATCGCCGCGGGCGCCGGGACGTTGATGCGTGAGATCCATGCCCAAGTACCCGATCTGGACACGGTGCTCGTCGCCGTCGGCGGAGGTGGGTTGTTCACCGGAACAGCAATCGCCGCACAGCATTACGGAATCCGCACGATCGCGGTCGAACCGCAGGGCTGCCGATCCTTGAACGCCGCACTCGAAGCCGGCCACCCGGTAGACGTCACCGTCGACTCGATCGCCTCCGATTCCCTCGGCGCACCGAACGTGTCAACGATGGCTGTGGAAGCAGCCCAAAACCCCAGTGTGCGTTCGATTCTGGTACCCGACGACGCGATCCACGCAGCCCGCCGACAACTCTGGGACGAACACCGCATCGCCGTCGAAAACGGCGCAGCCACAGCCCTCGCCGCCCTACTCGACACCGGATCCGGCCCGGCCTACCAGCCCGAACCGGGCGAACGGGTGTGCGTGATCTTGTGCGGGGCCAACACCGACCCGAGTGATCTGGTCTAACGGACCAAGGCACGCAGCCTTGTGACCGGCTGATCAGCAGCGAAGCGGCCCTGCTCGGCCAATGCTTCCGAGCAGATCCAGGCCTAGGTCAACCGCCCGAACAACGTCAGATTCGATCCTCAGCAAAGCGAGCGCTACTGACGAGCACATGCGGTACCGCGCAGAGCCGACCTGTATGCTCGCTGAAAATTGGCTGATCAGGGGGGGAATAATGGCGTTCGAAGTCAATCCGGATAGCCTTCGAAGTGCGGCGGGCGCGGTAGCTATGGTTCCTGCTGAAGTCGACCGGGCACCCTATCTCGGCGCGGCGCCGAATGTGGGAAAGTTGCGCGGGTCCGTGATCGGGGGTGCGTTGAATCAGTCGGATCCGGCGAGCAAGCGCGCCAAGGACGTCGTGAAGGCGCGTTTCAACCAGTTCTCCAGTGTGCTGGCGATTTCGGCGGAGACCTTCCGCGATACCGATCTGGACGCTGCCGCACGGATCGCAGCAATAGGCGATATCAACTCCGGCGACCCGCACGCGGGGCGATGAACGGATGAGTACACCTGCCGAAGTGTTGAGTTGGGACGTCTCTGGACTGCAGTCGCTGTCCGACCGTGCCACCGGTATCGCCGACGCGCTCATCACCGTGTCGAACACCATGTACACCACGATCACCGAACTCGCGTGGCAGGGCGCTGCCATGCAGGCAGCGGAGACCAAGGCCGAACGGGAGCGGACTCAAATGCGCGCCATCGCGACGGCCTACGACGACCTCAGCGCCGCATGTGGAGGGGCGGCCCGCAGTATGGCGCACCCGCTCGCCGAGATCAGGACCATATTCCACCATTACGTCGTGCCACCCGTCGCCGTCGCCGACGATTGGTCTATCAGCGGCGTCAAGGATTGGAATTCTGAAGCAGGAGTGCAACTTTCGCGACTGGCGGGGTTGGTCTCCACTCTGAACACCGCTGATGCACAGTGGGGTGCGAAAGTCGCAGAAGCGAACGCCGAACTCGAGGTCATGGCTCCGCAGTCAGCGCTGAACGACGCAACGAAAGCAATTGAAGACACCAAGAAACAGGATTCACGCACGGATCCGGATCGCATCCGGACATCAGCGGCGGCGTTCCAACAGATGTTCGGTCGCGCCCCTACGAGCCCTACGGACTGGAAGACGGCTGAGGCGCTCAATCCGAGCAGTTACGATCCGAAATACCAGGGCGTGCCGCCGAGTATCAAGGTTGCCCGAATCGAGCCGGTTCCTGGCCAGGGAGTTGTCCGTGCCGCTGCATTCATTCCGGCGGCCGAGGTATTCAACGCGGATATGGGTGGACTCAACTACGACAAGGGCGACAACCGCGACGAAGATCCCAACTTCGATCCCGAACACGCGCGCGTCACCACGTACGTCGACTACGAAAATGGACTGATAATCACTCGACAAAACCCGTCGGTCGACAGCAATGGCGAAGTGCGAGTCGGCGTACCGGAAGTTCAGGCCCAGCAACTCCCCAACGGGGCGGTGATGATCCAATATGATGCGGGAAATCCATTTCGCACCACCTGGAGCAGGCCTGACCGGCCACACTGTAAACGGCGATTTGGTCATTTCCCCGAGTAGCGGAAACCCGGGGACGCCCAGGGTCGTTGCCGGTGGCGAGATAACCAACTACCCGTCTATCGAGATCTATCAGGACAACTCGACGGGCACCTCCCGTCCTGTACTGATAGACCCGGCCAATTCTGGTAGCCAGTGGGGGCCGGTCGGGAACCTGCCCTCATATCATGAGGTCGGCGGAGGTAAGGCCATGTTCGAGCCCTTCAAGGCTGATTTCGATGATCCGAATTGGGAGCGGAACACGCCGACACCGCTCGGCGATCCGAGCAACGTGCCAACGACCGTGGTGGTGCGGTAGTGGGCGACACCGACAACACGGGCCGCGGACTGGTCGCAGACTCCGCGTTCTGGCAGGCGGCGACCATTGCGGTGCCCGCGGCATCGGTGATGATCGTGACCCTGTTCGGATTTCTGGCTCGCTTGGCCGACGCCGCGTATCCGTCGCTCGACGTATCACAGCATCTGGTATACGGAATTCTCACTGCGGTCGTGGTCGTGGTTGCCGGTTGCCTCATCGTGCGTAGGACCGCACGGACGTTGGGCGCCGCGGTCGGCACAGCGGTTCCCGGCATACTCCTGACGCTGTCGTGGGTGGCGAGCATATGAGCGGGATTCCAGACAAGTACTTTCGCGCAGACTGGTTCGGCCCTGAGGGTTTTGCCGCAGCGGTCCTCGCGATGCTGTCAATCTCTCTGCCGTACGCCGAGTTGGTACCCAGAGACGCGACCTGGTTTATCGCTGGACCGCCCGTCACCGGGTTGCTGCTCATCGCACTCAGCGCCGCGGGTTTCCCTTTCAGCACCAGCCTTCGACGGCTAGGCGTGGGATCATTGGCCGCGTTCGCCGGATTCGTCTGCTCGATTCCCGGATTCTTGCTCGGGCTCGCCGTCGGTGGCATCTTCACGTAGGGGCGCATGGAACTGCAATTGGAAATTGTTGGCCAACCCATCTCAGAGGTCGAGTTGGGTTTTACGGCGACGATCCGAATCGGTTCGCCGATTGAGTTCGAACTGCAGATAGAGGGAGAGATCGCTTTCTCTACCGGCGACGGGAAGGTCATGAGCGCGCCGTCCAACAACTACGGTGGCATCAGCAAGGAGTTGCAGGCCACTGTCGGTTCGACGGTTACGCGGGCCGATGTCAGCGAAATCGATGGCTTGTCAATCGAATTGAGTTCTGGTGCTGTGCTCGAGGTTCCCGTCGACGAACGTTATGAAGCGTGGGGCATAGTCGGGCTGAGCGGATATCGCGTTATCTGCTTGCCCGGCGGGGAGCTTGCCCTCTGGTCCGCGCGCGACGGTGGTTGAACACCAATTCGAGTGGGCTGGTCTAGCGGACCAGTTCGTTCTTGACGGCGTAGTTGGTCATGGCGGAGTTGAGGCCGCGCATGGCGAGGGTGTAGCCGTAGGGGACGTAGCGTTGGCCCCAGTGGGCTAGGTGGATGTCTCGGGAGGTGTAGACCCAGAAGCGGTTGCGTTCTACGCCTTTGATGACCGAGGTGGCGGCTTGGTCGGGGGTGACTGCGTGGCGCATGAACAGGCCGATTGCCTTGTCGAGGGCGGCGTTGTCGCGGTCTACGCCGGCGATGTCGATGGTGTCGGCCATGGGGGTGGCCATGGCGCCGGGGACTACCAGGCTGACGCCGATCTTGTGGCGGCGTAGGTCGAAGCGCAGGACTTCGGAGATGCCGCGTAGGCCGAATTTGGTGGCGCTGTAGGGGGCGTGCCAGGGCAGGCCGAAGATGCCTGCGGCGGAGGAGACGTTGACCAGGTGGCCGCCGCGGCCTGCGGTGATCATCGGGGTGATGAATTCCTCGATGATGTGGATGGGGCCCATCAGGTTGATGTCGATGGTGCGGCGCCACTGCTGGTGGGTGAGTTTGTCCACGGTGCCCCAGGTGGCGATGCCTGCCACGTTCATGACGATGTCGACGTGGCTCACGGCGTCGAAGGTGTGCGCGGCCAGGCCGACGACCGCGGAGTGGTCGCTGACGTCGGCGGCGTGGGCCAGGTGCACGGTGGCGCCCGCGGCGCGCAGTTCCTCGGCGGTGGTGGCCAGTGCGTCCGCGGTGATGTCGGTCAGAACGAGCGACGCCCCTTTGGCGGCGGCCGCGAAAGCGGTGGCACGGCCCAGGCCGCTGGCGGCGCCGGTGATCAGGCAGGTCTTCCCGTCGAACTTCGTCATGGCCCCGACCCTACGTTTGGTGAACAGATGCGTCTACGGTGGCGATCGCGATGGTGGTCCAGCCGCCGACGTGGATTCGACTGCCTTCGCGCAAGGCGACCGCGTGTTGCGGGTCGATCGGGGTTTCGGCGCCGTCGAGGCTGGTTCCGTTCGTGGAACCGAGGTCGGTGATGGTGAGCGCACCGCCCTGATCGACCTGGATCATCGCATGTGCGCGCGACACTCCGATATCCGCGGGGGCGATGCCGAGGTCGATCTCGGGCGTGATTCCCTGCGAGACCGACCGTTTTCCGATCAGGAACCGGTTGCCCCGCAAGATGATTCGGCGTTCGGGGTAGAAATCGGGGAAGGCGACGCGTTCGACATCGGGGCCTTTGCGGGCTTGCACGCGCGTGTAGAACTCGCGGTCGGCGAAGACTCGGGCGACCCACACCGGCGCGCGTTCGCCGTCCTGGACCTCACCGGGCGCTTGCACTGGGGGATCGAGCCCAGGTTGTGAAGGGTCGGCTGGTCGTGGGGCGGGCGGCGGAAGCTCCCAGTCGTACCCACACCCTTCACAGAACCGTCCGCTGCTCGGCGTCGCACAGTTCGGGCACAGTCGCAGCTGCACCGGGTCGGGAATCGCGCCCAGCGCCGACCCGCACACATCGCAGTAGTCGGTGGACTGCGACTGGTGTCCGTCCGCGCACATCGCCATGTCAGTCGCCCTCTGGCCGCACTCGAACGGTTTTGGTCGAGTGGATGTCCAGTGCGAGGTCGTCGGCGGGGGCGACCTGGCCGCGCAGTTTCACCGTGCCGTCGGGCTCGACTTCCACGACGTTGCGCAGCAGTTTCGCGGTCTGCTCGTGGCCCGAAGCGGTGGCCAGTTCGACCGCGCGCCGCAGTTTGGCGGTGGCGGTGGTGACGTCGCCGTTGCGTCGGGCTTCCAGACCTTCCTGCACGGCCTGCGCCAGTTCGACCTGGCCGGTGTAGTGGGCCACGCGGGTGTTGATCCGGGTCGACAGAGTCGAATCGGTGGTCCAGATCGCGCGCACCAGACCCTGGCCGAGCACGTCGTCACCGGCGACCACGCTCAATCGCGCGGCCAGTTTCTCGCGTCCGGGCGCGGCGGGTTCCAGTTCGATCTGCAGGTGGTATTCGCGTTCCTCGGCCGCCCACGACGACAGCGGGTACTCCCCCAGCTGCGCGCCGACGTCGGTCCGTCGCCCGGTCAGGTCTTCCAACACCGGCGCGACCTGTTTGACCATGCGCACCCGCGCCCCGGCCGGCGTCCACACCTTCAGGGTCAGTTCCGGGATCACCCGCGCCGCCGACGAGCGCATCATCGCCGCGAAGTCCGCGGCCAGGTCTTTCGGATCGGCGACGATATCGGCGTCGCCGGACAGTTTCGACGCGATCGTGCGCAGCTCCTGTGCCACCCAGTCGTCGCCGACCCCGCGGCAGTCGCACACGAAAAGTCCTTCGGCGCGGTCGAGTTCGGTGGCCAGGGCCTGCGGGGTCTCGTGTTCGTTCTTGCCGTCGGTGAGCAGGATCGCGTGCGCCTGCGCGCCGGGGTGCGCGGCGGCCACGGTGCGGGCCAGCGCCAGCCACGAACCCATCGCGGTGCCGCCGTCGGGGCGCAGCTTATCCAGTGCGCGTTTGGCCGCGGCGCGGTGCGCGGAATCGGCGGGCGCGGAGGTGCTGCCGGTGGGGTAGACCAGGCGCGCGGATTCGGTGCCCTCGATGATGGCGAAGGCGGTGCCGTCGGGGATTTCGTCCAGGGCGGTGCGGGTGGCGGTGCGCGCGTTCTCGAATTTGCGTTTGTTGCCCATCGAGCCGGAGCAGTCGATGATCAGGATCTCCAGGCGCGGCGGCGGGGTCGCGGCGGCGGCCAGTTCGGGGCCGGTGGTCACGGTCAGCACCGCGTCGACCACCGACGCGCCTTCGGCGAGGAACTCGTTCTGGTCGACAGCGATCGAAATACCGGCGGTTTCAGCAGAACTCATGACTCTCCAGGGTGAGGCAGGGCTAGCACCGGAGCCAGCGCGACGGTGATGTTGTCGCTGCCTCCGCTGTTGAGAGCGAAATCGGCCAGGGCACGCGCGGCGGCCTGCGGGGAAGTTTCGACGGTGAAACCGGCCAGGGCGATCGCCTCGGGCAGGTAGTTCCACATGCCGTCGCTGCACAGCAGCAGGGTGCCGGCTTCGGTGGCGGTCATGCGCTGCAGGCAGCGTTCGGACCACGGTGCTTCGCCGCCGTCGGCACCGAGCCAGCGCATCAGGGTGTGGGCGCGCGGGTCGTTCATGGCCGCGGTTTCGTCGAGGGCGCCGGCGTCGACCAGGGCTTGGGCCCACGAGTCGTCGACGCTGAGTCGGCGTGAGGCGGTGGGATCGGCGGCGGCGAGCCAAAAGGCCCGGCTGTCACCGACATTGGCGACGGTGATGTCGGTGCCCACCGGGGTGGTCCGCACGATCGCGGACACGTAGGTGCACGACGGGGCGTATTCGGGGGTGCGTGACATGCCGCGCACCGCGGCGGTGGCGGCGGCCAGGCCTGCCATCACCGCGTCGGAGTCGCAGCGGCCCTGCGCCAACGCGGCCAGGGCGGCGTCGACACCGGCGCGGGCGGCGTTGCCGGAGGCGGCCTGGGGGTCCTGGGAGGTGGACACGCCGTCGCTGACCACGATCACCCGGATGCCGTCGCCTTCGCGCACGGCCGCGGCGACCGCGTCTTCGTTGCGGGAGTGGCTGATTCCGCGATCGGTGAGCACATACACCGAGCCCAGGTCTTCCTCGAACCGGTCCGGGACGGGCTTGGGGCTACCGCATTTGACGCAGACGCCACCCTCGTATCGACGTTCCCCGCAGGTGGAACACTGCGGCACCGCGACCGGATCATGCACGGGCAGTGCGACTTTGCGCACCCCGAGCTCGCGACCGCAGCCTTCGCAGAAGCGGAAGCCCGCCTGCGCAGATCCCGCGCAGTCCGCGCAACCCGGCGCGCTCACAGCGTGGTCCTGGGGCGCACCGAGTTCGCCTGGTCCACCAGGTCGAACCGGGTCCACATGTCCTGCGCTTCGCGCGCCAGTGTCCGCAAGCATTGTTCCATCCCCGTCCGCACGCCCTGCTCGGTGAATTCCACGTCCAATAGCTTGCCTGGTGTGGTCGGTGCGTGTCCCGACCGGATCCAGTTCAAGGCCGCCTCCAGCACATACATGCGCACCTGCGCGGTGCGTTTGCGCGAGTCCAGGCGTAGTTGCTGGACGCGTTCGCCGGTGGTGCGCAGCAGTTGTTCGTCGAGATCGGCCGGGTCTCGGTGCGTCAGTAGGGTTTCCACGGCCGAGACGCGCGCCTGCGTGAACATCGAGGAGGTGCGGTCGACCTGGTCCAGTACTGCGACCGCGCCGGTGCGGTCACCGGTGGTGTGGCGCAGGCGGGCGGCACCGAAGGCGGCGGACAGGTAGGTGTGGTCGGTGCGCCAGACCAGTTCGTACAGGGCCAGGGCCGCGGCGTCAGGGTTGTCGGTGCGCGCGGTTTCGAGTTCGAGAGCGGCGGCCATGGCGAGTTTGGGGGCTGGTTCGCCGGGCAGTGCCGCGTAGACGGATTCGAAATCCAGTGCCGCGGTAGCGAAGTCGCCGGTCAACAGGGCGGCTTGGGCGCGGTACCAGACAGGGCGCCAGTCGAATTCGAGGTCGGCGTCCAGGGCGGCCAGGCGGGTCAGCGCGGCTGCCGCGTCGCCTGCTTCGAGTTCGGCGCGGACCAGGCGCAGCGGGATCTCGATCGACTCCCCCGCCGCGGTGACCACCGCGCGTAGTCCTGCGGTCAGGGCCTGTTCGAGTTCGGCGGGGGTGGCGGCGTCGGTGGTGGCCAGCAGGGCCGCGCCGCTGTCGCCGGGGTCGACCAGGGGGGCGGGCAGTCCCGCAATGATCGCGGCGGGTTCGGGTGTGGCACTGTCGATTCCGAATACCGCGCGGGCGGGGCCGAACTGGGTCGACATGCCGGGGCGTGGCCGGCCGTCGCCGGTGGCGAGCACCTCGCGCAGCACACCGGTGAGCTGGTCGGCCATCTCGCTCATCGAGGCGAAGCGGGCCAGTGGGTCGGGGTCGGTGGCCCGTTGTAGGAATCGGTGCAGCGAATCGTGTTCGGCCAGTAGCGGTTCGGTGTCGGGGCCGGGGAGCGGGCCGAGGCGGCCGTTCACCGAGGGCACGCGCATCATCAGCACGGCCAGTGTGCGGCCCGCGGTGTAGATCTCGGTGGCCACGGTGGGCCCGGTTTCGGCGATCTCGGGGGCCTGGTAGCCCAGGGTGCCGTAGATGGGGCTGGTGCGGTCGTCCATCGCGATGACGGCGCCCAGGTCGATGAGCTCGAGGCGTTCCTCGGTCTGCATCACGTTGTCGGGCTTGAAATCGCAGTACGCCCAGCCGCGCGCGTGCAGATAACCAAGGGCGGGAAGCATTTCCAGCACATACGCGATTGCCTGCGCGGGCGGTAGGTAGCGCTGGTGTTCGGTGCGGTAGGCGCGCAGGATCTGCTTCAGTGAGGTGCCACCGACGTAGGCCATGACGATGTAGCCGGCCGCTTCACCGTCGGCGTCGATGTGTTCGGTGAAGTTGTGGATCTTGACGATGTTGGGGTGGTCGACCTCGGCCAGGAAGCGGCGTTCGGCTTGGGCGGCGGCCAGTGCGTCGGCGTCGCCGGTGTCGATGAGGCCTTTGAGGACCACCCAGCGTTTGTTGACAGCGCTGTCGGTCGCCAGGTAGATCCAGCCCAGGCCGCCGTGGGCTAGCGCGCCCGCGACTTGGTACTGGCCGCCGACGAGATCGCCTGCCCTTAGGCGGGGTACGAAAGAGTAGCGGGTGCCGCAGTGCGGGCAGAACCCGGAGGTGCGGCCGGGGGCACCGGCTTGTCCGCGGCCTACCGGCTTCTCGCATTTGCCACAGAACCGGTCGGATTCGGGGACCTGGGGGTCGTCCAGCACCGCCGTGGCGGGGTCGACGCGTGGGACCGGCGGGACCTCGACCAGGCCTGCGCCGAGTCTGCCGCGGGCCGCGGAACGTGCTGAGCCCGAACGACTTCGGACCGAACGACCCGATGCGCGGCCGCTGGCGCTGACTGTGGACGCGGACGGGCTGTGCTGCGGACCGGTCGCGCTGACCGTGGAGGCGGAAGAACTGTGCAGCGGACCGGTCAGCGTGGCCGGGGCGATGCCGCAAGTGTCGCAGTAGCCGTCGAGAATGGTTCCGGCACAGTCGGGTTCGCCGCAGGCGCCCGGATCCGACGGTTGACTACCGTTGTCTCCCGACACAGGCAGAGAGTTGACCGGCGTCACCGCGCGGTTCCCACTACGTGGTTGCGCGGTCGTGCGCCCCGACCGTGCGCCGACCGACCTGACCTGTGCCGCCGGCGTTGCGGTCGCGACGGGCGCGGTACCGCACACAGCGCAGTAACCGTCCTCGATCGTGCCGCCGCACCCCGCTTCACTACATGTCATGCTGTCCGCCCCGCTTTCTCCCCGATAATCGAACGATAGTCCGCGACGGCTCTGGTGACCGCGGCAAGATCACACGGCAGCCGGGCGAGCAGGCCGGTGGCGATCCGGTCGGCGGCGAGCACGTCACGGTCCTCGCTCACGCCGAGCCGGGACGCCTTGGCGCGGTAGGAGGTGAGTCGGCCGCGCAGTTCGGCGCGGCGATCGAGCAGGCCGCGCGCCAATTCCCTGCGCTGCGTTGCCTTTTCGACGGCTTGCTCAGTGCGCACGCGCAGTGCCAGGAGGTGTTCCACGGTCGGGCGGTCCGGTGTGTGGTCGAGGTTGTCGAGTTCGTCGCGCAGCCTGTCGGCCGGTTCGCCGCCGTCGGGGAGCTGCCCGGTGGTGACTTTGCGCTGGGCCTGGGTGGCGGCGTCGTCGGCGTGGTGTTGCAGTTCTTGAAGCACGGCGAGGTCGGTCCGCAGCTGCGCCACGGCGGCGGGCAGGTCGGCCGCGACGGCGAGATGTGCGCTGTGGCGGGCGGATTCGGTGTCGATCAGCGCCGTCAGGGCGGCCAGTGACGTGGCGATCTCGCCCGGTCCGAAGCCCAGTGGGTCGGTGCCCGCGCGTCGCAGCAGCGTCGTCAAAGGATCCGATGCCGCGTCCAAGGCACCGGGGGCCTGTTCGACGCGCTGTTGCAGCGGAGCGAGCGCGCCCAGCACCTGCCGGTCAACAGCCTCGACCTCGTCGGCGAACGCGGCGACGAAGGCGAACGCCGCACGCATCCGGTCCAGGCAATCGGCGATGCCCACCGTCACGATGGTCTCGCCAGGGCCGGTAAGTCCACGCTGCGCCAACGGAATCGGGATCCGCGACACTTCGTGCGGTCGACCGCGCAGCAACTCCGTGAGCTGCCCACGGACGCGATCGTCGACTTTGCGCCCGGCGCGCACCGCCTCGGCTTCGCCGACAATGGCGCGCACCCGCCCCAGGTCCTCCCAGAGTTCGCCCAGCGCCTTCTCCACCGGCGCCCAGCGCCGCGCGGTCTCCCCTGTCGGCGGGTAGCGGCGGACCAGCGCCAGGCCGGGGTGACGGTCGAGTTCGAGAAGGGTCGTGGTCACCTTCGCCAATTCCGCTGTGCGCGCGGCTAATTCGCGGTCGATCTCGGGAAGGCCGAGCAGTGGCCAGGTCATCGGACGTAACGGGCCGCGGGCGGGCCGGGTGACGGGCCGAGCGGGGCCAGGTGTTGGGCATACAGTCGCTGCCAGGTGCCGTCGGTGCGGGTGCGGTCCAGCACGCCGTTGACGAAACGCACCAGATCCTCGCGGCCTTTGGGCACGCCCACCCCGTAGGCCTCCGAGCCCAGCGGCGGGCCGACCACCTCGAGGTTGCGGTCTTGCGCGACCAAGCCCGCCACGATCGACTCGTCGCTGCTGATCGCGTCTACGGTTCCCTGCTGTAGCGCGACCAGGCAATCGGTCCAGGTGTTCACGCCGAGCACCGACGGCGGCGGCACCAAGGCGAGTAGCCGCGCGGCCGACGTCGCACCGTGCGCCACGCACACGCGCTTGCCCGCCAGGTCCTCGGCCGCGCGCATTCCGCTGTTGCGCGGCACCGCGATTCGTTGTCCGGTGCGGAAGTACGTGCTGGAGAAGTCGATGTCGTTGCGCCGCCCGCAGGTGATGGAGAACGCGTGCACGACGATGTCGACCTTCTTGTCCTTCAGCCACGAAATCCGGTCGGCGGCGGTGATCGGGACCAGCTCGATACGGTCGGGGTCGCCGAACAGGTCGCGGGCGATCTCGCGCGCGAGGTCGATGTCGAAACCTTCGAGGCGACCGGTGGTCGGATTGCGGAAACCGAACATGTAGTTGTGTTGATCGACGCCGATGCGCACCCGCCCGTTGGCCACGATCGCGGCCATCGAGGAGCCCGGGGGCATGGCGCCGGGCCGGGGCTGAACACCGGGTGCCACGGTCGCTTCGGCGTCACAATCGGTGGGGCCCTGCACAACTGGGACTTGGGTGACCGGCGCCGATCCGGGCAGTGGCGGGGAAATGGCGGTGGCCGGGATCGTCGACGGTTCGGGCGCGTCCGCGCATCCCGCGACGAGTACCAGCGGCATGAGTGCGATCAACAGTAGACGTCTCACAAGAACTCCTGCACTCGTGGCCAGAGCCCGCTGATGATCGCCGCGACCGCAGCGAACAGCAGGGCAAGCGTGCCGTACGGGCTCAGCAGCAGCGAGTTCCCGGCGGCGGCGACGCCGTCCCGCAGGTCGTCGCGCGCTTGGGCGAGGGCGTCGCGCAGTTCCTGATCGAGGCGGGCGAAGCTGGTGGCGCTGCTCTCGGGGTCGGTTCCGATCGACTGGGCGACCGCGCCGGGATAGTCGGCCTTGTCGTAGGCGGTGCGTTGGGCGTTGTGGCCGGCGTTCCAATTGGTCAGTGCGCGTTCGGCTTCGGAGTCGCCCACGCCTGCCGCCACGAGACGTTCGCGCAACAGGCCGAGGTGGGTTTGGTAGGCCTGTTCCTTGGTGGTGATGTCGCCACGGGTGATCAGAGCCAGGGTTTCGTCGGTGCGGGCCTGCTGGGCCAGGATGCGCGCGCCTGCCAGGTTTTCCACTCGGGCCCCGGCACCGGAACTGCCGGTGTCGAGCAGTTGCGCGGCGGTCAGGGTGCCGCCGACGGTCCACAGCAGGGCCAACAGGGCGGCGGCTCCCGCGAACGCCATTCCGGTGTTCACCAGGCGGTTCGTCCGCCGTAGCAGTACCACCGATCCCACCGAACACGCGATCAGGACCAGCAGGATGAGCACGATGCTCGTCCACGGCAGTGCGCCGACGCGCTGCTGTTCTTCGCGCACGGCAGTGAAGCGGGCTTTGCTCAATTGTTCTGCGTTGGGCAGCAATTGGGTCTGCATCAGGTTCGAGGCTTGACTCAGATACGCCGACCCGACCGGGAAACCTTGACGGTTGTTCGCGCGCGCGGTCTCGACCAGGCCGGTGTAAGTCGGCAGGTCCGCGGCGATACGGGCCACGATCGTCCGCGTTTGCGCGTCGGTGGCACCCACGGTCGCTTCGGCGAGTGCGGCAGCGGCTTCGGCGAGTGCCTGCTCGTAAGTGTCTCGTACCTGCGGTGATTCGATGCCGCCGGACAGGAACGCGGTCGCCGCGCCCGCATCCGCCGCCGACAACGACACATACAGGCTCTGCGCGGCGAAGGCCAGCGGCTCGGTCCGTTCCAGCACGTGGTCGGTGCGCGCGATCTTCGCGTCGAGTTGTTGTCCCACAGTCGATCCGGCGACGACGCAGGCCACCGTGGTCACCACGAGCACTACCCCGATCGCGCCTGGTGTTGTCGCGGCGAATCTCCGCAACCACGTCCCCGCGTCACGGAACGTCGCCGGTACGCGATATCCCACACCGTCCTCCTTCATCTCCCCGGGCGGTGTCTTCGATCGCGATGGTACGGCAGATGCTGAAAGTTCGCCTGGGGTAAGGAAATCGGCTGATCACAGGCAGCGAAAAGGCCCGCCACACCGGGGGTGTGACGGGCCTGATTCGAACGACTATGCGCTGACGGACTTCTCGCCGGGCTTGACGGCGGTGCCCGTCTTGCTGAACCGCAGCACACCATCTTCGATGGGTGCCTTGTGCATCAGCGTGCGGTCGCGGTAGTAGTTGTTGACCATCTTCCACGCGCCGCGCGTGCCCTGACGCGGCATTTCGCTGTTGCCACGCTGCACATAACCCGACGACAGGGCGCCGCCCATCAGCGAATCCTCGGCGATGTCCTCGGGGTTGGCGTGCACCTCGAAGGTGGTGTAGCCGCGGTCGCGCATGATGTTGAGCACCCGGCACAGGTACGCGGCGGCGAGGTCGGCCTTCAGCGTCCAGGACGCGTTGGTGTAGCCGATGATCATCAGGAAGTTCGGGATGTCGGAGTACAGCACGCTCTTGTAGGCGACCGTCTCGTTGAACTTCATCTGCTTGCCGTCGACGCTGACCGCGACCCCGCCCACCATCTGCACGTTCAGGCCGGTGGCGGTGACGATGATGTCGGCCTCGAGTTCCTGACCCGACTCGGTCAGAATGCCCTTCTCGGTGAACTTCGCGATCTTGTCGGTGACGATGTCGGCCTTGCCGCTCTTGAGCACCTTGAACAGATCACCGTTGGGCACCACGCACAGGCGCTGATCCCACGGGTTGTAGCTGGGGGTGAAGTGGCGCAGGTCCACCTTCTTGCCCAGCTGCAACCGGATCTGGGCCAGGAACAGCTTCTTGGCCAGCTCGGGGTTGGAGCGCGAGAGCTGGTAGCTGGCGCGCTGCAGGGCGATATTGCGGGCGCGGCCGATCTTGTACGCGATCTGGTCGGGCACGCGCGACTTCTTGAAACCGATCGCGACCGGGTCGTCGGACGGCAGCGCCTGGATCCAGGTGGGCGAACGCTGCAGCATGGTGACGTGCGCGGCGGTGTCGGCCATCGACGGGATCAGCGTGATCGCGGTGGCACCGGAACCGATGACCACGACCTTCTTGCCGGTGTAGTCCAGGTCCTCCGGCCAGTGCTGCGGGTGCACGATCTGGCCCTTGAAGTCGTCCTGACCGGGGAATTCGGGCTGGTAGCCCTTGTCGTAGTTGTAGTAGCCGCTGGCGCCGACCAGGAAGTTGGCGGTCCAGACCTCGGTCTCACCGGTGGCCTCGGACACGGCAGTGACGGTCCACAGGGCGTTCGCGCGATCGAAGTCCGCGGACACGACCTTGCGGCCGAAGGTGATGTGGTCGGTGACGCCGTATTCCTTGGCGGTGTCCTCGACGTACTGGCGGATGCTGGCGCCGTCGGCCAGGACCTTGGTGCCGATCCACGGACGGAAGCCGAAGCCGAAGGTGAGCATGTCCGAGTCGGAGCGGATGCCGGGGTACTTGAACAGGTCCCAGGTGCCACCGATGTTCTCGCGGCGCTCCAGGATCGCGTAAGTGCGTCCGGTCTGCTCGCGGAGAAGGTGACAGGCCGTGCCGATTCCGGACAGGCCAGCGCCGATGATCAGTACGTCGACATGCCGCGTCATTGAGGAAACTCGTTTCGTAGGGTCCGTCGACCCGAGCACCGTCGCCCGAGCCTGTCTTCGAGGTTACGTGTTTCGCATGGTTACGTCTAGTTCGGTCCGGCTGAGTCATGGCGTGTCGGGGGTTGCGCGCACGGTGAGCGGAATCCGTGACGTTCACGGTTGGGCAGGTCAGCATCGTGGCATGACTTCGCACGGACTGTCGTTCCACTGGTTCCTTCCCACCTACGGCGACTCACGCGGGCTGATGGCGGGCGGGCACGGGAGCTTCATGTCCGGTGATCGTCCGGCCACGCTGCGCTACCTCAACCAACTCACCGCCGCCGCCGAGGACAACGGTTTCGACGGGGTGCTCACGCCCACCGGTGCGTGGTGCGAGGACGCGTGGTTGACCACGGCGATGCTCGTGCAGACCAGCGAGACGTTGAAGTTCCTGGTCGCGCTGCGGCCCGGCCTGACCAGCCCCACGCTGGCCGCGCAGATGGCCGCCACGTTCCAGCGTCATTCGGGCGGCCGCCTGCTGCTCAATGTGGTCACCGGTGGTGAGCAGCGCGAACAGGAGGCTTATGGCGACTTCCTCGACAAGACGCAGCGCTATGCGCGTACGGGTGAGTTCCTGCACATCGTTCGCAGCCTCTGGGAATCCACCGAACCGTTCAGCTTCACCGGCGAACACCTGCGCGTGAAAGACGCCATCCTCAGCGCCCGCCCCGACCCGATCCCGCCGGTCTTCTTCGGCGGTTCGTCAGCCCCCGCGGGCCCGATCGCCGCCCGCTATTCCGACACCTACCTCACCTGGGGCGAACCCGTCGACGCCGTCGCCAAAAAGCTCGACTGGATCCGAAGCCTGGCCGCGATCGAGGGCCGCACCGTCGACTTCGGCCTGCGCATCCACGTGATCACCCGCGACACCGCCGCTGAAGCCTGGGCCGAAGCCGACCGCCTCCTCGCCGGCATCGCCCCCGGCGAAATCGAACGCGTCCAAGCCAACCTGGCCCGCAGCGACTCCGAAGGCCAACGCCGCATGGCCCAACTCCACAACGGCCGCACCGACGGACTCGAAATCGCCCCCAACCTGTGGGCAGGTGTCGGTCTGGTCCGTGGTGGCGCGGGCACGGCACTGGTCGGTTCACACGCCGAGGTCGCCGACCGCCTGCTCGAATACGCGGCCATCGGGATCGACCACTTCGTCCTGTCCGGGTATCCGCATCTCGAGGAGGCGTATTGGTTCGGGGAGGGTGTGCTGCCGATTCTGGAACGCAAGGGGGTGTGGACACATCCTTCGCGGCCCGCTTCGACGCCTACGGTTGCGCCGTTCACGGTGGCAGCCAGCAGCTGAATTCTCAGGCTGCGACGCACGATTCGGCGGCGAGTGAGGGAGCACGGTCCGATGGTGAACTCGCCGCCGAATGTCGCTAACCGTCGGCAGCCAGCGGACCCGTGCCAACTCGCAGTTCTGGTCAACGAGGCATCCGTCGTAGTCTCTGACGAGATTGTGGGGCATGTCCGAATGCTCATTGGCCACAGGGAGAGGGCATACGGTTGGCTGACAGACGTAGTTCGATCGGCGTCAGATTGCCACTCTTGGCTTCGGTGATCAGCGTGGCCAGCGGTGTAGAGCCGGTCATCAGGGTTCCCTCCCCGGATCGATTTCAGTTGTTGTTCAAGCCCCTGCGGGGATGCTCGGTGCGATCTTCTGCGCTAGCGATCGGGCAATCGTGCAGGCCGGAATATGCCCGGTATCCGGAGACGTTGCAGGCGGGTTGTGGATAAAAATGTCCAGACTGCCGCCCTGCATCTCGACGTTCGTGGTGCAGACGCCGTCGGGGACACTGGTGTTGGCGTCCTGCTGCCGCGACACGATCGCCTGCCGTCCACCAACTACGAACTCTTCGGCATCGGTGAAGTTCCGGGCCCGGATCATCTCGAGCGTGAGGTTCGTTGTTCTGACCTTGGTCCCGTACCCGCGCCCCTTCTTGTTTCCCCACCCACATCCACGCCACTTCACCCCGTTCGGCGCGTCGAGGTTGGACACAGGGTTGCGGTCCGGGCGCAGGTTCTCCGACTCGAACACCTCGGCAGGGATCTGAGTGCACGGGTCGAAGCCGGTCGGCACGCCAGCCGCGAAGGTCGGAGACGTATTGGTGGGCTGTTCGGGCGGAGAATCCGGCCCGCAGCCGCTGATGATGAGCGCAGCCCCCACAACGACGACGAATCCACGCCACCGCTTACTCAGTACCCCCGCCATCGTCCCCCGCCGATCCGCTCGACCGTGTGCTGCCGCAGCCGGTCCGCCAAGTTGATGTCGGGCGAAGGCTATCAACCCCGAGTGGGGTGGACAACCGGGCAGACCACGACTGTTCTCGGCAGGCCGAATCCTCGTCGGGGAGGCCAGACACGTTGATGCGAACCTGGCGCAAGCATTCCGCCTGCGGCCGATCGTGGTTGCAGCGCCTGCATGTTTGCGTTCCGCGCCAGGGCGCGTGCTACAGGGCAGCACAACGCCTTTCGTCAACTCTCGACCATGATGCGACCTGCAGATTTGCTGGGTTACCGACCAGTTGGCCCGAAATGCTATGACGCACAGCGTGCCTCGCGTAACCGCACTCCCCCAACCGTTTTCGGCAGCGAGTGCAGCGGGGGTTCCACGTGAATCAGTGCAGTTCAGGGACGGTAAGCGCGGCGTAGCAGGTCTGCGGGGCGGTCGGCGTTAGGCTCGCCGACGTGACTTTTACTGTCGGGTTCGATCTGGATATGACGCTGATCGACTCGCGTCCGGGTGTGGCGTTGGCGATCGATGCGTTGGCTCGGGAATTCGATCTGCCGATGGAGGGGGCGCGTTTCGCGGAGCATCTCGGGCCGCCGTTGGCCACGTTGCTCGGGGAGGCGGGGGCGCCCGATGATTTGATTCCGTATCTGGTTGCGCGGTATCGGGAGTTGTATCCGGGTGTCATCGACCGGATCGGTGCGTTGCCGGGGGCCGATGATGCGTTGGCTGCGGTGCGGGCGGGTGGTGGGCGGACGTTGGTTGTTACCGGGAAGTTCGAGCCTCATGCGCGACTGCATGTCGAGCATCTCGGGTGGCAGGTCGATCGGGTTGCCGGGGATCTGTGGGCGGCGGGGAAGGCCGAGGTGTTGCGGGAGGAGTCGGCGCAGGTTTTCGTCGGCGATCATGCGGGTGACATGCGGGGTGCCAAGGCGGCGGGCGTGGTGGCTGTCGGGGTGACGACGGGGCCCTATGACGCGGAGGGGTTGTGGGCGGCGGGGGCCGATGTAGTGCTCGACGATCTCACTCAGTTCGCGGGCTGGTTGGCCGAGCACGCGGACCGCTAGTTCGCGAAACAGCTTGTGAGACAGCCTGGTTCCGGAACTGATCCGGAAGCCGGCGCGTTGACCGGTCATGCCGACCGACCCCTACTGGAACCACAACACGCACTACCACCCGTGGGTACTCGATCAGGTACCCGACAGTGCCCGCACCGCATTGGATATCGGCTGCGGTGACGGCTTGCTCGCGCGCAAGTTAGCCACCCGATGCGATGCGGTTCTGGGGGTCGACATCGACGACCAGGTCATCGCCGATGCGCCCGACGCACCGAACGTCCACCTCGAGCGCGCCGACTTCCGTGACCTCGACCAGACCTTCGACGTGGTCACCGCCGTCGCCACCCTGCACCACGTCCCGATCCGGGAAGGCATCACCGCACTGCGCCACCTGGTCGCCCCCGGCGGAACCCTGGCCGTGGTGGGCCTGTGGAAGATGCACCCGCGCACCGACTTCCACTATCTGCCGCTGCTGCCCGCGATCTGGGGCATGGATCGGTGGCGGCACCGCTCGCTCGGCGGGCCCGACGTCGCCTTGCGCGAACCACGGGAAACCATGGCCGAGATCCGTTCGGCGGCAGCGGTTCACCTGCCCGGTGCGGAGATCCGGCGTCGTTTGATGTGGCGATACACGTTGCGCTGGCAGCGACCTCACTGAAGGAATTTCGCGCAACCGCCCTTCTCGATGATAGAGTCCGGCAGGTTTTCGACGGGGAGGGTTGTCATCAACGTATTGCGAACAGTTGTGTGGCGCACCGGGATCGGGGGGTTGTTGCGATGACTCGCACCAGATGGATCATTGCGGGGCTGGTGACCGTGGTTGCCGTCATCGTGGCAGTGGTTGCCGTTGTCGTGGTCACTCGGGACAAGGACCCTCGGGAGTTCGTGGCCGAGAAGTACCGGCGCGCACAGCAACACGACCAGGCCAACAACGGGCTGGCGTTCCTGGCTACCGGTGCGCCCGCCGCGGTGGCTGCCACGATCGCCAAAGCCACCGATCCGCGGGACAAGCGCAGCACCGGTGACAACCACTATCTGCGTTTCGACGACGATCTGGTGTCGGTGGCCCCGCACGCGGCGGGCACGCTGGTGCTGGTCGACAGTTTCGCCAACGGCACTCGCCGCCATCACGCGCACACCAGTACTTACGGCTGGACCAGCGGCACCGCGGCGGGCGACTACCGCGGTGGCGGTAGCGACAGCGGCGGCAAGTAGTTCATTCGGGCATCTCGCCCACACAGCACAGGAGGACACTCATGCTCGCCGACCTGGCGGCGGACGCGGGCGCCGCGCTCGCCTATTCCGCGGTGGGAATCGTGTTGATGGCCGTCGGTTTCGGCGTCGTCGACCTGCTCACCCCGGGCGATTTGCGCGCCCAGATCTGGATCGAACGCAATCGCAATGCCGCGATCCTGTTGGCCTCGAACCTGTTCGGGGTCGGGATCATCGTGGCCGCGGCCATCTGGACCTCCGACGGCAAGCTCGCGCAGGCGTTGCTGGCTTCCGCGGTCTACGGCATCATCGGGCTGGTCGCGATGGCGGTGGCGTTCGTGCTGCTCGACGCGCTGACTCCGGGTGATTTCAAAGCCGTTGTCGCGGATCAGGAGACGCATCCGGCGGTGTGGGTCACGGCGTCGGCGCATGTCGCGGTCGCGCTGGTGGTGGCCGCGGGCCTGACCTGATGCCACGGCACCGCCTGGCCAGGGCGGCGCTGCTGCTGACCGTATTCATCTGTGCGGCTTGCGGTTTGGTGTATGAGCTGTCGCTGGTCACGCTGGGCAGCTATCTGATCGGTGACACCGCGGCGCAGGCGTCGATCACGTTGAGCGTGATGGTGTGTTCGATGGGTGTCGGGGCGCTGTTGGCGAAACCGTTGCGGCCGCATGCCGCTGCTGCGTTCGTGGCGGTGGAGTTGGCGTTGGCCGTGGTCGGTGGGTTGTCGGTGGCGGTGCTGTATGCCAGTTTCGCGTGGCTCAATATCTATACGGGCACGTTGGTGCTGGCGGCGGCGGTGATCGGGATGCTTGTCGGCGCGGAGATTCCGCTGCTGATGGAGTTGCTGCAGGACATTCGCAAGCAGGAGGCCAGCAGTGCCGTGGCGGATCTGTTCGCCGCGGACTATGTGGGTGCGCTGCTGGGTGGGTTGGCGTTTCCGTTTCTGCTGCTGCCGGTGTTCGGGCAGATCCGGGGCAGCCTGGTGGTGGGGGTGGTGAACGCGGTCGCGGGACTTGCGTTGGCGTTCTTCTTCTTTCGCGACAAGATGACCCGCGGTGCCCGGCACACGCTGATCGCCGCCACGCTCGCGGTCGCGTGCGGACTCACCGGCAGTTACCTCTACGCCGACCGGTTCGAGGCCACCGCACAGCAGGCCCTGTTCGCGCATCCGATCGTGTGGCAGACGCGTACGCCCTACCAGCAGATCGTGCTCACCGAGTCGTTCTCCCCGTTCGGGACCACCGACACGCGGCTGTATCTCAATGGGGGCCTGCAGTTTTCGTCGGTGGACGAGTACCGCTACCACGAAGCGCTGGTGCACCCGGTGCTGGCCGGATCGCGGCGTTCGGTGTTGGTGCTGGGCGGTGGCGACGGGTTGGCCTTGCGCGAGATCCTGCGCTACCCCGATGTCGGGCAGGTGACGCTGGTGGAACTCGACCCGGCGATCATCGACCTCGCGCGCTCCGACGACCGCCTCGCCGACCTCAACGGCAACTCCTTCGACGACCCCCGCGTCACCGTGGTCAACGCCGACGCTTTCACCTGGTTACGCAGTGCCCCAGGGCTTTTCGACGCGGTGATCGTGGACCTGCCCGACCCCGACCAGACCTCGGTGGCCAAGCTGTACTCGCAGGAGTTCTACGCGATGACCGCCAACGTGCTGGCCCCCGGCGCCCGCATGGTCGTGCAATCGGGCTCCCCGTTCTTCGCCCCACGTTCCTTCTGGACGATCGACGCCACCCTGCGCTCGGCCGGCTTGCACACCACCCCGTTCCACGTGGACGTCCCCAGCTTCGGCGACTGGGGCTTCATCCTCGCCGCCCCCACGAAACCGATTCCCGCCCTGCGCAGTCCGCATACCCTGCGGTCCCTCGACGAACCGACACTCGCCGCGGCCACCGTGTTCCCGCCGGACCGCCGCCCCACCGAACCTGCGGTCTCGACGTTGATGCACCCGGTGATCCTGGATTTGCAACGCCAAGAATGGCGTTGACCGGTTCACACCGCAGCCGGTGATTTCGCGGAACCGCCCGGTGCGGTGACGATGCCGAAGGCGATCAGGCTGTCGGCGGTGTCGCGGATGGTGTCTTCGATGGGGCGCATGGTCCAGCCCAGTTCGCGGTGGGCCTTGTCGGCGCTGACGTGTTCGGTGCGGCCCAGGACCGGGACGGTGAGGCGGATGCCCTTGTCGAAGAGGGCGGCGAGGCGGATCATCGCGTTGGGGAGCACGCGGGTGGGGACTCGGAAACCCTGGGTTGCGTAGTCGCGGGCGAGTAGGCGAGCCAGGTCGCCCATCCAGAGGGGGTCGGTGGCGCAGATGTATCGATTGCCTGCTGCCGCAGGGACTTCCATCGCGAGGCGGTGGGCGACGGCTAGGTCGCGGACGTCGACGGGGGTCCAGCCTGTTTTCACCGAGCCGGGGACGTCGCGGGCGAGTAGGCGGCGGATCGGTTCGTGGGAGGTGCTGGTTCGGGCTTCCAGCAGCGGGCCCAGGATCATGCCGGGGTTCAGCACCACGAGTTCGGTTGCGGTGGGCGAGGATTCGATGAAATCCCAGGCGGCGCGCTCGGCGAGGGTTTTGCTCTTCTGATAGGCGGGGATGCGGTCGACCACCGACCAGTCGTCCTCGGTGCGCACCTCGTCAACATCGTGACCGTACGCGACTGCGGCTACCGAGGAGGTGAGCACGACGCGGCGCACACCGGCGTTCGCGGCGGCGCGCAGGACTCGCAGCGTGCCCTGGACCGCGGGTTCGATCAGGTCGTTGTCGTTGTCGGGAGGTGTGGAGGGAAACGGTGACGCGACGTGCAGGACGGTGTCGCACCCGGCCACCGCTTCGGCCCAGCCCGCGTCGCTGTCGAGGGTGGCGGCGACGAATTCGAGGTCTCCCCCGGTGCGGCGGGCGAGTTCGGTGAGGTGGGCGCGTTTGGTGTGGGCGTCGATGTCTCGGACGGTGGCGCGCACGGCGTATCCGTGGTCGAGCAGTTCGGCGATGCAGTGGCCGGCGACGAAACCTGTTGCGCCGGTGACGAGTACCCGAGTGGTCATGGTGTTCACCCAATTCCTGGCGGTGGAGCCCGCCCATCTGAGCGGTGCTCATTTAATCTAAGCACCGCATAGATCTGCTGTCCAGTGCTGATTCGGACGCGGTTCTCGCATACGCTCGGTGGGTGAAGCGCACCAGTTACCACCATGGCGATCTGCGCGCCACGCTGATGGACGCCTGCCTGCGCCTGATCGAGAGCGAAGGGCTGGCGGCGGTGAGCTTGCGGCGCGTGGCCAGGGAGGCCGGGGTCAGCAGCGGCGCGCCCTATCACCATTTCGCCGACCGCGCGGCCCTGCTGTCGGCGCTGTCGGTCGACGGATTCCAGCAACTGGCCGCCGCCCTGGTCGCGACCAGGGCGGGCGCCGCGACCCCGATGGACGCGCTGACCGACCTGGGCCACGCCTACGTGCGGTTCTCCCGCGATCACCCGGCGCGATTCCGACTGATGTTCCGGCCCGAGCTGTCGCAGCCGGAGAAGCATCCTGACGCGCACGCGGCCGGGGACGCCGCCTTCGACGTGCTGGCCGATACGGTCGCCGAATGTGTCGCGGCGGGCGACCTGCCCGCGGACCGCGCCGAAACCCTGGCCGTGGCCTGGTGGGGGTTGGCACACGGGCTGGCGTCGCTGTGGTTGGACGGCCATCTCGAGAAGCGCAGCGAACAGATGGGCACCCACGCGCCCGAGCTCGTGGACGCGATCATGCGCGCGTTCACCGCGCTGATCACCCCCGATCCACACCCCGCCTGACGCGCCGCCGATATTCCGACGATCCGGACTGCGCGCTGACCTACAGTGAGTTCAGACCTTGTCGTTGCGTAGCCGTTTCGAGCAGGAGGCCCGATTGTCTGGCACCGCGAAACTCGACCCCGTGGTCGAGGCGTTCGTCGAAGCGCTCAACGCGCAGGACACCGACCAGTTCTACGGTCTGCTCACCGAGGACGCCACCATGTCCGACGACGGGGTGGAACGCAATGTCGCGCACTGGACCGAGGCCGAGATCTTCACTGCCAACGGGCATCTCGTGGTGGACACCGTCGATTCCGAGGACGGGCTCGAGCTCACCGCCGACTACACCAACAGCCGCTGGGGTTCGATGCGCACCACCTGGAAGTTCGTGCTGCGCGACGGGCTGATCAGCCGATTCGAAACAGGGCAGGCGTGAGCGAACTTCTGACCCCGCGTTACGGCACAGCGTCGCTGGCCGACCTGCTTCCCTCGGTGCTGGCGTGCCTGGGCGGTCCCGGCGAGGACCGGCTGGGATTGAATCTCGATGTGGACCGGGTGTGCGTGTTGCTCGTGGACGGGCTCGGCGCGCAGGGTCTGGCAGCGGAATCGGCTGCGGCACCGTTCCTGACGGGCCTGCCCGACAGGGTTCTGGATGCGGGTTTTCCCAGCACCACGGCAACAAGTTTGACCACTCTCGGCACGGGCGTTCCGCCGGGTGAGCACGGCATCGTCGGATACTCCATGCGAGTGCCCGACGAAGACCGGCTGTTCAACTCCCTGCGGTGGCGGCTCATCGGCGAGGGCCCGAAGGTCGACGCGCTCACCGCGTTCCCGCCCGACCGAATTCAGCCGCACCGCACCATCTTTCAGCGTGCCACCGATGCGGGTATCGGTGCGGTGCAGGTCGCGCCGACCTATCAGGACGGTTCGGGATTGACGCAGGCCGGGTGGCGTGGCGGAGGATTCCGGGCCGCCTATTCAGTGGGCGATCTCATCGACGGCGTTCTGCAGGCTCTCAACGAAGCGCCCAAAACCCTTGTGTACACCTATCATTCGGAGCTCGACACCACCGGTCACGTCCGTGGACCCAACGGCCGGGCTTGGCAGTTCGAGCTGGCCAATGTCGACCGGATCGCCGCCGAGATCGCCGCACGCCTGCCCGCCCGGTCGGCGCTGATCGTGACCGCCGATCACGGCATGGTCGAACTCGTCGACCGCGTCGACTTCGACACCCACCCACACCTGTCCGAGAACGTGACCGCACTGGGCGGCGAACCCCGCGCCCGCCACGTCTACACCGAGGAACCCGCCTCGGTCGCCGACACCTGGCGCGGCGTGCTCGGCGACCAGTTCCTGGTCCGCACCCGCGAAGAAGCCGTCACCGCAGGCTGGTTCGGGCCGCACGTCACCCCTGACGCCGCCGCCCGCATCGGCGATCTCGTGGTGATCGCGGCGGGCGACGGCGGGGTCGTGCGCTCGGGCGCCGAACCGATGCAATCGCTGATGACCGGCCATCACGGCTCCCTCACCCCCGCCGAGCTGCACGTTCCGCTGCGGATCCACCGCACCTGAGCAACACCACATAAGCTGTCGTCCACGCGCATCCCGCGCAGCGAACGACTTCAGGAGGAACCATGCACGCCAACACCCGAACCGGCGCCGCAGCGGTGGGCGTGGCGGTGCTGGCGATGCTGATCGGCGGGTGCACCGAGGTCGAGAAGGTGCTCAACCAGGGCGCGGACACCAGCTGCCGCGACTACGTCAACCAGGAACCGGCCACCAAGCGGATCACCATCGCCAAGGCGGTCGAACAGCGGTCCGGCAAGCAACCGTCGGAGAACGTGATCGATTCCAAGATCGTGGAGGTGGACCTGCTGTGCGCGACGCAGCGCAACGTCGACACCCCGATCAAGAACGCCGATATCGCCGGGATCTTCCTGAATAAGTAAGCGGCGGCAAGTAATCGGCGTCAAGGCCGCAAGACAGGGAAAACACCGGCGGCCTCGCAGCCATGGTCGCAAACGTTCGGCGGCACGGGCGCGCACCTGATAGACAGGAAGCGCCACACCGGTTCTCAGCGGCAGCACCGGTGCGCCGCCGACGAGCAGGGAGTGAACGTGGGGCCACACGACAACCCGATCGCCGGCGGAGCAAGACCCGACAATCTGTCCGACTATCGGGTCCAGATCGAGAAACAGTGGCACCGCCTGGCCGCACCCTCGCGCCCCATGACACTGCCGCGCGATACCGGTGCCGTGCGCACCGACGTCGCTAAATCCTGGCAGCGGTCCCTGCACACCGTGGACCCGTCGGTCGAGGTCGCGCCCGGATTCAACGACATCAGCGACCGCTGGTCGGAATCCCCGCTGCGCCGACCCGTCACCGAACTCGCGGGCCAATTACGTGGCATGGCCGAGGAATCGGGCTATCTCGCTGTCGTCAGTGACGAATCGGGCACCATCTTGTGGACCGCCGGCGACCGTGCGCTGCGCCGTCAAGGCGAGGCCGTGAACTTCGCGCCCGGCGGGGTCTGGGACGAAAGCCACATGGGCACCAACGGACTGTCCCTGGCACTGCACGACGACAAGGCCGTCACGGTGTTCTCCGCCGAACACCTGGTCGCCGCACTGCACGGGTGGGTCTGCTACTCCGCGCCGATCCACGGCCCCGACGGGCGGCAGGTCGGCGTGCTGGACCTGTCCTCGACCTGGGAACGCTCGCATCCGATGGTGATGACGTCGGTGCGCGCACTGGTGACCGCAGTGGAAACCATGCTGCGTGCCGAAGCGCCCACCCCCGCGCCCGGTGTTCGGCTCGAATGTTTGGGCGCAGCAAGGCTTTTGCGTGACGGGCGACCGGTTCCGCTGCCGCCACGGCAACTCGAGATCCTGGCCCTGCTCGCCCTGGAACCCGACGGGTACACCCCCGAACAACTGCACGCCGCGGTCTACGGCGAACGGGCGGTGTCGCTGAACACCCTCAAAGCCGATGTGTCGCACCTGCGTCGGGCCACGCGCGGCGAGATCGCCAACCGGCGGTACATGCTCACCGGGCCGGTCTCCTGCGACGCCGTGGACCTGCTGGCCGCCATCGAAGGCGGCGACCTCACGTCGGCGCTGTGGCTGTATCGCGGGCCGCTGCTGCCGGGGTCGGAGTTGCCCGGCGTCGAACAGTGGCGCGCGCACCTGGATGTCGGCATTCGCAACGCGGTGCTCAACAGCGACCGGGCCGAGCACGCTGTGGCATTCGGTCAGCGGTGCGCGGGCGATGTCGCCGTGCACGAACACGCACTGCGACTGCTGCCCCGCGACGATGTGCGTCGCGCCGTGGTGACCGCCCGACTTTTCACCGCGCGACAGGGCTGACCTGCGCTAACACGCTCACCAACCTCGTACCAACCTTGTCCGACCATAGTGTGCAGCACGACGCACAGGTCGCAAGGAGCGAGGCGCATGATCTACGGCAAGCCCGGATCGGACACCGGCATAGTCAGCTATGCCCCCCGATACGACAACTTCATCGGGGGTGACTGGGCACCCCCTGTCGAAGGCCGGTATTTCGACAACACCTCCCCCGTCGACGGCGAGACCTTCTGCGCGGTGGCCCGATCCACCGCCGCCGACATCGACATGGCCGTCGAGGCCGCGCACCGCGCCGCCCCACGCTGGGCCGCGACCTCGGTCACCGAACGCAGCGACATCCTGCTCACGATCGCCGACCGGATCGAGAACAGCCTGGAACCCCTGGCCGTGGCCGAAACCTGGGACAACGGCAAACCGATCCGCGAAACCCTGACCATCGACCTGCCCCTGGCCGTCGACCACTTCCGGCATTTCGCGGGAGTGCTTCGCGCGCAAGAGGGTTCGCTGTCACAGCTGGACAACGACACCGTCGCCTACCACTTCCACGAACCGCTCGGAGTGGTCGCGCAGATCATTCCGTGGAACTTCCCGATCCTGATGGCCGCCAGGAAACTCGCGCCGGCGCTGGCGGCGGGCAACTGTGTGGTCATCAAACCGGCCGAGCAGACCCCGGCGTCGCTGCTGCTGGTGGTGGAGCTCATCGCGGACCTGCTGCCCGACGGGGTGCTCAACGTGGTCAACGGGTTCGGCGTGGAAGCGGGCAGGCCGCTGGCGCGCAGCCCTCGCATCGCCAAGATCGGCTTCACCGGGCAGACCACCACCGGGCGGCTGATCATGCAGTACGCCAGCGAGAGCATCGTGCCGGTCGTGCTGGAACTGGGCGGTAAGAGCCCGAATATCTTCGCTGCCGACGTGCTGGCCGCCGACGACGACTTCCTCGACAAAGCCGTCGAGGGGTTCGTGATGTTCGCGCTGAACCAGGGCGAGGTGTGCACGTGCCCGTCGCGGGCGCTGATCCACTCCTCGATCTACGACGAGTTCCTCGCCCGCGCCATCGCCCGCACCGAGGCCATCGTGTCCGGCCACCCCTTGGACACCGCCACGATGATCGGCGCGCAGGCGGGCAACGACCAGTTCGAGAAGGTCCTGTCCTATTTCGACGTCGGCAGAGCCGAAGGCGCCCGCGTGCTCACTGGAGGGGAAGCACGCAAGGTCGACGGACTGCCGGGTGGGTATTTCATCGAACCCACTATCTTCTCCGGAGACAACACGATGCGGATCTTCCAGGAGGAGATCTTCGGACCGGTCGTGGCGGTGACCCCCTTCGACACCGTCGACCAGGCGATCCGCATCGCCAACGACACCGCCTACAGCCTCGGCGCCGGCGTGTGGACCCGCGACATGAATACCGCCCGCGCACTGGCCCGCGGGATCACCGCCGACCGGATCTGGACCAACTGCTACCACGCCTACCCCGCCCAGGGTGGCCGGGAGAACCACGCCATGACACTGGGGAACTATCAGCAGACCAAGAACGTGCTGGTCAGCTATTCCACGACAAAACTCGGGATGTTCTGATGCAGAACCGAATCCACCGTGTGGAGATCACCGACCGCGCACAGAACCTGCTGCGCCGACTCATCGAAGACAACGGACCCGTGCTGTTCCGGCAGGCCGGGGAATGCTGCGAAGACGACAGCGCGCCGGTGTGCTTGTCCACCAAGCAGTTTCCGATCGAGAAGGCCGACATCCTGCTCGGCCGGTTGGCCTGGCACACCGAATTCTGGATCAGCCCAGCACAATTCGAATGCTGGAAAGACACCCACCTCACCGTCGACGTGACACACGGTCAGGCCGTGGGCGATTCACTCGAGGCGGGCGAGGGGGTGCGGTTCGTGTTGCGCGCCCGCGAGCTCACCGAGGCCGAGCACGCGGCACTGGCCGCGGCACCGCCGCCACGCACCGGCGCCGACCGCACGCTGTAGCGGCGCCACCGAAACCTGACCTGGCGGAACATTTCCCGTCGCTGCCAGGTCACGGCGAGCCCCCGCCGACTGGGTCATCGCGACTCAGCCGGCGGGGTGAGCTCGCCGTTCTTCCGTAGTCGACCCATATAGCAAATGCGTTTCCGCACATGCCAAATCGCGTCCCACTCAACGAGACCCACACGACAGATGTGCAACGATTCCGTTACGTTGTGGCGATGTTCTTAGCGAGACTCGGTGTGCGAACCCGGATTCTGGCGATTGCCCTCATACCCAGTTTGACTCTGGTGGTGGTCGGCGTCGGCGCGGCCGGATACCTGGTCAAGCAGAGTAACGAGGCCGAAGCGTGGGCCAACCAACTGCAGTCGATGGTCAGTCCGGTCCAGGAGCAATTGGAAGCCTTCCAGTCCGAACGGTCGCTGACACTGGCGCTGCTGGCCGGTGACGAGACCGCCGCGCCCGCGCTGCCCGGCGCGCGCGCTCGCGCCGACGACTCGTTCACCAAGATGAACGTCGCGGTGCAGAAGCTTCGCTCGGTCAACGGCGTCGATATCGGCGACAGCCAAGCCGCCTACGACCAGTTCCTGCAGGCGCAGACCCAGATCCGCGCCGCCGTGGACGCGCGGATGCTGCCCACGCCCGACGCCTACTTCTTCTTCAACACTGTCATCGACAAGTTCTCCGCCGGGTCCAATGTCGCCTCGCTGCAGGCGCCGTCGGCGGAACTCGCGGTCAAGGCCACCTACGGCGACCGACTGCTCGCGGTCATCGAATCGATGTCGCGCGCCAACACGTTGGGCACCGCCCTGATGGCCGCCGACGGCGCGCTCGCGATTCCGCTGGATGAGTTCATGCGCCAGAGCGGTCACTTCCAGACCGGTCTGGTCGCGCTGACACCGCAGCTCGAGCCGGGCGAACGCGAACAGATCACCGCGCTGATGGCCAGCCCCGAGTGGCAGCAGGTCATCGCGATGAACTCCGCGCTGATCGTGCGCTACTCCGACCCCGCCGCGATCGGCGCCAAGCCGGGCACCCTGACCCCGCTGCCCGCCTCGCCCGCGGAATGGCAGCACGCCACCGGCTTCGTCAACAGCGCGCTGCTGGATCTGTATGTGGGACACAACAAGATCGTGCAGACGCTGGCCGCGGACTCCGCCAACAACGCGCAGACCACCTCGCTGCTGGCCGGTGGTGGCGTGGTCGCGCTCAGTGTGCTGGTGTTCCTGGTCGCGGTGATCCTGGCCAACCGGATCATCCGCCGCCTGCGTCGACTGCGCACCCAGACGCTGCAGCTGGCCGACGAGCAGCTGCCCGCCACCATGCGCACCCTGCGCGAGGGTGGCGAGGTCGACGCCGCGGCCACCTCGCCCAAGCTGGACTTCGGTAGCGACGAGATCGGCCAGGTCGCCGACGCGTTCGAGCACGCCGCCGCCGCCGCGATCGGTGCCGCCGTCGACGAAGCCCGCACCCGCGAGGGCGTGCGCGCGGTGTTCCTCAATATCGCGCACCGCAGCCAGATCGTGGTGCACCGGCAGCTCGAGATCCTCGACGAAGCCGAACGGCGACAAGAGGATCCGGCCCTGCTCGAGACGCTGTTCCGACTGGACCACCTGGCAACCCGCGAACGCCGCAACGCCGAGAACCTGATCATTCTCGGCGGCGGACGCCCCGGCCGTCAGTGGCGCAACCCGGTGCCGGTGATGGACGTGGTGCGCAGCGCCATCGGCGAGACCCTGGATTACGCGCGGGTGCGCGTCACCAAGCTGCCCGAGGTCACTGTCGTGGGCGCCGTGGTGGCCGACCTCGTGCATCTGCTCGCCGAACTCGTCGACAACGCCACCGCGTTCTCCCCGCCGCAGTCGCGCGTGGAAGCGGGCGGCAACGTCGTGGGCAAGGGTGTGGTCGTGGAGATCACCGACCAGGGCATGGGCATGAGCTCCGAGGAACTGGTCCGCTACAACGCCATGCTGGCCGATCCGCCGGACTTCGGCGTCGGCACGCTGTCGTCGGACTCACGTCTGGGTCTGTTCGTGGTCGCGCGACTGGCGCTGGCCCACGGGGTCTCGGTGCGGCTGAGCGAATCCGATTACGGCGGCATCCGCGCCATCGTGCTCATCCCCCAGCAGCTGCTGGCCGGGGAGGCCGAGATGGCCAGTGTGCCGCCCGCGATGACCGGTCCGCTGCGTCGCGGTCTGCCCGTGGCGTCCGAACCGCTGCCCGCCCTGGAATCCGCGCCCTCGCCCGTGGCGACGTTGGTCGCCGACCCGCCGACCCCGCGACCGATGGCGCCCGCCCCGCAGATCCCCGCGGTGCAGGCCCCGCGCTTCGACACCGAGCCCGACTCCGACGACCGGCCCGCCCTGCCGCGGCGCAGCAGGCAGTCCAACCTGGCGCCCGAACTGGCCGAGCCCGCCGTCGAACCGGCGCCGCGCGCACCAGAACGCCCCCGCACCGCCGAACAGGCGCGCGACATCATGTCCGCGATCGAGAACGGCACCCGTCAGGGTCGCAACCAAGCGGCCACCTCGAAACAGGACGAACAGGAAGGCTGAGGTGAACTCTTCCCCCGGTGATCTCAACTGGCTACTCGACGATCTCGTCGACCGGCTGGCAGGGGTCCGCTACGCGGTCGTGCTGTCCACCGACGGACTGCTGCTGGGTCGCTCCACGCAGATGAAGCGTGAAGACGCCGAACACTTCGCCGCGATGTCGTCGACCCTGTACGGTCTCGCGCGCAGCGCGGGCGCCCGGTTCGACGGTGGTGGCGTGCGCCAGGCCGTGATCGAGCTCGATCGCGCGGTGCTGTTCGTGACCTCGGCGGGCGAAAACGCTTGTCTGGCACTGCAAGCCACCGAGTCGGCGAATCTCGGCATGGTCGCCTACGAAATGAATCTCACCGTGACGCGGGTCGGCAATTATCTGTCGGCGGAACCGCGGCACGGGCATGCGCAGCTATAGAAAGTTTCGACAATGACTCGACTCGGCGATCCGTGGTTCGACGACGCGGCCGGACCCCTGGTCCGGCCGTACGCGGTGACCCGCGGTCGCACCATGGGTGCGGCGCACGACCTGGACATGCTCACGGTGGTGGTGGCAGTACATCCCGCCCCCACCCTGCGCAAGCCAGAACCCGAGTACCGGACGATCGCGCAGCTGTGCAAGCGTCCCCAGTCGGTGGCCGAGGTCTCGGCCGTGCTGAAACTGCCTCTGGCGGTGACCAAGATCCTCGTCGGTGATCTCATCGCCGAGGGCCACCTCATCTTCCGGGCTCCAGTAACGGCGCAGGCCGGTGCCGGTGACCTCAACATATTGCGAGCGGTTCTGGATGGCATCCGAAAACTTTGACCCGACCGCAGGCGACCAGCACCTGGCCGCCTCGGTGAAGATTCTCATCGCCGGTGGCTTCGGCGTCGGCAAGACCACCATGGTGGCCTCGATCAGCGAGATCGCGCCGCTGCGCACCGAGGAGCTGATCACCGAGGTCAGCACCGGCGTCGACGACCTGTCGGGGGTGGAGCAGAAGCACACGACCACGGTCGCACTGGACTTCGGCCGCATCACCATCGACCGGGACCTGGTGCTGTACCTGTTCGGCACGCCCGGACAGGACCGCTTCTGGTTCCTGTGGGACGAGCTGTGCCGTGGCGCGCTGGGTGCGATCGTGCTCGCCGACACCCGCCGGTTGAGCAATTCCTTTGCGGCAGTGGACTTCTTCGAACGGCGCGGCCTGCCGTTCCTGATCGCGGTGAACTGCTTCGACGGCGCCCCGCGCTACACCGTCGACGAGGTCCGCGACGCACTGGACCTGGACCCCAACACCCCGGTCATCCTATGCGACGCCCGCGACCGACCCTCGGCCAAGGCGGTGCTGACCCACCTGGTCGAGTACCTGATCGACCGCGCCGCCCGCACCCCCGTCACCACCTGAGCGGCTGGGCCGAGCCCGGCGCGGGGCTCGGCCTGACCCCCTCCCGGCACTGCGCGGCTGAAACATGTGACGTACCAATGCCTTTGGTAGCCACCGCGATATCCACTCGACCGCCCTGGCTGAAACTGTTAAGTTCCGTCGATGGTGCCACTGTCCAACGCGGTCGCGTTCGCCGTCGCGGCGTTCATCATCATCGTGATCCCCGGTCCGAACGTGCTGTTCGCGATCGGGCGGGCGCTGACGTTGGGGCGGCGGTCGGGGATTCTCACGGTCGCCGGCGCGGTGGCCGGGTCGACGGTGCCGTTGGTGGTGGTCGCGGTGGGGTTGGGTGCGGTCCTGATGGCGTCGACGGTGCTGTTCACTGTGGTGAAAGTGATCGGTGCCGCGTATTTGATCTACCTGGGTGTCACCGCGATTCGTGACCGCAAGAAACTCGCGACGGCGATGAACGCTTCCGCGCCCGCGGTGTCGGGTCGCCGACTACTCGGTCAGGGTTTCGTCGTCGGGGCGACCAACCCGAAAACTGTGGTGTTCTTCGGGGCGGTGCTGCCGCAGTTCGCCGAGCCGGCCGCGGGTCCGCTGACCACCCAGTTGCTGGTCCTCGGCGCGATCTTCCTCGCCATTCAAATGCTGTCGGACAGCGTATGGGCAGTACTGGCGGCCACCGCGCGCGGCTGGTTCGCCCGCTCCCCTCGCCGCCTGGAAGCCGTGGGCAGCACCGGTGGCGCGATGATCATCGGCCTCGGCACCAGCGTGGCGTTCGCGGGCACCCACTGACAGCTGTCGCGGCGAACCCGGCGACCGGGTCCACCGCGACAGCGAGAACTCAGCGGAAGCGCAGGTTCGCGGTGGCCAGGCCGAAGATCTTGCGGCCGCCGGACTTGGCCACGATGGCGATCACGGCGGTGCGGGTGGCCGGATCGAGGGACTTCACGCGGCCCGCGTACTCGACCTCGCCGCCTTCCCTGGCCACGATCGCGTAGTTCGACAGGCGCACGCCGTAGCGGGTGACCGCGCCCGGGTCGCCCGACCAGCTGGACACGAAGCCCGCGCCCAGACCCATGGTCAGCATGCCGTGGGCGATGATGTCGGGCAGACCGGCCAGGCCCGCGATCTTCTCGTCCCAGTGGATCGGGTTGTTGTCGCCGGACACCCCCGCGTAGTTGACCAGGTCACCGCGGGAGATCCGGGCGTCGCGCAGGGGCAGCTCGTCGCCCACGGTCAGCTCGTCGAACGACATCGTGGTGCTCGGGACGCGCGCAGCACCCTCGACCGACAAACGCACCTCGCCCTCGGGGCGCAGCGTGGTCTCCACCTGCGCGCTGCGGTCCTGACTGAACACCTTCACGCCGTGCAGCATGATGTTCTCCACCGCGGCGGTGATCTCGGGATCGGCGCCGTCCTCACCGGTGATGCCCACGACCGTGGTGTGCATGGTGTGCACGGTCTCGCCCAGTTCGTCGACGAACGTGTTGGTGACGGTGATCAGGTCCTTGCCCGCGACCGTGCGCACCGAGGTCAGCTCGACATCGACCACCAGACGGTCGCCCGCCACGATCGGCTTGTGCTGTTCGAAGACCTGCTCGGTCTGCACGAACATGTCATAGCCCACGACCACCGACTCGAACAGCAGCTTGTTGGCCGCCATCGCCGGGATCGACACGAACGTCAGCGGCGCGACCACACCCGGGTAGCCCAGCGCTGCGGCCGCCTCGTCCTCCCAGTGGGCGGGATGGAAGTCCTGCACCGCACGCGCGTACTCGCGAATCTTCTCGCGACCGACCTCGTACACGCCGTCGACCCGGTAGTAATGCCCTACCTTCGACGCGGTATCCGGGGCATCGACAGCGCGGGCATCGACTACGGAAGTCACTATGAATCACCTTCGTTCGGGGGATGGACACCCGGGAGGCTAGTCGACGCGCAGTCGGGCCGGGTATTTGTTGGCACAGTTCACAGTTCCATGCCCGCCCGACGCGGCTAGAAGGAGGGTACGTCGCTGGTGCTCGCGTTGCCACCCACCGAGGGCTGCAGCGTGATCGTCCAGTCCGAATCACCGTCGAACGAGTCGTCGAACTTCGAGAAATCACGGTTGCGGGTGAACCCCAGCGTGGCCTGATCCCAGTCCTTGCCCGACTTCATGTAGACGTAGTACGTGCCGTCGATTCCGCTGAGCGTGGCGTTGGAATTGCCCTGCACGTAGATCGTGGCCTGCGGGTTCTTCGGGTCGCCGTTGGTGACCACGACCGCGACATCGCTGCTGTTGCCGTTCTCGATCTTCAACGTGCCCGCACCGTTGAGCCCGTTCTGCTGCACCACCTCGCCGTTCTCGCCGCGACGATCCAGCAGCGACGGCACCTCCGGGATGACCAGACTCTGGGGCGTGCTCGCGGTCGACGAACTGGTCGACGCGGCGCCGGTCGACTGACCCGACTCGCAACCACCGACAACAAGGGCCGCCGCGATCGCGGACACGGCATACCACTGACTTTTCAACGTTGACACCCCACGCTCATGGACCGGACTCCCCGAGCCCAGCCTCCGCGTCAGTATTGCGCGAAATGCCCGAAATGTCAGCACAACTCATCGCGCAAACCTCTCCCCCGCCCATCTGGAATGAGTCATACTCTGGAATGTGTCCACCACATCGGACTTCGAACGGATGTTGCGCACAGCCTCGCTGCGCGTCACCGCGCCACGCCTGGCGGTCCTGACTGCCGTGCACCAGCATCCGCACGCCGACACCGATACCATCCTGGGCCAGGTCAGAGCCAGCCTCGGCGCCGTGAGCCAACAGGCCGTCTACGACGTGTTGCGGGCCCTGACCAGCGCCGGACTGCTCCGGCGGATCCAGCCGATGGGCACCGTCGCGCGCTACGAGACCCGTGTGCGCGACAACCATCATCACCTGGTGTGCCGATCCTGTGGGGTGATCGTCGATGTCGAATGCAGTGTCGGCGACGCGCCCTGTCTGACTGCCCCCGATGCCTTCGGTTTCGTCGTCGACGAAGCCGAGGTCATCTACTGGGGCCGGTGCCCCGAATGCACGACATCATCATCACCCTCCTGAAAGGATCCACCGTGCCCCAGGAACACCCACCTATCGCGGAAGCCAACACGGAACCCGGAGACAGTGGTTGCCCGGTCATGCACCGGCCCTACGCGTCCACCGACGCCCGTGGCAGCAACCGTGACTGGTGGCCCAACCAGCTCAATCTGACTCTGCTGCAGAAGAATCCGGCTGTGGCCAACCCGATGGGCACCGATTTCGACTACGCCGCGGAGTTCGCCACCCTCGATCTGGCGCAGGTGAAGGCCGATATCGAACAGGTCATGACGACCTCGCAGCCCTGGTGGCCCGCCGACTTCGGCCACTACGGTCCCTTCTTCATCCGGATGGCCTGGCACTCTGCCGGCACCTACCGGGTCGGTGACGGTCGCGGCGGCGCGGGCGCGGGCATGCAGCGGTTCGCCCCGCTCAACAGCTGGCCCGACAACGCCAGCCTGGACAAGGCGCGTCGTCTGCTGTGGCCGGTGAAGAAGAAGTACGGCCGCAAGCTGTCCTGGGCCGACCTGATCGTGTTCACCGGCAACGTCGCGCTCGAGTCGATGGGCTTCGAAACCTTCGGTTTCGGTGGCGGCCGCGTAGACGCGTGGGAGCCCGAAGAGGACGTGTTCTGGGGACCGGAGAACACCTGGCTGGGCGACGAACGCTACACCGGTGACCGCAACCTCGAACGACCGCTCGCCGCAGTGCAAATGGGTCTGATCTACGTCAATCCCGAAGGGCCCAACGGCAATCCGGACCCCATCGCCGCCGCCGTCGACATCCGCGAGACCTTCGCCCGGATGGCGATGAACGACGAGGAAACCGCCGCGCTGATCGCGGGCGGGCACACCTTCGGCAAGACCCACGGTGCGGGCCCCGCCGACCTGGTCGGCGTCGAACCCGAAGCCGCGCCGCTGGAACTGCAGGGGCTGGGCTGGAAGAGCGAGTTCGGCACCGGTGTCGGTGAGGACGCGATCACCAGTGGGCTGGAAGGCATTTGGAACAGCACGCCCATCACCTGGGACAACAACTTCCTCGAAACCCTCTACGGGTACGAGTGGGAGCTGACCAAGAGCCCGGCCGGTGCGCACCAGTGGATTCCCAAGGACGGCGCGGGCGCCGACACCGTGCCCGACCCGTTCATTCCGGGTAAGAAGCGCGCGCCGATCATGCTCACCACCGACCTGTCGCTGCGGTTCGACCCGATCTACGGGCCGATCACCCGCCGCTGGCTGGACAACCCGGCCGAGTTCGCCGACGCGTTCGCGCGCGCCTGGTACAAGCTCACCCACCGCGACATGGGGCCGATCGTGCGGTACCTCGGCCCGCTGGTGCCGTCGGAGGAACTGCTGTGGCAGGACCCGGTGCCCGCCCAGAACGGCCCGCTCATCGGCGACGCCGAGATCGCGGCGCTCAAGGGTCAGATCCAGTCGTCGGGGCTGTCCATCGCCCAGCTGGTCACCACGGCATGGGCGGCGGCCTCGTCGTTCCGTGGCAGTGACAAGCGCGGCGGCGCCAACGGTGGTCGCATCCGGCTGCAGCCGCAGGCCGGGTGGGCGGTGAACCAGCCCGACGAGCTCGCGCAGGTGGTGCGGGTCTACGAGGGCATCCAGGAGTCGTTCAACGCGGGTGGCGGCGCGCAGGTGTCGTTCGCCGACCTGGTCGTGCTCGGCGGTGCGGTCGGTGTCGAACAGGCCGCGCAGGCCGCCGGTTTCCCGGTCACGGTGCCGTTCTCGCCCGGTCGCACCGATGCCACCCAGGCGCAGACCGACATCGAGTCGTTCGACGCGCTCGAGACCCCGGCCGACGGTTTCCGCAACTACGTGTCCAAGGACGCGCAGATCCCCGCGGAATTCCTGCTCATCGACAAGGCCAACCTGCTCACGCTGAGCGCCCCGGAAATGACCGTGCTCATCGGTGGCCTGCGAGTGCTCGGCGCGAACTACCAGTCCTCGCCGCTGGGCGTGTTCACCGAAACCCCCGGCGCGTTGACGAACGACTTCTTCGTCAACCTGCTCGACATGGGCATCGAATGGACCCCGTCCGCCGCCGACGAGAACGTCTACGAAGGCCGTGACCGCGCCTCCAGCGCCGTCACCTGGACCGGCAGCCGCGTCGACCTGGTCTTCGGCTCCAACTCGCAACTGCGAGCCGTCGCCGAGGTCTACGCCACCGACGACGCCAAGGAGAAGTTCGTCCACGACTTCGTCGCCGCGTGGACCAAGGTCAGCAACCTGGACCGGTTCGACCTGGTCTGATCCACCACACCGAAATGCCCTGCGAATCCTGGTGATTCGCAGGGCATTTCGCTGTGATCAGGATTCGGCCAGCGCGGCCAACCGGTCCACCGACGCCTGCAACTTGTCAGCGGTGGTGGCCTCGGCCCGCACCTGACGCAACTCGTCGTGCAGTTCGGTCCAGTCATAGGTGTGGGTCACCCGCGTGTGAGTGTCGTCGATCGGCTCGAGCTCCCACCGCCACAGATGCCCGGGCGGAGTCTTGTCACGCTCGGACGGATTCCACGCGATCCGCCGCCCCTCCTCGAACTCGACAATGTGATTGTCACGCTCAGCACCGGTGGTCAGCGTCGTGGTGAACACGTCCCCCACCCCACGAACCCGCTGCCCCACCTCCGCCTGCGCGAGATTGTCATTGCCATCCCACCGCGGCTGCTGCGCGGGATCAGCGATCAGCTCGAAAATCGCGCCGGGACTCGCGGCAACATCACGTGAGGCACGAACAACGCGCGCCTGATCAGTAGTTTCGGTCACCGACCGATAGAACCAGCCCCCACCATGCCCGACAACAGTTCCGCTCGAGCTCGTATCCAATTGTGTTCCGATCCAACCCGGTCACGTCCTATCCGTTCAGGCGGTGCTGGTCCTGCCGTTTCGGGGCACGAAGCATGAAGATGTCGATGGGCGTCTCGCTGTCGACACTGAACCCATTTCGGAGGTAGAGCCGCTGGGCCGGGCTGCCACGCAGAACGTTCACTCGGACGACGATCCGCTCTCGGTCGCAGCGTGCGAGTATCCGGCTCAGCACAGCCGAACCGATTCCTGCGCCCTGCCGACCTGGATCCAGGTAGAAGTGCTCGAGCCAGTGCCCCTCGTCGGCCGGCCTGAGCGCGACGCAGCCGGCAAAGACACCACCCACCTCGATCACCGAGGTGTGCTCTGCGATGAACCTATCCCGCAGCCGCTGCCGCACCCGCCGCTCGTCGTAGCGGCCCAGTCGCTCCAGATCCGACCGCATCGTCACCGCACGCAACTCCGCGATCAACTCCACATCCGCGAGCACGGCAGGGCGCACCTCCCAATCCTGCATGGCCGAAAGGTTAGCGGCCAGAGTTGCTGTTGGTCGCCGGACTACTAGCTCTCGACGTCGCGAAGGCCTGCAATCCCGACGTCAGTAGGATCGAGTATCCAACGGCTGACGGAGGATTCATGACTGGACCAGAGGTCACGCTGGCTACGCCTGCCGACCGGGCCCGCGTCGTCGACACGGTGGTGGCCGCCTTTGCGAACGATCCGGCCTATCGGTACTTCTTCGATGCGTCGTGTTTGCGCGAGCAATCTGAGATGTATGCCGGGTACCTGTTCGACCGCCGGATTACGCAGGGGCGCATCTGGATCGTCGAGGGTGGGCTTTCTGTGTCGATGTGGGACAGTCCAGATGTGGACGCCGGCGCGTCGAAGCCGGATCTGCCGGACGAGGTGCTCGGTCGGATCGCGAAGTTCGACGGGGCGGTGCATCCGCTGTTTCCGAGCACACCCCACTGGTATCTGGGCAATGTCGCCACGCATCCGTCGTATGCCGGTCATAGGTGGGGGCGCAAGGCGATTGCGGCCGGGCTGGGCGAAGCCGAGAAGGCCGGCTTGCCTGCCTATCTCGAGACCGCGACCGCACGCAATGTCGGGATGTATCAGCGGGCCGGCTGGTCGCTGGTCGGTGAGACGGAAGACCCGATCCCCGCCTGGGTCATGCGTCGCTGAGCAGCGCTGTCCACGGCATATGCGTTCGGGTAGTGAGTTCCTCTAACGTTGCGGCGGTGCTAGGACATTCACATGCGACGAGTGGGGCGCTGGCGTGGGCGGGGACCGCTGCGGCGTTGCCGCTGACGGTGGCCGCTTTTCCCTTGGTCGACAGCGAGACAACGCAATTCGGGATCGCCGAGCTCATCATCGGGACTTTTCTCACCGCGGGGGCGGCGTTGTTGCCGGACGCGGATCATCCCAGTGGGACGATTTCGCATGTGCTGGGGCCGGTTTCGCATCACCTGTGCCGGTTGATCTCGTGGGTGTCGGGTGGGCATCGGCACGGGACGCACTCGTTGTTGTTCGTGGTCGCGGCGGTGGCTGCCACGTGGGCGGGCGAGCATTATTGGGGCCGGCCGTTCACGTTGAGTCTGGTGTTCTTTCTGTTGGCGCTGGCGGTGCGGTCGTTGCATCTGTGTCCGCCGGGCAAGAGTGTGCGCACGTACGGGACCGTGATCGTGTTGGCTTCGGCGGGCACGTTCGCTGTCGATCATTGGATTGTCGATCGGCCGGTGTGGTTGCCGGTGTGCGTCGGGCTGGGGTGTTTGGCGCATCTGCTCGGGGACTGTCTCACCGATCGGGGTTGCCGGTTGCTGTGGCCGTTTCCGTTGCGCACGCGGGTGCCGTTGATCGAGCGGACCGGGAATCGGGTCGAAACCTGGGTTATCTCACCGCTTTTCGTGCTGGGTGCGATGGGTGCGCTCTGGTACGCGATCGTGCATCGACCGTGAGTGTCGAGGCGGCGGGTCGGTCCCGCCGCCTCGAGGGTTGTCGGGACCACTTCCCCAGCCAGGCCGGCGTAGCCGGTTGCTCTTTGTTCAGCACCCAGCCGCACACATAGTTTAATGCGCATATCGCAGTAGCGTAATGGGCTGAGACTATGTAGCGAATTTCAGAGCGTGCCGACCTCAGTTCGGGTCTGGCGTACAGACCGTCAGAAACGAATTCCGGTTCTCCCGTTGAACTTCCGACGCATCCATCCACCCCCGCTGCCCGAACAGATAACTTCCGGCCGGGTGCTCCCCCGACTCCCGCAGCACAGCCGCGACGTCGACCCGAGCACCGTTGGATGTCGGACCGTCCACGGCGAAGGACAACGACCCCGCCGACGTCCAGTCATAACCGGCGGGCAACGCTTTCTGAACCTGCAGTGGCCCAACCGAATCCGACGAAGACCCCCCGGACGTCCGCAACAGATCCATGTGCTCCACCACCACCCCCGGCCGCGGCGCACTCCACACCTGCTCGGCGCTGTCCCCCGTACCGGAGTCGAAGGTCAACCGCAGCCCCGTGACCCCCGCACACGGAGTCCCCGTCCACACCTTCAAAACACCGTCATCGACGCGAAATCCGGCCGCCGGCGGCAGCGACGGCGCGAATTGCGCTGTGTTGTCACACGCTGCGGTCATCGCCACGAGCAAGGCAGCGCAGACAACCCTAGTGATAGCCACCATCGGAAAGTCCCGCTTCTTCCTCGGTCTCGTTGCCGCCGGTTGCCTGCTCCCACACATAGGAGGCGAGGAACCCCGCATACCCTTCCTCGGCCCATTGCTGGGAGTGCCGCTCCTCGTGATGCAGGAGCCGATCCAGGTCCAGGCTCCCCCGGGACGGCCCGGCATCGCCCGCGTACCAGGCGTGACCCGACGACGCCACCTCGCGAAGCTGCTGCGCCGGATCCTTCGGGTCATCGATGTTCAGCATGAACGTGTCACCCCAGGCCGTGCCCCCGTTCTGGCTGTACACGTCCTGAACAACGTTGCCGCCCAGGCCCATCATCATGCCGTTCGGAGTGGTCACGAGCCGTCCGCCGTTGCCGTGCACGAAGCCCACGTCGTCGTCGTAGCTCCAGGAGTTCTCCTTTTGCCGCTCGGCGATGCGCCGCAGTTCCGCGGATCCGTACGGGGTCGGCGCGAAGTCGGTGGTTTCGCCTTCGGTGCCGTAGTCGGTGCCCGCGTTGAGGAGGTAGGTCATGCGCACCGCTTTGGCGGCGTCGTCTCCGCTGATGCCGGTCGGCAACAGGAAGTACGACTTGAAGATCCCGTCGCCGTCCTCGTCCTCGCGGATCTCTTCCAAGCCGTCGAGGACCTTGAAGTCCTCGGGCGTGATGTGGTGTTCGGTGATGATCTGTTTGATCGTGTCGATCGAAACACCCCGGCGCACAGCGTTTTCCAGCCACTGCCGGTAGTAGCCCGACGCCGGCGGCCCGGTCAGCAGCCCGGCGTCGCGCAGCGCCTGCTCCATCTCGATCACCTCGGCGTCGATCTCTCCGCCCTTGCGCGCGCCGTCAAGAGTGGTCGCGCCATGGTCGCTGATCTTGCGGTCCTGCGCGAGCTGCATCACCCGGGCCAGCGCGGTGTCGATGTTGGTCGCGGTGACCAGGATCGCCTTGGTTTCGCGCTCGAGCTGCACCCGGATGGTTTCGCGGTGCCGTCGGGTCTCGGCGCGGTCTTCGGCTTCGAACCGCGACTTCGGCGGCGGGTCGGCGGGTTTGTTGTCCACGATCGCGCCGTTGTCGGCGATGCCGAACTGGTAGGTGTCGGCCAGGGCGTCGTTGTTGGCGACCCTGGTCGTCAGCGCGGTCACGTCGTCGGACGCGTTCTGCATGGCACGTTCGACCGCCGACAGTTCCGCGGTCAGGATCTCGGCCTTGTTCCGCGTATCGCCCAGCGAATCGCGGGCGCGCACGCTCGCGGGACCGTGCCAGGTGGGCAGTTTCCTGGCGTCGTCGAGCTCGTCCTGTAACCCGATGAGTTTGTCGCGGCGACCGTGCAGGTTGGTGGCCGCGGTGTCCAGCGCCGTAGCGTTCCAGGCGCGAACGTCGTGGTAGCCGATACTCATCTGCGGAATGCCTCTTTCGCGGCGGCCTCGTTTTCGGAGTACAACTTCGCGGCCGAGGTGATCGAGGTGTTCCACCGGCCGATCTCGTCGGCCCAGTCCTTCGCGCGATCATCGAAGGTCGTCGACAGCGTGGGCGCCTTCTTCGCCGCGTCCCCGCCCGGCAACGCTGTCGCGATCGCGTCCAAGCCGGTGCCCGGGTGCACCGCCCTGGCCTGTGTCGCCGCTGATCCTGCCGCGCCGGCCGCTTCGCGCAGCTGACGAATCTCGACTTCGAAACCGCCCACAGTCTGTGACCCCCACCTTGATTCGGTTCGTCACCCAGCACTGTAGTGGAATGTCGCGACAGTGGCTGGTCCTCGATCCGATCCCATTCCCGCCATCATTGAGTGAACAGTTGTACTCTCGATCTCGTGACGGAGCAGCTCCCCCAATCTCAGGCCGAAGTGCAGGCACTCACCCGGCTGGCCGGTGACGAGTTCGTGGGGGCGGTCGACGGGATCGCCGCCATGCATCGCGCCATCTCCGACCGGGTTTTCGCCGCGGTGCGACTGGGTGTCGGCCCGGCCGCGACGCCGGTGAAGCTCGTGCACGACGCCATCACCGACGGGGTGTACGCCGCGGTGGGTGGCACCGGATTCATCGTCGGCGAGGTGGCGGGCGCGGTTCAGCTGACCGGTGTCACCGCGCCGTCGCGCACGGTCTGGGGTGCCGGTGTGCTGGCCGCGATCCAGGGTTTGATCGGCGACACTCTCGAGGACGAGGCCCCGATCCTGTCCTCCCCCATGACTTTTCGCGTCGACGGCGTGCCGGTCCCGCCCGAACAGTTCGCCGCGCACGTGCCGGTGCCGACCACCAAACTGGTCGTGCTGCTGCACGGGCTCGTGGAAAGCGAACACGCCTGGCGCCTGGGCGGGCGCCCCACCTACGGCGAACGCCTCGAGGCCGATCTGGGCTACACGCCGGTGTTCGTCCGCTTCAACACCGGCCTGCACATCTCCGAGAACGCCGCCCAACTCAACGCCCTGCTGACCCGCCTGGTCGACAGCTGGCCGATGCCCGTGCACGAGATCTGCCTGATCGGGCACTCGATGGGCGGGCTGGTCATGCGCAGCGCCTGCCATCAGGCCGAGGAATCGGGCCAAGCGTGGGTGCGGTCGGTGCGGCAGGTGGTGTGCCTTGGCTCCCCGCATCTTGGCGCGCCGCTGGAACAGTTCGTGCACTACGCCTCGGCCGCGCTGGATCGGTTCCCCGAGACCCGGCCGCTGAGCAAGCTGTTGCGCCGACGCAGCGCGGGCATCCGTGATCTGCGCCAGGGTTCGCTGGTCGACGACGACTGGCGCGACCTCGACGTCGACGACCTGCGCGCCCGCGCGATCAAGGAAGTGCCGCTGCTGCCCGACGTCGATCACTACTTCGTCACCACGACCATCACGCACAGCCCGCGCCACCCGCTGGGCGTGATCATCGGCGACGGCATGGTCCTGTCGGGCAGCGGTTCCGGTCGCGGACGCACCCGACGCCTGGATTTCGACGCCGTGAACGGCCTACACATCCCCGCCGCGAACCATTTCAGCCTGCTCAATCACGACGCCGTCTACGACGCTCTGCACAGCTGGTTGTCGAGCACGCCCCGCCGACCGCGCCAGGTCGATACGCTGGGGCCATGACTCTCGACCATGGCGATCCGGGCGACGCACCTGCCATTCCGCTGCCGACCGCTCCCCTGGCCAACGAGGCGCGTCCCTCGCCGGCCGAGGAAGCCAGAACGATCGCGGCGGGCACCAACACCGGCACACTGGCCAGCCTCACCGGCGACGGTGCGCCGTGGGCGTCGTTCATCACCTACGGATTACTCGACGGCGCACCGGTGCTGAGCGTGTCGCGCCTGGCCGAACACGGCCGCAACCTGGCCGCCGACCCGCGCGCCAGCATCGCCATCGTCACCCCCGACATCCCCGCCGATCCCCTGGCCGGCACCCGGATCACCCTGGCCGGTTTCGTGGAACGGCCGACCGGCGACGAAGCCGACGCCGCGCGCGCGGCCCACCTGTCCGCGATCCCCGCCGCGAAGTACTACATCGATTACAGCGACTTCACGCTGTGGGTGTTGCGGATCGAACGGGTCCGCTGGGTCGGTGGCTACGGTCGAATGGACTCGGCCTCGGCAGCGGATTACCTTGCCGCGCAACCGGACCCGATCGTGCCCCAGTCCGCCCCCGGCATCGCTCACCTCAACGCCGACCACGCCGAAGCCCTCCTGGCGATGGCTCAGCAGCTGGGCGGCTTCCCCGATGCCATCGCCGCCACCTGCGAACGAGCCGACCGTTACGGCCTGGACCTGCGTGTGGAATCCCCCCGCGGCGTAGCCCGCACCCGCGTCGGCTACGCCGCACCACTGTCAGATATCAGCGAACTGCGTTCGGCCACAGTCGAATTGGCCAAGCGGGCTCGCGCGACCGCCTGACACAGGTCTTTTGTCAGTTCCAGAGGGCGGCGACCAACACGTTCACGATGGCCAGGCCGCCCGCGGCGTCGGTCATCCAGTTGATCTGCTTGCCGCGCTTGGCATCCGCGCGACCGATTTCCGCGAAGGCGGCTACCGCGACGGCGATGATCAACTTCACCGCCAGTTTCGTGGTGTCGGGGTCTTTACCGAGGGAGTCGATGGCCGATGCCATCCCGGCCAGGGCGATGCCGGTGATCAGCTGCGCGCGAGCACCCCAGACCATCAGCTCCGAGACCACCGGGCGCGAAGCGACAAAGCCACCGACGACCGCGGCCATGCCGAGCAAGTGTGCGACAACCACCAGGTTGTATACGAATTCCATAGCTGCGAAGCGTAGTTCAGACGAGAACGGCCGGCACCCGAAGGCACCGGCCGATTCAGACGAACTTCTCCGTTGTCGGGGTCAGTGTGCCTGCTGGTCCAGCAGGTGCGAGTCCTTGCGGACACCGAACGCGGTGATGATCTCCATGACGCCGATGACGATCAAGAAGATGCCCACCACCCAGACCAGGGTCGCGATGGACGAGATCGGCCACACGATCAGCACCACACCGGCCAGCGCGCTGACGATGCCGTAGAAGATCTGCCAACCACGTCCGGGCACACCGCTGTCGGAGATCGCCGCGAACAGCACCGCGATGCCACGGAACAGCCAGCTGATACCGATCCACAGACCCAGCAGCACGATCGAGGCCAGGTCGTCGCGGAAGCAGAACACGCCGATGATCAGCGACAGCACGCCACTGATGAACGACAGCACGCGAAAGCTGGTGCTGGGCAGATGAGTAAAGGCGGCCACCAATTGGAAGATGCCGCTGACAACCATGTAGATACCGAAAAGAACGCCCGCCACGAGCAGAGACGGACCGGGCCACACGAGCACGATGATGCCGAGCACCACCGCGAGCAAACCGGTGACCAGAATTGTTTGCCAGGTCTTCTTGGCCAGAGCCGTCAACGGGCTCCCCAACACGGTGTTTGTCGTCATGACGAGATGTTATGCCCGCGCGCACCGGTTTTCCGGAAAGTAGCTGGGGTTGTGATCGTGTCGTGCACCACTGCCTCGTTGCCCAGGCGAACGTTTGGTCCGCAACCGTCCCGGGTAGATGAAGAATGTGTCGGTTGTACTCGTGCTGCAAGCTCGGGGCCTCGGTGATCTTCTCGCCGCGGTCCCAGCTCTGCGTGCCCTGCGCCGGGCCGAACCGCGCAGCCGGATCGTCCTGGCCGCCCCGCATCGGCTGGAGCAGATCGTGGACCTGATCTCCTCGGTCGACGAACTGGTCGCCACCGCCGACCCGGCCGCCTTGATCTGGGACGGTCCCGCACCCGAATTGGCGGTGAACCTGCACGGCCCCGACGGCGCCAGCGCACGGGCACTGGCCGATACCGGGGCCGCGCGGATCATCGGCCATCGCACGCCCGCCCTGCCCAAGCTCGCCGGTCCCCGCTGGGATCCCGAAGCGCACGCGGTGGATCGGTGGTGTCGGCTGCTCGAGGGGGAAGGCATCGACGCCGATCGCCGCAACCTCGGTTTGGTGCCGCCGGTGGCCTCGATCAGTCGCCGCGATTGCGTGGTGGTCCATATCGGTGCGGGCGCGCCCGCACGTCGGTGGCCGCCCGAGCGGTTCGCCGCGGTGGTGCGCCACCTGCTGGTGCTGGGCCGCGATGTCGTGCTCACCGGCGACCCCTTCGAACGCGATATCGCCAGGGAGGTGGCCGCGCAGGCGGGTCTGCCCGACGATCGGGTGCTGGCGGGCAGGCAGAACCTCACCGATCTGGCGGCCACGGTGGCCGAGGCGACGCTGGTGATCAGCGGCGATACCGGTATCGGACATCTGGCCACGGCGTTCGGCACCCGCACGGTGCTGCTGTTCGGGCCGACCCCGCCGCGTCGGGGCGGACCGCCCGCGCACCTGATCGGCAGGCACGCGGTGCTGTGGGCGGGGCACACGGGCGACCCCGAGGGATTGTCGCCCGATGCCGGGTTGCTGCGAATCGGCGTGCCCGAGGTGATCTCCGCGGTCGACATGCAGCTGGACAAGCAGGCATGGGCCGCCACGGGGCGTTCCCGTTATCGCCGAGTGGGCTGAGCAGGTTCGACACCGGCCGCGTCACGCAGCGCGGCGGCGTGCGCGGCCAGGGCGCTGGGCCAGAACTTCTCCAGGTAGTCGCGAGCGTCGTTGAGACCGCGCGGATCGAGGGAGTACAGGTGCTTGTTGCCCTCGCGTCGCATGCGGACCAGGTGGGCTTCGCGCAGCACGCGTAGGTGCTGGGAGGCCGCTGAGCTGGTGATTCCGGTGGCGGTGGCCAGTTCGGCCACCGAGCGGGGGCCCTGCGGCAGCGATTCGAAGATCGCGCGCCGAGTGGGGTCCGATAACGCGGTGATCGCACGAACTCCGTTAGCGTCCACTGAATCAGTGTCCCCGGGATGAGGGTTTTCGGCAACGATCTTGCACACCGGCATTTCACCCGGTGAGTCCAATGAAGGAGAGTTTCGTTAGAGGATCGTTATAGATCAACTGCGGTTATAGCGGTTCGTGATCGCAACCACAGAGTTCGCCGCGAAGGTTACGGTTTAGCTACGTTCATAACCATGTTCGTGACCAACCCGTTATCTGCTCGAGTCTCCGACGCCTTCGCAGGTCGTTGGGGAGGCGTAGTCGCGGGTGCGGTGGCTTTGTCCGCACTCGTGGGTACCTCCGTCGCCACTTTCAGTGAGCCTGAGAGCCATGTCCCCACTACTACTATCGCCGCGGATGCCACTGAGGCTGTCAATGCCGGCCAGTACCGCTTCACCGCGTACACCCCCGCCGAGGCCCAGAGCGCGCAGGCCCCCGCGTCTGCCCCGATCCCGTGGGAAGAGCACCGCGAAGCGGTAGCCCTCGAGCTGCCCGCGCTGCCGACCCTCGCGCCGCCCGCACCGCCGCGCCCGCAGACCGTTCGCCCGGTCACCGGCCGCCTGACCTCCTACTACGGCGCCCGCTGGGGCACCGCGCACAACGGCATCGACTTCGGTGACCCGGTCGGCGCCCCGATCTTCGCCGTCACCGACGGCACCGTGATCGAAGCCGGTCCGGCCACGGGCTTCGGCCTGTGGGTCCGCGTCCAGCAGGACGACGGCACCATCGGCGTGTTCGGCCACGTGAACGACATCCTGGTGCAGGTCGGCCAGCACGTCAACGCCGGTGACGTCATCGCCACCGTCGGCAACCGCGGCAACTCCACCGGCCCCCACCTGCACTACGAGGTGCACGTGCCCGACGGCTCCCTGTACGGCGCCCCGATCGACCCGCACCCGTGGCTTGCCGCGCGTGGCGTCGACGCGGGCATCGCCCAGGACTGATACCTACCCACTGATCGCCGCCCGCCGCGCGATCAGAAAATCCCGAAGCCGCGCGACCGCGAGCGTCGAGTCATGGTCTCCCGAGACCAGACCGACCTCGCGGTCGCGTTTGCCATCGATGGGGATGATCGCCAGGTCCGGGTTCGGGATTTCGGCGGCCGGTAGCAGTGCCACGCCTTGACCGAGGGCTACCAGGGCGCGCAGCGTTTCGAATTCGGTGATCTCGAAAGCCACGCGAGGGGTGAAACCCGCTGCGGTGCACCAGGTGTCAAGGAGTCTGCGCAGTTGGTAGCTGGGTGGATTCGCGATGAAGGTTTCGTCGGCCAGTTCGGCCAGGTCGATGCGGGTGCGGGCCGCCAGTGGGTGGGTTTTCGCCACGTGCAGGTCTATGCGTTGGCGGCCGAGGTCGACCGTGGGCAGGTCTGGTGGGGGCGGGATCATCACCGCGAGGTCGAGGCGGCCGTCGCGGACCTGTTCGGCCAGTGCTTCGCCGTGGGCTTGCACCAGGTGCAGGCGGATGCGGGGGGATCGGGTGTGGAATTGGGCCAGCAGCGACGGAATGCTGACGGGGCCCAGTGTCAAGGGGAAGCCGAAGCGGACCAGGCCCGTGTCGGGGTCGGCGTCCGCGCGGACCCGGTGCACCGCGTCGTCGAGGGCGCGGACCAGCCCGCGCGTGCGTTCGTAGAGTTCACGTCCCTGCGGGGTGAGTGCCACGCCGCGCCCGATCGGCTGGAACAGGGCCACACCCAGTTCCTGTTCGAGGGTTTTGATCCGGCGACTCAGCGACGATTGCGGCACGCCCAGTCGCGCGGCGGCCCTGGTGAAATGGCCTTCGGCGGCGGCCGCGTCGAACGCGGCCAGCAGCGGGGCCAGGGCCTGCGCGCCGACATCGCCGTATTCATCCATATTCGGATCATATCTTCGGCGATTTCGTGTTGGACGGATAGCTGGTGGGCGCGTGACGATGGCCGTACACAGCACACGGGAGGTTCGACCATGAACGACACCACACGACCCGAAACCCGCAGTGGCGACGACGTTCTCGACGCGGTCCTGATCGGCGGCGGGATCATGTCAGCCACACTCGGCGCACTGTTGAGCACCCTTGCACCGGATTGGTCGATCGCACTGTTCGAGCGACTGGGCGAACCGGCGGCCGAGAGCAGCCATCCGTGGAACAACGCAGGCACCGGGCATTCCGGGATGTGCGAGCTCAACTACATGCCCGACCCTGCCGACGGTGCCAAGGCCGCGGGGATCGCGGAGCAGTTCGCGCTGTCGCGACGGTTCTGGTCCGCGCTGGCGCGACGCGGCGAGCTCGAGCCCGACACGTTTCTCACCCCGACACCGCATATCACGGCCGTGTTCGGCGAACGCGATATCGCCTACCTGCGGCAGCGGTACGAGACGTTGCGGGAACTGCCCGCGTTCGCGGACATGGAGTTCACCACCGATCGCGCGGTGATCGCGCAGTGGGCGCCGCTGCTCGTGCGCGGCCGGGCCGACGGAGACGCGATGGCGGCGACCCGGCACAGTGCGGGCACCGATATCGACTTCGGCGCGCTGACCAGGTCTTTGCTGGCCACGATGAGCGCGGCGGGCAATGCGGTGCGGATGCGTCGCGAGATCACCGGGCTGGCGCGCGGCAAGGACGGACTGTGGACCGTGCGCGGTCGCGATCTCGACAGTGGACGAAAGTTCCAGGTGCGCACCAGGTTCGTGTTCGTCGGCGCGGGCGGATACGCCTTGCGCCTGCTGCAGCGTGCCGGTCTGCCCGAAGTGCGCGGGTACGGGGTGTTCCCGCTGGGCGCGCAGTTCCTGCGCACCGACAATCCCGAGGTCGTCGCCGAGCATCAAGCCAAGGTCTACAGCCAAGCCGCAGTGGGCGCACCCCCGATGTCGGTCCCCCACCTCGACCGCCGCGAGGTCGACGGCAGCGCGGCCCTGCTGTTCGGGCCCTACGCCACCTTCAGCACCCGGCTCCTGCGCCACGGAAAACTCACCGACCTGTTCACCACGTTGCGCCCCCACAACATCGTGCCGTTGGTCGCCGCCGGGCTACAGAACCTCGGCCTGGTCAAGTTTCTGATCACCGAACTGCTCGCCACCCGCCGCCAGAAATTCGCCCAACTCCAACGCTTCTTCCCCACCGCCGACCCCGCCGACTGGACCCTGATCCAGGCAGGCCAACGCGCCCAACTGGTCAAACCCGACCCGAAACACGGCGGCGTGCTCGAATTCGGCACCGAACTGGTGACCGGCGCCGACGGAACCTGCGCCGGCCTGCTCGGCGCCTCCCCCGGTGCGTCGATCGCGCCCGCGATCATGCGCGATCTGCTCGACCGCTGCTTCCCTGCCCGCCGCCACGAGTGGTCACCGCTGCTGACCGAACTGCTCCCCGAAACCCCGGTGTCCTCGACTTAGGACCCTGGAACCCTGAGTTCGCGCTGGCGATCTCAGGGTTCTGCCACGACCGGGCCAGGGGTTGGCCTCGGGCAGTACTCGGGTATGAGGGCTGAACCGTTCCTCAGTGGGATTTGGTGGGGTACAGCGGATTTCTACTTTGGGTTCATGGCGACGATCGACTTCACTCAGACCCTGTCCCGCATTCGGTTCCGTGTTGTGGCACCGCGTTCCGAGCGTGCGCCATGGCATGGGCCGTTGATGGTGAATTCCGCGTTGATGGCGGCGCTGGTGGTGGTGTCGGTGGTGGGGATGGTGGTGGACGATCGGGTGTTGCTCGGGGAGTCGGTGTGGCTCAAGCCGGCGAAGTTCGGGTTCGCGTTCGCGTTGTATGGGGTGACGTTGGCGTGGATTTTGCGGTTGCCGCATCGGGGGCGGCGGGCTACCTGGTGGTTGGGGACCGTGTTCGCGGTGACCGGTGTGGCCGATGTGGGGTTCATCGCGGTGCAGGCCGCGCGGGGGACGTTCAGCCATTTCAATGATTCCGTCGATCCGGTCAATGCGATCGGACAGCAGGTGTTCGCCGCCGGGGTGCCCGGGTTGTTCGTGGCCAATCTGGTTCTGGCGGTGATCATTTCGTGGCAGAAGCTGGCGGATCGGCCGACCAGGGTGGCGTTGAAGGCGGGGCTGTGGTTGGCCGTGGCCGCGATGATGCTCGGGTATCTGATGGGGTTCACCGGGCCGCAGCTGGTGCGCCAGGCCGACGGCACCGTGGTCGGGTTGGTGGCGGGTCACACCGTGCGTGCCGGGGACACCGCGCGTGACAGCGCAGGTGGGATGCCGATCACCGGGTGGAGCACGGTCGGCGGTGACCTGCGCATCCCGCATTTCGTCGGCCTGCACGGCATCCAGTTGCTGCTACTGCTCACCGTCGCGCTGATCGCCCTGGCACCCCGTTATCCCTGGTTGCGCACCGAAACCACCCGCACCGCCCTGCTGGTGGTAGCGACACTGGGCTACTTCGGCCTGCTCACGCTGGTGTGCTGGCAAGCCCTGCGCGGCCAGGCCCTCACCAACCCCGACCTCGCCACCGCAGGCGCGGCAACCGCGCTGGCCCTGTTCGTCGTCGGCGGCGTCACAGTTGTCTACTTGCGCGCCCGCGAGTCACTGATGACCTAGAACTGGCCGCAATACTCCGTGTGCCCCACCGAATTCCACTGGGACACACGGAGTTTCGCGCGTTCAGCGAAGCCGTTCCGCTTCCCGAGCCAATTGCACCAACGTCGCACTCAACTCCGCCAACTCGGCCGCCGAGGCTCCCTCCCCCACCGCCGTAGCCACATCCTCGGCAGCACACCGCGCCGCGAACCACCGATCAGCCAGATCGGCCGCCTCCTGCGCAGTGAGCACCACGGCGTCCTCGGGAATCCCGGTCCCCTTGAGACTGCTGCGGTGTTCATAGGCACGTTGACGGCACGATTGGCGGCAATAGCGGCGACGCCGACCCGACTCCGAATCCACGATCTCCCGCCCGCACCACAGGCAGGACAGCAGGCGACTGCGCGACATGATGCGAAACCCTATCGGCCCGCGAAACATTTCGCCGGTTCAGGTCTCGCTGAGCGGGCATCCAGATCTGGGCCTGGCACGGTCGGCACGACCATACGACTACAATGGAACAGTTCATCCCTCCCGCGCGTTGGAGTAGTACCCAGTCCTGTTTTCGGCGCGCCTCCGCCGATGGACTGACCGAAGGGTGCGACGAAGGAGTACCCGTAGGGAGGGAAGAGGCGGAGTCAAGCGCCGAAAACCGCGGCACCAGCCGCCATATACACAGGAGCACACATGGCAGATCGCGTTCTCCGGGGCAGTCGGCTCGGAGCGGTGAGCTACGAGACCGATCGCGACCACGACCTGGCCCCGCGCCGGATCGCCCGCTACCGCACCGATAACGGTGAGGAGTTCGACGTCCCGTTCGCCGACGACGCGGAGATCCCCCCCACTTGGGCGTGCCGTAACGGCCAGGAGGGTCAGCTCATGGAGGGCACCTCGGTCGAGGTGAAGAAGGTCAAGCCGCCGCGCACCCACTGGGACATGCTGCTGGAGCGTCGTAGCAAGGAGGAGCTCGAGGAGCTACTCAAGGAGCGTCTCGACATCCTGAAGACCCGCCGCCGCGGGTAAGGTCGCAGCGCTACGTCGAAGGCCGCCTCCCCTTGTGGGAAGGCGGCCTTCGACGTTTCAGGGGTTCAGTGACTGGCGACCTTGCGGTATTGCAGCAGGGCCGCCGGCATGGCGATGGCGAGGATGACCAGTGAGCAGATGATCGCGTAGAGGATGCAGTTCTCCGCGGCCCATCCGGTCGCGGGGACGAACGCCGGTGGTGAGTCGTTTTCGAACAGCTTGCGGCCTGCGGCGGAGACCGCGGTGATGGGGTTCCATTCGGCGATCGCGCGCAGCGGGCCGGGCAGGGTTTCGGCGGAGATGAACGCCGAGGAGATGAACGTGAGCGGGAACAGCCAGATCAGGCCCGCGCTCTGCGCCACTTCCACGGTCGGTGAGACCAGGCCGGTGAGCGCGCCGACCCAGGACATCGCGAACGCGAACAGCAGGATGATCGAGAACGCGATCATCGCGTCGCCGAAGCTGCCGTGGATGCGCCAGCCCACGATGTACCCGCACACCGACATCACGCCCAGGCTCACGATGTTGACCACCAGGTCCGACAGCGTGCGGCCCATCAGCACCGCCAGCCGCGACATCGGCAGCGTCCGCATCCGGTCGATGATGCCCTTCTGCAGGTCACCCGCCAGTCCGACGGTGGTGAAGGCGGCGTTGAACGCCACGGTCTGGGTGAAGATGCCTGCCAGCAGGAATTCCCGGTACTGGTCGCCGCCCAGTGACGCGCCGAAGATGTAGGCGAACAGGAACACGAACATCAGCGGCTGGATCGTGGCGGTGACCAGCAGTGTGGGCACGCGCAGGATGGTGAGCAGGTTGCGGTAGGCCACGATCGCGCTGTCGCGCACGAACCGGGCCCGCGGTTCCATCTCCTGCGGCGCGGTCGGCCTCGGGGTGGCGGGCTGGATCGGCAGGTCGCGGGTTTCGTACTCGTCCACCGTGACATCGGGCGCGCTCACGACAAGATCTCCTCTTGCACAACATCGGTTTCGGACTCGGGGATGGGTTCGGCGGGGGTGCCGGTCAGGGACAGGAACACGTCGTCCAGGGTCGGGCGCACCACGTTCGCATCCAGCACGCAGATTCCGGCGTCGTCGAGGCGGCGCAACGCTTCGACCATCGTGCGGGAACCGTTGCCGACCACCACCGACACTTCGTCGCTGCCGGGTTCGTGGATCGGTTCGCCCACGCCCACCTGGTGCAGCACCGACATCGCGGGCCATGGGCTCTGGCCGGCGGCCAGGGTGACGGTGAGCCGGTCGCCGCCGATGGAGGTCTTGAGTTCGTCGGCGGACCCGCGCGCGATCACCGTGCCCTTGTCGATGACGGTGATCCGGTCCGCGAGCAGGTCGGCTTCCTCGAGGTACTGGGTGGTCAGCAGCACGGTGGTGCCGTCGTCGACCAGGTCGCCGATCACCTGCCACATGTCCAGGCGCCCGCGCGGGTCCAGGCCCGTGGTCGGTTCGTCCAGGACCACCACGGGCGGGCGCGCCACCAGCGCACCGGCCAGGTCCAGGCGTCGCGCCATGCCGCCGGAGTAGGTGCCCGCGCGTCGGCCTGCCGCGTGGTCGAGGCCGAACGCGGTGAGCAGTTCCTCCGCGCGTGCCACGGATTGTTTGCGGCCCATGCCGTACAGGCGGGCCACCATGCGCAGGTTCTCGTAACCGGTCAGGTTCGCGTCGACCGCGGCGTACTGGCCGGACAACCCGATCCGGGTGCGCGCGGCTGCCGGGTCGGCGAGCACGTCGATGCCCGCGACCCGCACCGAACCGGCGTCGGGTCGCAACAGCGTGGTGACGATGCGCACGGTGGTGGTCTTGCCCGCGCCGTTGGGTCCCAGCAGGCCCAGGACGGTGCCCGCCGGGATCTCCAGGTCGATCTCTTTCAGCACGCGTACCTTGCCGTAACTCTTGGCCAGGCCACGTACTTCTACCGCAAGACTCACGGACGCATCTCCTTCTGGCCGCTGCCGCACACGGTGATCTCCGGGACGGCGTCGAGGTGGCGATGCAGCACGGGGCCGATCGCCGCCAACGATTCCGGTGAGGTCATGCCCGAGTGCCTGCAGGGCAGGTCGTGGTTGTGGATGTTGCCGGTGACGAACGGCTGCCAGGCCTCGGCGCACCGGCCGGGGTCGGCGGCGTTGATCTCGTCCGCCGCGGCGGTGAAGAACAGCAGATCGCCGTCGAAAGTGCGCGGCCGGAACCGGTTGGCCATGACGGTGCCGTCGGCGTAACCGGTGTAGAGGCGTTGCAGGTGATCGACCGAGAGCGCGGCGAACGGGCCCGGCTGTGCCCGTAGCAGGTCCGCCGCTTCGTGCAGGTCCAGGTCGGCGGGCAGCGGTGCCCCGTCGACCAGGTCCGCGCCGAATTCGCCGAGGATGTCGGCCACGGTCGGCATCGAGGTGTCCAGCCACCGGTCGCCGAGCTGGTAGCTGTCCATCATGGCCAGCAGTTCGACATCTTCGCCCGCGTCTTGCAGCTGCACGGCGATCTCCTGCGCGATCAGCCCGCCCAGCGACCAGCCAAGCAGGTGGTAGGGGCCGTGCGGCTGGATCGACTTGATCTGGGCGACATAGTGTCCCGCGGCTTCGGGGATCGAGGTGAAGCCGTCGTCGCCGGACACGTGCGGGGCCTGCAGGCCGTAGACCGGACGTTGCGGTGCCAGGTGCGCGAGCAGTCCCGCGTAGCACCAGGCCAGGCCGATGGCGGGGTGCACGCAGAACAGCGGGGTGTCGTGCGGGCTGGTGGACGGGCGCAGCGCCAGCACCGGGCCGGTGGCGGCCTCGATCACCGCGTCCGGGTCCAGATCGTCCAGCTTGGCGGCGATCCCCGCGGGGGTGGCGTCGCCGAACATCATCTGCACCGGCATCTCGTAGCCCTGCTCACGCAGTGCGGCAACGACTTTGGTGGCCAGCAGCGAGTTGCCGCCCAGTTCGAAGAACCCGTCGTCCACGCCGACGCGCGGTACCCCGAGGACCTCGGTGAACACCGCGCACAGCGCCACCTCTGCGGGGGTCACCGGCGCCCGGTAACCACCCGACGCGGTGAACACCGGCTCGGGCAGCCGCGACCGGTCCAGCTTGCCCACCGGGCTCAGTGGCACCTCGTCCAGCATCATGATCGCTTGCGGGACCATGTAATTGGGCACGTGCGCGGCGACGTGTTCGAGCAGTTCGGGCACGCTGGGCGCGGTGCCGTTGCGTGCCTTCACATACGACACCAGTGCGGTGACGCCGGCCCCGGTGGTGTGGCCGATGGTGAGCGCGAGCTCGACGTCGGCGTGGCGGGCGAACGCGACGTCGATCTCGCCGAGTTCGATGCGGAAACCACGGACCTTGACCTGGTGGTCGGTGCGGCCCACGTATTCCACGTCCAGCGCCGACTTAGTGCCGTCCCGCCAGCGCACCAGGTCGCCGGTGCGGTACATCCGCGCACCGGGTGCCCCGTAGGGGTCGGCGACGAACCGCTGGGCGGTCAGACCCGGCCGGTTCAGGTAGCCGCGCGCCAAAGCCTCACCGGCCAACTGCAATTCGCCGGTGACACCGATCGGGGTGGGGTGCAGCCGTCGGTCGAGCACGGTGGCCGCGACGCCACGGATGGGGCCACCGATGGTGATCGGGCCCTGCGGGCTCATCGGTTGCGGCATCAGCGTGACGATGGTGGTCTCGGTGGGGCCGTAGACGTTGTAGAAGTTGCGGCCCGGTGCCCAGCGCGCCATCAGTTCCGGCGGCAGTGCTTCGCCGCCGGTGAGCACGTGCGCCAGCGAGTGCACGCCGGTGGGGTCGACGGTGCCCAGTGCGGCGGTGGTGATGAACGCGTGGGTGATCCGCTCCCGGATGAACACCTGCCGCAGTTCCTCACCGCCGACCACTCCGGCCGGGGAGATCACCAGGGTGGCCGCACCACCGAGGGCGAACAGCAGGTCGAGCATGGCGGCGTCGAAGCTGGGCGTGGCGAAGTGCAGCACCCGGCTGCCGGGCCGCACGTCGAAACGGTCGGCGGTCTCGGCGGCGAAGTTGGACAGGCCGCCGTGGGTGACGACCACGCCCTTGGGGGTGCCGGTGGAGCCGGAGGTGTAGATCACGTAGGCCGGATTGTGCAGGCGCAGTGGGTGAGTGCGCTGGGCGTCGGTGATGGGCGAGTCGTCGGTGCCCAGGACGGTGGCCCTGGTCTGCGGGTCGTCCAGGGTGAGCCAGCGGGTGTCGCCGGGCAGTCGATCGCGGTGCTCGAGCAGTGTAAGCCCCAGTGCCGCACCGGAATCGGTGAGCATGTGACTGATCCGCTGTGGTGGGTAGTTCGGGTCGACGGGCACGAACGCCGCGCCTGCCTTGGCCACGGCCAGCATGGTCGCCACCGATTCCACCGAACGCGGAATGCCGAGGGCTACCAGGGTTTCCGGGCCGACGCCCTGGCTGATCAGGACCCGCGCGAGGCGGTTGGTCCACCGGTCCAGCGCGTCGTAGGTGACCACGGTGTCACCCGCGCACAGTGCGACACCGTCGCGGGAGCGCGCGACCGCGGCACCGAAAACCCCGGCCAGGGTCAGCGGGGCGTCGGGGCGGGCGCCGTGCACCGGTGCGAGAGCGGTCCATTCGACGGCGTCCAGCAGTGCCAGGTCGCCGACCGCGGTGTGCGGGTCGGCGGCCACGGCGGTGAGCAGGCGAACCAGGCGGTCCCCCAGTCGGCGGGCGGTGACCTCGTCGAACAGGTCGGCGGCGTAGTTCACCGACAGGTCGATGCCGTCGCCGATCCGGTCGGCGGTCTGGGTTTCGGTGAAGGTGAACTGCAGGTCGAACTTGGCGATGCCGGCGTCGGCGTCGACGGCTTCGATCCGCAGGCCGGGCAGTTCGAGCATCCGCACGGGGGTGTTGCGCACCGACAGCATCACCTGGAACAGCGGGTGATGTGCCTGCGAGCGGGCCGGATTCACCACTTCGACCAGCCGTTCGAAAGGCAGGTCGGCGTTGGCGAAGGCGTCGAGGTCACCGTCGCGGACGGTGCGCAGCAGGTCGATGAACGCCCGGTCCTGCGCGACCTCGGTGCGCAACACCAGGGTGTTGACGAACATGCCGATCATCGCGTCCAGCGCCGGATGGCCGCGGCCCGCGCTGGCGGTGCCCACGGTGATGTCCTCGTCGCCGGTGACCCGGTGCAGCAGGACCGCAAGGGCCGCGTGCAGCACCATGAACATGCTGACGTTGTTGTCGGTGGCGATGCCGCGCAACGCCCGGTGCGTGGCGGCGTCGACCGCGCAGTCGACGGTGCCGCCCCGGTAGGAGGGCACCGGCGGGCGTGGCCGGTCGGCGGGCACGGTGAGCAGTTCGGGCAGCCCGTCCAGCACGCCGGTCCAGTGCTCGAGTTGTTTGCTGATCAGCGAGTCCGGGTCGTCTTCGGTGCCCAGAAGTTCCTGCTGCCACAGGGTGTAGTCGGCGTACTGGATCGCCGGGATCTGTTCGCCGAACGGTTCCCCGGTCTGGATCCCCCGGTACGCGGCGGCGACTTCGCCGGCGAGGGGTTCCAGGGACCACCCGTCCATCGCGATGTGGTGCACGACCAGCACCAGCACGTGTTCGGTCGAACTGGCTACGGCGTATTTGGCCTTCGCCGGGACGGACTTCCCGGTGTGGTCGACGGTGATCAGCGCCGCGCGCATCGGCACCGAGACCGACAGGTCGAAGCCCGGGGTGACGAAGCGGGTGACGGCGGTTTCGACTTCATGGGGGGTGGCCGTGGCGTGGAACAGGGTGACCGCGGCGATCTCCGGGTCCAGGACCAACTGTTCGGGCTCGCCGCCGGTTTCGGGGAACACCGTGCGCAGCGTCTCGTGCCGTCGTTGCACCGTGTGCAAAGCGGCAACGAGTGCATCGAGGTCGATGAGACCGTGCAGGCGCAGCACGACCGGGATGTTGTAGGCGCCCGCGGACTGGTTGTCGCCGCCCGCGTTGAACCGGTTGAGGAACCACAGTCGGCGCTGTGCCGCGGACAGTGGGATCCGTTCCGGGCGCACCTGCGGGACCAGGTCGGGTCGGTGTTCGTCGCCGGACGGCCCGGTTTCGATGAGTGCGGCGAGTTCGGCGACGGTGGGCGTCGCGAACACCGTGCGCACCTCGAGACGCACATTGCTGGCCGCGGCCAACCGGGCGACCAACTGAGTGGCCAGCAGCGAGTTGCCGCCGATGTCGAAGAAGCTGTCGGTGGCGCTGACCTCGGTCGCACCGACCAGGTCCTCGAACACCTTGGCCACCAACCGTTCGGCGCCGGTGCGTGGTGCCCGGCCCGCGGTGGCGGTGAATTCCGGTTCCGGCAGTGCGGTGCGGTCGAGTTTGCCCACGGGTGTCAGCGGTACCCGGTCGATCAGGTTCAGTGACGCGGGCACCATGTGCCCGGCCAGCCGGACCTTCGCGAGCTCGGCCACCGCGGCCAGTTCGGCGGGGTCGGTGCCTTCGTTGAGCTGCACCCACGCCACGATCCGGTCGTCGCCGGAGATCCGTCGAACCTCGGTGTGGGCGAAGCGAACCTGTGGGTGTGCGCCGAGTACGGCGCTGATCTCGCCGAGTTCGATCCGGAAGCCGCGCACCTTGACCTGGTGGTCGCTGCGGCCCAGGTAATCGATCTCGCCGTTGGCGGTCCAGCGCACCACGTCACCGGTGCGGTACATGCGGCTGCCTGCCGGACCGCACGGGTCGGCGATGAATCGTCCGGCGGTCAGGCCGAATCGTTCGTGGTAGCCCTGCGCGATACCGGCACCGCCGATGTACAGCTCGCCGGGCACGCCGGTGACCACCGGTCGCAGGCGTTCGTCGAGCACCAGCGCACGGGAGCCGCGCACGGGCGTGCCGATGGTGACCGGCACGCCGACGTGCAGTTCCGACATCGCGGCGATGACGGTGAACTCGGTGGGCCCGTAGGCGTTGATGAACCGACGCCCCGGGGCCCAGCTTTCGACCAGATCCGGCGGCACCGCCTCACCGCCGGCCATCAGTCCGCGCAGTCTGGGCAGCGGCCAGCGGGTGGCGTCGATGGAGGCCAGCACCGCGGGGGTGAGGAAGGTGTGGGTGATCTGTTCGCGTTCCAGCAGTGCGCCCAGTTCGTCGCCGCCGTAGATGTCGATCGGCCCGATCACCATTTCGGCGCCGGAATAGACCGCGAGCAGCATGTCCAGCACCGAGACGTCGAAGCTGGGGGTGGAGAAGAAGAATGTCCGGGAGAACCGGTCCAGGCCCATGCGTTCGTGCAGGTCGAGGGCGAGGCTGGCCAGACCGCCGTGGGTGACGGTCACGCCCTTGGGCAGTCCGGTGGAGCCGGAGGTGTAGATCTGGTAGGCCAGATCGGCGTTGCGCACGGGGCGGATCCGCTGGGAATCGGTGATCGGATCGCCGTCGTAGCCTGCCAGTTCGGCGTTGAGATCGTCGCCGTCCATCAGCAACCACTGGGTGTCGAGGGTGCCCGCGGCTTCGCGCAGTGCGTCGGCGTCGGTGCTCGCGGTGAGCACCGCGCGGGCACCGGAGTCGGTGAGCATGTGCCGCACCCGGTCGGCCGGGTAGCGCGGGTCGACGGGCACGAAGGCCGCGCCGCTGGCCGCGACACCGAAGATCGCCAGTGCGCAGTCCAGCGAACGGGTCAGGCCGACGGCCACCCGGTCCCCGGTGCCGATGCCGCGCGCGATCAGCGCACGGCCCAGGCGATGCGCCCGGTCGGCGACTTCGGCGTAATCGAGCTCGCCCACCTCGCCCGCGACGCTGCCGCCGGCGAACCAGCGCAGCGCGGGCCGGTGCGGGTACTTGGTGGCGGCACCGTCGAGGATGTCGGCCAGGATGATCGGGGTGACCGCGGCGGGTCCCTGGGCGGGGACGCGGTCACGCTGTTCGGGCACGGTCAGCGGGTCCAGATCGCACACCCGTTGCCGTGGGTCGGCGGTGACCTGGGTGAGGATCTGCACGAACCGGTCGGCGAGGGTGTCGATGGTGGCGGCGTCGAAAAGTTCGGTGGCGTAGACGAATTCGAAGCGGAGACCGGTGTCGGATGCGGGCGCGATCCGCAGTTCCAGGTCGAATTTGGCCAGGGCGATGTCGAGTTCTTCCGCGGCCAGGCGCAGGCCGGGCAGTTCCAGTTCGGGTGTGGGGTTGTCCTGCATGCTCAGCGCGACCTGGAACAGCGGGTGCCGGTTGCTGGCCCTGCTTTCCCGTCCCAGCGCGTCCACGACCCGTTCGAACGGCACGTCGGAGTGCGCGAGCGCCGCGAGTTCGGCGTCGCGGTCGGCGTGCAGCAGGTCGGTGAAGCTGCGGCCGGGGTCGACGTCGGAGCGCAGGACCAGGGTGTTGACGAACATGCCGACCAGGTCGTCGAGCTGGATGTCGGTGCGACCGGCCACGGGGGTGCCGATGGGGATGTCGCGGCCGCCGGTGACGCTGCGCAACAGCACCGACAGTGCCGAGCGCACGACCATGAACAGGCTGACACCGGTGGCGCCGGCCAGCTCGTCCAGCGCGGCCTGCAGCGGTGCGGAGACCTGGCAGGTCACCGTGCCCGCCGCCCCGGTGGGTTCGGCCGGGCGCGGCCGGTCGAAGGGCAGCGGCAGTTCGTCGGGCAGTTCGGCCAGGGTTTCCCGCCAGAACGCCAACTGTGTCGCGGAGACGCTGTCCGGGTCGTCGTCGGCGCCCAACACCGCGCGCTGCCACAGGCTGAAGTCCGCGTACTGCACGGGCAGTGGTGCCGGACCCGATGCGGTGCCGGTCGTGCGGGACACGTAGGCCAGTGCCAGGTCGCGCGTGAGCGGGCCCAGTGACCAGCCGTCGGCGGCGATGTGGTGCACGACCACGCCGAGCAGATGTTCGTCGGATGCGGTGCGCAGCAACGACACTCGCAACGGGGTCTGTTGGGTGAGGTCGAATCCCTGGCGGGCCAGCGAAGTCAACTCGGCGCGGGCCTGCTCGGGTGCGGTGTCGGTGACCTCGATGGTCGGCATCGCCTGTGCCAGCGGCAGGATCACCTGCTGGGCGCCGGACAGGTCTTCGGGGAAGACGGTGCGCAGTACCTCGTGGCGTTCCACCAGGTCGGTGACCGCGCCCCGCAACGCATGCACGTCCAGATCTCCGCCGATTCGCAAGACGAACGCGATGTTGTAGGCACTGGATTCGGGGGACAATCGGTTCAGGAACCACAGCCGTTGCTGCGGCAACGACAGTGGTATGCGTCCCGGGCGCGGGGTGTGTACCGCCAGCGCCACCCGCTGCGTCCGGGGCGCTTCCGTGATCAGCCCGGCGATCCCGGCCACGGTCGGCGCCTCGAAGATCTGCCGCACGGGCAGGTCCACTTCGAAGTCGGCGTGCAGGGCGGCGGCCAGGCGGGTGGCCAGCAGTGAGTTGCCGCCGATGTCGAAGAAGCTGTCCTCCGCGCCGGGCACGGGGCGTCCCAGGATCTCGGTGAACACCGCGGCGACGCGCATCTCGAGGTGGGTGCGTGGTGCGCGTGAGCCCCCGGTGGCCGCGAATTCCGGTGCGGGCAGCGCCTTTCGGTCCAGCTTGCCCGCCGGGGTGACCGGCATGGTGTCCAGGACCGCGAGTGCGGCGGGCACCATGTAGCCGGGCAGTGCGCCGCGCGCGGTGTCGAGTACGGCGGCGGCGTCGATCGGGCCGTGCGCGGTGACGTAGGACGCCAGCCGCTGCTGCCCCTGCTCGTCGACGTGGACCACGGTCAGCGCCGACCGCACGCCCGGATGTTCGCGCAGCACATGGTCGATTTCGCGCAGTTCGATCCGGAAGCCACGGATCTTGATCTGATCATCGGCGCGACCGAGGAACCGCAACCGGCCGGTCATGTCGGCGACCACGAGATCGCCTGTGCGATACATCCTTTCACCGACACGCCCGTGCGGATTGGCCACGAATCGTTGCGCGGTGAGCTCCGGCTTGCCGAGGTATCCGCGGGCCAGGCCAGGCCCCGACACGCACAGCTCACCCGGGGTCCCCGGCGGCACCGGGTTCAACCGGCCGTCGAGCACGAACAGCCGCATGCCGCGCACGGGCGCGCCCAGCGGCACCGGCTCCCCCGCCACCATGGGCGCGCTCGCGGTGACCGCGACCGTGGCCTCGGACGGGCCGTACATGTTGTGCATCCGGTACTTGGTGGCCCAGGCGTCGACGAGTTCGTCCGAGCAGGCCTCACCACCGACGATGACGGTGTTGAGCGCGGGGAAATCCCCGGCGGGCACGGTCGCCAGCGCCGCCGGGGTGATGAAGGCGTGCGTGATGCGTTCCGAGCGCAGGAAACTCGCCAGTTCCGCACCGCCGTACAGATCGGCCGGGGCGACCACGATGGTGGCGCCCGCGGCGAAGCCGAGCAGCAACTCGAGCACCGAGGCGTCGAAGCTGGGCGAGGAGAAATGCATGGTGCGCGCGTGGTCGGTGACCTTGAACAGCTGGGTCTGCTCGGTGGCCAGCGAGGCGATGCCGGCGTGGGTGACCACCACGGCCTTCGGGGTGCCGGTCGAGCCGGAGGTGTAGATCAAATACGCGGGCTGACCGGCACGCATCGGATGGCGGCGATCGGCGTCGGACAGCGGAGCGCCCGAGCGGACCGCGCAATCGGCCTCGAAGTCGGCCGTGCCGAACACCATCCACTCCGGTGCTTTCCGGTGCTTTCCCGTGGTGGTGGGCAGTGCGGCGAGGTGTTCGGGCAGGGTCAGGCCCAGTGCGGCACCGGAGTCGCCGATCATGTGCGCGATGCGGTCGGCCGGGTAGGCCGGGTCCACGGGCACGTACGCGGCACCGGATTTTGCGACGGCCCAGATGGCCACGATCGACTCGAGACCACGCGGCAACGCGACCGCGACCACCGATTCGGGTCCGGCGCCGTGCGCGATCAGGCTGCGCGCCAACCGGTTCGAGCGTTCGTCGAGTTCCCGGTAGGTGGTGTCGAGGCCGAGGTACCGCACCGCCACCGAGTCGGGCAGGCGCTGCGCGGTCTGTCCGAGCAGCCGGGCCAGCGTGCCCGCCGGTTCGGCAGGAGCGCCCGCCACGGGCACCAGTCGCGCGATCTCGCGGCGTTCGAGCACGTCGAGGTCGCCGATCGGTGTGGTGGGGGTGGCGACGGCGGCGGCCAGCAGAGCGGCGAACCGCCGGGCGATGGCTTCCACAGTGGCGCGATCGAAAACGTCGGTGGCGAAACCGAATTCGGCGTGCAATGGTCCGTCGTCGTGGTTGTCGCGGACCTCGAGCTGCAGGTCGAACTTGGCCACGCCCAGCTCGATCGGTACGAGTTCGGCTGTCACACCGGGCAATTCGACGCGCAGTTCGGGGGTGCGGTCGTAGGACAGCATCACCTGGAACAGCGGGTGCCGGGCGGTGGAGCGGTCGGGGTTGACCAGTTCGACGAGGCGCTCGAAGGGCACGTCGGGGTTGGCGAAGGCGTCGAGGTCGGTTTCGCGGACCAGGTCGAGCATGCGATCGAACCCGGCACTCAGATCGACTTCGGTGCGCAGCACCAGGGTGTTGACGAACATGCCGACCAGCTCGTCCAGGGCCGGATCGGAGCGTCCCGCGATCGGCGTGCCGATGGTGACGTCGGTGCTCGCGCACACCCGGGCCAGCAGGGTGGCCAGCACCGCGTGCAACACCATGAACATGCTGACCCCGCGACCGGTCGCCAGTTCTGCTGCGGCACGGCGGGTTTCGGCGTCGATGGTGAAGGCGACGGTGTCGCCGCCGGTGGCGCGGTGCAGCGGGCGTGGGCGGTCGAAGGGCAGGTCGAGTTGGTCGGGCAGCCCGGCCAGTGCGCCACGCCAGTGCACGAGTTGCGCCGCGATGGGCGCTTCGGGGTCGGTTTCCTCGCCCAGCAGTTCGCGCTGCCACATCGCGAAGTCGGCGTACTGCACCGGCAGCGCCGTCCACTGCGGTGCGGTACCGCTCGCGCGCGCCGACACCGCGACCATCAGGTCCCGCGCCAGCGGGGCGACCGACCAGCCGTCGCCGCTGATGTGATGCAGCACCACCAGCAGCAGGTGGTCGTCGCCGCCGACCCGGTACAGCGCGACCCGCAGCGGAGTCTCGGTCCGCAGATCGAATCCGCGGCCCGCCACTTCGGCGGCCAATGCGGTGATGTCGGCGGCGTCCACGTCGATGGGCTCGAGTTCGGGTTCCACGCCCGCGGCCGGATGGATGAGCTGGTACGGACCTTCCGGGCCTTCGGGGAAGCTGGTGCGCAGGCTCTCGTGGCGGTCCAGCACGTCGCGCAGTCCTGCACGCAGCGCGTCGAGATCGAGGGTTCCGGTCAGTCGCAAGGCCAGGGGCATGTTGTAGGCGGCGGCGTGTTCGGCGAACCGGTTGAGAATCCACAGCCGCTGTTGGGCCAGCGACAGCGGCACCCGTTCGGGCCGGTGCACGGGAACCAGTCTGGGCGTGGAGGTTTCGGACCGGTGGGTGCTGATGTACGCGGCCAGCGACGCGATGGTCGACGCTTCGAACATCTCGCGGATGCTGACGTTCGCGTCGAGGGTGGTGTTGATCCGGGCCACGGCCCGCGCGGCGACCAGCGAGTTGCCGCCGAGGTCGAAGAAGCTGTCCTGCACCCCGATCGCGGTGCCGTCCAGGGCGAGTACCTCGGTGAATATCTCGGCCAGGGCGCATTCCAGTTCGGTTTGCGGCGCGTCGGCACCGGTGGTGAGCCGCACACCCGCCTCCGGTGCGGGCAGCGCTTTGCGGTCGACCTTGCCGTTGGCGCTCAACGGCAGTTCGTCGAGCACGACCAGCGCCGAGGGCACCATGTACGACGGCAGACCACGGCGCAGCACCGCCAACAGCGCGGTCGGGTCGGGTGCTTGCGCGCCGGGCGCGGCGACCACGTAGGCGACCAGTTCATCGTCACCGGTGCGGGCGGCGCGGGCCACACACACCGCGCGAGCGATGTCGTCCTGCGCCAACAGTGCCGCTTCGATCTCGCCGAGTTCGATGCGCAACCCGCGGATCTTGACCTGGAAGTCGGTGCGCCCCAGGTATTCCAGGATGCCGCCGTCGACCTGCCAGCGGGCCAGGTCACCGGTGCGGTACATGCGCTGGCCGGGGGTGAACGGGTTGGCCACGAACCGGTCGGCGCTCAGATCCGGGCGGCCCAGGTAGCCGCGGGCCAGCTGCACGCCGGCCAGATACAGCTCACCCACGACACCGGGCGGCACCGGGCGCAGTTGCGGGTCGAGCACGTAGGTCTGGGTGTTCCAGACCGGCGAACCGATCGGCACGGTGGTGGCGTCGGCCGGGCACGGCCAGTAGGTGACGTCGACCGCGGCCTCGGTGGGCCCGTAGAGGTTGTGCAGCTGCGGCCCACCGTCGGGACCGTGCAGTGCCGCATGGAAATCGGTGACGGTGGCGCCGGGCAGCGCCTCACCACTGCAGAACACCCGCCGCAGCCCCGCCCCGCCGCGCACGCGCGGGTCGGTGACGAACAGCGACAGCATCGACGGCACGAAATGTGCTGTGGTGATGGACTTTTCGGTGATGATCCGCGCCAGGTACGCCGGGTCGCGATGTCCTTCGGGGGCGGCGACGACCAGCCGGGCACCGACCTGCAAGGGCCAGAAGAACTCCCATACCGACACGTCGAAGGTGGCGGGGGTCTTCTGCAGGACCGCGTCGGTGAAATCGAGGGGGTATTCGGCCTGCATCCACCGCAACCGGTTCACGATGGCGGCGTGCGTGACACCGACACCCTTGGGTTTACCGGTGGAACCGGAGGTGAAGATGACGTAGGCCAGGTGATCGGCGCGCAGCGGCGCGCGCCGTTGGGCATCGGTGATCGGCGCGACATCGTGCGCGCTGACATCGAGGGTGTCCACGTCGAGCCGCTCGGTACCCTCGGGCAGCCGGACCCCGTCGCGCGCGGCGGTGAGCACACACACCGGAAGTGCCTGCGTCACAACAGCTTCGATGCGGTCGACCGGATGCTCGGGGTCCAACGGCAGATACGCGGCACCGGTGGCGAGCACCGCGTAGATCCCGACCACCAGATCGATACTGCGGTGCAGGCACACGCCGACCGTGGTCTCGGGCCCCGCGCCACGGGCGATGAGTTCGCGCGCCAACTGGTTCACCTGGTCACCGAGTTCGGTGTAACCCAGTGTGCGGTCACCGAATTCGAGACCGATGGTGTGCGGGCTGCGGCGCACCTGGTCTTCGAACAGCGACACCAGTGTCGCGGCGGGGACCGGCATCGCGGTGGCGTTCCACTCGCGCAGCACCCTGGCGTGTTCGGCGGTGGTGATCGCGGTGAGCGTGTTGGCCGGCGTGGTCGGTTCGGCGGCCAGGAAGCGGGCCAGGAAGTCGAGGTAGCGGCCGTGGTGGGCGGCGTTCTCGGTCTCGCCGTAGAGTTTCGGGTTGGCTTCGAAGTCGAGTTGGATGCGGCCGCCGTCGCCGTTGTAGATGTTGATCGACAGGTCTTCGACGGGTCCGGTGGCCAGCACGTGCACCTGACCTGCGATGTCGTCGAACTTCAACTCGTCGTGGAACAGCATGATGTTGACCATCGGCCCGAAGAACCCGCGCGCGTCGCGGGAGTACCCGCAGTCGCGGCGGATGTCGTCGGAGCGGTACCGCTGGTGGCGCAGGGCGCCGGTGATCTGCAGTTCGGTCTGGCGCACGACGTCGGCGACGGTGGTGTGCTCGTCGAACCGCACGCGCAGCGGCACCACATTGGACACCACGCCCGCCGAACGGCGCAGCGCCACGGTGGTGCGGGCCGAAACAGGAAGGCTCAGCACGACATCCGGGTCGCCGGTGACCGAACGGACGTAGGCGGCGAGCGCGGCGACGATGAGCGCGGAGTTGGCCGAACCGTGGGTGGCGATCGCCTCGGTGAGCAGGGTGTCCAGGTCGGTGTCCAGGACCGCGGTGGCGCGGTGCCTGCCCGCGTCGTGGGTGTCGCCCGCGGCGGTGACCGACGACAGCGTCATCGGCTCGCCCACACCGGCCAGCTGTTCCATCCAGTACTGCTGATCGGCACGGAATCGGCTGGACTCGCGGTAGCGGGATTCATCGGCGTACAGGTCAACCAGGGCGGCCGCGCGCGAGGCCGTCGGTTCGCGCTGTTCGCCGGTGGCGGTGTAGATCTCGGCGGTGCGCGACAGGGCGTTCATGGCGCCGTAGCCGTCGATGACGATGTGGTGCCCGCGCTGGTACCAGAACCACTCCTGGTCCCCCACGCGGATGACCACGTTGATGGTGAGCGGCTCGTGCTCCATGTCGCTGGGGGTGCTGGCGTGGGTGTTCATCCAGGTCAGCGCGGCGGCGCGCGGGTCGGCTTCGTCGCGCAGGTCCATCCGGGCCCAGCCGGGCCGCCAGGTGGGGTCCACGCGCTGGTGCGGCACGCCGTCGATCTCGAGCAGACGGACATGTCCCACTTGGGATTCCGCGCCGTAGCGCTCGTTCGCGTACAGCAACCGGCCGACGTCGAGGTCACCGTGCAGTTCCACGTAATGAGCGATGGTGAGCGGAATATCGGGCCGAATCCGTTGCGCGTACCACAGTGCTGTCTGACCGGGCGAGAGGGCGAACGGTTGGCCCGGATCCTCGTCGGTGACGCATGAGCTGACGTGGTCGGTGGCCAAAGAACTCATCAAGCACTCCGTTTCTGCCTTGTGTCACATCTCCCCGAGCAGCGCCCGGGCACACGACGGCCCAGGGCGTGGCTTATCCACGCCCATGATTCGGAGTACTACGGCGGCCGGATGGCTACCGATCTGATTTATTTTTATATCAGTGGATTACACCCCTGCAGCAGCAACTTCGTGCCGCTTCCCCCGGGTTGAAACAAACCGCTTATTCAGAATTGTCCGAACTCCGCACGGCCTGAGTCGGATTCGCGCGGCGGCGTCGAAGAAACAGCAGTCCGACGCCGATCGCGGTCAGGATAACGGACGCCAGTTCGGGCCATGCGCCGATTCGGGTGGCGATTGTGGTCGTGTCGCGCAACGGTAGCTGTGCCACCAGTGCGGCGGGTACGACCTGCTCGGTGTGCTGGCTGAGCACGCCGTCGGCGGTGATGATGCCACTCACGCCGGTGGTAGCTGCGACCACCAGCGCGCGCCCGTGTTCGACCGCGCGCACCCGCGACATGGCCAGCTGCTGGTAGGTCATCTCGCTGCGGCCGAAGGTGGCGTTGTTGGTGGGCACCGTGAGCAATTGCGCGCCCGCGTCGAGGGATTCCCGAAATGCCCGATCGAACGCGACCTCGTAACAGGTCGCCACGCCGATCGGCACCCCGGCCGCGGTGACCGTTCCGTCACCGTTTCCGGGCACGAAATAGCCTGCGCGGTCGGCATAGGAGGAGAACAAACGGAAGAAACTACGCATCGGCAGGTATTCACCGAAGGGTTGGATGATTTTCTTGTCGTGGCGGTCGCCGGGGCCCGCGGCGCCGTTCCACACCATCACCGAGTTGGTGGTGGTGCGGTCGCCGTTGACCAGGACGGCGCCGACCAGGATCGGGGCGCCGATGCGCACGGACGCTTCGGTGATCTCCGCAGCGGCGTCGGCGTTGCGCAGGGGGTCGATGTCGGAGGAGTTCTCGGGCCAGATGACGATGTCGGGCTGTGCGGCCTGGCCGCGCGACACGGCGTCGGCCAGCTCCTCGGTGCGTCGGACGTGATTGTCCAGCACGGCGCGGCGTTGAGCGTTGAAGTCCAGGCCCAGGCGCGGCACGCTGCCCTGGATGGCGGCGACGGTGACCGTTCGGATGCCCGCGTCGGGGGCCGGCAGGGTCGGTCGCAGGGCCAGTCCGGCCAGCGGCATGATAGCCATTGTCACTGCGGCCGTGGCGATTCCGGTGCGCAGGGTGCGGGGTGTGGGGGTTTTCGCGTAGGCGATCAGGTGTAGCGCCAGTGCGGCGAGACCGGTGCCGGTCAAGGCGACCGCGAAGCCGATCAGCGGTGCGCCACCGTAGGCGGCCAGTGGCAGGTACCAGCCGTCGGCCTGTCCGAAAGCGACTCGGCCCCAAGGGAATCCACCGAACGGAAAACTCGACCTGACCCATTCACTGGTTGTCCAGGCCAGCGCGAGCCATACCGGCCACCCCGGCAGCGCGCTCAACCCTCGCGCGAGCAGACCCCACAGCCCGAAGTACACCGCGCACACTGTCGACAACGCCAACCACGGGACGGGGCCCACATAGATCCCGGTCCACGGCAGCAGCGGCACGAAAAACGCCAGCCCGCCCAGCATTCCGTACCCGAACCCCGCGCGCAGCTTGCCCGGTCCGCGCACGGCCAGGGTGAGGAGCGCGATGGCCACCGGTGCGAGGAACCACAGCGGGCGCGGCGGGAAACTGCCGAACAGCAGCAACCCACCCACGACAGCGGCGAGCATTCGCGCGACCATGTGGTGCGTCCTCCTGGGACTCGCCTCGTCGGGTGCGGAGTCGGGGCGGTTTTCCGTGGCGGGGTCGATCATGGTGTGGCGCTCCGTGATTCGTTGCTGACGGCGGGTCAGGCGGTGTAGATGGTGGTGCCGTTGTGCACGGTGCGCAGGCAGGTCGGGAGGGTGGCGTCGGGGTCAAGGCGTGGTAGGCCGGGGACGCGGGAGCGGGGGTCGGTGGACCAGCGTTGGACGGTGTCGGCGGCTGCGGCTACCACCAGGTCGCCGGCGTCCCAGACCGCGTAGGAGGCGGGGGCGCCGGGGACCAGCGTGCCTGCCAGGCCGTCGCGGACGCCGCCCGCTCGCCAGGCGCCGCGGGTGGCGGCGGCGAAGGCGGCGCGGGGGGAAAGGCCGTGGCCGGGGGTGCGGTGGTGCACCGCCGCGCGGACCTGTGCCCAGGGGTTCATGGCGGTGACGGGTGCGTCGGAGCCGATGGCCAGGGAGATGCCCGCTGCCGCCATCGCCGAGAACGGGTTGAGGCCGGAGGCGCGTTCGGCGCCGAGGCGTGTGGCGTACATGCCGTCGGGTCCGCCCCAGGCCGCGTCGAAGCCCGGTTGCACGGACAGGATCACCCCGAGCGCGGCGAGTTGTTCGATCGCGGCGGCGTCGGTCATCTCCGCGTGTTCGACGCGATGGCCGCGTGACGCGATCGCCGGTCCGCCGAGTTCGCTTGCGACACGGGCGAATCCGGCCACCACGGTGTCCATGGCGGCGTCGCCGATGGCGTGGAATCCCGCTTGGATGCCCGCTTCGGTGCAGGCGCGAATGTGCGCGGTGACCGTGTCCTCGTCGAGGAAGCTCTTGCCGCAGCCGGCCGCGTCGGCGTAGGGCTGGCGCAGCAGCGCGGTGTGCGAGCCGAGCGAGCCGTCGATGAACAGGTCGCCGCCCAGGGCGTGTACGCCGAGTTCGTCGATCAGCGCGCGCGCTTCGTCGGCGGTGCGCACGGCCTGGCCCCAGTAGGCGCGCACCTGCACGCCGTGCTCGAAGGCGAGCAGTTCGCGGATGTCGTCGCGGCTGGAGATCTCGGGTCCAGCGCATTCGTGCACGGCGACGATGCCGTGCGCGGCTGCCGCGTCCAGGGCTGCGGTGCGCGCCGAATCACGCTGTGCGCGAGTAAGTTTCGATAATGCGACTGCGCGCACCCGGTGGTGGGCGTCGGCGCGCAGCAGTTGGCCTCGCTGATCGCCGAGGTCGCCCGCCGCGTCCAGCAGCGCCGAGGAGGCCACGGCCGAGTGCGCGTCGACCCGGGCGAGGTAGACGAGCCTGCCCCCGGCGGCCTCGTCGAGTTCGGCCACGGTGGGCGGGCGCTGTTCGGGCCAGGTGGTGTCGTCCCATCCTTCGCCGATGATCACCCCGTCGGGCTGTCGCGCGGCGTGCGCGCGCACCGTGTCCAGCAGTTCGGTCAGCGATCGCGCGCCGCTGACGTCGAGCCCGGTCAGCTGTAGTCCCAGCGCGGTGACGTGCACGTGCGGGTCGACGAACGCGGGTGCCACGAACGCACCGTTCAGGTCGATGATCTCCGCGTCGGGGTGCATCGCCCGGCCGGGCGCTTCGGCGCCGAGGAACACCACGGTGCCGTCGGTCACCGCCATCGCGGTGGCGTCCGGGGAGCTGGAACTGTAGAAACGGCCACCGATCAGCAACTGGGTACTCACGGTGCCCCAGTCTGCCGTATCGGCGAAATGTCAGGTCGGCAGGGACAGTGCCGCGCGCATCTCGGCGTCGCCGAATTCGGCGATACAGTGCCCGCCCGCCTCCACGGCGATCAGCTCCAGCCGCCATGCGGCGATGGTGAATTCCGACATCGACTGTCCGGCCGCTGCGCTCGCTCTCCGCACCGCGTCGGCCAGTTCCTCGCTCACCGTGACGGTGATCTGCTCGGTGGCCATGCCGGTACTCTAAACCCTTTCGCGCGGTGCGCGGGCATGTCGGCTCAGGCGGGGCCGAGTGCGCGGGGTCCGCCGGTGTGACCGTCGTCGTACCACTGCCCGACCACGGTTCCGTCGACCACGTCACCGTCGGCGTCCACGACCATCCCCCGATACGGCGAGGGCGCGAACGACGGCAGCGGACCGAAGCGTTTTGTACCCAGCTTCTCGAGGACAGGCCGCAGCACCGCTCGGGTCGGCGGGAACAACGCGAGCAGCCCGATCACGCCGGTAACCAGGCCGGGCACGAACAGCAGCACCGATCCGGTGGCCACGATCACCCCGTCGGCGACCGCGCTCTCGGGCGTCACCTCGCCGCGGGAGGCGCGCCGGAATCGGTCGAACACACGCGCGCCCTGACGTCCGAGCAGCACCAACCCCACGCCCGACACCGCCACGAGCACGACCAGTGCCCAGCCGATGCCGATCAGCTGGGCGAGACCGATCAGGGCGGCGATCTCGACGACGAGGTACAACACGAACAGCAGGGCGGTCATTACGATCCTTTCGGACGATCTATCAGGTCAACGCACGAGCGCCCGGTTTTTCTCCCGGTCCCGGCCATGACCTCAACCACCGGGCCGCACCAACCCGGTTTCGTAGGCCAGCACCACCGCCTGTACCCGGTCGCGCAGTCCGAGTTTGGTCAGCACCCGGCCGACGTGGGTTTTCACCGTGGCCTCGGACAGGAACAGCGCGGCGGCGATCTCGGCATTGGACCGACCCACCGCGATCTGCTCGAGCACTTCGCGTTCGCGCGCGGTGAGCACGTCGAGGATTTTCGGGTCGCGCAGGCTGGTGGGGTCCTCGGCGACCAGCCGGTCCAGCAGCCGCTTGGTGACCTTGGGTGAGACCACCGCGTCACCGGCCGCGACGCTGCGAATCGCCGAGATCAAGTCCTCGGGCGGGGTGTCCTTGAGCAGGAACCCGCTGGCACCGGCACGCAACGCGCCCAGAGCGTGTTCGTCCAGGTCGAAGGTCGTCATCACCAGCACGCGCACGCCCTGCCCCGCGGCCACGATCCGCGCGGTCGCGGTCACCCCGTCCACGACCGGCATCCGCACGTCCATGAGCACCACGTCGGGTCGCAGTTCGCTGGCGCGCCGCACGGCTTCGTCGCCGTTGCCCGCTTCGCCGATCACGTCGATGTCGGGGTGCGCGCCCAGCACCATCTTCAGGCCCATCCGCATGAGTTCCTGATCATCCACCACGAGCACGCTGATCGGCATTGCCCCACCTTAGTGGGCCCGGACGTCGACGTTTCGCCGTCTTTTGGCGAAAGACGGCTCAGTCCGAATCGGTGTGCAGCGGCAGGTCGGCCCGCACTTGCCAGCGACCGTCGTCGAGCCTGCCCGCACGCCACGTGCCACCCAGTACCGCGACCCGTTCGCGCATCCCCACCAGGCCCATCCCGGTGCCGGGGATCTCCGAACCGGCTGTCACCTGCGCGGGCACGCCACCGCTGTCGGTCACTTCGACGAGAATGTCCTGCTCACGCCGGTGCACCCGAACCACCGCCTTCGGTTCGGCGCCCGCGTGCCGCAGGGTGTTGGTCAGCGATTCCTGCACGATGCGATGCACGCCGAGACTGACTTCCGGGGCGATGTCGTCGAGTTCCCCGGTGAGCTCGAGGTCCACGGCCAGGCCGGCTTCGCGCATCATCTGGGCCAGTTTGGCGATGCCGGCGCTGCCGTGTTGGGGCAACATTTCGGGTGCGTGCTCGGTGCGCAGCAGTGCCACGGTGCGGCGCAATTCACGCAGGGCGTCGCGTCCGGTGCCCGCGATGGCGGCCAGGGCACGTTCGGCGGTGTCGGGGTCTTGGCGCAGGGCATATTTGGCGCCGTCTGCTTGCACGATGATCACGCTCACCGCGTGCGCGACGACATCGTGGAGTTCGCGAGCGATGCGGGTGCGTTCGGCGGCGACCGCGTCGTGCGCGCGCCGTTCCCTGTCGTAGTCCGCGACCGCCAGACGCGCCGCGACCTCCGAGTCGTAGGCGTGCCGGGCCCCGTTGAACTCGGCCAGCGTCCAGCACAGCGCGTAGATCAGCGCAGCCATCGCCAGATCTCCGCCCTTGGGCTCATTGAGCAGCACCACCGATGTGGCCAGGTCGAGCACGAGGAAAGCCAGGTAGATCAGCCCCTGACGCCGCCCGACGTAGGCGACCAGCGTGTAGAGCATCACCCCCAGCCCGATCAGCGCGATGTGGTCGGCGGCCTGATCGTCGGTGAGATAGCCGATCAGGGTGTTGAGAAACGACAACACCAACATCGCCGCCGCGACCGCGCGCGGATACACCCGTCGCAGGATCAGCGGCAACGGCAGAATCACCGAGAAGATCAGGTAGACGACCTTGTTGCGTTCGTCGCCCACCCCGAGGGCATCGAGGAACAGCAGCAATCCCGCGAGAATCGAATCGGCGACGATGGGTCGACCACGTAGCCACAGGCTGAACCGGCGCACCGGCCCAGCGTAGGCCCCGGCTGGCTTTCCGGCCGTGATCTTGATTGCCTGGACGCGTGCAACTGGGAGACTGGACGGTCCTACTGATAGCCGCGGCGGCCGCGGGCTGGGTCGACGCGGTGGTCGGCGGCGGCGGACTGATCATCTTGCCGACGCTGTTTCTGGTCATGCCCGGCATCGCCCCGCAGACCGCGTTGGGCACCAACAAACTGGCCGCGTTGGCGGGCACGGCGACCGCGGTGGCGACCTTCGCGCGCAAGGTGCCGATGCAGTGGAAGGTGCTGCTGCCGGGTGCGGTGATCGCGGCGATCACGGCGGCGTGCGGTGCGGCGGCGGTGTCGCTGATCGACCGCGACCTGTTCATTCCGCTGGTGATGGTGGTGCTGGTCGGCGTCGCGGTGTTCGTGACCCTGCGGCCGTCGGTCGGCTTGACGATGGCCACGCATCCGCCGACCCGGCGCAAGGTGATCTGGGTGGTGGGCCTGGCCGCGGGTCTGATCGGCCTCTACGACGGACTGCTCGGGCCGGGCACCGGCACCTTCTTGATCATCACGTTCGCGACCCTGCTCGGGACCGAATTCGTGCGGGCGGCGGCGATGGCGAAGGTGATCAACTGCGGGTCGAATGTGGGTGCGCTGCTGTTCCTCGGCTTGACCGGGCACATCCTGTGGGGTCTGGGCGCGGGCATGGCGGTGGCGAATGTGCTTGGTGCCCTTGTCGGTTCGCGCATGGCGCTGGCCAAGGGGGCGGGGTTCGTTCGGGTGGTGTTGCTGGTTGTCGTGGTGGTGATGGTGATCCGCCTGGGGTGGCAGCAGTTCGGCTAGTTCACCGGTGACGCGGCGGCGGCCAACCACGGTTGCAGCACCCGCGAGGTGGTTTCGTGGATCTTGCGGTGCAGGCGTTCACCGTCTTCGACGCCGTGCTGCGGTTGCTGGAACAACACGGTCAGCGCACCCGACACCGCACCCACCACGGCACCGACCAGGGCGGCGGCACCGATCTCGTCGAGTTCGTTCGGGAACGCGAGGTGCAACTGGTGGGCGATTTCGCGCTGAGCGAGCAGCTGCGCGTGCGCGGCACGACCACTGACCGCCGGGACAGTCCGCGACACCCGTGCGCGCAGTGCGGCTACCCGCGAACCCACATCGTCGACGAGGTGTTCACCGGGTTCGTCGCCCGCGGCCCGCAACGCCCGCAACAACACCTCCACCGGTGCTTCACCGGGTCGACGCGTGGCGATGGCGGCCACCGCGGCGCGCACGCGTTCGTCGGTTTCGGGGAACAGCAGTTCTTCTTTGCTGGCGAAGTAGTTGAAGAAGGTGCGGGTGCCGACCTCGGCCTGCGCCGCGATGTCGGCCACGGTCGTTTCCTCGTACCCGTTGGCCTCGAACAGTTCGACGGCGGCCAGCAGGATCGCACGACGGGTTCGTTCCCTTTTTCGATCGCGCAGGGCAGATGGCGGCACGGCGGGCACCCTACGGCATTTTCGGGTGCTGCCGCGGGAGGACCGGGGTCCGCGCGTCACGGTAATGGCTGCCGGAGCCGGGTTTTCGCGCGTGACGACCCGAAATGCGCGCAGGCAGTGGGTGCGTGGACCGAGGTGGCGCACATGTGTCAGTGGCACCGGCTAGCGTGGGTCCGGTGAGTACCACGACTTCCCGAGATGTGGACCCCGAGTTCCTGAGCCTGGGGCTGGGTGCGCTGGCCGAGGCGGCGCTGTCGGCCGCGCGTGCCGCCGGTGCCGAGCACGCGGATCTGCGCGTGCAACGGTTGGTGACGCAGTCGATTCGGTTACGTGATGGCCGGGTCGAGGCGGTGACCGACGCGACCGAGCTGGGTCTGGCGGTGCGGGTGATCGTCGACGGCACCTGGGGTTTCGCCTCCCATGCCGCGCTCACGCCCGAGACCGCGGCGGAGGTGGCGCGTCGTGCGGTGACGGTGGCGCGTGCGCTGCGTTCGTTGAATCGGGAGCGGGTGGAGCTGGCCGACGAGCCGATCTATTCCGATGTTTCCTGGGTATCGGCCTACGACCTGGACCCGTTCACGGTGTCCACGGCCGACAAAGTGGCGTTGCTGCAGGACTATTCGGAACGACTGTCCTCCGCCGACGGTGTCGACCATGTGACCGCGTCGGTGTTGCAGGTGAAGGAGCAGTCCTTCTACGCCGACACCGCCGGTTCATCGATCACCCAGCAGCGGGTGCGCCTGCATCCCCAGTTGGAAGCCGTCACCGTCGATTCCGCGTCGGGGGTGTTCGAGACGATGCGCACGCTCGCCGCGCCCGCGGGCCGGGGATGGGAGTATGTGACCGGCGCGGACGGAACGTGGGACTGGACAGGCGAACTCGCGCAGATTCCCGGTTGGCTGGCCGAAAAAGTGAAGGCGCCCAGTGTGATCGCGGGGCCCACCGATCTGGTGATCGATCCGACGAACCTGTGGTTGACCATCCACGAATCCATCGGTCACGCCACCGAGTACGACCGTGCGATCGGGTACGAATCCGCTTATGCGGGAACCTCGTTCGCGACTCCCCATCAGCTGGGTACCTTGCAGTACGGCACGCCGATCATGCATGTCACCGGTGATCGCACTCAGGTCAACGGCCTGAGCACGGTCGGGTACGACGACGAGGGTGTGGCGGGCCAGCAGTGGGATCTGGTGCGCGACGGCGTGCTGGTCGGCTACCAGCTGGACCGCGTATTCGCCCCGCGGTTGGGGCTGGACCGTTCCAACGGCTGCTCGTATGCCGATTCGCCGCACCATGTTCCGATCCAGCGGATGGCGAATGTGTCGTTGCAGCCCGATCCGTCGAATGACACCAGTACCGCGGAGCTCATTTCTCGGGTCGAGGACGGTATCTACATCGTCGGCGACAAATCGTGGTCGATCGATATGCAGCGCTACAACTTCCAGTTCACCGGCCAACGGTTCTTCCGCATCCGCAACGGTGAATTGGCCGGGCAGTTGCGTGATGTGGCGTACCAGGCCACGACCACCGATTTCTGGGGGTCGATGGAAGCCGTCGGCGGGCCCAGCACCTGGCAGTTGGGTGGCGCGTTCAACTGCGGTAAAGCCCAACCGGGTCAGGTGGCGGCGGTGAGTCACGGTTGCCCGTCGGTGCTGGTGCGCGGGGTCAATATTCTCAATACCCGGACGGAGGGTGGCCAGTGAGCGAAGGTCTGTTCCCGGCGGGCGCGGTGGTGCAGCGTGCGTTGGCGGCGTCGAAAGCCGATGAGGCGATCGTGATCGTCACCGACGCGCACGAGGCGTCACTGCGGTGGGCCGGCAATTCGATGACCACCAACGGTTCGTCGATTTCGCGGGATTGGGCGGTGATCTCGGTGTTCCGGGACGGGCCGCACTCCGCGCGCGTGGGGTCGATCAGTTCCACCAGCGTCGATCCCGCCGACATCGAGGCCGTGGTGCGGGCCAGCGAGGAAGCCGCGCGCACCGCCGCACCCGCTACCGACGCGATGCCGTTGCTCGAACCCACCGATGACGACACCGCGACCTGGGATCACGCGCCCGGTGCCACCGAGATCGACGTGTTCGCCGGGTTGGCGCGCGACCTGTCGACCGGTTTCGACGGCACCGACCGCCTGTACGGTTTCGCCCACCACCAGGTGCACACCACGTGGCTGGGCACCTCGACCGGTGTTCGGAGACGGTTTTCGCAGCCGACCGGTTCGGTGGAGATCAACGGTAAGCGCGGCGAGGGCAAGGATCTGGCGAGCGCGTGGGTGGGCGTGGGCACCGCCGACTTCACCGACGTCGACACCCCCGGCTTGCTCACTGAACTGTCCCGGCGCCTGGATTGGTCCAAGCGCCGCATCGACCTGCCCGCGGGCCGCTACGAAACCCTGTTGCCCCCTTCGGCTGTCGCCGATCTGATGATCTACCTGGCGTGGAGCATGGAGGGTCGCGGCGCGCACGAAGGCCACACCGCGTTCTCCCGCGCCGGCGGCACCCGAATCGGCGAGCGGCTGGGCGACATTCCGCTGACCCTGTACTCCGACCCGAGCGCGAGCGGCCTCGAATACCGGCCCTTCGTGGCGACACCGTCGTCGTCGGAGTCACTGTCGGTGTTCGACAACGGCCTGTCCGCGCAACGTGTGGACTGGATCGGCAACGGTGTCATCGAATCGCTGGTCTACCCGCGCGCGACCGCCGCCGAATTCTCCGCTCCGACAACACTTCCCGCCGAGAACCTGCTGCTCACCGGCGGCAGTGACGCCTCACTGGACGACATGATCGCCCGCACCGAACGCGGCCTGCTGCTGACCTGCCTGTGGTACATCCGCGAAGTCGACCCGGCCACGCTGCTGCTGACGGGCTTGACTCGCGACGGCGTCTACCTAGTCGAGGACGGTCAGGTCACGGGCGCGGTCAACAACTTCCGCTTCAACGAGAGTCCTCTCGACCTGCTGCGGCGAGTCTCGGAAGCAGGCGCCACCGAGATCACCCTGCCCCGCGAATGGAAGGACTATTTCACTCGCACCGCCATGCCACCGTTACGCATCCCCGACTTTCACATGTCGTCGGTGAGCCAGGCGACCTAGCGGGTCCAGGGGATCGTGCGACCCGATTGCCCCGGCCTGGTTGTCGGCGGGGTGCATGGCAGCATGGCTTGGTGACTGCTATTCAGATGTTCGCCACCGACCTCGACGGCACCCTGCTGCGCTCCGACCGCACCGTCTCCGCCCGCACCGCCGAGGCGATGGCGAACGCGCAGGCAGCCGGCATCGAGGTCGTGTGGGCGACGGCACGGGCCCGGCATTCGGTGCACGAGTTGGCGCAGTCGTGCGGGTTCCGCGGTAAAGCGGTGTGCGCCAACGGGGCCGTGCTGCTCGACCTGGCCGACGGCACCCCCGAGATCATCGACACGGTCTCGATCGATTCCGGTGCGGCGATGGCGGCGATGGCGCAGATCCGCACGCTGATTCCGGGCGTGGTGTTCGCGAACGTCGGGGCGACACGGTTCGTCGCCGAGCCCGCTTACGCGGCGCTGTGCACGTTCACCGATCACCACCGGCACCCGCACGAGATGGAGGTGTCGGAGGTGTTGCCGACGGGTCTGGAGTCGATGGTGAAGATCGTGGCCCGGCATCCCGAGTTGCCCGGCGCGCAGTTGTATCGGACGGCGGCGGCCGTCGGGGTGACCGGCGTAGAGCTGACCCATTCGGGTGCCGCCTATATGGAGATGGCGGCCGAGAGTGTGTCGAAAGCCAGTGCGCTGGAACGGTTGTGCGCGATCCCCGGCATCGACCGATCGCAGGTGGCGGCCGCGGGTGACGCGATCAACGACGTCGCGATGCTGACGTGGGCGGGCACCGCGCTGGTTCCGGCCAACGCGGCACCCGAGGTGCTCGCCCTCGCAGACCGGGTGCTGCCCAGCAATGACGAGGACGGCGTCGCCGCCTACCTGGAGGAACTGGTGCGCGACTCCGCGGCCTGACAGGTGCCCGCGTTCAGGTGCAGGATCGTGTCCGCGCCCGCGATGGTGTCCGCGTCCAAAGGAAAATAGCCCTGTTCCTGGGTGACGTCGATCCGGATCAGTCCCGGTTCGAGCTCGGCCGCCGGGACCAAACCCCAAGTGTCGATACGGTTCTGGAGGGTGTTTTCGTAGGTTCCCGGCGCGGGTTCGGCCAGTTCGAGGCCGTCACTGCGCCCCAAGCTGCCGAGAACGACCCGATACTGCTCCTCCATCAACGCCCCGACGATCGCCCCCGCACCCGACCACACCAGCTCCATCGGCCCCATGTCCATGGTGCTGGTGTTTCGCCGCAGGTGCAGATTGTGCGAGTGGACCAGGGTGGGCCCGCGGCGCGCTTCGAGGGACCGGATGTCGAGCAGGTTCTGGGCCATGAGCGTGTCGCGGGAGGCGGCCAGACTGTTCCATCGCACACCGTCTTCGGTGGGTGCGGCTGCCTGGCGGTGATAGCGGAGCAGTCCGAGACCGGCGGTGAGATGGATTGCAGCCCTTCGCCATTCGTGCAGCGAAGTGGCCGCGATCCGCTCCGGCGCGCGGGTGTAGAGCAGGGCGAGCATGTCGTCGCCCATGGCCCGCAACTGCTCGGCCTCCTCGGTGGCACCGGGCGACATCTTCGCGTCCAAGACGGCTTCGCTGCGACTCCATCGCTCGTCACTGCCCGCAGGTCCGGCGATGTCGAAGTCGAGTTCCAGGTAGTCGCGGGCGAATTCGAGGTAGGTGCGCGGGCTGGGCGCGCTCATGGTTTCCATCGCGGCGTCGAATCCGTGGAAGCCGACCTGATCCTCGGCCGGTCGGCCTTTGTTGTAGGCGCGCAGCCACGCAACCAACTCCCGGTTGCCGGTGAGCTCGCCGAAATCGTGGGAGAAGCCCGTCCGCATCACCTCGTCGAGGACCCCCTCACCGCCTCTGACGAACTCGTCCACGGCCAGCGCGGCGACCCGATCCGTTTCGAGCGCGACCGACCGGAATCCCCGATCCACCAAATCGACGAACAGTTCGTTGCGGATCGAGGCGAAGCCGGGTTCCTTGTGTGTCGGTTCCCCGAGTGCGAGCAGTTCACAAGACGAAGGGACGAAGTCGCAAATTTTCTGACTCATGTGTATCAATCGTATCGTTGAAAGAACGGTTGAGACTTCACCTGGAACTCGCCACCGGATATGTCGTAAAGTCTCAAACCAGTGAGAACCCTACGACCGTCCGACCTGGCCCGCGAACACGCGATCTCGACCCAGGCGGTGCGCAACTACGAAGAAGCCGGCTGCCTGCCACCGGCGCGGCGCACCCCCACCGGCTACCGGATCTACACCGACCTGCACGCCACCGCACTGCGCACCTACCTCACCCTGATCCCCGCCTACGGCCACGCCACCGCGGGCCACATCATGCGCGCACTGCACGAAAACGACCTCGACAAAGCCCTCACCACCATCGACCGCGCGCACAGCCAACTCCTCCAAGACCGCGAGACACTGACCTCGGTCCGCCGAGCCGTCGACCACCTCATCGCCGAACCACCCTCTGCCACAACACTTTCAGCGAACACCAGAACCATCGGCGAACTCGCCCACCACCTAAGGGTCACCCCGGCCACCCTGCGCGCCTGGGAAAACGCCGGAATCCTCACCCCACAACGCGACCCGTCCACCGGCTACCGCCTCTACGGCCCCACCGATCTCCGCGACGCCGAACTGGCCCACATACTGCGCCGCGGCCACTACCGCCTCGACCGCATCGCCGCCGTCATCGGGCAGATCCGCACCGCAGGCAGCACCGAAGCCCTGGCAACCGCCCTCGACCACTGGCAACGCAACCTCACCGCCCAGGGCATCACCATGCTCGACGCCGCCGCCGCACTGAGCCGGTATTCCGCCGACCTGCGCAGCTGATCCGCCGGGCGCACCGTCCCCACCCCGGGGCGCCCGCTCGATCTCAGACGCGCTCGAGCACCGCCGAGGCACCGATCCCGCCGGCGGCGCAAATCCCCAGCAGTGCAGTCTCTTTCCCGGTGCGGGCCAGTTCATTGGCCATTGTGGTGACCATGCGAGCACCGGTCGCGCCGAAGGGGTGGCCCAGCGAGATCGAGCCGCCGTGGACGTTGAGCTTGTCGATGTCGACCGACCCGACGGCTTCGTCACGGTCGAGGCGAGTCTTGGCCCACTCGGCGCTTTCCAGCATCTTCAGCACCGAAAGTGTCTGTGCGGCAAAGGCTTCGTGGATGTCGACCAGGTCGATATCGGCCAGGGTCATGCCCGCCTTGTCGAGGGCGCGCGGCATCGAGATCGCCGGGCCGATCAGAACCTGGTCGGCGGGGTCGACGCTGACGAAACTCCAGGAGCGGAAGGCTGCCTGCGGAGTGAACCCGAGGGCCCGAGCCTTCTCCTCGCTCATGAGCAGAACGGCCGACGCACCGTCGGTGAGCGGGCTGGCGTTACCCGCGGTGACCGTGCCGTTCTTCGCGAAAACCGGCTGCAGTGCGGCAAGCTTCTCGATGCTGGTGTTGGCGCGCACGAGCCCGTCGGTCTCGATCAACTTGCCCGAAGGCGTGGTGATCGGCACGACCTCGTCATCGAAACGCCCCGAGGCGATCGCGGCCGCCGCACGCTGATGCGAACGGGCAGCGAAAGCGTCCTGATCGGCGCGGGAGATGCCGTTGATCCGCGCCATCTTCTCCGCGGACTCCCCCATCACCTCACCGGTGGTCCGCTCGGAAATCTTCGGCTGACGCGGCAGAATGTCGGTGAACGGCGCGAGCTGACGAACCACGTCCAGGTAGTCCATCGCCTTGGGCTTACCCAGCGCGACCGGAGCGACCGCGTGCACGACCTTCTGCGGCAGCTTGATCTCGGCATTGCTGGTGGAATCGCTGCCACCGGCGATCATGATGTCGTACTCGCCGCGCTCGATCGCCGCGGCCGCCGAAGTCACCGCCTGCAGACCCGAGGCGCATGCGCGAGTGACCGTGTACCCCTCACAACCGAAATCAAGGTTCAGATCGAGGGCGATCTCGCGCGCGATGTTCGGCGCATGGCTGGGCAGTACCACCCCGCCCCACACGATCGATTGGATCTCGCCGGGCGCGATGCCGGTCCGCTCGATCAACCCGCGCACCGCGGCGCCGGCCAGGGCGATGTTGTCCAGGCGGGTGAAGTCGGTGAAGGCGCGCACGAACGGTGTGCGCGCACCCCCGACGATGACGGCTCGGTTGCGTTTCACGGCCATGTGAGTCCCTTCGGAAGTGCTGCCGAAACCTCACAGTATCCGATACCGGCGGTTCTACATATCGGTTCGAGGCAAACTCAGACGGGCGTGATCTCGATGCCGATCGTGGCCGCCTTGCCGCGGCGCAGAGTGCTGCCCAGGATCACCAGCGGGCCGGTCAGCCAGTATTTCCGGCGCAGCGCGGACCGGACCTTCTCGGTTTCGGCGGCGTCGAGCAAGCGCGCGGTGCCCTTCACCACGGCGCCGTGTGCGTCCCCGCGCGCATTGCACGGTTGCAGGGTCACGTCGGGGTTGCGCCGGATGCGCTTGACCTTCCAGCTGTCGGTGACCGTCCAGACCAGCAGCTTGTCGTCGCGGGACACGGCCCACACGGGGGTGCCCACGGGAGTGCCATCCTTGCGGAAGGTGGTGAGTAGGACGAAGTTCGCGGTCGCCACTTCGCCGAGACGGTTGGTCATGCCCGCAGCCTAATCGGCGCGGGCCCGGTGCGTTCCTCGTGCGCGACAAGAAAGTACGGGCGCTCGCGCGGAACTGTTCGTAACCTCGGACGCGAATCGACTTCTCGGCGAAAGGCCCAACGATGACCGATACCGCGTTGCCCCTGCTGTGGAGCGGCGACCTGCCCAGCACCCTCGAGTTCTATCGGGCGCTCGGCTACACCGTCACCCACGAGCAAACTCGCCCATACGTCTACGCGGCGATCGAGCAAAACGGCTGCGCGCTGCATTTCACCCCCGCGCCGCCGGGCATCGAGCTGCCGGTGGAACGTGCCGCGTCCCTGCTGATGGTCGACGATGTCGCCACCCGCCATGCCGAATACACCGCTGCCCTTCGCGCCCACTACGGCAAGATCCCGAGCAAGGGTTGTCCGCGAATCACCCGATTCCGTCCCGGCCAGTCCCGCTTCTCCCTTGTCGACCCGGTCGGCAACACCGTCCTGGTGATCCAGCGCGACGAGCCGATGGAACTGGAATACGGCGGCTCTCGCGAACTCGACGGCTTGGCTCGGGTCCTCGACAACGCCCGCATCCTGCGCGATTTCAAGAACGACAACCGCGCGGCAACCCGTGCCGTGGAAGCAGGCCTGCACCGCTTCGGCGCCACCGCGACCACACTCGACCGGGCCCGCGCCTACGCCGCTCTCGCCGAACTCGCCATCGCCACCGAGGACACCGACCGGCTCGCCCACTGGAAATCCGAATTCGACAGTGTCGAACTGACTTCCGAGGAACGCACGGCGATCATCACCGACTCCTCCGATCTGCTCTCGGTCTGGCTCACCGCAACCGACTGAACCGGCGGTCAGCCAGTACGCTCCGGTCATGCGAGTCCGATCCCACGAGCGCACCAACCGACGGCTAACCCGTTGTCTGGCAACAGCAATCACGGTTGCCGCAACCCTCGGACTCAGCCCGACGGGTACCGCCCAGGCCGGACCGCCATCGTGCGCCGACGGCTGGCAGGCAGACGTGTTGGCCGCTGATCTGGGCGGCTTGGAGAACCTCGAATCCGACGGCCACGGTGGCTTCTACGTCAGCGGACTGATCCGCGGCGAGATCCTGCACATCACCGACAGCGGCCAGGTCACCCCCGTCCTCACCGGCCTCGAACACCCCGCCGGACTGCGCCTGATCGGCGAGGACCTCTACTTCCTGACCGGCGACGGCACCACACCCAACGGGGGCGGCACGCTGAGCCGGCTCCACCTCCCGACCGGCGAAGTCACCGTCCTGCTCCCGAACCTGGTGCAGCCCAACGGATTACTTCTACTCCCCGACGGCGACCTGCTCATCTCCCAACTCTCCATCCCGTGGCCGCCCGTCGGCATCAGCCGCTACCGCCCCACCACCGGCGAATTCACCCTCGCTTGGTCACCAGTCCAGCGCCCCAACGGCCTGGCGCTGTCCCCCGACCACCAGTCCGTCATCACCGGCGACATCCTCACCTCCCAACTCCTCCGAATCCCCCTCGACGCCCCCGACCAGCCCACGCCCATCGCCACCGTGCGGGACGGACTCCTCCCTATCCTCGACGACCTCGACATCACCGCCACGGGCCTCGCCTTCGTCACCGGCGACTACTCCGGCAGCGTCTACCAGGTCGACACCACCACCGGCACCTGGTGCACCCTCGCCACCGGCTGGACCACCCCCCAAGGCCCCCTCCCCGCCCGACCTCCCATCGGCCCCACCTCAGCCCGCCTGTCCCCCGACCCCACCACCGGCACCTGGTCCCTCCACATCACCAGCATCGACGGCACCTTCCGCCGCCTCCGCCCCCCACCTTCACTGGACCTCACCCCGTCCTTCGTCCGCTGAATGCTCGCCGAACACCAACGCCTGGCAATCGAGCAGAAATGGCCCGACCTGATGATCGAGGAAGCCGAATTTCACGGCTTCTGATGTGCGTCGTCGAACATCCGCTATCGAGATCGCTTTCGCCAGTGGCGAACTCACCCAACCCGCTGAACGAATGGTGGAACAGTGAAACCCATGCGAGTCCTCGTTCTCGGCGGCACCCTCTTCCTGTCCGCACAGATCGCTCGTGAGGCGGCAACGCGAGGTCACGAGGTGACCTGCGTTGCGCGCGGCCGATCCGGGCAGGTACCCGAGGGCGTGCGTCTGCTCAGCATCGACCGCGAAACCCCCGGTGCCCTCGACGTTCTGGCAGACGATCACTTCGACGCGGTGATCGACGTGGCGCGCGCGGCATCACGGTGGGTCGTCGACGCGCTGGACGTGCTGGCCGACCGAACCCAGCATTGGACATTCGTGTCCAGCATCAGCGTCTACGCCGATTCCGCCACGGTGGGCCAGAGCACGGAAGCCTCACTGCGCGAACCGATCTGGGAGCCTGCGCACGATCGCACCGAACTGACCTCGGAACGCTACGGCAGCATCAAAGTCGCCAGCGAGATATCAGTTCGCGAACGCATGGGCGAGCAGCGTTCCTTCGTGGTCCGCCCCGGCCTGATCACCGGCCCCTCCGACCCGTCGGATCGCTTCGGCTACTGGACAGCCCGCTTCGCCCGAGGTGGCCGCGCGATCATCCCCGACGCCACGCACCAACCCATCCAACACATCGACGTCCGAGACCTCGCCGCCTGGATCATCACCTCCGCCGAAGCGCGCCTGACCGGAACCTACGACGCCATCGGCCCCATCACCGACCTCGGATCGATCCTGCAAGAAACCGCACAACTCGTCGGCCCCACCGACCTCGAACTGATCCCGATCCCCCCGGCGACTCTCACCGAATCGGGATTCACCCCCTGGTCAGGCCCGAAGTCCCTCCCACTGTGGCTACCCACCGAGGAACACGGCCTGGTCACCCACGACCCCACCCCCGCCCTCGCCGCCGGATTGAAACCCCGCCCCTTATCCGACACCGTCCACGCCACCTTGACCGACGAACAGTCCCGCGGCCTCAACCGCCCCCGCAAGGCCGGCCTGACCTCCGCCGAAGAGCACGAAATTCTCGAACGACACCTCTGATCAATTCCATCCACTCCGACTGTCCCGGCCTCTGGATCGGTCTTCCTGAATGCGGTCAGCGCGCTACGGTCGCCTTGTGCTCGACCTCATCGCACCAACCACGCACCTGCATCGCGCCTGGCTCAACGCGCATCACGAGTGGGGTCCCGGCCCCCACGAAGACGGGTTCGGGCTGACACCAGCCGACGAGGTCGATTCGCCAGCCGGATTCGCGGCCTGGGTGGCACGACTGGTCGACGAGTCTACGCACACGACCTATCGGTGGATTGTCGACGACCAGCAGATCCTCGGCGGGATCGCGCTGCGCCACCACGTCCGCTGGGCAGGCCACATCGGCTTCGGCATCCGCCCGACCGCACGCCGACGCGGGCTGGCCACCTGGGCACTCGAGCGCACACTCGACCAAGCCCGCCAGCTCGATATGGACCGCGTCCTGCTCGTCTGTGCCATCGACAACGTCGCCTCTGCGAAAACGATCCAGAGACTGGGCGGCGTCTTCGAAGGGGTTAGCGACACCGATCTCGGCCCCGCGCAACGCTTCTGGATCACGCTTCCTCGACCGAACCAATGAGTTTCGGAGACCGGATCGCCGAATAGCTTCAGCGTGAGTGCACGCCAAACCGTCGGGCATCAGAGAAATGTTGGCGGACAAGCACTTCGCCGCACAGTGACCCGTGTAGCGCAACACCGCGCGTACTGCGGCGACCCTATCCTGCCCAGAAGCCGATGAGATCCTTGTCGGCGGTCTTGGATTCTCGCAACCACTCGACGATGCTGTCGGCGTAGCCGCCGCGGTCGTCGGGTCCTGCGGCGATGGTCTCCCACTCTGCCAGTTGTTCCGCGCAGCTTTCCTTCCCGATGTGGCCCCAGCCGTTCGAGTCGGTATAGGGGAACGGGTCATGGCCGTCCATGTTGGAGGCCAGGCTCAGAATCACGTCGGGAAGACCGTTATAGCCGAACCAGAAACTCACGTCGCCGATGTATCGGCCGAGGTCTTCGCAGACCAGTTCCAAAGCCGAGATGTAGGCATCGGGGCGGTCCTCGTCGAAGGGCCCGCCGGCGAAGATGGTTCGCAGCGCCTGCGGATGCTGCGCGTCCTCGCAGGGGTCACACTCCTCGCAGTCGGGACCTTCACAGTCAGGAAGATCGCACGGTTCGCAGCAGCCGTGCTCCGGATCATGATCGTCGGACACCTCGGCGATCAGCCTGTTCAGGAACTCCTCGTCCTTGGATCCGATGACTGCCTCGAGCTCTGCCAGATCGACAAGGTACACGTGCAAGATATGTGACACGACGCGAATCCTAGCCAGCCACACCGACATTCAACTTGCCAAGACCGGAGTCCGCGATGATTCGGGTCCTGACTTCGGCATTCTCGAGCGTTCCCAGAGTGACCCGAGCATTGCGTGCGCGATGAGGCTATGGGTGGCTGCGTGCGCATTCGCGTGGTGGACTGGCAGATTCGTCTATCAGGAGGTCAGCGGTGCGATCCACGCCACAATGGGCACAACAGCGAGGATTCAGGGTTCGGCTCGAGTGGGGGCGGGCCGGGGCGGCGGCGCTGGCGAGCGGGGCAGCGTGCGTAGTGGTGATCGATGTGCTGTCGTTTACGACTGCGGTGTCGGTGACGACTGCGGCGGGAACTGCGGTGTTTCCGTATCGGTGGCGGGATGAAACGGCGCGAGCGTTTGCCGAGGAGCGCGGTGCCGAGGTGGCGGTCGGACGACGGGAGAGCGGTCCGTGGTCGTTGTCCCCGGCGACGCTGCGCCGCGCACCCTTCACTGAACGCCTGGTTCTACCCTCCCCCAACGGTTCTGCGATCGCCGCCGCTGTCGAAGGCACGCCAGTTGTCGCTGCTTGTCTACGCAATGTCAGCGCCGTCGCCGACTGGCTCGTCGCGCAGAACTGGGGTACTCCCGATCAGCCGATCGCGATCATCCCGGCCGGCGAGCAGTGGCCCGGCACCGACACCGTGCGACCAGCTCTCGAAGACTTGCTCGGCGCGGGAGCACTCGCTGCCGCCCTGATCGATCGAGGACTCACGACACCATCACCCGAAGCACGCACGGTCGCAACGCTATTCGACGGTTCAGCGGATGTCGGCACCCTGATCACCGACTGCGCGAGCGGCCGCGAACTCGCCGCGATAGGTTTCGCCGACGATGTCGCAATCGCCATCGAACTGGACGCGGACGCCACCGTCCCAGTGCTCACCGACGGAGCGTTCATCAACCGAGGCCCGAATAGGTCTGGGCACAAGTAAGTCCCACGACAGGGCACCGTCGAGACCACGGGGTTCAGGCGACGCTCGTGGCCGCGAGTGAAACCCTTACGGCACAGCGGGTGCGAGCATCGAGCGGTGGAATCGCCAAGCGTCGCCGATGATTTCGGACAGTTCAGTCTTCTGCGGGACCCATCCGAGCTGTTCGTGCGCTTTGGCCGACGACGCGACGCACGCTGCGGGGTCGCCGGGGCGTCGGGCTTCGATGTCTACGGGGAAGTCCGAGCCGGTCACCTCGCGCACGGTGTCGATCACTTCTCGGTTGGAGAATCCTCGACCGTTGCCCAGGTTGAAGATCTCGTGCCGGCCCGGTCGCACCGCGTCGAGCGCGAGCAGGTGGGCGGCGGCGAGGTCGGCGACGTGGACGTAGTCGCGGATGCAGGTGCCGTCGGGGGTGGGGTAGTCGGTGCCGAAGAGGGTGAAACGGGGGCGCTCGCCGGTGGCGGCCTGGAGCAGGATCGGGATCAGGTGTGACTCGGGGTCGTGGCGTTCGCCGAGGTGGACGCCGTCGCTGGTCAGCACCGCGCCCGAGGCGTTGAAGTAGCGCAGCGATGCCGCGCCCAGCGTGGTCGATGCCCCGCACTCGCCGGCGATCATCTGGTCGATGGCGGCTTTGGTCGCCGCGTACGGGTTCTTGGGCCGCACCTCGGCTGTTTCGTCGAAGGCGGTGGTGCCGTCGCCGGTGTACATGCTGCCGGTGCTGGAGAAGATCAGTCGCGGCATACGCACTGCACGGATCGCACGCAGCAGCGCCAGGGTTCCCTCGATGTTGTTGTGCCAGTACTTGTCCGGATTCTGCACGGATTCCGCGACCTCGATCGACGCGGCGAAGTGCAGCACGCCGTCGAATCCCGCTTCCGCGGTGAGGATTTCGGCGACATCATGCACCGACATCTGGTGAAAGGTCGCCTCGGCGGGCACGTTCTCGCGAAAGCCGGTGGCGAGGTTGTCGAGCACGTGGACTTCGTGGCCCGCGGTGACGAGCTGGTGCGCGGTGACGCCGCCGATGTAGCCGGCGCCGCCGGTGACGAGCAGTTTCACAGTCGGTCTCCTAGTCGGTCTATCGGGCTGGTGCGATGCCGAACTCAGAGTTCGACCATAGCGACATCGTCGAGGCCGGTGTGCCGCTTCGTGAACAGCACAAGAACCGGAACGCTGCCTCCCCCGCAACGTTTCCGGTTCAGTCGAACCGTTGTGGTGGGCGCGAATTCACGCCCACCACAACGGGTTCGGAACTACTGGTTGGAGCCGATGATGCCGCCGATCACCGCCCCGATGATGCAGCCGGGGATGGCGCTGACGAACAGGAAGATCAGGCCGATCAGGGCGCCGACCACGCAGCCGATGGCGATGCCTGCGACGATGTTGCCGGTCTGGTCGATGTTCTGCAGGGCCGCGGGGTTCGCGATCGGTGCGCCGACGGGGGTGAGGGTGAGGGTGGTGGCCGCGGCGTCGAGCTGCGGGATCACGCTGATGGCGGGACCGGCTACGGTCGCCACGGTGGTGGGGATGTAGCCGATGCGCTGGCCGTTGGGTGCCAGGACGGCGACACCGGCGTCCGGCGTGAGTTCGAATGTGCCCGCGGTGAGTTCGACGGTCGCCTCCGAACCGTCGTGCGCTACCGCGGCGTTGTATGCCACGGCACCGTCGATGCCCGCCACCGACGGCCCACTCAGTGGGGCACCGTTGGCGGTGACGGCGGTGATGCCGGTCGCCGCGATGGTGAGCACGCAGGCAGCCAACAACTGCTTGAAGTTCATGGATTTTCCCTCCGACTTGCTGATCCGACCTACCCCGAGATCAGCCCGATGAATCAATGATGCGGCATGGCTATGCGACATAACAGTGGATCGGCGGAATTCGAATCAGCTTGCGGGAACACAGTATTCGCAGGTCGAGCAAGGCGACCGGTCAGTTTCGCAGGGTGAGAATCTGCGGGCCGTCGGCGGTGACGGCGATGGTGTGCTCGCTGTGCGCGCAGCGGGAACCGTCGGCGGAGCGGATGGTCCAGCCGTCGTCGTCGGTGTAGACCTGGGCAGTGGTTGCGGCGAACCACGGTTCGATGGCGACGGTGAGACCGGGGCGTAGCCGGAATCCGCGGCCGGGGCGGCCGTCGTTGGCGATGTGCGGGTCCTCGTGCATGGTGCGTCCGAGACCGTGTCCGCCGAATTCGGTGTTGACCGGATATCCGTATGCGCGTGCGACTTTCGCGATGGCGGCGGAGATGTCGCCGATGTGGTTGCCGGGTTGTGCGGCAGCAATTCCGGCGGACAGGGCTTCCTCGGTGGCGCGCACCAGGCGTTGATCCGCGGGCGCCGGGGTGCCGACATTGAACGAGATCGCCGAGTCTGCGACCCAGCCGTCGATCGACACGGCCAGGTCGGCGGTCAGCAGATCGCCATCGCGCAGGACATAGTCGTGCGGAAGTCCGTGCAGCACAGCATCGTTCACCGCCAGGCAGACCGTGTTGCGGAACGGTCCGCGACCGAACGAGGGCGAGTAGTCCCAGTAGCAGGACACCGCCCCGCGTTCGCGAATCCGTTCCCGCACATACGCTTCCAGCTCCAGCAGATTCACCCCGACGGCCGCCAGCTCACGCACACCGGCCAGCACATCGGCGACGAACCGGCCGGTGACCCGCATCCGTTCGATCTCCGCAGGTGACTTCAATTCCACCATCACGCCTCCACTCGGTATTTTCATACCGAGCGTAGGCGCGGTGGTATAAAAATACCAATCTCAGCGGTTGAGGTTGCCCATGTCGATGGGGATCTGCGCACCGGTGATCTGGCCCGCCTCGTCCGAGCACAGCCACGCCACGGTCGCCGCGATCTCCTCCGGCTGGCAGATGTAGCTGGGCAGCGCGTTCATGAAGATCGGCGCCAGGGTGGTGCCGTATTCCTCGAACAGCGGCATCATCTCGGCCACCTGCATCCCGGTCTCCACGCCCGCCGGATGCACAGTGTTGACCCGAATCCGGTGCCCGCCAAGTTCATTGGCCATGGTTTTGGCCAAGCCCGTGACCGCGTGTTTGGTCGCCACGTAGTGAGCGGTGAACGGAATGCCTTTGATGCCCGCGACCGAACTGGTGAACACCATCGCACCACCTTCACCCTGCTCGATCAGGTGCGGCACAGCGGCTTTCGCGGTGTGGAACACACCGGTCAGGTTCACGTCGATGGTCTCCTGCCACTGCTGCGCGGTGATCTCCCACGACATCGCCGCCGAACAGATCCCCGCGTTGGCCACCACCACATCCAGGCGTCCGAACTGCTCGATCCCCGCCGTCAACGCGGCCGACAGCGCCTCGAAATCGCGCACATCGACCTTGCTCGCGGCGATCTTGCCACCGGCCGCCTCGACCAGCTTCACGGTCTCGGCCAGATCGTCCTCCGTCGCGCCCGCGTACGAGGTGCTGGCGAACTCCGCGCACGCGTCGATCGCGATCACGTTCGCACCTTCCTCGGCGAATCGCACCGCCTCGGCCCTACCCTGCCCACGGGCCGCCCCCGTGATGAAAACGACCTTGCCCTCGAACCGTCGCGACATATCCATACCTCTCGAACCTCGATAACCTCCCCTGACACCTACCACCGCAACCGCCCCCGCGAAGCGAAACCCGATATCCCCGAACCTTCCCGGCATCGGACCAGCACAGACGTTGGCGAACCCCTCCGCGACGACCTACCATCGCAAGCATGGTCCGCCTCCCGCTCAGCCCCGCACAGGTCGAAGCAGGCCGCCGCCTCGGCCGCCGCCTGCGCACGGCCCGCGGCGACCGCGGCCTCACCGAGGTGGCCCTGCAAGCAGGTATTTCCCCCGAAACCCTGCGCAAAATCGAATCGGGACGGATGCCCTCCCCCGCCTTCGGCACCGTCGTCGGCCTGGCCGAAGCCCTGTCGATCCCGCTGGCCGAACTGGCCGAGTCCTACCGCGCCGAGCAGATCCCGGAATCCGCCTGATCACTCGGGATCGCGATACCGGTGCAGAAAACCGTTGAAGTTGCGCAGCTTGTCCACCGCGTCGGTCGGGATAGGGTCCGGATGGAAATGCATGACCTTGTTTCGAATGAGCCGGATCTCTTCGAGCCGCGCGATGAATACCGCGCGATCCGATGGCCAACCCAGCTTTACCCATGCCTGCGGCTGTTCGAGCACGCGCCGGTAGTCGCCCACGGTCAGCTGGTCGACGCTGCCAACCTTGCGGCCACAGAAGCCGCGCAGTTCCTCGATGGACATGGCCCTGCTCAGAATCCACCGCAGGGTCTGGTCCAGCTCCCCGAGCAGAAAGAACGGCGTGGCCATCTGCCCGAAGCGCTGTGCCACGTCAGCGGTGGTCACGATGCCGGCGATAGCCTTGCTCTGGTCACGGATAAAGACGAACCCGCTGTGCTGCAGGGTGGGCAGCACAGCGAACAGGTCGCGTTCGTAGTCGACGACCTCGACGTGGGGATCGATGGCGTCGGCGAGGGTCGCGCTCGGACTCTGGTGCATCGCCAGAGCGATTGATGCCCATGTGACCGCGCCGCGCAGGTTGCGAGTGCCGCTGAGCACCGCCAGCTGCGAGTAGTCGTTGAGCAACATGGTGGTGATCGCTTCATCGAGCGAGCTGTTGGGTCCTACCGCGCCTACTCCGTTCAAGGGCGAGAGGTTGCCCACCGTCAAGCCGACCTCGAGATCACGATCGCCCTCGTCGTCCTCCGCACCCGTGCCGTCGTCGTGGAGCACTGACTCCTGTGGCGCGGCTTCCGCCTCGCTCGGCGGCGTGGCCAGATACACCACCGTGTCCAAGGTGACCGCACGAAAACTCGGCGAAGTCACCAGCCCGTGGTTGGCCAAGTCCGCCTCGATGCGGCTCACCTGGTCGCCACGATCAGCGGCCCCCCACAGCGACAACAGGTCCCGGACCGAGATCTGCTGTGGATCACGGGCATCGGCGAAGGCGCGGGCTTGTCGCAGCCGGTCATAGACGCGACGGCGCACAGCGTCTTCGGTGTGTTGGTTCGCAGCCTCGGAGATCACTCGATCGAGGAGTTCCTGACGGACCGCATCCAACATCCGATCCTGGTCGATCACGTACCACGCCCGCCACCCGTCGAGCGCCCCGGTTCCGGCGGCCACCATGGCAGCCCTCGACGGCGACCGGAATTCCTCGCCCTCCGGTTCGACGCGTATGCGGCCGTTGTCGGTAACCGTCGCGTAGTAGGTGGCTCCAATCCTGTTGCGGCTGAACCTGAGTCGTGACTGCGGTGCGAGCAGACCGGCCGACACCAAGTCGTGCACAGTCACCCGGCGGCCACCGATCAAATACGACGAGCGACCAGTTGTCTTGTCGGCTCGGTCCGCGGACACCTCGCCACGCATAGCGCTCACCACCTGCGTAGGCCCGCGAACTTGCGGCGGGCGCTGATCGCTTGTTTGAGCACTCGCTTTTCCAGTTCGGCGCGGCTGAGTCGGTCGACACGGGTGAGTTGCAGCTCGGCGGCCACCGCAAGTAGGCGTGCTCGGTCAAGGTTTTGTTCGCGTAAATATGCTGCGCCGGCGTCCTCGGTTTCGGTGACACGCAGGTGTGCTGCGATCGCGGCTGCGTCCGCGGCGGTCGTGGCGGCGGCTGATGCGGTTGGCGCCGGTTCTGGCACGTGCAGGAGCCCTCGAGATGCGTGAGACTGGACCGGCACCTTCGGCTCGTCGGCTTTGACCGTCGTCGCCGGGGCGGCCGACGAGTCGGTGGCGAAGTCGGTGTTCACCGTGGGGCCGACGCCACCCGTACCGTCGTCGACCGAAAACCTGACAAGAAGGTCGACGAGTTCGTCCTTCTTCAGTTTCGAGTAGCCTTTCATACCAAGCAGTTTGGCCACCTGCTGTAACGCCTTCACCGACAGCTTGGCCCGATTCAGCAGGACGCCGCGTTGCACCCCCGGCGTCAATCGCCGAAACTCCTGCACCACCTGGTCAATCTCAGACACGGGCGCGGACGGAGAAATCCGCGGACCCGTCACAGCGGTTCGGTGACTGCCCGTCGCGGAACCGACGGGCACCACAGTCAGCTCCGCGGTGCCGTCGATAATCGCCCGCAACGTCGCCTCGTCCTGACGCTCCAGGAATTCGTAGTACTTGGCCTGCAGCAGGACCAAGCTTTTCAGATCAGCCACCGTGTGCACCGCTGGGTTCGATCAGTGCACCCAGAATCTCGTTGACCAGTTGATCAAATTCCTTGACGACCTCATCAGTCCTGGCACCGCGCAGCATCGCCGGTACTCCATCCTCGCCGGCACCGCCGAAGTGCTTGGGGCTGTTACGAATCACGCTCTTCAACACCGGGACACGAGATCCTTCGCGGACTTCATCGATGTAGGTCTGCTGGGCCAATGTCACCTGCTGCGAGTAGATCTGGACCATGGTGAAGACAACGCCGAGGAAGCTGGGGTGGATCGTCGCGTGACTGGTGGTCGCGGCTCCGTGGTTCACGTAGTCATTGAACTCCTCGACCAGGTTCGCGCAGTTGCCTACGAGATAGTCCAGTCCGAGGGTCGAGAGGTAGTCGGCCTTGGCGGGGACGAGGATGAGTTCGCTGGCCACGATCGCGGTCTTGGTGACCAGACCGAAGTTCGGCGCGCAGTCGATCAGCACCAGATCATAGTTGTCCTGGAAATGACTGTCTGACAACGCTTGTCGCAAACAGCCGTGCAGGTCGAGATAGCGCCGTTTCGACCCTTCCAGCGTCGTTGCTCCGCCGAGTAGCGCGGCCAGTTCGAGATCGATGTCGATGAGCCCCAAGTGCGAGGAGATCAGGTCAAGTCGCCCGCTCGGGGAATCGATGGCTGCGTTCACTCGCTCGGGGGTGACCACGAGATCGACCAGTTCGATGCCACGTCCCGGCATGTCCCCCTGGTACCACTGCCTGATCGTGCCCCCGTCTTTGAGCGCGGTATGCCAGTCCTCTACCGAGTAGAACGAGAAGGTCAGATTGGTCTGGGGATCCAGATCAATCACTAGCACGCGTAGCCCCCTGGCCGCGGCGGCGGCGCCGAGATTCGCGGTGAGGGTCGTCTTTCCCACCCCGCCCTTGTAGTTCATGACCGACACGACCCGCATGAGCTGCTCCCCGTGATTCGTGCGCCGACGACGGTCGGTGCCCACCAATGAATGTCACGCGCGATCGAGCGTGCGGCGAGTGACAAACCGGGGTCGATAGTGCCATCATTCGGCCCGACCGTTGGTCGAAATCGGGCTATTCACACCCACTTTGGTGGCGAAGCGAGGCTGACCGGATGAGCTAGTGCCGGTGCATGGACTCCTCGTTCTCGTAACCCAAACTCACATCGTGGGTGATCTCCCCGCGGGTGACCGATACCTGGCTTGCGACCGGCGGGTATCCGCGGGCGACGACGGTGTATTCGCCTTCGGGCAGGTCGGGGACCAAATAGCGGCCCTTGTCGTCGGTCAGGGCGGTCGCGGCGGGGTCGCCTCCTGAGTCGAGGACGGTGATCTGCACGTCGGGGACGGGTCTGTCGCCGTCCACCCAGGCCGAACCGAGCAGGATCGCCATCGGTTCGAGGTCGATGTCGCGGACCAGCGAGCCCGTTTCCGGCACGGTCAGCGCGACGGCCGACGGTCGCATGTGGTCGGCGACCGCGACCAGTGTGTAGGTGCCGCTCACCACGTCGCGGCACACGTACGTGCCGTCCTCGCCGGTGATCGCCGCACCGACCACTTCGCCTCGGGGGTCGGTCAGCGTGACCGTTGCTCCCCAGAGTGGGTCGCCGCGGCGGGCCGAGCGGACGACGCCGGTGAGTTCGCCCGCGCCGATCAGCATCAGGTCCACGTGTTGGGCGCGTTCGCCGATCGACACGCTCACCGCTTCGGGTTGGTGGCCTGCGGCGGCGGCGATGAGGACGTAGTTGCCCGGGCGGGGCGCTTCGATGACGTAGGCGCCGTCGGCGTCGCCGTTGCCGCGCGCTACCTGGTGTCCGTGTTGGTCGATGAGGGTGAGGGTGGCGGCGGGGACGGGGCGGTCGTCGTCGCGGCGGAGCAGGCCCGCGATGACGCGGCCGGTGGCGGCGGGGCGCAGTCGGCCGCCCATTTCGTGGGCGTCGTGCAGGCTCACATCGCGCAGCAAGGTGGTGTCGGCGGGTTCCTCGGGGGCCGGATCATCTTGCAGCGGAATCTCTTTCATGAACACGAGCACGATGCAGGCCACGATCGCGAGGTCGGCGGCGAGCAGGAACACGCTGTGCATCGAGTCGGTGAAGCCTTCGAGGATGGGGATGCGCAGCTCGTCGGGCAGGGCGGCGATGCCGCTGGTGTCGCTCTGCAGGTCCGCGAGTCGGGCGGCGTCGAAACCGGGTGGCAGGGTGCCGCCGAAGGCTGCCAGGATCGAACCGGGCAGTTGGTCGAACAGCACCGTGAGGAACACCGCGACGCCGAGGGTGCCACCGAGTTGACGGAAGAAGGTCGCCGCGGCGGTCGATACGCCCATTTCGGTGCGGCGCACGGCGTTCTGGGCGGCGATGATCAGCGTCTGCATGCACCCGCCGAGGCCGAAACCCATGATCGCGCTGAACGCGAGGGGCTGCCAGAGCGGTCCGTTGTAGGTGATGCGGGCGAACAGGGCGCAGCCGATCGCCAGGATGAGGGCGCCGAGGACGGGGAGCACTTTGTAGTGGCCGGTGGCTTTGGTGATCAGCCCGGATACTTGCGCGCCGACCATGATGCCCAGCACCAGCGGCAACATCAGCAGGCCCGCTTGGGTCGGCGAGAATCCGCGCACGACCTGCAGATACTGCGGCACCATGGTGATCGCGCCGAACATCGCGACGCCGACGAGGAAGCCACCCAGGATCGCGAGGCTGAAGGTGGAGCTGCGGAACAGTCGCAGCGGGATCAGCGCCGAGTCCTTCATCAGGAATTCGACCAGTACGAACAGCAGCAGGCCGCCGGCCGAAATGCCGTAGCACAGCAGCGATTTCGAGTCGGTCCACCCCCACACGCGCCCCTGCTCGGCCACGATCAGCAGCGGCACCACACCCACGACCAGGGTGATCGCACCGAGCCAGTCGATGCGGCTGCGTTGGCGCGGGTGCTGCACGTTCAGCACTTTCGCCACGACCACGAACGCCAGCACCCCGACGGGCACGTTCACCAGGAATACCCAGCGCCAGCCTTCGATGCCGCCCAGGCTCTCGTAGTCGGACAGGAAGCCGCCCACGACCGGGCCCAGCACTGTCGCGATGCCGAACACCATCAGGAAATAGCCCTGGTAGCGGACCCTTTCGCGGGCGGGCACGATGTCACCGACGATGGTGAACGCCAACGACATCAGACCGCCCGCGCCCAAGCCCTGGAATGCACGGCAGCCCGCGAGTTGGTACATGGTGGTGGCGAAACAGCAGGCCGCGGAACCGATCACGAACAGCGCTATCGCCAGCAGGTAGAACGGTTTTCGCCCGTAGATGTCTGCGAGTTTGCCGTACAGGGGGGTGGCAACGGTGGCGGTGATCAGGTATGCCGTTGTCGCCCATGCCTGTTCGTCGAACCCGTCGAGACTGTTCGCGATCCGCACGATCGCGACGCTGACGATGTTCTGGTCGAGCGCGGCTAGGAACACCCCCAGTAGCAGGCCGGACAGGATCGTGAGTGTCTGGCGGTGCGTGAGGCGTGATTCGGCAACGACGGTATCGGTCATGGAGAAGCCCTGGTTCTGATCGGCTGGCAAGTGGGGGTCGATCATTCGACCCGCTGCAGGGCCGACAACCCCGCTGCGAGGAAAACTTTGCGCCGCGGGTGGAACTCTTCATGCACTGGTGCGCAGAGCTTACCCACGTCGAATCCGCCGCCGTCACCGAGGGATCAAGTTACCGTTCATTTCGTTATGAAACGACCCGAATCCGCGCGTGCGGACGCCGGTTGCGAGCCGGTCAATTCCGTTGCCAGCGCGCACAGAGTTTCCGAGCAGCCCGCGTCGATTCGCAGAGTGGCCAGTTCGTCGCCGCGGGTGCGTCCTCGATTCAGAATCACCACTGGTACACCGTTTTTCGCTGCTCTGCGCACGAAACGCAAGCCTGACATCACGGTCAGCGAAGACCCGGCCACCAGTAACGCGTCGGCGTCATCGACCATGGCGAAACTGGCTTCGACCCGGTCGGGTGGCACATTCTCGCCGAAATACACGATGTCGGGTTTGAGCATTCCCCCGCACGATTCGCAGTCGACCATCCGGAATTGTCCGGTATCTGTCACGACCGCGTCGGCATCGGGCGCTACTTCGATACCGGTGGCCGAAACATCTTCCAGAAAACCAGGATTCGCGATTTCGAGACGGTGTGCCAGGGTCATCCGGGAAATCATGGTGGTGCAGTGCAGGCAACGTACTCGCGCATAGGTGCCGTGCAGATCGATCACCTTGCGGGCGCCGGCCTTGGTATGCAACAGGTCGACGTTCTGGGTGATCACGCCCGACACCGCACCCGCGCGCTCGAGGTGCGCGACGGCGCGGTGGCCGGGGTTGGGGCGGGCGGCGTCCATGCGGCGCCAGCCCAGGTGATTGCGGGCCCAATACCGCTGCCGGAAAACCGGGTCGCCGACGAATTGCTGGTACGTCATCGGGGTGCGCGGTGGCGAATCGGCACCGCGGTAATCGGGGATGCCGCTGTCGGTGCTGCAGCCGGCACCGGACAGCACCACGACGCGGCGCCCGGCCAGCAGCCGCGCCGCGCGTTCCACCGCCCCGGTGGTGTCGTCCACCATGAATTCACTGTACGAGTGGTGTGCGCGGCGCGAACACGCCGGGCGGAGTTGCGTGCGGTGGGCGCGCGGCGACATGATGTTTCATCCGCCCGGCATCGACCGCTGTAGAGGAAACCCTATGTCCGACACCGACGAGCACGGCCGCACGGCGCTCAATGCCGCGGTCGACGGGACTATCGTCGCCGTCCGCCGGATGTTCTATGTCCTGGGCGACGAGATCGACCGCACCGAAGGCCCGATCGAATTCACCTTCCACGACGGGTCGACGCTGCTGTTCGATGCCGGTGTCGACGGCGCGGAACTGCGCATCGGCGGGTCGCCGTGGCGGGATCCGTTCGAGCCGCTGGTGGACCCGGTCAACATCGAATACGTCGCCAACTCGGGCAAGTACACCGCTTTCGACGTCACCGACGAAGCGCCCTACGACGAGCTCGCGGGCCGTCGCGTCGACGCGGTTTCGGTGGTGCCGCTGGCCGACGGCCGCCCGCGCGCGGCGACCCTGTATCTGGGTTCGGGCATGGTGAAGGCGGAGTCGATCGCCGACGAACTCATCGTCACGCTGATTTCCGCGTAGCGAACACTCACCGCGCACGCCTTCCCAGCGCGCCGACGCTCCCTGAGGCAAAGTAGGGCTCGGCGGTGACGGCGTGGGAAGGTGCGGGTGTGGGTGTAGCGGTGGCGGGGCAGGTCAGGTGGCGGTCGGGGTGGGGTGTGGCGGCGGGGTTGTTCGTGGCTGTATTCGTTTTGGTGCCAGCGACTTTCGCGGTGCAGAACGCGTGGCAGGTGCCGATGCCGCGGACTGTTTCGTTCGCGAAGATCGAGCCGATCGCTGTGTCGTATTGGGTCAGTTGGGGGTCGACGCTGGCGGTGCTGCTGGTGCCCGCGGTGGTGTTGTGGTTGTTGCCGGTGGCGCGGGCGATCGCGCTGGGTTATCTGTTGACCACCACGACCGTTGGGGCGGTGCTGTGCGGGGCGACCGTGGCGATGGCGTTCACTGGGCTTGCGGCTGTTTGACCGCGAACGATTCGGACAGTTTGTCGATGACGTCGCCGCGGATCTGTCTGCGTTCGTTGGCCAGCGCGGTGGTGGTCACCGAGCGGACGCGGTTGCCGTCGCGCACGAGTTCGCTGGTGATCGTCAGCGGTGTGATGCGCCCACTGGGGATGTTCGTGACGCTGAGCGCGGTTCTCGCGGTCGCTGTCAGCCTGTGGACGAGGCGGGCTCGTGGCTGGCTGCTCGCGTCGATCGTGCCGTATATCTCGGGAATGTTCCTGCTCTCGATGCTGTACCTGTGGCCGCGCTGGCCGATCCTGTTCGATGATCGCGCGTTGTACACCGTCGACGAGTTGCACAGCACGGTCCAGGAGATCTGGGTGGCCCATGCGGTGCGCGTCGCCTGCGGGTTGCTCACCGCGATCTTCGCGGTGATCGCGGCGCTGCGGATTTACCGTGACCGGATTCTGCTCCAGGTCGAACAGGCGAATTCGGTGGACTACTCGAGTTCGCCTTCGGTCTCCAGGTAGACCTGACGCAGCTTGTCGAGGGTTTCCTGTTCCGGGTGCTCCCACAGCTTGCGTTCGGCGGCTTCCAGGAGGCGTTCGGCGATGCCGTGCAGGGCCCACGGGTTGGACTGCTCCATGAACTTGCGGTTCACGTCGTCGAAAACGTAACTCTCCGACAGCTTTTCGTACATCCAGTCCGCGACCACGTTGGTGGTGGCGTCGTAGCCGAACAGGTAGTCCACGGTGGCGGCCATTTCGAACGCGCCCTTGTAGCCGTGGCGGCGCATCGCCTCGAGCCAGCGCGGGTTCACCACGCGGGCGCGGAACACGCGCGCGGTTTCCTCCGACAGCGTGCGGGTGCGCACGGCGTCGGGGCGGGTGGAGTCGCCGATGTAGGCCTCGGGGTTGCGGCCGGTCAGCGCGCGGACGGTGGCGACCATGCCGCCGTGGTACTGGAAGTAGTCGTCGGAGTCGGCGATGTCGTGTTCGCGGGTGTCGGTGTTCTTGGCGGCCACGGCGATGCGCTTGTAGGCGGTGCGCATGTCGTCGGCGGCGGGGGCGCCGTCGAGGTCGCGGCCGTAGGCGTAACCGCCCCAGGTGGTGTAGACCTGGGCGAGGTCGGCGTCGGTGCGCCAGCTCTTGGAGTCGATGAGTTGGAGCAGGCCCGCGCCGTAGGTGCCGGGCTTGGAGCCGAAGATGCGGGTGGTGGCGCGGCGGGTGTCGCCGTGTTCGGCCAGGTCCGATTGTGCGTGTGCGCGAATGTAATTCGACTCGGCGGGCTCGTCGAGGTCGGCTACGAGACGGACTGCGTCGTCGAGCAGGGCGAGCACGTGCGGGAAGGCGTCGCGGAAAAAGCCGGAGATGCGGACGGTGACGTCGATGCGGGGGCGGGCGAGTTCGTCGAGGGAGATCACCTCGAGGGAGGTGACGCGGCGGCTCGCTTCGTCCCACACGGGTCGAACACCAAGCAGGGCGAAGACTTCCGCGATGTCGTCGCCGGAGGTGCGCATGGCGGAGGTGCCCCATACCGACAGGCCTACCGACTTCGGGTATTCGCCGTGGTCGGCCAGGTAGCGGGCCAGCAGGGATTCGGCCATCGCCTGGCCGGTTTCCCAGGCCAGGCGCGACGGGACTGCTTTGGGGTCGACGGAGTAGAAGTTGCGGCCTGTCGGCAGCACGTTGATGAGGCCGCGCAGGGGGGAGCCGCTGGGGCCCGCGGGGATGAAGCCGCCGTTGAGGGCGTGCAGGATTCGGGTGATCTCGATGCTGGTTTCGCGTAGGCGGGGGACGACTTCGGTTGCAGCGAAACGCAATACGGCTTTCACGGCTTGCAGACGGCCGCTCACGGCGACGCTGCCTGTCGCGGGAGAGCTGGCGTCCGCCGGGGTCGCGGGAGTTGCGGAATTCGCGGCAACGTCATCTGCAGCTGCGTCCGCCTGATCCGCCACAAGACCTGCGGCCGTGGCCGAATCGTCTACTCCCCCAGCGAGAATCGCGGTGGCGTAGTCGTCGACCAGCTGATCGACCGCGTCCACCGACCAGTCCGTCGCCTGCAACGCACCCAGCAGTTCGCGGGCGCGGCCTTCCACCACGTCGACACGCTCGCGGGATTCGTCACCGGCTTCGCTGAGCCCCAACGCTTCTCGCAAGCCGGGCACGTTCTGTTCGCCGCCCCACAGTTGGCGGGCGCGCAGCATCGCCAGCACCAGGTCGAGTTCTGTTTCACCCTCGGGTGCCTGGCCGAGGATGTGCAGGCCGTCGCGGATCTGGACGTCCTTGATCTCGCACAGCCAGCCGTCCACGTGCAGCAGCATGTCGTCGAAGACGTCTTCTTCGGGGCGTTCGGCCAGGCCCAGGTCGTGGTCCATTTTGGCCGCGCGCATCAGGGTCCAGATCTGCTGGCGGATGGCGGGCAGTTTGGCCGGGTCCAGAGCGGAGATGTTGGCGTGCTCGTCGAGCAGCTGTTCCAGGCGGGAGATGTCGCCGTAGGTTTCCGCGCGCGCCATCGGCGGGATGAGGTGGTCGACCAGGGTGGCGTGGGCGCGGCGCTTGGCCTGGGTGCCCTCGCCGGGGTCGTTGACCAGGAAGGGGTAGATCAGCGGCAGGTCGCCCAGTGCGGCGTCGGTGCCGCAGGAGGCGGACATGCCGATTGTCTTGCCGGGCAACCATTCCAGGTTGCCGTGCTTGCCCAGGTGCACCATCGCGTCGGCGGCGAAACCGTCGGGCGAGGACAGCCAGCGGTAGGCGGCGAGGTAGTGGTGGCTGGGCGGCAGGTCGGGGTCGTGGTAGATCGCGACGGGGTTCTCACCGAAGCCGCGGGGCGGCTGCACCATGAGCACCACATTGCCGAAACGCAGTGCGGCGATGACGATTTCACCCTTGGGGTCGGCGGAGCGGTCGACGTACAGTTCGCCGGGCGGCGGGCCCCACGCTTCGACGACCGCCTCGCGCAGGTCGGCGGGCAGGGATTCGAACCAGCGGGTGTAGGTGGTGGCGCCGATGCGAATCGGGTTGCCCTCCAACTGTTCCGCGCTCAACCACTCCGGGTCCTGACCGCCCGCGGCGATCAGCGCGTGGATCAGCGCGTCGCCGTCGCCTTCGACCAAGCCGGGAATCTCGTTGATATCGCCGAGATCGTAACCGGCGGCACGCATTTCGGTGAGTAGGCGGATGGCGCTGGCGGGCGTGTCCAGGCCTACGGCATTGCCGATGCGGGCGTGTTTGGTCGGGTAGGCCGAGAGCATGAGCGCGATCCGCTTGTCCGCGGTCGGGATGTGGCGCAGGCGGGCGTGACGCACCGCGATGCCCGCGACTCGCGCACAGCGTTCGGGGTCGGGGACGTAGGCGGACAGGCCGTCGGCGTCGAACTCCTTGAACGAGAACGGAACTGTGATGATGCGGCCGTCGAATTCGGGCACCGCGACCTGGGTGGCGACATCGAGGGGGGACAGACCGTCGTCGTTGACCTCCCACTGCGCGCGGCCGCTGGTCAGGCACAGGCCCTGCAGGATCGGCACGTCGAGGGCGGCCAGTGCGGCCACGTCCCAGGCTTCGTCGTCGCCACCGGCCGAGGCGGTCGCCGGCTTGCTGCCACCGGCGGCGAGCACGGTCACCACCAGCGCGTCGGCGCGGCCGAGCAGGGTGAGCAGTTCGGGTTCGGCGGTGCGCAGCGAGGCCGCGTAGACCGGCAGCGGGCGGGCACCCTTGGCCTCGATCGCCTTGCACAGCGCCTCGATGTAGGCGGTGTTGCCCGCCAGGTGCTGGGCGCGGTAGTAGACCACGCCGACGGTCGGGGCGTGCGGTTCGAGGATGCGCGCGGAGCGGTCGAGTTCGCCCCAGGTGGGCAGCTGGGCGGGCGGCTCGAAACCGTGACCGGTGAGCAGCACGGTGTCGGACAGGAAGTTGTGCAGCTGCAGCAGGTTCTCGGACCCACCCGCGGCGAGGTAGTTGTGCGCGTCGGCGGCGACACCGACCGGCACGGTCGAGCATTCCATCAGCTCCGCGTCGGGCGCGATCTCACCGCCCAGCGCCACCATCGGCACCCCGCTCGCGCGGATCGCGTCCAGACCGTCTTCCCAGGCGCGCTTGCCGCCCAGGATTCGCACGATCACCAGGTCCGCGCCGTCGAGCAGCTCCGGCAGATCCTCGACCAGCAGCCGGGCGGGATTGCCCCACCGGTATTGCGCGCCGCTCGCGCGGGCACTGAGCAGATCGGTGTCGGAGGTGGACAGCAGCAGGATCACAGGGTGAGACCTTCCTCGGGTTACGCGCCCATCGGGGGTGCAGCGGTGCTCGCCGGAGAGGGTCTGGCTGTTCACAGTGGCGCGACCGCACCGGATTTCCACCGGTTTCCTCGACGCCCGCCGAGCATGTCGATGCTACTGGGCCCACCCCACCCACAACTTTCCAGGCCGTTCCCACTCCTGGACGATTGATCACCAGGCAATGGCGCAAACATCGCCCGAGAAGGAAAATCCACCAGAGCCTGGTGATCTTGATCAAGGAGTGGGGCGTTTGTCCGTTTCGTGAGCGATGATGCTGGCGGCTACTTCTGTGACTGCGCGGCGGATCATCGAGCCGTACGCATCGTCGGGGAGAACGTGCAGGCATGCGCGCGCGGCGTCGATGTGGCGGGTGGCGGCCGCGAAGGAGCCCAGCCGGCGGAAATTGTCGGCGAGGTTGAGGTGTAGCGACGGGTAGAAGCCGGCGACCTGCAGTCCCGCGTGGTGGTCGTCGAGCCGCGTATCGGTGAGGGCTTCGGCGGCGTCGAGGGCCCGGATGTCCCAGACGAGCGCTTCGGCCGGGTCGTCGAAGGTGTCGGCCGCGTAGTGGGCCAGGGTGCAACGGTGCAGGGGGTCGCCGGCGGCGCCGACTTCGGTCCAGATCTCGAGCAGGGTCGCGCGGGCACGGTCGCGATCCCCGGCACGGAAGACGGTGACCGCCTGGGTGATTCGGGTCATCACGGTGTCGACGGTGGTCATCGGGAGGCATCCTCGGTGGGTTCGGGTTGGCAGGGCATGGCCAGGGTGGATAGGGCGCCTTCGTCGGCGGAGCGGACTCGGGCGGGGTGGTCGGGGGCTATGAGGTCGAGCATGACGTCGGGGCCGACTGCGGCTGCGATGGCTGGGTAGAGGGTGGTGACCGGGAAGTGGAGAGTCATTGCGGGGCCGGTGATCGTGGCGGGTAGGCGGTGTCGGCCGACGGACAGGGTGCTTGGGTGGGTGTGGAGGGTGATGGTGGGTGCGTTTGCGGCTTCCAGTGCGGTGAGCAGGTCGGCGCGGGCGATCACGACTCTGGTGACGACTGGGGGTAGTGCGGTCAGCATTGCCCGGTAGTCGGGGAAGTTTTCGGTTGAACGGCGGCAGTGGCGGTGGGCATTTTCATCGATGCCGGTGGCCATGCTGGGTTGTGCGGCGGCCGGGTTGACCTCGGAATCCGTAGGGGGCGTGGTGAATTCGATGCCCTCGGGGGTGGGTCGGATAGCTACGGAGTGTTGGCGGCGCAGCCAGGAGACTGTTGCGCGGAGATCCTCGGCATCGATCGTGGCCGTCCACGCTGTCTCGGCGCCGCGGGTGGGGCGCAGTGTTCTGGTGGTCAGGCGGTAGCGGTCTGTGGCGGTGAGGGTCAGCTCGTGGCGGGCTGTCTCGAACAGGATTGTGTCGAGGACCGGCATGGTCGGGTCGGTGATGGTGGCGGTGGCGACTTGGTCGATGGCGGCGGCGAGCATCGGTCCGCTCAACCACACGGTGTGGTCGGTGGTGGGTATCGGGTCGCCTGGTGCGCCGACGTCCCACCCGTCAGGCGATATCGGCTTTTTGTCGGACACGGCACGACCGGCGCGCAGTGCGGTGCGGGCGGCGGTCGCGGCGGCTCGGACCTCGGTGAGGTGGCGGTCCAGGTCGGCGAGATGGAGGTCGACCAGTTCGGCGGCGCGGGACGGGTCGGGTTCGGCGAGCACGGCCGCGACCGCCGGGAGCGGCATGTCCACCGCGCGTAGGTGGCGGATCAGGTGGGCGCTGTCGGACTGGTCGGGGGTGTAGTAGCGGTAGCCGGTGACGTCGTCGACGACGGCGGGGGCGAGGACGCCCGCGTCGGCGTAGAAGCGCAGGGCGCTGGCGCTCAGGCCGCAGGCGCGGGCGAACGCTCCGATGGTGATCAGGTCGGTGTCGGGCACCGAATCATCCTCGGGGTTCGACCGAGTCGAAGGTCAAGTCGCGGGGACCTCGGTGCCCACGGCCAGCATGTCCGGGGAGCCGGTGCCCAGGTTGCGGTACACGTTGGCGATCACCAGCTGGCCCAGCGCGTGGTTGCCGACGCCGCCGATGACCGCGCCGATACCGGCGGGGATCAGCGTGCCGAACAGCAGTAATGTGCGTTTGACCAGGTAGTTGACGATGAAACGCTTGGCCGGGGAGTCGGGCATGCTCGACAGACCGGGGATGTGGTCGGTGACCACGGTGAGCCATTTGCCGGTCTTGTGGCCCGCGGTCTCGTCGAGCAGTTTCGTGCCCGCGTCGCCGAGCACGACCTTCGACACCAGTTTCGCCTGGCGCGGGTCCTCGGTGTCGAGTCGGTACGCCGCGGCGGCACCGACCGACAGCACCGACGACGCCTCGAGGAAGACCAGCGAGTCCACGCCGGTCGCGGCCAGGCCGATCAGCGTGCCGACCCCGGGCACCGCGGCGGTGAGCCCCACGGTGACACCGCTGGCGGTGACCACGAACAGGTACTGGCGCGACAGGCGCTGCACGATCTCCACGGGCGGATCGTCGGGGTGGCGGGTGCTCAACCACTCGACGTACCGGTTCACCACGGGCGCCTGCGCGTGGGCGACCCGGTCGAGGGCGGGAACGACACGCTTGTCCACGAACTCACGCAGCATGCGGTGACTCTCCTGTCGGTGCTGGGCTGGCGAAGGATCCGCCACTCACCCTAGGCGAGTACCCGCGAACCGGGCCGTCACGCGAGTCGGCCTGGTCACATCGGGTCGGGCGACGCCGTGACGCGAGTCCAGGCCGCACGGCCGCGCCATCACGCGACCCGGCCCGGTCACGTCGGACCGCACGACCTCGCCGTAGCGGCCGACTGGGTGACTCACCGCCGACCTATCGCGGTCGGATGGGTCGTAGGCTGGACCATCATGACCAGGAGTGCGCCCGATTCTTGCCCAGGGGTTCTGCGGTTGCATCAGGCCGCCGATGGGCCGTTGGCGCGCATTCGCGTGCCCGGCGGACGGCTGGAATCGGCGCAGTTGCAGGTGTTGGCCGATGCTGCCCGCGATCTGGGCAACGGCAATCTCGAGTTGACCTCGCGCGGAAACATTCAGGTCAGGCAGGTGCGGGACGCGTCCGAGCTCGCCTTGCGTTTGGGTGCGGCGGGGTTGTTGCCCAGCGAAACACATGAGCGGGTGCGCAATATTGTCGCGTCGCCGCTGTCGGGGCGCATCGGTGGTTTCGCCGACGTGCAGGGTCTGGCCGTCGGGTTGGATGCCGGGCTGCTGGCCGATCCGCGGCTGGGTGATCTGCCGGGGCGGGTGCTGTTCACCCTCGACGACGGTCGCGGTGATGTGAGCACGCTGCACGGCGACATCGGCATTCACGCTATCGGCGACGACGAGTTCGCGCTGCTGCTGGCCGGCGCCGACACCGGGCTTCGCGTCACCGCGGGCGAGGCGGTGGACGTCATGCTCGACGCGGCGCGCGGCTTCCTCGACCTGCGCGGCACCGGCGACACCGGACAGTGGCGGTTGCACGAAATCCCCGGTGGCGTCGAATCGGTGATCGAGGCACTGGACCGCTCCCCCGCCGGCGCACCGCTGGAACTCGGTGCCGCACATGACATTCCGATCGGCTGGCTCGACCAGGACAACGGCCTGGTCACCCTCGGCGCGGGGGTTCCGCTGGGGACCCTGTCGGCCAGGACCACCGAGTTCCTCGCCGCGATCGAACAGCCCGTGTTCGTCACCCCGTGGCGCAGCCTGGTGATCCCCGATCTCGCGGAGGGCCCCGCCGAAACCGTGGTTCGGGTCCTGGCCCCGATGGGCCTGATCTTCGACGCCGCCTCCCCCTGGCTGCAGGTCAGCGCCTGCGCCGGCCGCCCCGGCTGCGCCAAATCCCTCACCGACGTCCGCGCCGACCTCACCGCCGCCATCGAATCCGACCGAGTCCTGCCCGAAAACCCGGACGCCCCAACAGAAGACGCGCTCCTACCCGCCGAAGAAGTCACCGTGGCAGGCCGCCAACACTGGTCCGGCTGCGACCGCCGCTGCGGCCGCCCACAAGGCCCGGTCACCGACGTCGTCGCAACGGAACACGGTTACCGATCCAACCATTGACAATCTTTGCCATAGCTTTCTAGTATGGCCAGATGACTACGATGAACGTTTCGCTTCCGGACTCGATGAAGGCGTTCGTCGAGGAGCAGGTAGCGCAGCGCGGCTACGGCACGAGCAGTGAGTACGTTCGTGAGCTCATCCGGCGTGAACAAGACCGGGACCAACTCCGCAATCTTCTTCTCGAAGGCGCAGGGTCCGGACCGGGCGAGCCCGCCGATGATGCGTACTTCGACGGTCTGCGTGATCACATCCGGTCGCGGTCCGGCGAGTGAGCGTCAAACCTGTCCAGCCCAGCGTTCGCGCGTCGGCTGATGTCCGCGATGCGGTCGACTTCTACCTCGATGCGGGTGTCCCAGCCGCCGCGAACGGTTTCGTGGATGCCTTGCAAGCCACATATCGGCTGATCGGCTTGCACCCAGGGATCGGGTCGTCATTCTACGCCCACGAACTGGACGTGCCGGGTCTACGCAGCCGCGCCCTCGCCAAGTACCCATACCTGGTGTTCTACCTGGAGCGCACCGACCGAATCGACGTGTGGCGAGTACTGCATCAAAGCCGCGATCTTCCCACCCTCCTGCAGCGTCCCGAAAAACCCTGACCTTCCATCGATTACGAACTCGTGAGAGCGGAGGGGGTGTTCGGGCTAGCCTGCGGTCGTGTCGCGGCGGTTGTGCAGCTCGAGCACGCAGCACTTCACGCCGCCGCCGCCCTTGCGCAGTTCGGACACGTCGACGGGTACGGGGGTGAAGCCGCGCTCGCGCAACGCCGCGATGAGGGAGGTGGCGCCGGGGTCGAGGAAGACGTGTCGGCCGTCGCTGAGGCCGTTGAGGCCGAAGGAGACCGCGTCGTTGTCGTCGGCGAGGATCGCGTCGGGGTACAGGTGGGCGAGGGTGTCGCGGGCGGCGGGGCTGAAGGCTGCCGGGTAGTAGGCGATGGTGGTGTCGTCCAGGACCATCAGGGCGGTGTCGAGGTGGTAGAAGCGCGGGTCGACCAGTTCCAGGGAGATCACCGGCAGGTCGAAGTATTGTGCGACCTCCGCGTGCGCGGACAGCGAGCACCGGAACCCGACACCGGCCAGGATCCGTTGGCCCGCGAACGCGAAATCGCCTTCGCCCTCGTTGATTTCGGTGGCGGGGGTTAGTGCGCGCAGTTCACGGGCGGCGAACCACTGATGGAAGGCCGGGCCCTCGGCGGCGCGTTCGGGGTGCGCGAAGCGGGCCGACATGGCCAGGCCGCCGATCACGATGCCGCTGTTGGCGGCGAAGACCATGTCGGGCAGACCCGGCTCGCCGGGCACCGTGTCCACCGTGTGGCCGTGGGCTTCCAGGGTCGCGCGCAGTACGTCCCACTGGGCCAGCGCCCGCGCCCGGTCGACCGGGGCGGCCGGGTCCATCCACGGGTTGATCGCGTAGGTCACCTCGAAATGGTCGGGGCGGCACAGCACGTAGCGGCGCAATGAGGCGACGCGCGTGGGTGCGGATACGCGAAGTGGAGTGACGGCGGTCAACAGGGCTCCCGGTGGCTGCGCGGACGGTTTCCACGACCGTAATCGCCGTTCCGTTGCGCGGGTAACACCGATTCGTTGCGCATATTGGTCCCGAAATGCAGAATCATTGTTCGACAAGACAAGGGAGCGACGTGGACGATATCGATCGACGCATTCTGGGTGAGCTGCTCGTGCACGCCCGCGCCTCGTTCCAGGAGATCGGGTCGGTGGTCGGACTGTCCGCGCCCGCGGTGAAGCGGCGGGTGGACAAGATGGTCGCCAGCGGGCAGATCACCGGATTCACCGCGCAGGTCAACCCGGCGGCGCTGGGCTGGACGACCGAGGCTTACGTCGAGGTCTACTACCGCGACAACATCTCCCCCGCCGAGCTGCGGCGCACCCTGGAACCGATTCCGCAGGTCGTGGGGGTGTGCACGATCGCGGGCGAAGCCGACGCGCTCGTGCACGTGATGGCCACCGATATGGCCGAGATCGAGGTGACCGTCGAGCGGATCAGGGAGAACGCGCGCGTGGGGCGCACCCGCAGTTCGCTGGTGATGTCGCGCATTCTGGAACGCCCGCGCACCTGAGCTCGCGGGCCGGAGCCGACCGCGGCGAACAGCATGTCGGGGGCAGGTTCTAGGGTTGTCGGCATGTCCGATGTGCGTGCCAGCTACCTCACCGACGGGGCCGAGATCTATCGGCGCTCGTTCGCGACGATCCGCGCCGAAGCCGATCTCGCCGGTTTCCCCGCCGATGTCGAGCGGGTGGCGGTACGCATGATCCACGGGTGCGGGCAGGTCGACCTGGCCGCCGACATCGCCTACTCCCCCGGCGTGGTCGCCGCCGCGCGCGCCGCACTGCACGCGGGCAGGCCGATCATCTGCGATGCGAACATGGTCGCCTCCGGGGTGACCCGCAAGCGGCTGCCCGCCGACAACGCGGTGCTGTGCAATCTCACCGACCCGCGCGTGCCCGACCTGGCCGCGCGACTGGGCAACACCCGATCGGTGGCGGCGCTGGAACTGTTGCGCGACCAACTCGACGGTGCGGTGGTGGCGATCGGCAACGCGCCGACCGCGCTGTTCCACCTGCTCGACATGCTCGACGCGGGCGCCCCGCGACCCGCCGCGATCATCGGCATCCCGGTCGGGTTCATCGGCGCCGCCGAATCCAAGCAGGCGCTGATCGACTTCGGCGGGATCGAATATCTCACCGTGCGCGGACGCCGTGGCGGCAGCGCGATCACCGCGTCGGCACTGAATGCTATTGCGAGCGAACAGGAGTGAGTGCGATCACCGGCAAACTGTGGGGTATCGGCCTGGGTCCGGGCGATCCGGAACTGGTCACCGTGAAAGCGGCCAGGCTCATCGCCGAAGCCGATGTGGTCGCGTTCCACAGTGCCAAGCACGGGCGCAGCATCTCGCGCGCCATCGCGCAGCCGTACCTGCGCGCGGGGCAGATCGAGGAACACCTGGTCTACCCGGTCACCGTGGAGACCACCGATCATCCCGGCGGCTATCAGGGTGCGATCGACGAGTTCTACGAGCAGGCCGCTGAACGGTTGGCCGCGCACCTGGCCGCGGGGCGCACGGTCGCGCTGCTGGCCGCGGGTGATCCGCTGTTCTACTCCTCCTATATGCACATGCACCGGCGGTTGGCCGATCGGTTCGACGCGGAGATCGTTCCCGGAATCACTTCTGTCAGTGCGGCTTCCGCGGCACTGGGGACACCGCTGGTCGAGGGTGAGCAGGTGTTGACGGTGCTGCCGGGCACCATGCCGGTCGAGGAGTTGACGCAGCGGCTGCGGACCACCGAGGCGGCCGCCATCATGAAGCTGGGGCGCACATTTCCCGGTGTGCGACAAGCGCTTTCGGATTCCGGTCGGTTGGGCGATGCGTACTACGTCGAACGCGCGAGCAGTACCCGTCAGCGGGTGCTCGCCGCGGCGGATGTGGAGGAAGCTGATGTTCCCTACTTCTCGATCGTCCTGGTACCCGGTCCGACCCCGACCACGCAGATCCCCGTCCGCGCCACCGTCGATCGGGCGGCGCCGACGGTAGACCAGTCCGGCGAGTCACCGGCCGCGCTTAGTCACGCCGCAGGCACGCCGTCCATCTCGGCTGATGCCGCCCTGACGCCGAATGCCGCCCGCTCCCCGCTCGACGCTGACCTCGAATCCCCCGTCGTGCCAGGCGAAGTCGTAGTTGTCGGCCTTGGCCCTGGCGATGCCGACTGGACCACGCCGCAGGTCACCACGGCGCTTGCCGAGGCCACGGATCTCGTCGGCTACACCACCTACATCAACCGCGTTCCCGAACGGGCGGGGCAGCGCAGGCACGCCAGCGACAACAAGGTCGAGTCCGAGCGCGCCGCGATGGCCCTGGACCTGGCCAAACGGGGTGCTCGCGTCGCCGTGGTCTCCTCGGGTGATCCTGGCGTGTTCGCCATGGCCGCGGCCGTCCTCGAAGTGTCGGCCGAACCGCAGTTCAAGGACGTGCCCGTCCGCGTGCTTCCGGGGCTGACCGCCGCCAACGCGGTGGCGAGCCGGGTGGGCGCACCGTTGGGTCACGACTACGCGATGATCTCGCTGTCGGATCGGCTCAAGCCGTGGGATGTTGTCGCGCAACGTCTTTCGGCGGTGGCCGCGGCCGATATGGCCATCGCCATCTACAACCCCGCCTCCTCGCAACGACGCTGGCAGGTCGGTGCGATGCGCGACGTGCTGCTCGAACACCGGAAGCCGACCACCCCGGTGGTGCTGGGTCGCGATGTGGGCGGGCCGACCGAATCGGTGCGGGTGACCACCCTGGGTGAGCTCGATCCCGACGAGGTCGACATGCGCACGCTGCTGATCATCGGCGCCTCGACCACCGCCACCTTCGACACGCCGGAAGGCACTCGAGTGTTCACTTCGCGCAGGTACGGCGCGGTGTAGCCGACTACCCACCCGGTCCGACCGCGCACGTGCGCGCAGGCAGCCCGGCGACAGCGTGGTGCGGTGGCACACTGGATTCGCGGGGACGCCCGCGAGAACACAGCTCCACATGTGCGCACAGCTCGACATGAGAACACAGCGTGACATCTCGATTTCCTGGTTCGATTCCCCAACGCGTCCCACGAGGACGATGAAAGGATTCACCACGATGAGAGTTCAGCACCACGCACGTCTGCCTCTCAGTACCCGATTACGTCGCGGCTTGACGGTCGGACTCATCGCCGCCGCCATGGCCGTTCCCACCGCCGGGTTGCTGCCGGTCACCGCGTCGGCGCAACCGCCTGCGCTTCCGGCGCTTCCGGTTATCCCCGAAGCGCCGGAGTTGCCCGCAGCACCTGAGGTACCCGCCGCACCGGCAGCACCCGGCGGGTTGGGCGTGCCCGCACTTCCGGGCGCACCGGCCGCGGTTCCGGCCGCCCCAGCAGCACCCAAGGCACCGGTGGAACTCAGCGATCCCAGCGGTGAACCGCTCACCGTGCTGGTGGTCACCGTGGACAGCGGGCCCGTCGAGGTCAGCATCGACGCCGCCGCCACGGTGAAGGACCTGTCCGCGGCCCTCGAGACCGAGACCGGGATTCCGATCGAGCAGCAGCGCCTGTTCATCGAGGACGGCAGTGTCGAGCTCGAAAGCTCTCAGACGTTGGCCTCCTACGGGCTGGTCTCCGGTGACGTCGTAGAGCTGCAGGTCGCTTAACGGATCACCGCGGCGGGGGGGGTTTTGTTGCGGGACCGACTACCCCACCCCCCCCCTCCCCCCCCACCACCCCCACCAAACTCATTCTTGTGGGCGCCTCCCCAACCCA
>NZ_JBHXRY010000005.1:389963-450546 GCF_042714895.1 Nocardia sp. NPDC058666
CTTTGTCCTCGGGGTGTGATTTTGGGGGGGTGGGGGGGTGGGGGAGGGGGAGGGGGAAAGTGTGTGGGGGGGTGGGCGCGCAAAATGAAACCCCCCCCCCCCGCACCCCGCTCCCGGCGAACACACCGCAACCGGTCATGATTGGTGGACCGCGCACCCAGGCGTAACATTCCACACAGGAATGTAGTTCGAAGGGAGTTGACCGTTGACCGACACCGAGACTCGACGCCGCCCGCTGAACTCCACCGCGGCCTCGCTACTGGGGTTCCTGCACGAGGGCCCGAGATCGGGCTGGGACCTGGCCACGCAGGCCCAGCAACGCATCGGCGACTTCTGGACCATCACGCAAAGCCAGGTCTATCGCGAGCTGTCCACGATGGACGCCGCGGGCCTGGTGACCAAGGGTGAACGCGGCGCCAGGGAACGCACGCCCTACCGGATCACCGATGTCGGACGTGATGCGTTCGCGGAGTGGATCAGCCGCGATCCCGGCGCAGAAACCATCCGGGTGCCGCTGCTGCTCACGCTGTCGTTCGGCGAGCATCTCGAGCCTGCGCACCGCGATCGAATCATCGCCGCCAACAAGAACATTCACCAGGATCGCCTCGACCGCTACCTCGACGAGGACGAGACCGCCCTGGCACCGCACCAGCGCGCCACCCTCGAATTCGGTATCGCCTACGAGCGGGCGGTGCTGCACTGGTTCGACCAGTTGCCCACGATCTTCACCGCGTCCACCCCGCACTGAGCTGATCCCGGCGCCGACGGCCGGCCGCGTCGATCTCGTAGACCGCATCGATGCGGACGGTGCAAGGACCCGCGGTTCGACCCGCGCAGGTCAGCGCACGCGATGCGACGCGGACTCGCGCAGCCAGTCGACGGCCTCGCTCACCTGCGCCACCGCGTGCGCACCCGCGGGCAGCGGCGGCCGGTCGATCATGATCACCGGCAGACCGGCCGTGCGCGCGGCGAAGATCTTCGCTTCGGTCTGCTGTCCACCACTGTTCTTGGTGACCAGCACATCGATGCGATGACGCGACATCAACACCAGTTCCTCGTCGAACGTGAACGGCCCACGTGCCAGCAGCAGTTGCGAACGCGGCGGCAGCGGCACCTCGGGCGCGTCGATGGAGCGGATGACGAAACGGTGCCCCGTGCACCCGGTGAACGCGCCGACACCCTGACGGCCGATGGTCAGCAGAACCTGCTCGTCCTGCGCGCTCAGCGCCGCGGCTGCCGACTCCAGATCGGGCACACGGGTCCACAGATCACCGCGCCGCTGCACCCACTCGGGGCGGCGCACGTGCAGCGCGGGAATGTCCAGATCGGCCGCGGCGGTGGCCGCGTGCGCGCTGACCTGCGCAGCGAAGGGATGTGTCGCGTCCACGACAGCGTCGATCGCGTTCTCGCGTAACCAGGTTCGGAGGCCCTCGACACCACCGAAACCACCTACGCGGACCGCGCCGACCGGAAGCCGCGGATTGGCGACCCGCCCGGCAAGCGACGACACGATGTCGAGTCCACGCTCTCCGGACGCTACGCGCGCCAACTCCCTGGCCTCACTGGTGCCGCCGAGGATCAGAACTCTCAGGACACCCCTCCGACATCAGCGGAACGGGTATCGCCTTGACAAACACTGCTATCGAACTTCGAGTACTTCATGTAACTCTCCATCACGGAAAACCGAACCGAGGGATTACCCGGAACGGCAACGACCCTACCCCCGAGCCGATCGTTCTACACGTGGGGTCCGAAACTTTTACGGCCCGCGGACCCTGCGGGAACGGATTCATCGTGATCTGCGCGTGATCTGATCGTGATCGGGCGGGCGGGCCCGCACACGGTCAACCAGCGGGTTTTCTGACAATCCACTGGGCCACCGGCAAGTGTGGTCGCCAGGCCGTGAACCCGCCCAGCGGTTCGCCGCGATAGATCTGAAATTTTCGCAGGCTGCCGCCGAACCGGGCAGACCACTCGAGTAGCAGCGCTTCCGATTCCGCAGTGACGGCATTGGCCACCAGGCGGCCGCCGGGGCGCAGGCGCTGCCAGCAGCGGTCGAACATGCCGTCCTGGGTGAGGCCGCCGCCGAGAAATATCGCATCGGGCGCCGGGATCATTTCTTCGGCTAACTCTGAGCTCACTTCACCGCGGATCGTTATTCCCGGGACGCCGAGCGCGACGGAATTGGTCGCGATTTGTTCCCGGCGAGCGGGCAATCGTTCGAAGGAGACCGCGCGGCACAGCGGGTGCGTGCGGCACCATTCGATGGCGATACTGCCCGAGCCGCCGCCGATATCCCACAGCATTTCCCCCGGTGTGGGCGCCAGGGCGGTGACGGTGAGGGCGCGGACCTCGGCCTTGGTGAGTTGGCCGTCGCCGGTGAAGGCGGTGTCGGCCAGGCCGGGCAGGCGGGTGTCGCGGCGGGTGTCGGGGTCGGCGTGGCAGTCGATGGCGACGATGTTGAGTGGGTCACCCGGTGGGTGCGGCCAGTGCGCGGCGGGGGCGGTGCGCAGGTGTTCGGTGGGGCCGCCGAGTTGTTCCAGCACGGTCAGTGTCGAGGCGCCGAAACCGTTGTCGCGCAGCAATTCCGCGACCCTACTCGGCGTGTTCTGGTCTTCGCTGAGGACGAGGATGCGACGACCATCGGACAATTCGGGCACGATGGTGGGCAATGGTCGGGCAACCACGCTCACGACCGGAGTTTCGGCCAGCGGCCAGCCCAGTCGCGCGCAGGCCAGCGATGCCGAGGAGGGCTGCGGGAACACGCGCAGGGCCGCGGGGCCGAACCTGCGGGCCAGGGTCACGCCGATTCCGTAGAACATGGGGTCGCCGCTGGCCAGCACGCCGATGCGGCGATCGGCGTTGCGCGCGAACAACTCCGGTAGTGCGGGGAGCAGGGGTGTGGGCCACGGGACGCGTTCGGCTTCGCTGGGTGGGAGCAGTGCCAGCTGGCGTGCGGATCCGAACACCACGTCGCAGTCGGCGAGAGCTGCCCGGACCGTCTCCCCCAGTCCGGACCAGCCGTCGGCACCGATCCCGGCTACCACGACCGGGTGACCTGACCAGTGCTCGGTCAACGCGGCATCCGACGCCACACCGATTGCGGGAGCAGACGCATCACGAAGAAGGCCAGGGCCAGGCGGCCGGGGATGGCGACTCGGGTGGCGCCCTTGTCGAGGCTGGCGACCACCGCGTCGGCGACCTGGTCGGGGGTGCTGGACATCGGCGCCGGGTCCATGCCGGTGGTCATGCGGCCGATCACGAAGCCCGATCGGACCAGCAGCAGTTGGACGCCGGTGCCGTGCAGGGCGTCGCCCAGGCCGCTGGCGAAGCCGTCCAGGCCCGCTTTGGCCGAACCGTAGACGTAGTTGGCCCGGCGCACGCGTACGCCCGCGATGGAGCTGAAAACGACGATCTGGCCGCTGCCCTGTGCGCGCATCAGGTTCGCCAAGGTCGTCAGGACGCTGACCTGGGCGACGTAGTCGGTGTGTACGACGGCTACCGCGTGCGCGGGATCCTGCTCGGCCCGATCCTGGTTGCCCAGAATGCCGAACGCCAGGACGGCGGTGGCGATACCGCCGTGTTCGGCGGCGAGCTTTTCCAGCAGGGGTGCGTGGGTGGCGGTCTCGTCGGCGTCGAATTCCGCGGTGTGGACCGCTGCCGCGCCCGCCGCGTGCAGCTGCTCGATCTCGGCGTCCAGTGCGTCGGCGCGGCGGGCGGCCAGGATCACCACGCGTCCGGGTGCCAGCCTGCGCGCCACTTCCAGGCCGATCTCACTGCGCCCACCCAGGACCAGCACCGGCCCGTCGTTCTGCTTTCCCATAGTGCCAGTGTGTCATCCGGTCGATTCCACCGATCTCAGCCGGTGCGGCTACCGTTTCGGACATGCCGACCACGACCGTCCAGCTGTCCCCCGCCGCGCTCGAATTCGTCACGCAGCGACACCTGGCCACGCTGACCACCTTGCGCGCCGACGGCACTCCGCACGTGGTCGCGGTGGGATTCACGTGGGATCCCGAGAGCGGGATCGCGCGCGTGATCACCGACGGCGCGTCGGTGAAGGCGCGCAATGCCGGGCGCGGTGGGTATGCGGCGGTGAGCCAGGTCGACGGGGCGCGGTGGATCACCCTCGAGGGTCCGGCGACGGTGCTGGACGACAGCGCCGACGTCGCGGAGGCTGTGCGCCGCTACACGCAGCGCTACCGGGTGCCGCGCGAGAACCCTACCCGCGTCGTCGTCGCGATTCAGGTGCGGCGGGTGCTGTCGTCGGGAACCCTGAAATAGCCTGTGCGCGAACCGTTTACAGCACGGTCAGACCGTGCGGCCGGTTGTTCATCGACTCCACACCGTCCTCGGTGACCACCACGATGTCTTCGATCCGCGCGCCCCATTGGCCGCGGAAGTAGATCCCCGGTTCGATGCTGAACGCCATGCCGGGCTCGAGCACCATGTCGTTGCCCGCCACGATGTAGGGCTCCTCGTGCACCGACAGGCCGATGCCGTGCCCGGTGCGGTGGATGAAGGCGTCGCCCAGGCCCGCGTCGGCGAGCACGGTGCGCGCGGCCGCGTCGATGGATTCCGCGGTCACGCCGGGTCGGACAGCGGCCACGGCAGCGGCCTGGGCGGCTTCGAGGACAGCCATCTGCTCGACGACCTGTGGGCTCGGGGTGCCCAGCACGTAGGTGCGGGTGGAGTCGGAGTAGTAGCCGGGTTCGACGGGGCCGCCGATGTCGATGACGACCACGTCACCGGGTTCGATCACGCGATCGGAGACCTCGTGGTGCGGGTCGGCGCCGTGCGGGCCGCTGCCGACGATGACGAACGCCGCCTCGGTGTGGCCTTCGTCGATGATCGCGGCGGTGATGTCGGCGGCCACCTCGGCCTCGGTGCGTCCCGCGCGCAGGAATTCGCCCATTCGCGCGTGCACCCGGTCGATGGCGGCACCGGCGCGGCGCAGTGCGTCGATCTCGGCGTCGTCTTTGATCATGCGCGACTGGCGCAGCACCGGTGTGGCCGAGGCGGGCAGCCCGGTGGTGGCCTGGGCCAGGGGGATCAGGTGCAGGGCGGGCATGGCGTCGGCGACCGCGATGCGCGAACCGGCGTGCAGGGTCGAGCGCACGAGCTGGTACGGATCGACGCCGTCGACCCAGTCCAGCACCCGCAGGCCCAGTTCGCCGGCCGCGGAATCGGCCAGTGCGGCGAGTTCGAGTTTCGGGATGATCACCGACGGTGTCGATCCGTCGGCGGGGATCACCAGGCAGGTGAGCCGTTCGAAGGATTCCGCCGCCGACCCGATCAGGTAGCGCAGGTCGGGTCCGGGGGTGATCAGCAGGGCGTCCAAACTCGCCGCCCGCATCAATTCCACGGCCCGTTCCAGCCGCTGCCCGTAAACCTTCGCCTCGAACCTGGCCTCCGTGTGCGCACTCATGAGATCCGACGTTACCCGCCCGACCGCTCGCGGGATCGGCAGCCCGACCGACACCGAGCAACGAGCGACGTGCCTGAGCACTGCCACCGCAGGATTGTCGGTGGCTCGGTGCACAATCTCCGGTGTGACCGTTGACGAGAGCACCCGCGGACCCCTGTTGATCCTCGATGGCGCCAGCCTGTGGTTCCGCGCGTACTACGGGATCCCTGACAAACTCCGCGACGCCGAAGGACGTTCGGTGAACGCGGTGCGCGGATTCACCGACATGGTGGCCTCTTTGATCACCAAGCACCGGCCCAGCAGGCTCGTGGTGGGCCTGGATCTGGATTGGCGGCCGCCGTTCCGGGTGGCGCTGGTGCCCTCGTACAAGGCGCATCGCCTCGACACCAGCACCGCCGCCGCACCGGGCGCCGAAGAGGTGCCCGACACGCTCACCCCGCAGGTCGCGATGATCCTCGAGGTCCTGGACGCGGCCGGGATCGCCACCGGCGGCGCGGCGGGCCTCGAGGCCGACGATGTGCTGGGCACCCTCGCCAGCCGGGAACGCACCGACCCCGTCGTGGTGGTCAGCGGCGACCGCGACCTGTTGCAATTGGTGCGCGACGACCCCGCGCCGCCGGTCCGGGTGCTCTACGTCGGCCGTGGCTTGGCCAAGGCCGAACTATTCGGTCCCGCCGAGCTGTCGGCGAAATATGGTGTGCCCGAACAGAATGCGGGCCCGGCCTACGCCGATATGGCCACCTTGCGCGGCGACGCCTCCGATGGTCTGCCCGGCGTGGCGGGCATCGGCGACAAGTCCGCCGCCCAGCTGATCACGAAATTCGGCTCGCTGGACGCGTTGATGGCCGCGGTCGCCGATCCCGGTTCCGATATCGCCAAGGGTGTGCGCGCGAAACTCGTTGCCGCGCAGGACTATCTGAAGGTCGCCGCCCCGGTCGTACGGGTGGTCCGCGACGCCGACGTCGTGCTGTCGGGCCCGGATATCTTGCCCGCCACTCCCATTGACCCGGACCGGCTGCGCGCGCTGGCCACCGCGTACAACGCCGAAAGCCCGATCGCCCGCCTGGTCACCGCCTTGGCCAAGGCCGGCACCGACTGAACCGGAAACGAGTCCGGGCCGCCCGCAAAATTCGCGGACGGCCCGGCAAACTCGGTGCGGCAACCTAGTTCGGTCGACCGACCTCGTAGGTGCCGTCTTCCTTGGTGATCTTGACGGTGACCTTCTTCGCCTCGCCGCTGACCTTCAGGTCGCAGGTGAAGGTCGCATCGACCTCCACGGCCTGACCCGACGGGCAGCTGACATCGGACACGTCGGCGATGCCGTAGGAGTCCTTCAGCACGCGCGAAACACCGTCTTGCACAGCCGCATTGTCGAGTTCATCCGACGACAGCAGCACCACCAGCAGGGCGATCACGGCGGCGACCACGAGCACGCCCGCCACGCCGAGCCCGATGATCAGGCCCTTACCCTTCTTGGCACCGGCGGCCTGCTGCGGCTGCGGTGCGGGCTGCTGCCCCCACTGCTGCTGCGGCGCGGGCTGCTGGCCCCACTGCTGTTGCGGTGCGGGCTGCTGCCCCCACTGCGGCTGTGCGGCTTGGTTGTTCCAGTCCTGCGGCGGCGGCTGGGTCTGACCCCACTGCTGCTGTGGGCCGGTGCCCTGCTGCGGCGGCACGCCACCGTGCTGCGGCTGACCCCACTGCTGCTGCGGCTGCTGGGGCTGTTGTCCCCATTGCTGCTGCGGCTGCTGCTGATTGGGCTGCGGCGCGTTCGGGTCACCCCACTGCTGGGTGGGCTGTACGCCTTGCTGCGGCGGCTGTGCGCCCTGCTGCGGCGGTTGTGCCCCGCCACCCCAATGTTGGGTGGGACCGGCGCCACCGGCCCCCTGCTGACCCCCCCAGTGCTGGGTGGGGTCGTTATTCCCCTCCCCGGGGTTGTTCGGTCCGTAAGGGCCGCTCATCCACTCGCCTCCACTCGCATCATTAGTTCATACGGTAGCCCCCCGCGCCGGGCCTGCCGCATTCGCACGACATCCGCCTCACGGTCGGTACGCGAAGAAATCAAATCACAGACGTACCGACTACGCGGCGTCCACCGCGACGACACCCCGCCGCACCGCCCGGACCGCCTTGGCCGCGGTGGACGCGATCTCGGGGTCGTCGGCGGTGTTGTGGATCTGATCGAGCAGGTCGATCACCTGCCTGCACCACCGCACGAAATCGCCGGCCGACATCGTGGTGCCCGGGTCGCCGCTGGCCAGCAACGACTCGGCCAACGCGTCACCGCGCGCCCATTTGTACACCCCGGTGACGAACCCCAGGTCGGGTTCGCGGGTGGGCGGAAGCTTGTGTCGCGCTTCGTCGGCGCGCAGGTCCGACCACACTTCGATGGTGGCCGCGATCGCCCGTCGGATGGGGTCGGTGGGGCCAGCGGGGGTGAGCGGGCCGGTCTCCTGCCGCGACTCGAAGACCAGCGTGGACACCACCGCGGCCAGTTCGGCCGGGCCTAGTCCGCGCCACAATCCCTGCCGCAGCGCTTCCGCGACGACCAGGTCGCTTTCGGCGTAGATCCGGGCCAGTCGCCTGCCTTCCGCGGTCACCTCACCGTGCGCGACGAAGCCGCGTTCCTCGAGCAGTCCCACGATCCGATCGAAGGTGCGCGCCAACGAATTCGTGGTCGCGGCAACCTTCTGGCGCATCGTCTCGGTCTCGCGTGCCAGGCGTGTATACCGCTCGCCGACGCGGCCGAGTTGCTCCCGATCGGGACGGTCGTGCGCGGGATGCGAACGCAGACTGCGCCGCAAGGTCGACAGTTGACGATCTTCGCCACCGCGCACCCGTTCAGTCCGCTTGCCCCTGCGCGGAGTGGAAATTCCGGTGCTCCGCAACGCCGAGGCCAGATCGCGGCGAATGCGCGCGGTCCGGTGATCGACGCGTCGCGGCAGATCCATCCGCCCCAGCGCTTCGGCGGGTTCAGGGAAATCCGCCGCGGAAACCCTTCCGGCCCAATGGTCTTCGGTCAACACCAGTGGACGCGGGTCCCCCGGTGTCTGGTCGGGTTCGAGAATCACCGCAAGGCCCGCACGCTTGCCCACCGGAATCGCGACCACGTCACCGCGACGCAATTCGATCAGTGCCTTCACCGCCGCACCGCGTCGGTCGGACCGGCCCTGCTGTTGGATTTCGCGCTCGCGCTGCTTGATTCGGTCGCGCAGGGCCATGTACTCCATGAACTTGCCGTCGACGCCCCCGAGCTGACTCTCGAGTTTGCGCAGTGCGCCTTCGTTGCGCTCGATGCCACGCACCAAACCCACCACCGACCGGTCGGCCTGGAACTGCGCGAACGACCGTTCCAGCAGGGTGCGTGCCTCCTGGGCGCCCATCCGGTCGATCAGGTTGATCGACATGTTGTAACCGGGCTTGAACGAACTGCGCAGCGGATAGGTGCGCGTGGAGGCGAGCCCGGCGACCGCGCTGGTGTCGACCTCGGGCTGCCACAGCACCACCGCGTGACCCTCGACATCGATACCGCGCCGCCCCGCGCGACCGGTGAGCTGGGTGTACTCACCCGGCGTGAGCTCGGCGTGGGTTTCCCCGTTGTACTTCACCAACCGCTCGAGCACCACCGTGCGCGCGGGCATGTTGATGCCCAGCGCCAGGGTTTCGGTGGCGAACACCGCGCGCACCATGCCCTTGACGAACAGTTCTTCCACGGTGTGCCGGAAGGCCGGCAGCATTCCGGCGTGGTGGGCGGCCAGCCCGCGGTGCAGCGCGTCGCGCCACTCCCAGTAGCCCAGGATTTCCAGGTCGTCCTTGGGCAGGTCGCCGGTGTGCTTTTCGATGATCGCCTCGATCTGCTCGGCGTCACCGGGGCGGCTCAGGTCCAGGCGCGCGCGCAGGCACTGGGCCAGTGCGCCGTCGCAGCCCGCGCGGCTGAAGATGAACGTGATCGCGGGCAGCAGGTTTTCCTCGTCCAGCCGCGCGAGCACGTCGGGTCGCGGCAGCGGTCGGAAGTTGCCGCCGCGCCCGCCACGTCCGCGCGGGCCGCCGTAGCCGTGCATGCGGTCGGCGTTCTCGCGCTGGCGGATGAACCGCACGAGATCTTCGTCGACCACGATCTTGCGATCGCTGGACTTGTTGTCGAACAGGTCGAACATGCGCTTGCCGACCATCACGTGCTGCGACAGCGGCACCGGCCTGGTCTCGTCGACCACGACCGCGGTGTCACCGCGCACGGTCTCCATCCACGCACCGAACTCCTCGGCGTTGGACACCGTGGCCGACAGGCTCACCAGCCGCACGTCCGGGGGCAGGTGCAGGATCACTTCCTCCCACACCGCGCCGCGGAACCGGTCGGCCAGGTAGTGCACCTCGTCCATCACCACATACGACAGCCCCTGCAGCGAATCCGAGGACGCGTAGAGCATGTTGCGCAGCACCTCGGTGGTCATCACGACCACCGGCGCACCGGGGTTGATCGACTGGTCACCGGTGAGCAGGCCGACACTGTCGCGCCCGTAGCGGGCGGTCAGGTCGGCGAACTTCTGGTTCGACAATGCCTTGATCGGGGTGGTGTAGAAGCACTTTCCGCCCGAGGCCATCGCCATGTGCACGGCGAACTCGCCCACGATCGTCTTGCCCGCACCGGTGGGGGCGCAGACCAGCACGCTGTGGCCCTCTTCCAGGGCCGCACACGCGGTGCGCTGGAAGGGGTCCAGATCGAAGGAGATTTCACCGGCGAATTTCGCCAGTTCGCTGGGCAGCCCCGGAGAGTCGGTCACATGTCAGAGCGTATCGGAGTAGTCCGACACCGGGCGCGTGGATTTCTGCGGGTCGTCCACCGGATCGGCGGTGGACACCGGATCGGGGGTGGGCAGCGGGGAGGCTTCCTCGTCGTCGAGCGCGCCCCAGCCGTCCTTGGCTTCCCGGCGCGCCTTGCGGGCGTCGCTGATGCGCGAGAACTGCACGGCGAACTCGAACAGCACGGTCAGCGCCAATGCCAGCGCCAGCATCGAGAACGGGTCCTGCGGTGTCACGATCGCGGCGAACACGAACAGCCCGAAGATCATCCCGCGCCGCCACGCCTTGAGCTTGACGTAGGGCAGCACCCCGACCAGGTTCAGGCCGATCACGATCAACGGTGTCTCGAAACTGACACCGAAGATGATCAGCAACTGGATGATGAAACCGAAGTACTGGTTACCGCTCAGCGCGGTGATCTGGACGTTGTCACCGATGGTCAACAGGAACGACAACGCGTGCGAGACCACCACGTACGCCAGGACCGCGCCCGACACGAACAGCACGGTGCCCGTCACCACGAAACCGACCGCGAGCTTGCGTTCCTTCGCGTACAGGCCGGGGGTGATGAACGCCCACAGTTGATACAGCCAGAACGGTGTCGCGATGACCACGCCCGCGGTGAAACCCACCTTCAACCGGAGCATGAACTGGTCGAACGGTCCGGTCGCCAGCAACCGGCAGGCACCGTCGGGGCTCAGGCTCGCGCGCGCCGACGCGGGCAGCGCACAGTAGGGGCCGCGCAGGATCTCGCCCAGGCTTTCCAGCCCGAACAGGGTGTGCGCGTACCAGTAGAAGCCGATCAGTGTGGTGACCGCGATCGCGGCCAGTGCCAACAGCAACCGGGTGCGCAGTTCCTGCAGGTGCTCGACCAACGACATGGTGCCGTCGGGATTCGTCCTGCGCTTGGCGCGCCGGGGATCGAACGGGATGCGCATGGTGGGTGGTGGCCTCTAACCCTCGGTTCGGTCGACTACACAGCACTTCACCCCGGAGCAGTGGCTACCGCCCCGGGGTCGATGCGCAGCTCAGAGGGTTTTGTGTCCCTGCTGCGGTTCCACGATCGGGGTCTGCGCCTGCGTCGCCGATGCGGACAGCTGCTGCGGCGGCGCGGGGGTGGCCGGGGTCGCGGGGGCATCGGTTGCCGCCGATTCCGCCTGCATCTGCCCGACCTCGCTCTTGAAGATGCGCAGCGAACGGCCCAGGCCGCGCGCGGCGTCCGGGAGCCGCTTCGCGCCGAAGAGCAGTACGAACAGCACCGCGATGATCAGCAGGTGCGTCCAACTGAACGAGCCCATTATCAGATACCTCCAAAGATGTGGTGATTACCAATCCTACCTGGGATCGAACCCCGGTGACTGTCCGGCCGAAGCGGTGTTCGCCACGCGTTCAACCCCGCGCGGCCGCCATCGCCCCGGTCAGCTCGGCAAACAACCGGCTTCCGGTGAACCGCGCGGTGTCGCCGGATTCGGCGATCCGGATCAGCTCCGTCAGCCGCCGGTTGACCGGTGTCGGACGCCCCACCATCTCGCCCAGGCGCACGATTTCCCCGCACAACCACGCGATTTCGGTGCGGCGACCCAGCGCGAGATCATCGGCCATCGACGAACGCGCGAGCGGGTCGATGGCCAACACCCGACCGAACACCCGCCGGAAAACGGGGTCGGGCACGCGCAGCAGATGCACCATCAACTCGGGGGGCACAGGAGTGAGCGCGGCGGGCCGAATTCGCGCAGTGTTCATCACCGCGAGGGCTTCGGACTGGGCCAGCGCGAGGCAGCGGCGGTAGTCACGTTCGGCGAGTTCCTCGCGCAGCGGCCTGCCCGACAGCGCGTTGATCGGGTTGTTCAGATTCAGCAGTAACTTGGCCCACTGGACCGGGCGCAGGTCGCGGTGGCGACGCAACGGCAGCCCGGCGGCTTCGAAGCGGTCAGCGAACCGGTCGACGATCTGGTCGTCCTGGATCGCCAGCACGCCGTCGCTGGCGCGGTGGAAACATCCGCGGCCGCGATGCACCACGTTGAACATGACCATCCCGGCCAGTGCCACGCTGGTGGGCAGGATCTCCCTGATCAGGCTGGCGTTGCCGATGCCGTTCTGCAGGCTCACCACCGGCGTGCCCGGACGTAATCGGCCCGAGACCGCGCGCACGGCGGCGGCGGTGTCGGCGGATTTCACGGTGACAAGGACCAGGTCGGCCAGTTCGGGTTCGTCGGGTTCCAGGGCCAGGCCGAAGCGGTCGGGTGGGACTTCGGTCGAGCCGCCGTCCAGGTCGGTCAGGCGCAGGCCGTGTTCGGCGATGTCGTCGAGGATCCGCTGACGGCCCACGAAGATCACTTCCATGCCCGCGGCGGCCAGGTGTCCGCCGATGAAAACCCCGACGCTGCCGGCGCCGAGGACCAGTACTCGCTGACTCACGCGGGTTCGGTCTCCCCTACCAGTCCGGCGGCCGCGTAGGCGGCCAGTGCGGCGTCGGCGCGGTCGCGGACCGCGGCCACCAGTTCGGGTGGGCCCAGCACGGTGACGCCGGTGCCGAAGCCCAGCAGCAGTCGGGCCATCCAGTCCGGCGAGGCGAACCGCATACCGGCGTCGATGCTGCCGTCGGGACGCGATTGGATGCGGTGCATGGGGTATTGATCCAGCACCCACGCGTAGTCGGCGCGGATGCGCAGTGTGGCCAGTGGCACGTCCGGGTCGTCCTGGAACAGGTCAAGCGCGGCCGCGTCGGCGGCGGCGTGGCTGGGCGGGTGCGCGGGTTCGTCGAGTTCGGTGGCGTCTTCGATCCGGTCGAACCGGAACAGGCGCACGCCTTCGGCTTGCCTGCACCAGGCCTGCAGGTAGCTGTTGTTGTCCACCAACACCACGCGGATCGGGTCGACGATGCGTTCGGACACCTCGTCGCGGCTGGCCGAGTAGTAGACCAGGCGCAGGGTTCGCGCGTCGGCGAGGGCCGCGCGCACGGTGGCCACCGCGGGCTTCTCGACGGGGATTTGCGCGGGTTCGACCACGGCGTCGGTGCTGGCGATCGCGGATTCGATCTTGGCGATGGCGGCGTGCGCGGCGGTCGGGTCGACCATGCCGGGCATTTCCACGATCGAGCGCAGGGCCACCAGCAGGGCGGTGGCCTCGGTGGAGGTCAGGCGCAGCGGGCGTTCGATGCCGGCGGAGAAGGTGACCTCGATGCTCTCCTCGGAGAACGACAGGTCGATCAGATCGCCGGGACCGTAGCCGGGAAGCCCGCACATCCACAGCTGATTCAGGTCGCTCATCAGCTGTTTGGTGGTCACGCCCAGTTCGGCGGCGGCCTCGGCGGCGCTGATGCCCGGGTGCGCGAGCAGGTACGGCACCATGTTCAACAGGCGCGAAAGACGTAGGGACAGGCGCGAACTCACGAGTTGACCTCCGTGTGGTGCAGTACCGACCGTAGCCGGTTCATCACGTCGGCGCGCAGTTCCGGTGGTTCGAGAACCAGGACATCGGGGCCGAGGCCCGTGATCAGCCGTGCCACCCAGTCGCGGGAGCGCACAGGTACTTCCAGGACCGAGCCGGGGCGTCCGCCCAGGTCGCGGGTGTCGACTTCGGTGCCGATGCGGCGCAGTTCGCGACCGCGGCCCTTGGCGACCCAGACCGTGGCCGAGCCGGTGACCGGGGTGTCGCCGGTGACGCGGTCCACGATCGCGCGCAGGTCGGTGTGGTCGGGTTTGTGCACGACGTTGTGCGGTCCGTAGGCCTGGACCTGGCCGCCGATCCGTGACAGTCGGAAGGTGCGCACGGCGTCACGTTCGCGGTCGTGTCCCACCAGGTACCAGCGTCCGTGCCGGGTCACCACGCCCCACGGTTCGACATCGCGGGTCACGAACGGGTCGGTGACGGCGCTGTGATGGCCGAAGCGCACCGCCTGCCCCGCGTCGATGGCCGCCAGCAGTGCCCGCAACACCGGTTCCGAGCCGCGGGTGCGCGCGGGCACGGCGGGCACCGACACTCCGACGTTGTCGGTTTCGACGGTGACCCCGGCGGCGCGCAGCTTCAGCAACGCGCCCTCGGCCGCGCCCGCCAGCTCCGGCGACGCCCACATCTGCACCGCGACAGCGACCGCGGCGGCCTCTTCACTGGACAGGTCGATGTCGGGCAGTTCGTAGGCGTCCCGGTTGATCCGGTACCCCTCCAACGTCGAGAACCGCCCCACCGGACCGACTTCGAGGGGAATGCCCAGATCGCGCAGTTCGTTCTTGTCCCGTTCGAACATCCGGCTGAACGCGTCGTCGGTCCCGGAGTCCTCGTAACCGGCCACGCTGGTGCGAATGCGCTCCGCACTCAGGAACTGCCTGGTCGACAGCAGCGCGATGACCAGATTCATCAGCCGCTCGACCTTGGATATCGCCACCCGATAGAGGGTAATGGTCGCACCCGTTCCCCCGCGCGTCGGCGCACAGTTGAGCCCGCCTGCGCGACCATGGAACCCACCCACCCGAAAGGACCACGATGCTCGTCGCCTTCTCCGTAGCCCCCAGTGGAACCTCCGACGCCGACGGCTCCGTCGGCCACGCCGTAGCCGAAGCCATCCGCGTAGTCCGCGCCTCCGGCCTGCCCCACCGCACCGACGCGATGTTCACCACCATCGAAGGCGAGTGGGACGAAGTCATGGCGGTGATCAAATCCGCCACCGACGCCATCCTCACCACCTCCCCCCGCTGCAGCCTGGTCCTCAAAGCCGACATCCGCCCCGGCGTCACCAACGCCCTCGACACCAAGGTCGAAACCATCGACCGCTACCTGGCCGACGGATAACCCTGCTTCCGCAGCGTCGAATTCGACTGTGCGTAAAACACTTTCGCTACCGCGACTGCACCGTCGCAGCGAGCGGTCGGCGTGGGGCCGGCGCGCTCGCCGCGAAGGACCTCAGAACACGCAGCGGGCGATGGAGTCGGCTACGCAGGCTGGGCGGGGGGCGTTTTCCAGTTCTACGGAGACGTGGCGGTGGATTTGGACGCCGGTGGGGACTTCGGTGACCTTGGTGAGGGTGAGGTGGGCTCGGATTCGGCTGTTGACGGGGACGGGGGTGAGGAAGCGGACTTTGTCCAGGCCGTAGTTGATGCCGGCTTTCGCTGCGCTGACGCTCATGATTTCTTGGGTCATGGGCACGATCAGGGACAGGGTGAGGAAGCCGTGGGCGATGGTGGTGCCGTAGGGGCCCGCGGCGGCGCGGTCGGGGTCCACGTGGATCCACTGGTGGTCGCCGGTGGCTTCGGCGAACAGGTCGATGCGGCGTTGGTCGACGGTGATCCAGTCGCTGGGGCCCAGTTCGAGGCCGACGGCGGCGCGCAGGGCGTCGATATCAGGGAAGTCCGTGGTCATGCCGCTCCTCCGAAACGTTGGCGCAGTTCGCGCTTGAGCACCTTGTGGGTGGGGCCGAGGGGTAGTTCGGTGACGAATTCGACTCGGCGCGGGTACTTGTATTTGGCTACTTGCAGTTTGGCGAAGTCGATCACTTCTTGCTCGGTCACCTCGCCGTCGGGCACCACGACCGCCACGATTTCCTCACCGTAGTGCGCGTCGGGCACGCCGATCACCGCGACCTGGGCGATGTTCGGGTGCCGGATCAGGGCGCCTTCGACCTCGGTGGGGTACACGTTGAAGCCGCCGCGCAGGATCATCTCCTTGATCCGGTCCACGATGCGCACCCGGCCGGTCTTGTCGCGGGTGCCCAGGTCGCCGGTGCGGAACCAGCCGTCGATCACGGCCGCGGCGGTGGCTTCGGGCCTGCCGGTGTAGCCGCTGAACACGTTGTGTCCGCGCACCACGACCTCGCCGACTTCACCGATGGGCAGCATGTCGATGCGGTCGACGACGTTCGGATCGGCGATCTCGACGTCCACACCCCACACCGGATGTCCGACGGTGCCCGCTTCGACGCCGTAGACCGGCTGGTTGACCGTGGCGGTCGGCGAGGTTTCCGACAGGCCGTACCCCTCGAGCACCTGCGCACCGTACAGCCGTTCGAAATCCTCTAGGACCGCGACGGGAAGCGCCGCACCACCGCTGATCGCGAGTTTGAGCGGCGGCAGTTCCGGCGCGTTCGCGGCGGCCTCGATCAGCGACAGATACATGGTGGGCACGCCGTGGAAGATGTTGACCTTTTCGGCCACCATCAACGAAACAGCCGTTGCCGCATCGAATCTGGGCATGAGCACCAGGGTGCCGCCGGCGCGCCAGTGCGAGTTCATCGACACCGTCTGCCCGAATACGTGGAACAGCGGCAGCGCGCCGAGGGTGATGTCGTCGCGGTGAATCTCGTTGGCGTCGAACGTGTTCACGGTCGCGCACATGACCATGTTGAGGTGGCTCAGTTCGGCGCCTTTGGGCTGGCCGGTGGTGCCGCTGGTGTAGAAGACAACGGCGGTGTCGAGGGGGCTGCGCGACAGGTAGTTCGAAATGGCTTCGCCGACAAGCTCATCGGGCGCAACTACCCCGATTCCCGCACCGGCGGCGGCTTCGGTGCCGTTCGCGGCGACGATCGGGTGGCAGATCAGCAGTGACGCGCCGCTGTCGCGCAGCACGTATTCCATCTCGGGTGCGGTGAGCAGCAGGTGCACCGGCACCACGGTGGCGCCCGCGGCGAGGATGGCGAAGTAGGCGCGGGGGAAGTCGGCGGTGTTGGGGCACAGCAGTGCCACGCGGTCACCGGGTTTCACGCCGCGGGCGATCAGGGCACCGGCTTGTTCGCGGGCCTGCTGCCACAGGTCGGCGAAGGTGATGCGCTGTTCGCCTTCCACGAGCGCGAGGTGGTGGGGGCGTCGGCGGGCGGGTTCGGCGAGGATGCTCGCCAGGGAGAGAGTGGCGTTCACGAGATTCCTAGGGTTTCGACAGCGATGGCGAGACAGTGCTGTTGCGCGGCGAGGCGGTGATCGCGAGCATCGAGGCGCTGTTCGCGATCACCGCACCGGTCAACGGTGAAGGTGTACGGCGAGTCCCTGGCCGACACCCACGCACAGGGTGGCGACGGCATGGCGGGCGTCGCGTTCTTCCAGTTCCAGCGCGGCGGTCAGCGCCAGGCGCGCCCCGCTGGCTCCCAGCGGATGGCCCAGGGCGATCGCCCCGCCGTTGGGGTTGACGTGGTCGGCGTCATCGGGCAGGCCCAGCCCACGCAACACACCGAGCGCCTGCGCGGCGAAGGCTTCGTTGAGTTCGAACACGTCGATCTCGCCGAGGCCCAAACCTGTTCTGGCGAGCAGTTTTTCGACGGCGGGAACCGGCCCCATGCCCATCGTGCGCGGCGCGACACCGGCAGCGGCGACCGCCCCGATCCGGGCGAGCGGAGTCAGTCCGTACCGGCGAACGGCATCTTCGGAGGCGATCAACAGCGCCGCGGCACCGTCGTTGATCCCCGAGGAGTTACCCGCGGTGACGGACCCACCGGGCACCACCGCCCGCAACGCCGCCAGCGACTCGGCACTGGTCTCGCGCGGATGCTCATCGCGATCCACCAGCACCGGTTCACCTCGACGTTGCGGCACCGGCACCGCGGTGATCTCACGGGCGAGCCTGCCCCGCGCGATCGCGGCCGCCGCGCGCTGCTGCGACCGCAACGCGAACGCGTCTTGATCGGCACGAGCGATGCCGTATTCGTCGGCGATGTTCTGCGCCGTTTCGGGCATGGTGTCGGTGCCGTACTGCGCGTGCATCCGCGGATTCACGAACCGCCACCCGATGGTGGTGTCGACTATCTGCGGCGAACGATCCCATGCCGCACCAGCTTTCGCCATGACATACGGCGACCTGGTCATCGATTCCACCCCACCGGCGATCATCAGATCCGCGTCACCGGCCCGAATCGCCCTGGCCGCGTAACCCACGGCATCGAGACCCGAAGCGCACAGCCGGTTGACCGTCACGCCGGGCACTGTCACGGGAAGCCCCGCCAGCAGCGAGGCCATCCGCGCGACGTTGCGGTTGTCCTCGCCTGCCTGATTCACACAGCCGAACACCACATCATCGACAGCACCGAAGTCCACACCCGGCAGCCGTTTCATCAGATCCGAAATCACGTGCGCGGCAAGATCATCGGGGCGAACACCGGCCAGCGCTCCACCATAGCGGCCGAAGGGCGTGCGAATCCCGTCGACCAGGTACGCGGTGCCCGTCACAAGCCCATGTCCTTGGCGATGATCATCTTCATCACCTCGCTGGTGCCACCGTAGATCCGGTTCACCCGGTTGTCCGCGTACAGCCGCGCCACCGGGTACTCGTTGATGTACCCGTAGCCGCCGTGCAGCTGCAGGCAGCGGTCGATCACCCGTGAGGCCACCTCGGAGCAGAACAGTTTGGCCGAGGCCGCGTCGGCGGCGGTGAGCTCCTCGCGATCGAGGGCTTCCAGGGCCCGGTCCACGACCGCTTCGGCCGCGTCGACCTCGGCCTGACAGGCGGCCAGTTCGAACTTGGTGTTCTGGAACTGCGCGACCGCCTGACCGAAAACGGTACGGCCCCTGGTGTATTCGAGCGTGAAACGGATCGCGGCCTTGGCCTGGGCGTAGGCGCCGATGGCGATGGACAGGCGTTCCTGCGGCAGGTTCTGCCCCAGGTAGCTGAACCCCTTGTTCGCTTCGCCCAGCAGGTCCGCGACCGGGACCCGCACGTCGGTGAAGGACAGTTCGGCGGTGTCGGACACCTTCAGGCCCAGCTTGTCCAGCTTGCGACCCACCGCGTAGCCGGGCGACTTGGTGTCGACCACGAGCAGCGAAATGCCGTGGCGGCGATCGGTTTCCGACGGCGGGGCGGTGCGTGCGCACACGATCACCCGGTCGGCGTGCACGCCACCGGTGATGAAGGTCTTGGACCCGTTGAGCACGTAGTGCGTGCCGTCTTCGGAAAGCTTTGCGGTGGTGCGCATTCCGGCCAGGTCGGAACCGGTGCTGGGCTCGGTCATCGCGATCGCGAACATGATCTCGCCCGAGACGAATCCCGGCAACCAGCGCTGCTTCTGTTCTTCGGTGGCCAGGTTCTTCAGGTACGGCAGGCACAGGCCCACGTGCACACCCGAACCGCCGAAAGACACACCGGCGCGGGTGGTTTCCTCCAACAAGATCGCCTGGAACTTGAACGATTCGATGCCGGCGCCGCCGTATTCCTCGGGCACCTCGATCCCGAACACGCCAAGGTCGGCCAGCTTGCTGTAGAACTCGCGCGGGACGATGCCTGCTTCGTACCACTGGTCGTAGACCGGGGTGACCTGCGATTCGATGAACGCGCGCGCGGTCTTGCGGAAGGCTTCGTGCTCTTCGTTGAAAACTGTTCTCTGCATGATGTTTCTCCGAAAATCAGAGACGGCGTCCGCCGTCGACGTACACGGTCTGTCCGGTGACGAATCCGGCGTTGTCAGAGGCGAGGAAGGCGACCACATTGGCGATGTCGGCGGGCTGGCCGACGCGACGCAGCGGGGTGATCTCGGCGGTCTTGGCCTGCATGACCTCGGAGGTGATGCCCATGCGTTCGGCGGTGGCGGCGGTCATCTCGGTGACGATGAAGCCGGGTGCCACGGCGTTGACGCGGATGCCGAACGGGCCCAATTCCATGGCGAGAGTGCGGGTCAGGCCCTGGATGCCGGCCTTGGCCGCGGCGTAGTTGGCCTGGCCACGGTTGCCCAGCGCCGAGACACTCGAGGTGTTGACGATGGCGCCGCCGCCATTGTCGACCATGTGCTTCTGCGCCGCCTTGCTGCACAGGAACGCACCGCGCAGGTGCACCGCCATGACGGTGTCCCAGTCCTCGACCGACATCTTGAACAGCAGGTTGTCGCGCAGCACACCGGCGTTGTTCACCAGCACGTCCAGCGAGCCGAGCTCGGCGACGGTGCGCGCCACCGCGGCGTTCACCTGCGCCTCGTCGGCGACATCGCAACCGAGGCCGATCGCGGTGCCGCCGTCGGCGTTGATCTTCTCGGCGGCGGCCACCGCGGCGTCGGCGTCGAGATCGACTACCGCGACGGCGAATCCGTCGGCGGCCAGCTTGGCGGCGGTGGCGGCGCCGATGCCGCGTGCACCGCCGGTGACGAAGGCAGTTTTGGTCATTGCGTGTACTCCTGTGTCAGACAATGGCATTCACGCCGGTGAGGGCGCGACCGATGAGCAGTTTCTGAATCTGGGTGGTGCCCTCGTAGAGGGTCAGCACGCGAGCGTCGCGCAAATACTTGGCGACGGGGTATTCGTCGATGTAGCCGTACCCGCCGAACACCTGGATCGCGTTGTTGGCGGCTTTGACCGCGGCTTCGGAGGCGAACAGTTTGGCCATTGACGCGGCGGTGCCGAACGATTCACCCCGATCGGCGAGATCGGCTGCGCGCCAAGCGAGTAGGCGTGCGGCGTCGGTTTCCACGGCGATGTCGGACAGCAGTTCCTGGACCAGCTGGTAGCCCGCGATCGGCTTGCCGAACTGTTCGCGTTCACCGGCGTAGCGCACCGACGCCTCGAGGCAGGCACGGGCCACGCCGACGCAGCCGGACGCGACACCGATGCGCCCCTTGTCCAGCGCGCCCATCGCGATCCGGAACCCCTGACCCTCCTCGCCCAGGCGCAAAGAATCCGGCACGCGAACCTGGTCAAAGACGAGTTCGGCGGTGGCCTGGCCGCGCAAACCGAGCTTGCCCTTGATCTCGGTGCGGCCGAAACCCGGTGTGTCCGTGGGCACCAGGAACGCGGTGACACCTTTGGGCCCCGGTCCCCCGGTGCGCGCGAACACCAGCGCGATATCGGCCCAGGTGCCGTTGGTGATGAAGATCTTGGTGCCGGAGATGACCCAATCCGACCCGTCACGGGTGGCGCGGGTGTCCAGGCTCGCGGCATCCGAACCGGTGCCGGGTTCGGTCAACGCGAAGCAACCCAGCCGTTCACCGGCGCAGATTCCGGGCAGGAACCGCATCTTCTGCTCTTCGGTGCCGTACGCGGCCACCGACTTGCCGAACAATCCCAGCGACACCGACACGATGCCGCGCACCGCGCTGTCACCGCGCCCCAGTTCCTCGAGCAGCAGGCAGTAGTCGAAGGTGTCGCCGCCGGAACCGCCGTATTCCTCGTCGATCCCGATCCCGAGGAAGCCCAGCGCCCCGAGCTTTCCGACGATCGCCGGGTCGACCGACTCGTCGCGGTCCCACTGCGCGGCGTAGGGCACGACTTCTTTGTCCACCCAGGTGCGGGCGAGTTCGCGCAGGTCAGACTGTGCGGGCGTGATCTGGAAATCCACGGAACAACTCCTGAACCAAACGGCGTTAGGTTTACTCGGGCACCGTAGCCTAACGCCGTTCGGTTAATCAAGGGTCGTTTTCGCCATCGGTGATACGGTTCGTTTCCCGACGAGAGATGGAGTGGCGCATGGCAAGGCCGCGCGTACCGCTGTTGAGCCGCGAGCGCATTCGCGACGCCGCACTGGTGCTGATCGACCGCGACGGCCTGTCCGAGGTCTCCATGCGCAAGCTGGGCGCGGAACTGGGCGTGCAGGCGGCGTCGCTGTACGGCCACTATCCGAACAAGGACGAACTGTTCGACGAGATCGCCGCGGGCATCATGCGAACGGTCGACACGTCGGCGTTCGGCACCATGAGCTGGGACGCAGCCCTGGCGGACTGGGCGCGCAGCTACCGCACCGCCCTGGCCACCCACCCGAATTTCGTGCCGTATCTCGCGACCGGCCCCGGCCGACGCGCGGAGAACCTGCGCGCGGCCGATGCCGTGCACGGTGGTCTGGTCGGCGCGGGCTGGCCCCCGCGCTACGCGACCATGATCGGTGCGGCCACCCGCTACCTGGTGATGGGTTCCACGGTCGGCTCGTTCGCCGGCGGTTTCGCCGATGACGTGCAGGTCTATCGCGACCGGTACCCGCACCTGAACCAGGCGCACCTGTTGCGCGCGATCGCCGACGAAATCGATGACGACAGTTTCGAATTGGCGTTGAACGCCTTCATCGCGGGCCTGTCCGCCACCTATGCGACCGTGGTCACCGCGGACTGACCGCCCCTACACACGACGGAACCGGTGGCACCTACGCATTCGCTCCCATGCGCCACCGGTTCTGTCGTTGGTCCCCCCGTCTAGGGGTTCGCCTACATCGAGGCGATCAGCCGGTCGACGCGTTCGTCGACCGAGCGGAACGGATCCTTGCACAGCACGGTGCGCTGCGCCTGATCGTTGAGCTTGAGGTGCACCCAGTCGACGGTGAAATCGCGGCCCGCGTCCTGGGCGGCGGTGATGAAGTCACCGCGCAGCTTGGCCCGGGTGGTCTGCGGCGGGGTGTCCACGGCGGCGTCGACGGCGTCGTCCTCGGTGATCCGCTTGGCCAGACCCTTGCGCTGCAGCAGGTCGAAGACCCCGCGGCCGCGTTTGATGTCGTGGTAGGCCAGATCCAGCTGGGCGATCTTGGGATCGGACATCTCCATGCTGTAGCGGTCCTGGTAGCGCTGGAACAGCTTGCGCTTGATCACCCAGTCGATCTCGGTGTCGACCTTGGCGAAATCCTGCGCCTCGACCGCGTCCAGGGTGCGACCCCACAGGTCAACCACCGCGTCGACCTGCGGGTCGCGGTCGCGGTTGCGCAGGTGTTCCACGGCGCGGGCGTAGTACTCGCGCTGGATTTCCAGGGCGCTGGCCTGACGTCCGCCGGCCAGTCGCACGGGGCGACGGCCGGTGAGGTCGTGGCTGACCTCGCGGATGGCCCGGATCGGGTTGTCCAAGGCGAAGTCGCGGAACGACACCCCGGCTTCGATCATCTCCAGCACCAGCGAGGCGGTGCCGACCTTGAGCATGGTGGACGGTTCGGCCATGTTGGAATCGCCCACGATCACGTGCAGGCGCCGGTACTTCTCGGCGTCGGCGTGCGGTTCGTCGCGGGTGTTGATGATCGGGCGCGACCGGGTGGTCGCCGAGGAGACGCCCTCCCAGATGTGTTCGGCACGCTGCGACAGGCAGAACGTGGCCGCCTTGGGTGTCTGCAGCACCTTTCCGGCCCCGCAGATGAGCTGGCGGGTGACCAGGAACGGCAACAGCACATCGGAGATCCGGGAGAACTCGCCCGCGCGCACCACCAGGAAGTTCTCGTGGCAGCCGTAGGAGTTGCCCGCGGAGTCGGTGTTGTTCTTGAACAGGTAGATGTCACCGCCGATGCCCTCTTCGGCCAGGCGCTGTTCGGCGTCTATGAGCAGGTCTTCCAGCACCCGCTCGCCTGCTCGATCGTGGGTGACCAACTGCACCAGGCTGTCGCATTCGGCGGTGGCGTACTCCGGATGCGAACCGACATCGAGGTACAACCTGGCACCGTTGCGAAGGAAGACATTGGAGCTGCGGCCCCAGGACACCACCCGGCGGAACAAGTACCGGGCTACCTCGTCGGGGGACAGCCGACGGTGACCGTGGAAGGTGCATGTCACACCGAACTCGGTCTCGATCCCCATGATTCGTCGCTGCACATTATCGACAGTACAGCCATGACCAGTGCTCGCGCGGCGGTGTTGACATCCCATTCGCCTACGTGTTCACAACGATTCGAACAGGCAACGACCGGCGCGCGCACGACGAGATCGGACCTGCGAAGCACTATGGTTCGCAGGTCCGATCATGATCGTGACGGTGGGCTACTTCCCCGCGTCGGAATCGGGTTCTGGCAGCTCCGCCTCTTTCACCGGCTTGGGCTTGGTCGCGGCCAGCGCCGACTCCAGGGCCGGGCCCTGCAGTCGACGGAACGCGCGACGCGGCCGCTGCTGTTCCAGCGTGGCCACCTCGAGCGAGGCCTCACCCAGCGACCGTTTGTCCTTGTCGGCTTCGGGCTGCCCGGCCAGCAGGGCGCCGATCGCCACCTTCAGCGCGTCGTCCAGGGACAATCCCGGCTTGTAGCTGGCCTTGAGCTGGGTCAGGATCGGCTCGGTGGTGCCGCCCATGACCACGTACTCGCGTTCGTCGACGATGGACCCGTCGAAGGTGATCCGGTACAGCACCGAGGTCGGTGACTGTTCCGGATACCCCACTTCGGCGACGCAGATCTCCACCTCGTAGGGCTTGAGCTGATCGGTGAAGATCGACCCGAGAGTCTGCGCGTACAGGTTGGCCAGCCCACGCCCGGTGACATCGCGCCGGTCGTACTGGTAACCCTTGAGATCGGCCTGCAGGATGCCGCCGCGGCGCAGGGCCTCGAACTCGTTGTACTTGCCCACCGCGGCGAACCCGACGCGGTCGTAGAGCTCGCTGACCTTGTGCAGCGTCGCCGAGGGGTTCTCGGCGACGAACAGCACGCCGTCGGCGTAGACGAGCACGATCACACTGCGACCGCGACCGATGCCCTTGCGGGCGAGCTCGGTCTTGTCGCGCATGATCTGCTCGGCCGAGGCGTAATACGGCAGCGTCATAGGACGGCGCCCCCTTCTTCGGCGGCTTCCCGGTCGGCGATCACCGCACGGGCGATCTCAGCGAGACGGTCCTCGCCGATCTCGGCCGCGCCGTCGCCGTCGATGACCACCGCGGTCGGGTAGATCCCGCGCAGCATGTCGGGTCCACCGGTGGCGGTGTCGTCGTCGGCGGCGTCGAACAGTGATTCCACCGCGATCCGCAGGGCCCGATCCTGATCGATGCCGCGCTGGTAGAGCTTCTTCAGCGACGACTTCGCGAACATCGAACCCGAACCCACGGCGGTGTAGCCGAACCGTTCCTCGCTGCGCCCGCCGACCACGTCGTAGGACACGATGCGCCCGGACCGGTCCAGGTCCAGGATCTGGTCGTCGAAACCGACCAGCAGCGGGATCGCGGCCAACCCCTGCATGGCAGCGGGCAGGTTGTCGCGAACCATCTTCGACAGCTTGTTGGCTTTACCGTCGAAGGTCAGTGGCACACCTTCGATTTTCTCGTAGTACTCCAGCTCCACCGCGAACAGTCGAACCATCTCGATCGCGATGCCCGCGGTGCCCGCGATCCCTGCCGCCGAGTAGGTGTCGGTGATGTACACCTTCTCGGTGTCGCGGCTGGCCAGCAGGTTGCCCATGGTGGCCCTGCGGTCGCCCGCGATCAGCACGCCACCGCGGTAGGTGACCGCGACGATGGTGGTGCCGTGCGGCGCCAGGTCCTTCGTCGCGGTCAGATCCGAGGCCGGGAACTTGTTGGCGGGCAACAGGTCCGGTGCGTGCATGCGCAGATGTTCGGTGAACGAGGAGAGAGCCCGCCCCGCGTGGAGGCGCAAGGGGTCACCTGGGGTCACTGGCCGCCCTTCTGCACATATGCCCGCACGAAGTCCTCGGCGTTCTCTTCGAGCACGTCATCGATTTCATCGAGCAAGTCGTCGGTTTCCTCCGCGAGCTTCTCGCGGCGTTCCTGCCCTGCCGCGTCTACGCCCTCGGGGCCCTCGTCCTCGTCGCCACCCCCGGCGCGCTTGGTCTGCTCTTGTGCCATGGCAGCCGACCTCCTCTTCCTCATCACGATGATCGTGTGTGTCCCACAACCCTACCGAGCCGATCCGACAACTTGGTCGAATAGTGGTCGGATTGTCGCGCGGTCGTGCTGCGAAACCGCTTAGTGGGTGAGCTGTTCGACCAGTTCCGCGGCCGTGCGCGAGGCGTCGAGAAGCTTTCCGACGTGCGCTTTCGTGCCTCGACGCGGTTCCAGGGTCGGGATCCGCACCAGCGAATCACCACCCAGATCGAAGATCACCGAATCCCAACTGGCGGCGGCGATATCGGCGCCGAAGCGACGCAGACATTCGCCGCGGAAGTACGCGCGGGTGTCGGTGGGCGGGTTGGTCATCGCGTCGAGCACCTGTTGCTCGGTGACCAGACGCTTCATCGAACCGCGCGCGACCAAGCGGTTGTACAGACCCTTGTCCAGGCGCACATCGGAGTACTGCAGGTCCATCAGGTGCAGTTTCGGCGCGGCCCAGCCCAGGCCCTCGCGGGTGCGCATGCCTTCGAGCAGGCGCAGTTTGGCGGGCCAGTCCAGCAGGTGCGCGGCTTCCATCGGGTCGCGCTCGAGCAGGTCCAGAACCATCGCCCAGTTGTCGAGGATGTCGAGCACGCGCGGGTCGTCGTTGCCTTCGCGGTGCACGAATTTGGCGGCGCGCTCGTGGTAAAGGCGTTGCAGCGCAAGGCCGGTCAGCTCGCGGCCGTCGGCCAGTGCCACGGTGGCGCGCAGGGTGGGGTCGTGGCTGATCTGGTGCACGGCGGTGACCGGGCGGGCCAGTTGGAACTCCGAGAGGTTCTCGCCCGCTTCGATCATGTCCAGCACCAGCGCGGTGGTGCCGACCTTGAGGTAGGTCGACATCTCGGCCAGGTTGGCGTCGCCGATGATCACGTGCAGGCGCCGGTATTTGTCGGCGTCGGCGTGCGGTTCGTCGCGAGTGTTGATGATGCCGCGCTTGAGCGTGGTCTCGAGGCCGACCTCGACCTCGATGTAGTCCGCGCGCTGCGACAGCTGGAAGCCGGCGCGGTCACCGGACTGGCCGATGCCGACCCGGCCCGCCCCGCAGATCACCTGACGGGAGACGAAGAACGGGGTCAGGCCCGCGATGATGTGGCTGAACGGGGTGTCGCGGCTCATCAGGTAGTTCTCGTGGGTGCCGTAGGAGGCGCCCTTGCCGTCGACGTTGTTCTTGTACAGCTGCAGCCGCGGCGCACCGGGCACGCTCGAGGCGTGCCGGGCGGCGGCCTCCATGACGCGTTCGCCTGCTTTGTCCCAGATGACCGCGTCGAGGGGGTCGACGACCTCGGGGGCGGAGTATTCGGGGTGTGCGTGGTCGACGTAGAGCCGGGCGCCGTTGGTGAGGATCATGTTGGCCGCACCGACCTCGTCGGCGTCGATGATCGGGGCGGGCCCGCTCATCCGGCTCAGGTCGAAACCGCGCGCGTCACGCAGGGGCGATTCCACCTCGTAGTCCCAGCGGGTCCGCTTGGCTCGCGGCAACCCCGCCGCGGCCGCGTAGGCGAGAACGGCCTGCGTGGAGGTGAGGATGGGGTTGGCCGCCGGCTCCGTGGGGGTCGAGATGCCGTATTCGACCTCGATTCCGATGATGCGCTGCATGGTGTCGAGCCTAATGGGTGCAGACGCGCAGCGGTCCTAAGTCCCTTTGCGCACGGCCGGAGCGAAGGCGGAGGTACGCCTAGGCGACGCGCCGGGGGTGCACCGGCATCTCGGCGCAGCGGTGCCCCTGGGGCCCTCGCACGTCCCCATTAGGCGGACCCCGAGATGGTCCTCGTGGGCGATCCGGTGGGCCGTTCAGCCGCTGATACTCGATGGATGACCGATGCCGTCGCACCCACCGCCGAAGCGCCCGTCGCGAGCCGGCCCGCGCGCATGATCGCGCTGGATGTGTTGCGCGGCATCGCGATTCTGGGCACGCTGGGCACCAATATCTGGATCTTCACCAGTCCCGCGGGCATGATCGGCTACCTCGACGAGCTCGCCGCGACACCCGAGAACGCCTGGATGTGGTCCGAGCGGGTGCTGCAGCAGCTGACGCAGGGCAAGTTCCTCGGTCTACTCACGGTGATGTTCGGGATCGGCCTTGCCATTCAGCAGGGTTCGGCGCGGCGGGCCGGGCGGGCGTGGCCGGGCAAGTACCCGATTCGCGCGGGGCTGCTGTTCCTCGACGGGTTGCTGAACTTCCTGTTCGTGGCCGAATTCGATGTGCTGATGGGGTACGCGGTCACCGGCCTTGTTGTGGCCTATGTGCTGGCGACAAGTGAACGGGCACAACGTCGTTGGTTGATCATCGCGGCCTCGGTCCACGTGACGATGTTGACGCTGATCGCGGCAGCGCTGGCCTTCGCGCCGATGCAGGAAAGCGCCACCTCGGCAGCGCTTGACCCCAATCCCTATACGGACGGCTCCTTTTGGGATCTGGTGCTGTTTCGCGTGGACCACGCGCTGATGTTCCGACTCGAAACGATCTTCGTGTTCCCGATGTCGATCGCGCTGTTCCTGGTCGGTGCGCGACTGTTCCGGGCGGGCGTGTTCGCACCCGAGGGTGCGCGAATTCGCCGGTGGCTCATGGTGATCGGGCTCGGCATCGCCGCACCCGTGGATCTGGCGGCGGGTATCGCGATCGGCGGCGATGTCGTGCTGTTCACCGGGTACGGCACCGCTCCGTTGGTCGCCCTGGGCATCTTGGCCGCCGTCGCCGCGTTCTATCTGCGCCGACCCCGCGTCGGTTTCGCGGGCGCACGGCTGAGCGAAGTGGGCCGCACCGCGCTGAGCTGCTATATCGGGCAGAACTTGATCGCCGGAATGCTGTGCTACGGCTGGGGTTTCGGGCTCGCGGCCCAGGTATCGGAGTCGGCGCGGGTGCCGTTCACCATCGCGATGTACCTGGCAGTTGCTCTGGTGATCATGGTCTTCGCCCACCTGTGGTTGCGCCGTTTCGAGCGTGGCCCCGTGGAATGGTTGTGGCACAGAACATTTCGCGCGCTGGCGCCGACCGGCTGAGTTTCAGCGCAGTCGCTCCCCCGGCGGCGGTGCGGCATCGGGGGCAACGAGCAGTTCCGAGACCAGCGAATCCCGTTGCAGCGGAACGCCGAGACTGCGGGCATTGCCTTCGAACAGCGACAGCACCGACTCGGTCAGAATGCCCTGCACCTGCTCGGTGGACAGCACCGCCTCGGTTTCCGCACGCCAGCTCGTGACCACACCATCGACGAGGCCGACCATGCCGAACGCCATCGGCCGTCCACGGGCGGGGTCGATGCCGAAGCGGGCCAGGCTCGCCGCGAAGATGTCGGCCAGCTGGCCGCTCACCACCCGCCCGGCGCCACCCAGAGTGGTCACCGCGCCCTGCGGGGCGGCATCGCCGAGGAAGCGGTGCAGGTTCGGATGCTTTTCGATCCAGCCCAGGTAGCTGCCGATCGCGCCGCGCACGGCGTCTTTGAGCGTGCCGTCGGACTGCAGCGCGGGCAGCAGTTCCGCGAGCAGCAGTTCCAGGATCCGCTGACGCGACAGCGCGTCGAGTTCGGCACGGCCACCGACGTGGCGGTAGACCACCGGTCGCGGCAGTGACAGGTGTTCGGCGATCAGCTGCACCGAGATCTCGAGCCCGTGCTCCTCGACCACCTCGATGGCGGCATCGATCATCTCCGCACGGCGGCGTTCCTTGTGGCCGTGCCAGCGGGTGGCGCGACCGTCGCTGGCGGTCTGATCGGCGTGCGCGGATGGTGCAGTCACCGCATCAACGATACCCGTGCCGAAATTGGCCGTGACATCGCGTTCCATTAACCTGAACGTTACTTGATGTAACACATACTTCGCGGTGCTCGGACTGCGCGACCTAGGGTAATCCCTGGTTCGGAACAGCTCGCGGCGGACGTCGGTATGCTCGAATCCATGCAGGCACGGGCGATGGTGATGGCGTACGCGGTTCTCGCGTGCGTGCTGCCCGCCTTCGTGCTGGTTGCCGCGCCCGGCGGTGAGTCCGCGCGCATGCTCGCGTTCGGTGCGGTCGCCGCCGCGATGGTGTGCGCGCTGGTCGCGATCACCGGGCGCACACACCTGCCGGTCCGGGTCGCATCGGTGGGTCCACCGCCGTCGGCGCAGCGTCGATTACGCGGTTCCTTTCTGCGACAGAGCAATCCGGATGCCGCGGGTCGGCCACGTCCACGAGCACCGGGGATCGATCACCACTGACAGGTGCAGCGCTTTCGGCGCCGCCTGTCGGTCTTCGTGATCCCACTCCCCCTTTCGTGCGTTCGCGCACGCTGCACGGACAGGTCGTCCCGTCATGCTCGATTTCGTCTATTTCCCCGTCTCCGCGGTGCTGTGGTGCTGGCATCAGCTGTTCGCGATTCCGCTCGGGCCGGCCAGTGGTGTCGCGTGGCTGCTCGCCGTGATCGCGCTGGTTGTCACCGTCCGCGCGCTGCTGGTGCGCACCGCGCTGCGACAAGCTCGCTCCCAGAAAATTCTGCGTTCCCTGCAACCACAGATGGACACCATTCGCCGCACCCACCGCGACGATCCACGCGCGCAGGCCGAGAAGGTCCGACAACTGCATCGCGACAACGGCGTCAGCATGTTCGCCGGATTCGTCCCGCTGATCGCCCAGGGACTGGTTTTCCTCGGCCTGTTCCACGTCCTGCGCTCGTTCGATCGCACCGGCACCTACGCGGTGGGCCCGTTCACCGCCACCGATACCCCGCTGTCGATCGAGACCAACAGCGCCACCGCGAACTACCTGTTCGGCGTACCCGAGGTCCGCGCGTTCCTGGACGCGACGTTGTTCGGCGCACCGCTGTCGGCGACGCTGTCCGACGCGGGCGAAGTGTTCGTCGCGGTCGCGGTCTTGGCCGTTCCGCTGGTCGTCATCGCCGCGCTGGCCACACACCTCACGGCCAGGATCACCCCGCCAACCGGCGACAACAGCACGGCCGCGATCCTGCGCACCCTGTCGCTGTGGGTGTTCCCGGCGGGTGCGTTGATCGGCGGCGCGATCCTGCCGGTGGTCGTGCTCGTCTACTTCGCCACCAATGCGGTGTGGACGTGCGGCCAGCAGTATCTGATCCGCCGCAAGCTCGACGCCGAAACCGCCGCGGACAAACAGGTGGTCGTGGCCCGCGCCGCCGCGCCGCGACCGGGGGTGAAGCCGCAGCGACACAAGAGGTGACAGCGCCTCGGCGGTTACCCTCGGGCGGTGTCAGCGAATCCGGAGGACGAACTGCTCGCCGTTTACGATGCCGACGGGCGGGTGATCGGTGCGGCCGATCGAGGCACCGTCTATCGCGAGGGCCTGTGGCACGCCAGTGCCGGCGTGCTCGTTCGATCGGTCGACGGCAGCCGCGTGTACGTGCATCGGCGCACCGACAGCAAACTCGTGTTCGCGGGGATGCACGACTGTATGGCGGGTGGCGTGGTCGACGCGGGTGAGGACCCCGCCGACACCGCGATCCGCGAATTGCGCGAAGAGCTCGGCATCGCCGTTCCCGACGGCACCGTACTTCCGTTGCGCGCCAAGGCTTCTTGGGATGGTGACTGGGCCGGGCGCGCGCTGCGGTGTCACCTGTTCGGTTTCGAGTACCGGTACGACGGTCCGATCGTCCACCAGCCGTCCGAGATCGCGGACGGCTGGTGGTGGACCGATGCCGAACTACGCGCACACCTGAACGACCCCGCGTGGCCCTTCGTTCCCGATACGCGGACCGTGCTGAACGGCCTGCTCACCGAGTACGACGGCCCCCGACGCTGATCTACCAGGTGTGAACCTGCCAGGTTTGCATACTGAACGGCAGGTCACACGCGGTTTCGGAGTGGTACCCGCCGTGCGCGGGCTGGCCGTAGCGCTCATAGCTGGCACCCCAGTTCCACCAGGCCCAACAGGTCACCCGCACCTGATGCCAGACCGGTGAGCCGCACTGAGAGAAGGCGCCGGTGGCCGCGATGGGGTTCACCGAACAATGGCCCGGCCCCTGCGCCTGAGCGGGCGCGATCAGCAACGTCGAAGCGCCGATGAGCCCGGCCGCGGTGGCGCCGACTGCGAGTTTACGAAGCGATGTCATGACAACCTCCATGCGTGAAGTGTCCGCATCCAACCCCGCGGCAGTTTCACGCTCGGTCCGATTATTCGCACAGGCACACGGTGTTCCTGTGATGTCAGCTACATCCCTCGATCCGCTGTCTACGTTACGCCCGTGCCGCAATAGTTACCTACGGGCAATCGTCGAATCAGTCCAGCGCACGCAACGATTCCTCATCGCGTGCCACCACCGCGGAACCGTCGGCGAGCAGCACGATCGGCCGCTGGATCAGCTTCGGATTCTCGGCCAGCGCGGTGAGCCACCGCTCGCGATCCGCCTCGGTCCGCCCCCACTGCGCCATCCCCAGATCCTTGGCGATCTGCTCCCCGGTGCGGGTGATATCCCACGGTTGCGCAGCCAACCGCGCCAACACCGCCCGCAATTCCACCACGGTCGGCGGATCGTCGAGGTACCGGCGCACGGTGTACTCCACCGCGGCCGCATCCAGGTGCGCGGTGGCGTTGCGGCTCTTCGTGCAGCGGGGGTTGTGCCAGATCTCGGTCATGGTCGCAGCGTAATAGGCGCCCACAACGCCGCGACGGCCCATCGGCGTGCTGCCGATGGGCCGTCGAGTCGGGTGGATCAGGCAGCGATCCCGCGCACTCCTACTTTCCGCCCTCGGTCGGGGTGACCTGTGTGGGCTGGTAGCTCGCGCCCGTCACGTCGACGCCGGCGGCCTTCAACTGCTCGAGCGCCTTGGTGACGTACTCCGAAGTCGACGCCTGTGCGTCGGGGTCCTTGGTGAGAACCGTTGCGCCGTCAGCGTTCTTGGTGCTCTTGGCGATCGACACCGTGCGATCCCATGCGGTCTTGTCGATGGTGCCGATGCCCGCGGGTGAGGGCCAGATCAGCTTGTTCACCTCGTTGATCTGCCATTGCTGGTGTCCCGCACCCAGAGTCGCGCCCGCGGCGACGGTGATGTCGCGGCACTTGTCGAGGTTGTCGCGGCAGAAGGCCCAGCCCTTGAGCGAGGCGACCAGGAACTTGACCGTCTGCTCCTGATATTTGGTGTCCTGCAGTTTCTCGGTGTTGGCCCACAGGGCGTCCTGCAGCATGGCCACGCCCTGGTCGTTCCAGTCGATGGTGCTGAAATCGTCTGCGGTGTACAGCTTTCCGGTGGCGGGGTTCTTGGTTTCCAGCAGCTGGGCGTATTCGTTGTAGGACATGGCCTGGGCGGCGGCGATGTCCTTGGCCAGGAACGCGTTCATGTCGAACTGCTGCTGGACCAGTTTCACGTCCTTGGCCGGGTCGATGCCGGCCTTGGTCATGCCGGCGAACAGCTCGAATTCGTTGCCGTAGCCCCAGTTTCCGACGGTTTTGCCACGCAGGTCGGCGGGCCCGGTGATGTTGTCGGCTTTGAACGACACCTGCTTGGTGCCCGATTTCTGGAAGATCTGCGCGATCTCGGTGATCCCCGCGCCCGCCTCGCGGGAGGCAAGGGCCTTGGGCACCCAGGCGACCGCGTAGTCGGCCTGACCCTGCGCCAGCACGGTCTGCGGGACGATGTCGGTGCCGCCGTCGAGGATCTCGACCGACAGGCCCTGCTCCTTGTAGAAGCCCTGATCCACCGCGGCCAGGTAGCCCGCGAACTGCCCCTGTTTGAACCACTGCAGCTGCAGGGTCACCTTGGTGAGGCCGTCGGCGGTGGTCTCGGATTCGGTGGTACTACAGCCGGTCAGTGCGGCGGCGGCCACGGCGGCCGCGGCCACCGCGCTGCACAACCGGTATGCGGTCTTGCTCATGGATGGATCTCCCTCATCGGATCGTGGACAGCAGGGGGGTTCGGGGTCGGCGGAGCAGTTGTTCCAGCAGCAGCACTGCTGCCAGGAAGACCAGGCCCACGCACATCGCTCCGACGACGTAGGCCCAGGCGCGTGGGTAGGCGGTGTTGGCGGCGGCGGAGGTGATTCGGCTGCCGAGACCGTTCTGCAGGCCGCCGAAGTACTCGGCGATGATGGCCGCGATGACCGCGCCCGGTGCCGCGATCCGCAGCCCGGTGAACAGGTGCGGCAGCGCGGCGGGCAGGCGGACGGTGCGGGTGATCTGCCAGCCCGACGCGGCGTAGGAGGTCATCAGGTCGGCCTGCACCTTGGGCACCTGACGCAGCCCGCGGGCGGTGCTGACGAACACCGGGAAGAACACGACGATGGTGACGACCAGGCGTCGCGGGGTCTCGGTGGTGGTGGAGTACATCGAGTTCAGCAGCGGTGCCAGCGCCACGATCGGCACGGCGGCAGCGGCGGCGGCCAGTGGAGTGAGTAATCCGTCGATTACGTTGAACCGCACCGCCATTACCGCCGCTACGAGGCCGAGCACGGTTCCCGCGACGAACCCGATCAGCGCGTTGGTGCCGGTCGCCAGCGACGCGTCGAAGATCCGGCCCGCGTTCTCGACGAACTGGGTGGCGATCGCGCTGGGCGCGGGCAGCAGGAACGACGGCACGCCCGCGACCACGGTGAGCACCTGCCACAGCACCAGGGCGATGACACCGACGAGCAGGGGTGGCAACCAGGTCTTCATCGCAGATCCCGTCCGGCCACCGCGGTCTCGTCGTGCTCGCCGCGCAGTGCCGCGCGCACCGCGGCCACGGCGGCGAAGAACTCCGTGGAAGCGCGAACGTCGGTGTCGGACTGTCGATCCCAGCCGCCGGTGGTCACCATGTCGCTGATCCGTCCCGGTCGTGCCGACAGCACCACCACCCGGTCCGACAGGTACACCGCCTCGGGAATCGAGTGCGTCACGAACACCACCGCGGCGCCGGTCTCCCCCGCGATCCGCAGCAACTCGCCCTGCATCCGTTCCCTGGTCATCTCGTCCAGCGCGCCGAACGGTTCGTCCATCAGCAGCAGCGACGGCTTGCGGGCCAGCGCACGGGCGATCGCGACCCGCTGTTGCATACCCCCGGACAGTTCCGCCGGATACCGATCCGCGAATTCGCTCAGCCCCGCCATGTCCAGGAGTTCGGCACTGCGTGCCTTGCGCTGCGCTTTGGGGACCCGGTGCAGTTCGAGGGGCAGCTCGACATTGGCTGCGACGGTGCGCCATTCGAGCAGACCGGCCTGCTGGAACGCGATGCCGTAGTCCTGGTCGATCCGGGCCTGCCGCGCCGGCTTGCCGTGCACGGTGACTGTTCCGCTGCTGGGCGTCTCGAGGTCGGCGATGATCCGCAGCAGCGTGGACTTGCCGCACCCCGACGGCCCGATCAGCGACACGAACTCCCCGGGTGCGACGGTCAGCGAGACGTCGGACAATGCGGTCACGTCCCCGGCGGCGAAGGTCTTGCCGAGGTTGCTCAGTTCGACCGCGGCAGGCGACACCGGACTGTCGGGTTCCACGACGGACGTGCTCATAGGTGCTACTTCCTGAAACGTTGTGGCGGAGAATGTTTCGCTCATCAGCGGTCGTTCGATGCGCTGGTGCCGGGCGGGTGGCTGTAGCGGCGCAGGGCCAGTTCCACCAGTCCGACCAGTGCGGTCAGGACCACGCCCAGCAGCGCCGCGGCGAGCACGGCGGCGTAGAGGCGGGAGGCGTCGCCGGTGGCCTGCTGGGAGAACACGATGATCTGCCTGCCGATCCCGCCCGCGGTGCCGGTGGAGATCTCGGCCACGACCGCGCCGATCACCGCGGCCGCGGCCGCCAGTCGCAGCGCGGGGATCAACGAAGGCACGGCGGCGGGAAAACGCAAGCGCGACAATGTCGCCCACCATCCGGCCGAGCAACTGCGCATCAATTCCACCGAGGCCGCCGACGGCGCCTGCAACCCGCGCAGCATCCCGATCGCGATCGGGAAGAAGGCCAGATATGCCGCGATCACCACGATGCTCATCCACGGCCGCCACGGTTCGCCGCCGATGGACAGCTTCCCGCCCCACGCCGCCACCAGGGGTGCCAGCGCGATCAGCGGAACCGTTTGAGAGAGAACCACATAGGGCAGCAGTCCCCGTTCGAGCCAACCGAACCGTTGCATCGCCACGGCCAATGCCACCCCGACCACCGCACCCAACAGCAGGGCCAGCAGCGACAGTCCGAGGGTGAACATCCCTGTGCGCAACAGTGTTTCGCCGACGGTGCCCTTGCCGTCGGCCTCGCCGAGCACGGTGAACACCGACCACACGTGCGGGAGTGCGGCGTCGGTGGTGCGCGGCAGAATGCGAGTGCCCGCGATACTCACCCCATCAGCGGGGACCAGCACCTTCACCAGTTCCCAGATCACCGCCACGAGCACGAACGCGCTCACCGCGTAGACCGCACGCAACACCCGGGTCTTCGACGCGGTCGCGGCCCGAATCTTCGGCGGGACAACAGCTGTCGCCGGATCGATGGTTGTCGTTGTCACCACCGAACTACCACCTCGCGGTTCGCTCGCCGATGTCCGTCCAGGGCCGCGGCCATCGCGAACCCACCCAGACCGATCGTGTACAGCGCCCACAGCAGCGCGATGTCGACAGTCATGCCGGACCGGCCTCTTGCGTCGCGGTGACCGGCTGATGCAGGCGCGGCAGAATCTGTTCGCCATACGCTTCGAGGGTGGCGGTTTTGGCGTCGTGCTGCAGATACACCGCGAACTGGTCCACGCCCAGCTTCTCCAGCTCCCACAGCCGCGCCAGTTGCTCGTCGGGGGTGCCGATCAGGCAGAACCGGTCCACGATCTCGTCGGGCACGAAGTCGGCGTGCGTGTTGCCCGCCCGCCCGTGCTGGTTGTAGTCGTACCCCTGCCTGCCCGCGATGTAGTCGGTCAGCGCGGCCGGAACATCGCCGCCCGCACCATATTTCGCGACGATATCGGCCACGTGATTGCCGACCATGCCACCGAACCAGCGACACTGATCACGGGCGTGCTCGAGCGCGGCGGCCGACCCGTCGGTGACGTACGCGGGCGCGGCGACACAGATCTTCACCGACGCCGGATCACGCCCCACCGCCTCGGCCGCCGCACGCACCTTCGCGATGGTCCAGGCGGTGATGTCGGGATCGGCGAGCTGCAGGATGAACCCGTCGGCGACCTGACCGGTCAGTTCCAAAGCCTTCGGCCCGTACCCGGCCACCCACACTTCCAGCCGCGAATCGGCAGCCCACGGGAACCGCACCTCGGTATCACCGATCCGAGCGCTGCGACCATTGCCCAGTTCCCTGATCACCTCCACCGATTCACGCAGTGTCGCAAGCGTTGTCGGCTTGCCGCCCAGCGTTCGGATGGCCGAGTCGCCACGCCCGATGCCGCAGATCGTGCGGTTGCCGAACATCTCGTTGAGCGTGGCGAAGGTCGACGCGGTCACCGTCTGATCGCGGGTGGCCGGGTTGGTGACCATGGGGCCCACGATCACCTTCCTGGTGGCGGCCAGGATCTGGCTGTAGATCACGTAAGGCTCCTGCCACAGCAGGTGCGAGTCGAAGGTCCACACATGCGAGAACCCATGCGTCTCAGCCACTCTGGCCAGTTCGATCACCCGCGACGCGGGTGGTGTGCACTGCAGGACCACACCGATGTCCATGGGTACTCTCCGTTTCGGATCAGGGTCTAGATCAGGTTTTGCGACAGCCCGCGCCGGAGGAACCGGCCGTGCCCGGCGCGCCCGTGGTAGGCGCCGTTGTCCACGATCACCGCGCCGCGCGAGAGCACCGTGTCGACGTGGCCGTCGATCTCGAAGCCCTCCCAGGACGAGTGATCCATGTTCATGTGATGGGTCTTGCCCACGCCGATGCTGGTGTGCCCGTTGGGGTCGTAGATCACCACGTCGGCGTCGGCACCCGGACTGATCACGCCCTTGCGCGGGTACATGCCGAACATCCGCGCGGGGGTGGTGCAGCAGACCTCCACCCACCGTTCCAGGGAGATCCGCCCGTCCTTGACGCCTTGGAACAGCAGGTCCATCCGGTGCTCGACCCCGCCGATTCCGTTGGGGATCTTGCTGAAATCGCCGACGCCGAGCTCTTTTTGGTCCTTCATGCAGAACGGGCAGTGGTCGGTGCTCACGGCGGTGACGTCACCGGTGCGAATGAACCGCCACAGCTCGTCCTGATGCCCTTCCTCCCGCGAGCGCAGCGGTGTCGAGCAGACCCACTTGGCGCCCTCGAAACCCGGTGCGCCCAACTGTTCTTCCAGCGACAGGTACAGGTACTGCGGGCAGGTTTCGGCAAACACGTTCTGCCCCTTGCCCCGTGCCGCGGCGATCTGCTCCATGGCCTGTTTCGCCGACACGTGCACCACGTACAGCGGGGCACCGGTCAACTGCGCCAACATGATCGCGCGATGGGTGGCCTCCTCTTCCATCTGCCACGGGCGCGACGTGCCGTGGAAGTAGGGCGAGGTGTCGCCGCGGGCCAGGGCCTGTTCGACCAACACGTCGATGGCGATGCCGTTCTCCGCGTGCATCATCATCAACGCACCGAGGTCACCCGCGGATTGCATGGCGCGCAGGATCTGGCCGTCGTCGGAGTAGAACACCCCCGGATAGGCCATGAACAGTTTGAAGCTGGTCACGCCCTCGTTGACGAGTTCGCTCATCCCCTTGAGGGATTCGTCGTTGACCTCGCCGATGATCTGATGGAACCCGTAGTCGATCGCGCACTGCCCCGCGGCCTTGCCGTGCCATTCCGCCAGGGTGTCCTGCACGCGCTGACCCGGTTTCTGCACCGCGAAGTCCACGATCGTGGTGGTGCCACCCCAGGCCGCGGCCCGGGTGCCGGTTTCGAAGGTGTCGCTGGCCTCGGTGCCGCCGAACGGCAACTGCATATGCGTGTGCCCGTCGACGCCGCCGGGGATCACATACTTGCCGGTCGCGTCGATCACCGTGTCGGCGTCGGCGATCAGGTCCGCGCCCAGCGCAGTCGAACCCGGCTGCAGCACAGCGACAATGGTCTCGTCTTCGATCAACACATCGAGCAGCTGGGACCCGGTGGCGCTGACCACCGTCCCGCCGTGAATGAACGTGCGCATCAGGGGTTCACCAACGGTCCGTAGGCATCCGGGCGGCGATCGCGATAGAAGGCCCATCTCTCGCGCACGGTCTTGATCAGATCCATATCGAGATCACGAACAACCAATTCCGGTGAGGTGTCGGAGGCGACCTCGCCGACGAACTTCCCCTCGGGGTCCACGAAATAGCTGGTGCCGTAGAAGTCGTCGTCGCCGTATTCGCTTTCGATGCCGACCCGGTTGATCGCGCCGATGTAATACTCGTTGGCCACCGCCGAGGCCGGCTGCTCGAGCTTCCACAAATAACTGGAAAGCCCCCTCGACGTCGCGGACGGGTTGAACACGATTTCCGCGCCCGCCAGGCCCAGCGCTCGCCAGCCCTCCGGGAAATGGCGGTCGTAACAGATATAGACGCCCACCTTGCCCACCGCGGTGTCGAACACCGGCCAGCCCGAATTGCCCGGCCGGAAGTAGAACTTCTCCCAGAAACCGGCCACCTGCGGAATATGGTGTTTACGGTATTTGCCCAGGTAGGAGCCGTCGGCGTCGATCACCGCCGCGGTGTTGTAGAGCAGCCCGTCCATTTCGCGCTCATAGACCGGCAGCACGATCACCATGTTCAGTTCCGCGGCGAGCGCGGCGAACCGTTCGGTAGTCGGGCCGGGGACCGATTCGGCGTATTCGTAGAACTTGGTGTCCTGGAGCTGGCAGAAGTACGGACCGTAGAACAATTCCTGGAAGCAGATCACCTGCGCTCCCTGCGCCGCCGCCTCCCGTGCGTAGTCCTCGTGAACTTTGATCATTGATTCTTTGTCGCCGGTCCAACTGGTCTGGACGAGCGCCGCTCTAACGATTCCCATGCTTTGTTATACTGCACCTACAACTGATTCCGTTGTGTTACAAGAGTGCGGAAACAGTTTCGGTGCCGTAAACCTTGGCGGTGCACCCCGGATCGGCCGCGCACAACCCCGCAGAATGAGCCTATGACCGAAGCCTCGCCGACCGCACTGCCCGCGGATTTCGCCGGGGACCTCGACGAACGAACCGCCGCGGGGATCGCCGCGGGGATCGGCCGCCGAATCCGTTCCGGCGCGCTGGCTCCGGGTACCCGTCTGCCGACCGTGCGAGAGATGGCACGCGAACTGCGGGTGTCCCCCGCCACCGTCAGCCAGGCCTGGCGTGCGCTGGCCGCGACCGGCGCGATCACCGCGCGCGGGCGAGCGGGCACCTTCGTGGGGGAAACGCCGCAGGCGCCGGTCGGCCGGTATCAGCGCCTGCATTCGCACTCCGACAACGCTTTTCGCGTCGACCTGTCGCGCGGCACCCCCGATCCGGCCCTGCTGCCCGACCTCGCCGCCGCCCTGCACGCGCTGTCCCGCGACACCGCGCCCGGCGATCTTTCCGCGCACTATATGGGCGAGGCGGTGCTGCCCGATCTGGCCCAGACCCTGCGCGCGGACTGGCCGTGGGTTTGCGAGCGGCTCACCGTGCTCGACGGTGCCCTGGACGCGGTGGATCGACTGCTGGCCGCGCACGTGGGCTTCGGCGACCCGGTGATCGTGGAGGACCCGTGTTTCCCGCCGTTCCTCGACCTGCTGGCTCGACTGGGTGCCCGCCCGATCCCGGTGCCGCTGGACGAATCCGGTTTCCGCCCTGTGGAATTCGCGCGCGCCTTCGACGGACCCACCCCGCGCGCGGTGATCTTACAGCCGCGCGCCAACAACCCCACCGGCGCGTCGCTGGGCGCGGCCAGGGTCCGCGAACTGGCCGCGGTGCTGGACCCACACCCGACGCTGATCATCGAGGACGATCACTCCGCGGGCATAGCGACCACCCCGCTGCGATCGCTTGCCTCCCGTTTCCCCGAACGCGGTGTCTACATTCGCTCCTATTCCAAATCGCACGGCGCCGACCTGCGACTGGCCGTGGCGGGCGGTCCGGCGGCACTGCTGGATCCCGTGGTCGAACGCCGCATGCTCGGACCGGGATGGTCCAGCCGACTGCTGCAGCGGGTGCTGTTGACGATGCTGCACGACGACGACGCGTGCGCCACCGTCGCCGGCGCGCGCCTGGAATACCGCCGACGTGCCACCGTTCTGCGCCGCGCACTGGCCCGCCACGACGTCATCGTGGCCGTCGGCGACGGCATCAACCTGTGGCTGCCGGTCTCCGACGAGAACGCCGCCATGATCAGCCTCGCCGCCGCGGGCATCAAAGCCGCCCCCGGCGGCCCCTTCGAAGCAGGCGACCGCCCCGCCACCGACCACCTACGCCTGACCCTGGGTGCGCTGGGCGACACCGACATCGCCTGGCTGGCCACCGAACTTGCCACCGCGGCCACCGCCATGCCGACCTACCGGCGCATCCGCCGACCCTGATCCCGAGGCGACACCCCGACCGCGCCAGACCGCCGCCAGAGAGCGCATCCGCCGCCCTCGATCCGAGCCGGCGTCACCGAGTCGCCGACCGCCGACCCCGTCGACATCCCCTCCGCCGACCCTGACCTGCGTCGTCGCGCACCCGTACGGCAGAATGGACCACTGCCTATCACCGGGAGATACCGCTGTCCACCATTGCTTGGACCGAAGACAACAGTCGACGCACCGCCGTCTGGCATTCGGAGAACGGCGCGCCCGCGCCGCACACCGTCACCATCGCCGACGACGAACTCTCCGCCGATCACGCCTACCGCCGCATCAAGGCGGGCCAGGCGCTGCTGTGGCGCGGTGACTACAACAACGGGCGGCAACTGCTGCAGGCGCTGGGCCGACGCGCGGACCGTAAACCGGCGAAGAAGCCGACCTCGGGCGGTCTGGGCGCGCTGTACGAGTACGAGCGCGTCAAAAGGCGTACTCGCGCAAGCATTCTCGGCAGTCTGCTGATTCGTTTGGGCCCCGGCTACGAGCTGGACCTGCGCCGCGCGCCCGACGTGGCGGCAGCGTGCGCGGCGGCTTATGGACCGGCCAACGCCGAACGCGTGGTCACGTTCACCGAACTGTTAGGCGTGCTCAGCGCCTACCGCTGGCAGCAGCAGGGTGTCGAGGTGCCCGCGTTGGGTGCGCGCGTGTACCCCGGGTACGGCGTATTCTCGCCCACCCGAAGCGAATACGTGGACCTGGTCGCCGACGCGCCCCTGGATCCCGAGATCCGCACCGCCTTCGATCTGGGCACGGGCACCGGCGTGTTGGCCGCCCTGCTCGCCAAGCGTGGCGTGCCGGAGATCGTGGGCACCGACATCAACCCGCGCGCGCTGCGCTGCGCCAAGGACAACGCCGAACGCCTGGGTTTCGGCCGCAAGATCGCGGTCACCGGGCCCGCGCTGTATCCGTTGGGCCGCGCCGATCTGGTGGTGTGCAACCCGCCGTGGCTGCCCGGCGTGCCCACCTCGGACCTGGAACGTGGTGTCTACGACCAGGATCAGTCGATGCTGACCGAGTTCGCCCGCGACCTGCGCGAGCACCTCACCCCGCACGGCGAAGGCTGGCTGGTGCTGTCGGACCTGGCCGAACTACTGGGCCTTCGCCCCGCCGACCACATCCCCCGCCTGCTCGACGACGCGGGCCTGCGCGTGCTGGGCAAACTCACCACCCGCCCCCGCCACCCCCGCGCCACCGACCGCGACGACCCCCTAGCCGCCGCCCGCACCGCGGAAACCACGACCCTGTGGCGATTGCGGGCGCGTTAGCCGAGGCGCTGTGCTCGGCGCCGCACCGGTCGACATCACGCCGGGCACAGCATCGGCGCGCTCGAGCGGACCGCCGCGGGCGGTGTCTCGACCACCTCGAGCGTCATCATGGCGCCTACGGAGTCGGACGAGCGTGCGCACCGCCGAGCCCGAAGGCGCTGCGGGCGCACCGTTCTCCCGGGTCGACACCCACGCGACGGGTCGGACTGGCAGGATGCGCGGTACACCGTCCAGTGCCACCCGTTTTCGAGGAGATCTCACCAAGGTGACCAGCATTTCGCAGCACCGATCCCATATTCGCGCGCTGTTCGGCATCGGCGCCGTCGCGGCCGCCCTGGTGGCGCTCGCGCCCGCCGCGCAGACCGCACCGCAGCACCAGGCGGTCATTCCGGGCTGCACCCCGGCGATGGCGGGTGTGCCCAACGGCAAACAGTGGCCCACCGAACCGGCACTGACCATCGACACCGCCGCGAGCCACACCGCCACCCTCGAAACCACCTGCGGCACAGTCACTGTCGAACTCGACGCCGCCGCGGCCCCGCGCACGGTGAACTCGTTCGCCTTCCTGGCAGGCGAGGGCTACTTCGACCACACCCGCTGCCACCGCCTGACCACCCAGGGCATCTTCGTGCTGCAGTGCGGCGACCCCACCGCCACGGGCATGGGCGGTCCCGGCTACAAGTTCGGCGACGAGAACCTGGCGGGCGCGGTCTACCCCGCCGGCACCGTGGCCATGGCCAACGCGGGCCCCGGCACCAACGGCAGCCAGTTCTTCCTGGTCTACCGCGACACCCAGCTGCCCCCGAACTACACCCCGTTCGGGACGATCACGCAGGGCCTGGACTCGATCACCACTGTCGCGAACGCGGGCGTGGCGGGCGGCGGCGCCGACGGTGCGCCGGTGGCCGACGTGGTCTTCAACGCGGTCACCACCGCACAGGGCTGACCAACGACAAGGGCCGCATCTCCGACACTGGAGACGCGGCCCTTGGCGAAAGCTGAGGGTTTCTGCTGGTCAGCCCGCGCTGATCGAGCTGAACAGACCCTGGATGACCTGCAAGATCACGTCGGCGAGAAATTCGGCGGCCGAACCGGACATGGCAACACTCCTAGTTAACGAGTCTTCATCAGGTGAGAACGAACAAGTGAAGCGTGCCTTATTCACTTGTACTCGCGGAGCGTTTTGGGTGAAAGAAATCTGAACAAAACCACAAAGGCCGCGTCCCGTCCGGAACGCGGCCTTCGCTGTGCATGACTTACAGGTACTGACCCGTATTGGACTCGGTGTCGATCGCCCGGCTGGCCGAGGCGTTCTTGCCCGTCACGAGCGTGCGGATGTAGACGATCCGCTCGCCCTTCTTGCCCGAAATGCGTGCCCAGTCATCGGGATTGGTGGTGTTGGGCAGGTCTTCGTTCTCGGCGAACTCGTCCACGATCGAGTCGAACAGGTGCTGGATCCGCAGACCCGGATTGCCCGTGTCGAGAACCGACTTGATCGCGTACTTCTTCGCCCGGTCCACGATGTTCTGGATCATCGCGCCGGAGTTGAAGTCCTTGAAGTACAGGACTTCCTTGTCACCGTTGGCGTAGGTGACCTCGAGGAACCGGTTGTCGTCGCTTTCGGCGTACATCCGCTCGACGACCTTCTCGATCATCGCCTCCACGCACGCCTGCTTGTCGCCGTCGAACTCGCGCAGATCGCTCTCGTGCAGCGGCAGCGTCTCGGTGAGGTACTTGGAGAAGATGTCCTGCGCCGATTCCGCGTCGGGACGCTCGATCTTGATCTTCACGTCCAGTCGACCCGGTCGCAGGATCGCGGGGTCGATCATGTCCTCGCGGTTGGACGCACCGATCACGATGACGTTCTCGAGCCCTTCCACGCCGTCGATCTCCGAAAGCAGCTGCGGCACAACGGTGGTCTCCACATCGGAGGACACACCCGAACCGCGGGTACGGAAGATCGAGTCCATCTCGTCGAAGAACACGATCACCGGGGTGCCCTCGGACGCCTTCTCGCGTGCCCGCTGGAAGATGATCCGAATGTGCCGTTCGGTCTCGCCGACGAACTTGTTCAGCAGCTCGGGGCCCTTGATGTTGAGGAAGAACGACTTGGCTTCCTTGGCATCCTGCCCGCGCGACTCGGCGATCTTCTTCGCCAGCGAGTTGGCCACGGCCTTGGCGATCAGCGTCTTGCCACATCCGGGCGGACCGTAGAGCAGCACACCCTTGGGCGGGCGAAGTGCGTACTCGCGGAACAGATCCTTGTGCAGGAACGGCAGTTCCACCGCGTCGCGGATCTGCTCGATCTGGCGACCCAGGCCACCGATGTCGGTGTAGTCGACATCGGGAACCTCTTCCAGCACAAGGTCTTCGACCTCGGCCTTGGGCACCCGCTCGAACGCGAAGCCGGCCTTGGAGTCCACCAGCAGCGAATCACCGGGCCGCAGTTTGCGAATGGGCCGATCGGGGTCGGTCATGTCGTCGACTTCGGCGATCTCCGACAGCGGACCCGACAGCCACACCACCCGCTCTTCGTCGGCGTGGCCGACCACCAGGGCGCGGCGGCCGTCGTCGAGAATCTCACGCAGCGTGCCGATTTCGCCGATGGCGTCGAAACTTCCGGCCTCGACCACGGTGAGCGCTTCGTTGAGGCGCACGGTCTGGCCGTACTCCAGTTCGGTGGCGTCGATGTTGGGCGAGCAGGTCAGGCGCATCTTGCGGCCGGAGGTGAACACGTCGACCGTCTGGTCTTCGTACACCTTGATGATGATGCCGTATCCACTGGGCGGCTGGCCCAGGCGATCGACTTCCTCACGCAGGGCGATCAGTTGCTGACGCGCTTCTTTGAGCGTGTCCATCAACTTGCCGTTGCGGATGGTCAGCGAATCGATCCTGGCTTCCAATTCGCGTGCGCGATCCGGCGAGTCGGCGAGTTGCCTGCGGAGTGCAGCCGACTCGGCGCGTACCGCCTCGAGCTCTCGCCAGGCCGCCGAATCCGAATTCTCGTTGGGGCTCATGATGCTGCTCCTCCCAGTCCCGGTCTATCAACGCTACCGGGCGCGGTCCGTTCTCGCTTTCCGACATGGTTTCGTCGTGATCACATCTTGTACGGTCGGTACGACAAGAACCACAAAATCGCACCTGTTAGGCTCCCCTAACAGCCCGTACGGGGCACTCGCCCAACGAGTCGAAAGGTTGCTCTCGCATGCTCCTTGCTCCCCGCACGATCCGTGTCACCGTCGCTTCCGCCGCTGCGGCACTCGCTGTCACCGTCGCACTGACCGGTTGCGGCGACTCCGACGATTCCTCGACGAACGCCACCACGAGCAGTACCAGCATTTCCGCCGCTGGGTCCAGTGTTTCGCCAACTTCGGCCCCTGCCGATGACAACGCCGCACCCCCCACCGCGGATTCCCTGAAGGCCACGTTGGTGCAGTTCGCCGATCCGTCGGTGTCCACCGACGACAAGGCGAAGCTGTTCGTCGACGGGGACAAGCACAAGGCCAGCATCGACCAGATGAACGCCAAACTGGGCGGCTACACCCTGACTTTCGCGGTCGACAACGTCACTACCAGCGACAACAACAACGCCGCCACCGCCGACGTGACGATCACCTCCCCGCACGGCACCGCGCCCTCGTTCCCGATGACCTGGCAGCGCGACGGCCACTCCTGGAAGCTGTCCAACACCAGCGGTTGCCTGCTGCTGGGTTTCGCTCAGGCGCCCTGCACGCCCGCCTGACCTCTCTCGCCACCCCGATACACCGTCCGGGTCTGCCGGTCGCGCTGTGAGCCGGCTAGCCCATCAAGATCGCGTGTGGAATCTCAGTCGCCGGTGCCGCAGGCGATCCCGTCGTGGTTGCGGTCCAGTTTCAGCCGGTCGTCACCGACCACGCGCAACGCCCGCAGTCCGTGCTCGCCCAGCCACGAACAGTGGTCTTTGTTCTTGATCCCGGCGGGCAGTGTCCACGGCACGCACTGGGCCGCGGTCCCGTAGCGGTGGTCGCAGCCGTCGATGCTCGACTCGACCTTCTTGCTGATGTTGCCGTGTCCCGAAGGCCCGTGTTTGGGCCCCTTGGGCGTGTCGGCGAACGGCAGGATGTGCGGGGCGGGTGTCGAGGCGGGCGCGGCCGAGGCCGGTTGGTCGGTATCGGCGAACATCGTGAACGCCACCGCGGCGGCGATCACGGCTGCGGCGGTCCCGGTGAGATATCTACGCGGCACTGTCGGGCCTTTCATCCGAGGTGGATCCACTGGGCCACCGAGGGCACCCCGGCCGCGTTCACGACCGTGAGCATGTACCAGCCCGGCGGCGCGATATTGGGGTTGGAGGTGACGTTGGCGGTGAGGGTGCCGCCCGCGACCGTCAGCGGCAGGTCCACGTACCGCTGGTTGGGATCGGAGGAGTGCGTGACCGCCGCGGGCCGGATCAGCGACGCCTTCACCACCGGGCCGTTCACCGTGAGCTGCTGCGCGCTGCCGTAGCTCCACGCCTGACTGGCCACGGCGGTGATCTGCGGGCGCGCGCCCTTGAACAGGTACGGCGGTGAGTAGATCGACACCCGCTGGTCGAAGGATCCGTCGGCCGGGTTCTCGCCGACGGCCATGACGCGTCCGTCGGGCAGCATGAACGCCGAGGAGTGGTAGCCGCGCGGTACCGGATCGGTGGCCATGCCCGCGGCGAAGGTGTTGGTGGCGGGGTCGAACATCGAGGCCTCGAAGACCGGGTCGGTCCGATTGTGTAGGGCGCCACCGGTTTCCAGGACCATGCCGTCGGGCAGGATCACCGCCGAGGGGTACATCTTGCCCTGGGCGGCGGTTTGCGCGACGCCGCCGGTGAGTGTGCCGGTGGGGATCGGCGGGCCCGCGTGGTAGGTCGGGTTGCCCTGTTTGAGGTCGATCAGGTCGGTCAGGCGGTTGGCGTCGGGGTTGGTGAAGGTGTTGCCGCCGCCCATGGTGAGCACGCGTTGGTCCTGGGCGGGCGGCAGCAGCACGCTCATGGACTGGTCGCGTTCGTCCTTGTTCTGCAGGCCGGGAACGTCGACGATGGTGCCCGCGTCGTAGTCGTAGATCGAGGCGCCCGTGCCGTCGAGGCCGCTGCCGAAAACGTGTGCGCCGGAATAGAACAGGCGTCCGTCCTGCAGCAGGATCATCGCCGGGTACAGACCCCACCAGGCCCAGGTCTGCTTCGTTTCGCCGAACCCGAGCCACCGGTTCTGCGCGGCGGAGAACCGTTCGGTGACCACGGTGCCTGCGGAGTCTTCGCCCAGCCCGCCCAGCGACAGGATGTCGCCGTTGCCCATCGTGGTCGCCGAGGGGTACCAGTGGCCGGCGAGCATGTCGTTGGTGCGGGTGTACGACGAGGTGGCCGGGTCGAAGATGTAGGAGTCGCGCAGCCCCTTGTACCCGTGCTCCGGCGCGGTGTAGGCCTGCGTGCCGCCCATGACCAGTAGCTTGCCGTCGGGTAGTTGAGCGTGCCCGGCGCAGAACACATCCCAGGGGGTTGCCAGTTCGGTGAACTGGTTGGTCGCGGGGTCGAACTGGGCGGTTTTGAAGGTGCCCGCGGCGAAAGCGTCGGGGTCGTTGCCCGAACCGGCGATGAGCAGCACCTTGCCGGTCGGCAACACCGCGGCGTGCACCGCGCGCACCGGCGACGGCATGGCCAGCACCTCCCAGCTGCCCTTGGCGCACTGGACCTGGGTGCCGGTGCAGGTCGGCGGTTCCGGGGTGATCGTGGCGTCGGACATGGCGTAGTCGTCGGTGGTGAGCACGCCGGTACCGTAAATCGTGACGCCCCAGGAGATTTGATCCGTATTGGGTGGAACGACGGGGGTGCGTACCTGCGCAGCGGTGTAGGTGCCTGCCACGGGTAGCGACGCCAAGTCGGTCCAGTACTGCCAGCCGGTGGTGATGTCGTGGCGGAACACCGTGAACACCGTGTTCGGGGTCGTGGTGGTGTACCACACCGACAGGTCGTACTGGTGTCCGACGGTGACCGTCGGTGCGCAGGCAGGGCTTTCGAGCATCATCGCCTTGCGGTCACCGGAGGTGTGCGCGCCGATCTCGATCCGCATGGCCGAGGTGCCCGTGTGTGCCTGCGGGGTGACGGTGAAGGTGAAATCGTGGGTGCCCCAACCGGATTTCTCCCAGCATTGCGGAAAGCCGTCGCCGCCAAGGGTTTCCATGCCCGCGTTGCTCACCACGTTGGTCGGCTGTGCGGCCACCGGTGGGGCGATGACGACCACCGCGAGCACGGCGACCAGTGCGACACGGCGCAGGATCGAGTTAGTCGGCATGGGTACCGTCCTTGTCCACGGCGCGCACTTCCACGCGGCCCTCCCCCGTGCCGAACACGGCAAGGGGGTACGAATTCTCCAATACCTCACGCAGCGTGGGCAGTTCGGCGGCCGAGCCGCGCACGAAGGGACTGGACACGACGTAGTCGACATCGCGCCAGCCGTTGTCCAGGCGCACCGCGGGGTCGACGTCGAGTTTGTAGAACCAGATGGCGCCCATTCCCGGCGAGAAGCCCAGATCGACCATGTCCAGCCAGATGACGTCCTCGACCACGATCTTCTTGGTCCCGTTGTCGCGCAGGTTCGCGCCCATCCACTGCACGGCGCTGACGTAGGCGTCGGCGCGGCCCTCGGTCATCGCCTGCTCGTTGCCCGCCACCCAGCGCGGCGCGACCACCGAGAGCCCGACCAGTGCCAGGACCGCGAGCACCGCGGCGGTTGCCACCCGCTGCCCCACGTCGACCCGTTCCAGTGCCGCAATGCCTTGTCGCGCACCGATTTCGATCACCCCGGCCAGTGCGAGGGCGAAGAACGGCAGCAGCTGCAGCACGTACATGGTCGGCAGGTAGCCGCCGGGGCGCAGGGCAACCGCGATCAGCAACACCCCCGCCAGTGCGATGCCACGCAGTCGCCGAACCGCCAGTGCGACAACAACAGCGACCGCACCGCCGACGAGAATGACCGCGTCCACGGTCAACCATTTCGTCAACAGCATGTACGCCAACGAATCCGACGCCCACAGCGCGCCGGTCCCCGCGCGACTGTGCAGCTGCCACGCCACCCCGTCCAGCATCGACACGTGGCCGCTACCGGGCAGCAGTTCGTTCTTCAACAGGGCGTACAGCGGGTAGAACGCGATCGCGAGGACGAACGACACGCCGGCACCGATGACGGTGAACTTGCGGGTGGTCGGATGGCTCGACGTCCACAGGGTGTAGACCAGCGCCGGAATCACCAGGACCATGGTCTCTTTCGACAGCACCGACATCGCCGCGCACAATCCGGCCGCCATGTGCACACCGAGGCCGCGACGCGGCGAGGTCGCCAGCACGAACGCGCCCAGCATCCACGGCACCGCGATGCTGTCGAGGTAGATCTGGCGTTGCAGTTCCACCGACAGCGGCGACAGCGCGAACAACACCACGGCCAGCCCCGCCGCCCACGGCCGCATCGACAACCGTCGCGCCAGCACGTACAGCAGCGTCGCCGACACCAGCACCGCACCCAACATCACGAATCTGCCGTTGGCAGCGGTCATTTCGTACGGCGACAGTATTTCCGGCAGCCACGAGAACAGGCTGATCTGGATCCACCCGATCGGCGGATGGTCGTACCAGTAGGTGTAGTGGGTCAGGCCGTGTCCGGTGCCCACCGCCCAGGCCTGGGCGAGGTAGGTGCCCTCGTCGTCGCTGAAGGCCGGGTAGTTGCCGATATTGGTGCCCTGCACGATCGCGATCAGCGGCAACAGCACCGCCAACACCACACCGTCGACCTTCCCGCGCAGCCCGGTGGTCGGCTCGGGTGGCGTTGGCGCAGCGACGATTTCAGGGACCGGCCGCAGTTCTGTCAGGGTCATGACGCCACCTCCGCTGTGCGTGTGCCGGTCAGATGCGCGCCCACGTGCGCGGTCAGTTCCCAGTTGTTGCGCCCGGTGTACTCACGCCAGACCGCGCGGGCGGCCGCCGCGGTGAGCACCAGGTTGTAGAACACCGAGCCCACGACCAACTTCACGTAATGGCCGAATCGCACCTTCACGCCGAATTGCCTGCCGAAGTCCTGCAATCCGACGATTTCGAACGCCAGCGTGGCCAGGGTGGGCACCAACGGCAGGAAGGTGATCAGCGCGACGCCGTCGGGCACCTTCACGAACAGGCCCACGAAGATGCCGATCACCATCGCGATGCCCGAAAAGGCTTGCAGGAACGGGCTTGCCAGGGTGTACCGGGCGAGCAGGCGCCGGGTGAACGTGGGCAGCGCACGCCATTCCCGCTTGCGATAGACCTGCATGAAACCCTGGTTCCAGCGGCACCGCTGTTTGAACAGCGCGTACAGCGAACCGGGGGTTTCCTCCCTGGTGACCAGGGCGGAGTTGTAGGCCACGACCGTGCGCGCGCCGCGGCTGGACAGGCGGGTGCCCAGTTCGCAGTCCTCGGCCAGGCAGTTCTCGTCCCAGCCGCCGACCGCGCGCAGCAGCGGCAACCGCACGAACACGGTGTTGCCGCCCAGCGGGATGAACCCCTGCGCGGCGTGCAGGTGCAGTCTGCTGCGGAACCAGAAGAAGTATTCCAGGCAGTTGCGCAGCGCGTACCAGCTGGAATGGAAGTTCACCAGCTGCACCCCGCCCTGCACCACGTCGGCGTCTTCGCTGCGGAACGCGAAGTCCACGTGGTCGAGCAGGTCCGGGTGCACGTGATCCTCGGCGTCGAACACCCCGACCACGTCGCCGGTGCACACCGCGAGGCCCGTGTTGAGCGCCTTGGGTTTGTTCTTGACCGTGTGGTAGTCCACGACCACCCGCAGGCGGTCAGGCGCGGTAGCCGCGACCGCTTCGGCGACTGCGGCGGTGTCGGGATCGTCGTGCCCCACGATGACCACGATCTCGATGTTGGTGTGGTTGGTTTCCAGCAGCCCGCGCAGGGTGTGCCCCAGCACCGCCGATTCGTGCCTGGCAGGCACCAGCAGCGAGAATTTCAGTTCGCCGGGACCATCGGGATCCGGAAAGCGCGTCGCGGCAAGGTTTTCCGGAGTGCGCCAGGCGTGCAGCATCCAGGTCAGCGTGGCCACGGAGTTGGCGAACAAGGCAAGCGACAGCACAACAAGAACAAGCGAAAGCATCGAGCCCCCAATGGCTTACCCGAACCGGGTGGCGGTGCGACAGTCGCCCCCGACGTCGCGCACTCACCGTAACGTGCCCGACGTCATGCCGCACGTTCGCCCGTGTGAACTCGAGGTTAAGGAATACCTGCATTCAGCAGGCAATTCCCTTGCGTGCCAACAGTTCACGGACCCGCTACGCAAGATTGCAGGCGCGGCCTCGAGTAGTTCCCCCCACGGCCCGGGTAGTTCCGCGCTGTGGTGCCCGCGGCGAGTGCGCGATAGTCGATGCCATGAGTTCGCTTCCCAGTGTCGCGGTGGTCGCCGCCAACACCCCGGCCGATCGTGACCGGTTCCTGGATCTGCTGCGCATTGCGTCGCTGGTGGTCGTGGTCGTAGGCCACTGCCTGATGCTGACCGTGCACGTGTCGGGCGACCAGGTGCATTTCGGCAACATCCTCGCCGATCTGCCGATCTTGCAGCCGCTCACGTGGGTACTGCAGGTTCTGCCGCTATTCTTCTTCGCCGGCGTGGCCGCGGGGGCGCGCGGCATCGATCCCGGAACCTCGTGGGGCGCTTGGCTTTTCCGGCGCACGCAGCGGCTGGTGCGTCCGCTGGGCTATTTCGTGGCCGCCTCGGCGGTGCTGCTGGCGGTGACCGATCTCGTGCTCGCGCCGGGGTGGCATCGGCCGCTGGCGGTGACCGGTGTGCAGCTGCTGTGGTTTCTGGGGATGTATCTGGCGGTGTTGGCGTGTACGCCGTTGCTCGCAGGCTTTGTCAGCAGTGCGCGACGGATGTTCGCGACGGTGGCAGTGATCGTGGTGGTGGCGGCGATCGTGGACGCGGTGCGGCTCACCGGTGGTCCGGGCGAGCTCGGCTACGCGAATGTGATCGTCTGGCTGATTCCGGCAGTGCTCGGAATCGGTTATCTGCGTGGACTATTGGCGCGAAGGTCGGCGGCGGTGCTGGCGTGCGCGGTGCTGGTCGTGGATGTGCTGCTGGTGGTGGTCGGCCCGTACGAGGCGAGCCTGGTCACCGTGCCGGGTCAGCGATTGTCGAACCTGGCGCCACCGTCGCTGTTGCTGGCGGGGCACGCGGTGGTGCTGTGCTGCGCGGCGGTGGCCGTGGCGCCCTGGTTGCGTGCGGTGGCGCAGCGGCCGCGGGTCTGGTGGCTCACCGTCATCGGCAACACCGGCGCGATGACGCTGTACCTGTGGCACATGCCCGCCCTGCTGACGGTGCTGGTGCTCAGCCATGTGGCAGGCATCGACCGCACCGCACCGACCGAACCCGGCTTCTGGTCGCTCACCGCGGTGCAGCTGGTGTCGACCGCCGTGCTGACCGGTTTTCTGTTCCTCGCCCTGCGCGGCCTCGAAAACAAGCCGCTGCCCTGGTGGGACGGCCCGGTCGCCGCAGTACACGGTGCCAGGTCCGCCGCGACCGTGTTCGCGGTGATCGCGGCGGGCCTGGCGATTCTGCAGGCCACCCGCTGGGGACTCACCCCCGACGGCTGGACGTGGTTCGCAGGCGCGGCGGCACTGTTGGTGGCCGCCCGCCTGCTCAACCGTGTCGCGACGGTCAGCCCTTCGACGGACGCCGCTGCGGTTTCGGGGTGACCGTGCCCTCGGCCAGGCGACGCGCGCTCACCAGGAACGCCGTGTGCCCCTGCATCCGGTGCTCGGGACGCACCGCCAGACCCACCACATGCCAGCCGCGCACCATCGACTCCCACGAACGCGGTTCGGTCCAGCATTCCTGCTCACGCAGCGCCTCGACCACCTTCGACAGCTGCGTCACCGTGGCGACGTACACCACCAGCACACCGCCGGGAACCAGCGCCTTGGACACCGCGGGCAGCGCGTCCCACGGCGCGAGCATGTCCAGCACGACCCGGTCGACCGGTTCGCCGTCGTAGTTCGCCACGTCGGCGATGGTGATCGACCAGTTCGGCGGACGTTCACCGAAGAACGTCTCCACATTGCGCACCGCGTGCTCGGCGTGATCGTCGCGGATCTCGTACGAGATCACCTCGCCCTCGGGGCCGACCGCGCGCAGCAGCGAGCAGGTCAGCGCACCCGAACCGGCACCCGCTTCCAGCACGCGCGCACCGGGGAACACGTCGCCCTCGTGCACGATCTGGGCGGCGTCTTTGGGGTAGATGACAGCGGCGCCGCGCGGCATCGACAGCACATAGTCGGTGAGCAGCGGGCGCAGGGCCAGATACGGGGTCCCGTTGACCGACTTCGCCACGGTGCCCTCGTCCTTGCCGATGAGGTCGTCGTGCTTGATGCCGCCGCGATGGGTATGGAATTCCTTACCCTCCTCGAGCACCACCGTGAAGAGGCGACCTTTGCCATCGGTCAGCTGCACGCGGTCCCCGATCGCGAATGGACCGGTCCGTCTGGCCGTCATGAATCTCCCGTTCATCGAAGTCTCCGAAGGAAGACTCCAGCCTGCCAGGCCCGGGGATCCGCGCGGTCGACGGGTCAGCTATTTCGCGGCGGCCAGCGCTGTGTGTTGCTGGCCGGTCAGCGTGTGCGCCTCGTCCTGGGACTTCGCCCACACCAATGCGAAGTAGGGTCCGCTCGATACCGTGCACGACCACCGGCTGGCATCGGCATCGGTCCAGCACGCCGAGCCGGGCACCGAGGCCGGCGCGGGCGCTTGCTTCCAGTCGGTCTGCCCACCGATCTGCGCGGCGGTGACAGCCGACAATTTTGCTGCTGCTGCCGCGTCGGCGGTGCGATACACCGCGCTGTCCTTGCGACCCAGCGCGCTGACCCCCACCTCGCGATACAGGGTCACCGCGGCCTGTTGATCGTCGGCGAACAGCAGCGCGCCGTGCGGCCCGAACGAACCGCTGCTGGCGCTGCCGTCACCGACCGCAAGGGCGTGGATGCCGGTGGGGTCGTAGGGCAGATCGGGCAGGTCGGCCACGGGAGTGGCGGTGAACGAATCCAGCGCGGGGCGTTGCAGGGCCAGTGCGGCGCGCACGGTCCGTTCGATCTCGGGCAGACCACCGCCGGCACGAATCTTGGTGAACACCACGAACTCTGCGTGCGGGGTGAAGGCCATGCCTTCGAGTTTGCCGCGGTTGTCCATGGTCAGCACACGCGCGTCGGGTTCGTCGGGCAGGCCGGTGGCGGCCCAGACGCCGGACTGCAGCATTCCGCTCTGGGTCGTGGCGGTGGTGGCCAGCGCCGTTGCCGCCGCCTGTGCGGCCTCGGTGTCGGGGAAACGCAGGATGCCGTGCGTGAGCCAGCTGATGTCACCGCGCATGCTCGCACCGTTGGAGCGTTGGCTGACGAAACCGGTGAGCATCCCGTGCTCGGTCGCCGCGGCGCCCAGGGCGTTGTTGTGGTCGGTCATGATCGTGAGCATCGGTTCGGTGAGCACGCCGGTCTGCCCGGCCCGCACGAACGCGGGGTCGATGTCGGTGGGCAGTGTCAGCACCTCGGCCATCCGCGCGCCTTCGGCGAGCTTGCCCGCGTGCAACCGCTGTTCATCGTTGCGCACCGTGGTGGTCGGTGTCGCCGTGGTCGTGGTGGTGCTCACCGGCGCCGGGACCGGTGGCTGCGGGTCCTCGCACGCGCTCACCATGATCACCGCGGCCATGACCGCCCCCACCCGCAATACCAGTTGCATCCCGCGATCCTGACAGACCTGGCGCGAACCTTCGCCCCCAGGGCCGGATCGGGCAAGGTTGTCAGTGGGTGCGTCTAATCTGCGAACTATGTCAGTGCCCGTGTCTTCACCCCCTGCCGACGCCACCGTCGACGTGCCGGTTCGCCGGTCGCGTCCGGCGTTGTCCCCTTCGCGGGCAAGCGATTTCAAGCAGTGTCCGTTGAAATATCGGTTGCGCGCGATCGATCGGGTGCCCGAACCACCGTCGCGGGCTGCGGTGCGCGGGACTGTGGTGCACGCGGTACTCGAGGACTTATTCGGGTTACCCGCCGACGAACGTCAGCCGGAGCGGGCGGCGGAACTGGTGCCGGCAGCGTGGGAGCGGGTGCGCGCCGAACGGGACGGCGTGGACGAGCTGGTGGCCGAGAGCGGGCCCGAGGCGCTGTTCGGGGAAGTGCGCAAGCTGGTGGCCAGCTACTACGAACTCGAGGACCCGCGACGGTTCGAACCGCATTCGCTCGAGGAACGGGTCGAGGTGGATCTGGACGGTGATGTGCCGCTGCGCGGATTCGTGGACCGGATCGACGTGGCGTCCAACGGGATGCTGCGCGTGGTGGACTACAAGACCGGGCGCTCCCCCGGCCCGATGCACGAGGCGCGCGCGCTGTTCCAGCTCAAGTTCTATGCCCTGATGATCCTGCGCACCCGCGACATCGTGCCCGCCCAATTGCGCCTGATCTACCTCGCCGACAAGAGCGTGCTCACCTACACGCCTGATCGCGATGAGCTCGACCGTTTCCAGCGCATTCTCACCGCGTTGTGGCAGGCCATCCTCGAGGCCGGCAGCACCGGGGACTTCCCGCCCACCCGCAATTCGATGTGCAAGTTCTGCGACTTCAAAACGCTGTGCCCCGAGTACGGCGGCACGCCCCCGCCTTATCCGGGATGGCCTGTGCAGGCGGCGGTTCCGGCTGATCTTCCGACGGACCGGCTCCCGGAAGACCTGTGAACTCCGGGCTCACCTGTCGGCCGGACCCGATAGAGAAGGGAGCCCCCTTGGGTAAGTGTGGACGCACAGCCGCCCCCTGCCGAGGGAACGCGCCGACTCAGGGTGTTACGTCCATTCGACGCGTAGCGCGCTCGGGCCGCGAAGTGCCGTGCCGACCTGGCTGGTGATCACCGCGTCGTCGTGCGCGTTGTCCGCCAACCGGAGTCCCGGTAGTCGTTGAACCAGGGCTGTCAGGCCGGTGCGGAGTTCGGCCAAGGCCAGCCAACTGCCCAGGCAGCTGTGGGGGCCTTGACCGAACGACAGCATCGTGGTGACGCGGCGGGTGATGTCGAACCGGTGTGGCTCAGGGTATTTCACGGGATCGCGGTGGGCGGCGTTGATGGCGAAGATGACCGGGGTCAGCGCGGGGATGTCCAGGCCCTGCCAGTGCACGGCGGTCGGGCACGCGCGCGGGAGCAGGCCCACCGGAGGTTCGAAGCGCAGGCCCTCCCAGATCGCCCACTGCGCTTGCTCCTCCGGGTCGGCGGCGACCGCGGCGAGCTGATCGGGGTGAGTCAGCAAGGCCGACAATGTGTTTCCTAAGGCCAGCATCGTGGTGTCGGCGCCTGCGGGGAACAGCAGACGCAGGAACGCCAGCACTTGGTCGTCGGAAAGCGTTGTCCCGTCAACGGATTCGGTGACCAGCTTCGAGATCAAATCATCGCCGGGATCGCTGCGGCGCGCGGCGATGATCGGCACGACATAGTCGGCGAACTCTTGTGAAGCACGTTGGGCCGCAGGCGGATCCAGCGGGAAATAGAACAGATCGTGCGCCCACCGCAGCACCGTGGACTCGTCCTGCACGGGCAGCCCGAGCAACCTGGTGATCACCAGAACCGGGTAGCGCGTGGTGAATTCGGCAATTAGGTCGACGCTGCCCGCGTCGGCGAACCTGTCGATCAACTCGTGCGCGATCGGCTCCAGCAACGGTTCGACACAGCCGGTTACCAGGCTGCGCCGAAACGGCGGCGAGACGATCGCCCGGTTCACGCGATGCTCGTCACCGGTCATGCACTGCAACGTCCGCCCGAGCACCGGCTCGGTGGTCATCGAGTACACCGCCTGCGCCGGGAAGGTCTGTTCATCCTTGAACGCGGCCGACACCAGATCGTGGGTCAGCAACAGCACCGCGCGCACGCCGGCGAAGGGCACGATCGCATACGGTTTGCGTTCGCGCAGGTCAGCGAGCAACTGGTGCAGCTCGGGGGTGTCCTGGAAGGCGAAGTCGATATCGGTGACATCGAGTTGGTCCAGAATCGTCGGCGTCGTCATAAGATCCTCCGGACACGAATATTCGTGTCAGCTATACGAATTTTCGGCACGCAGACCGTAGGTGAGTGCGCCGGGAAGAACAAGAGGCAATCCATGACCACCTCCCCGCCCACCGATCGGGTCGTCTCGATCGTGGAACTGTTGGCCACCAAGGCGCCGATGAACGCCGCTGCCATCGCCGACGCACTGGACCTGAGCCGCTCCACGGTCGGCGCGATCCTGACAACCCTGCAGTCCCACAACTGGGTTCGGCGTTCCCACGACCTGACCTACCGCCTCGGCCCCGCCTTCCCACACCACAACGCCCGATCGACCAACCCCGCGGCGCTGCCCCCGGGTGCCCAGGACGAACTGCGCGCACTCGCCCAGCGAGTCGGCTGCGGCGCGGCCCTGGCAGCGGTCACCCCGACGGCGATGACCTTCGTCGCCATCACCACCCCCGACCGGAGCTCGTCCACCACCCACGACGCCAGCTCGTCCGCCGGCCACGACGCCAGCTCGTCCGCCGGCCACGGCCGGGCCATCCCCGGTCGAACCTCGTCAGCCATGAACGACGGCCGTGCTTCCGCCCCCGACCGCGCATCCACCGGCGTCGGTGTCGGCCACGGCCGCATTCCGACCGGTATCGAAGTCGGCACCCGACTCCCGCTGCGCGCCCCAGCAGCCGCCGCGGTCATCGCCTTCTCCCCACCCGACCAACAACACACCTGGCTCGACACCGCCGACCCCACTCAACGCCGCGAGCTCGCTACCGCCCTCACCGAGATCCAGTCCACCGGCGCGGCCATCTGGGGCATCGACCCCACCGACCTGGGCACCCTCGACATCCTCGCCGAAGTAGCGGGCCACCTGGCGCACTCCCCCGCCACCGGTCCCCTGCGCCGCCGAGTCCTCGGCCTGCTCGCCGGCCTCAGCGGCTACCCCCACACCACCGCCGACCTGGCCGAAGACCAGCCCCTACCGATCGCGTACCTGGCCGCCCCCGTGTTCGACGCCGAGCGCATCCCCCGCTGGGAACTCCAAATCGGTCCCCTACACCCGGCGGTCTCCCTTTCCGGCCGCGACCACTACCGCACCGAACTGCTCGCTGCGGCAACCCGACTCAGCACGCCACCCTCCTGACCGGCGAGACCGGCGTAATCACACACAACGCACCGAAATAGTCAGAAAACTGACTACAACGCGTCGTTGTGTGCGATTACGCCGGGCATCTCGCTGATTCACACGGCGAAGTCACGGAACAGCAGCACCGAAAGCCCCAAGCCGACAAGCAGGTTGACCACCACCGCCGATCCGAACACCGCGATCGGCCGCCACCCCGCCTCACGCAATCCGCGCAGCGAGAATTCCAGGCCGATGGCGACGAAGGCCAGGATCAGGAACCAGGTGCGCAGGTCGTTGATGATGGCGATGTGCGCGGCACCGGTCTTCTTGTCCACCGACTGCAGGTACAGCGTGCCGATGATCGACGCCGCGATGAACCCGAGCACGAATTTCGGGAACCTGGCCCAGAATTCGCCGATGCTGGGCCGCGCCGCACCCGGCGTGCGATCCACCCGGAACGCGAACCAGGCGGTGAGCGCGATCGCGACCACGCCGATCAGCGCGTTCTGGGTGGTCTTCACGATCGTGGCGATCTGCAACGATTCCTCACCGGCAAGGGCTCCGGCGGCCGCCACCGCGGCGGTGGTGTCGATATTGCCGCCGATCCACGCACCGGCCACCGCGTCGGACAGCCCGAAAACGTCTGCCAGCCAAGGCAAAAGGAAGATCGAGGGCAGCGCGAAGATGATCACCAGCGACGCCGCGTAAGCGATCTGTTCCCGTCGCGCCTGCACCGCTCCCGCCGCCGCGATCGCCGCACTGACCCCACAGATCGACACCGCGCTGGACAGCAGCGCCCGCAATTTGTCGTCGAGGCCCAGCTTGCCGCCGAACCACCAGGTGAACCCGAACACGGTGGTGATCAGCACGAGCGCCTGAACCAGCGCGGGCACCGCCGCACTGACCAAAATCTTCAGGTTCACCGAAGCGCCGAGCAGCACCACCCCGGTCTTGATGAAGAACTCGGTCCGGAACCCCGCCGAAAGCCGGTCGCGCAGACCGATTTTGCCCAACACCACATTGCCGATCAACCCGATCGCGATGGCGTAGACCGGATATTCCACCGACTTGGCGATCCGCTTCAACGGCGTATCGGCCGCCCACTGCGGAACATGGGTCTCGAAGTACCGCGTCAACGCTCCCAGCGCGAGCACCAGCGCGATCCCGGCCACGATATCGCCGGCCGTGGGCCGCGGATTAGCTTGCAGCGCCGCGGTTTCCGTGGTTGTCGTCGTCGACTCGCTCATCACGGCACCAGCCAACCGGGCACAGCCCCGACCAACACCAGACCGATCAGAACGAGACCGACGACCGTGGCCAACCAGTCTTCATTCCACTTCAACGCGCTACCCGGCCGCGGCTCGGGTGGTGTCTGCGACACAGTGACTCCTTGTGTTCCTCATCGAGCGAGAAACGCAAGGTAACAACGGAAAAGCGCGAAAACACCGATTGCGCTCACCGTGAATCGATCATCGAGTCACTGCGCCTGCAGCACTACTGCAGGCGGCGTTCCTCTTCTTCTTCCAGGCGCCGGCGCTCTTCCTCGCGGTCGACCTGTTCCTTCTCAATCTTCTCTTCGTGTTCGTTCTTGTTCGACATGTTCGCCCCGATCATTGATTGTCCGGACAAATCTGCGGTCCAGCCTACTCGCGGCGCGCCGCGAACGGCTGGCACAGCCCGCAGTTCAGGGGTCTGTCGGCGCGCTGTTCGGGCCCGTAGGCTGCCGGTTGTGGGGGTGGGGGGACGTCGCGTAATGAGGAGAAACGATGAACCGTATCTTGTCCAGGATCGTGGCGGGCAGCGCTGTCGTGTTGGCGGTGGGGACGTGTTCGGTCGTCGCCTCCGCGGAGTCGGCCGCTGCGCCATCGGTGGCGCAGCCGATCATCGGGGGCCCGCCGACCGCGCCGTTCGACCCGATGTGCCCGTTGTGTTTCGTGCGTGAGGCCCTGGAAAGTCTGTCGGCGCAGTAGGACGCGAAAACCCCCGCCTGGTCGGGGGCGGGTTCACGCGGTCGTCGCAACACTCTCGATTGAGAGGTTGCGACGACCGTGTCGTTTTCAGAGGATCTGGACCAGTTCGGTGAGCAACTGA
>NZ_JBHXRY010000006.1:0-355803 GCF_042714895.1 Nocardia sp. NPDC058666
TCAGTTGCTCACCGAACTGGTCCAGATCCTCTGAAAACGACACGGTCGTCGCAACCTCTCAATCGAGAGTGTTGCGACGACCGCGTGAACCCGCCGAAAGGAGCGGGGCGTTCGTTTCTACTGCTTAGCGGTAGTCGCTGAAGCCGTAGTCGTCCAGCGGCACTGCTGCGCCGGTGGAGGAGCCGAAGCTGTCCGGGGAGTAGTAGGTGTCGTCGTAGGACGGCACTGCGTACGCCGCGGCGCGGGCTTCTTCGGTGGGCTGCACCTGGATGTTGCGGTAACGGTTGATACCGGTACCGGCCGGGATGAGCTTACCGATGATGACGTTTTCCTTCAGGCCGATCAGCTTGTCGGAGCGGCAGTTGATGGCCGCGTCGGTCAGCACTCGGGTGGTCTCCTGGAAGGAGGCCGCCGACAGCCACGAGTCGGTGGCCAGCGACGCCTTGGTGATACCCATCAGCACGGGACGGCCCGAGGCCGGCTCGCGGCCTTCGGCCACCACGCGACGGTTCGAGTTCTCGAACTCGGCACGCTCGGTGAGCGAACCGGGCAGGAACTCGGTCGCACCCGAATCGATGATCGTCACACGACGCAGCATCTGGCGAACGATGACCTCGATGTGCTTGTCGTGGATCGACACACCCTGCGAGCGGTAGACCTCCTGGACCTCGTGGACCAGGTGGACCTGCACCTGACGGGGACCCATCACGCGCAGCACCTCGTGCGGATCGGCAGCGCCCTCGAGCAGCTGCTGACCCACCTCCACGTGGTCACCGTCGGTGAGCAGACGCTCGGAGCCGTCGTCGTGCTTGAACACCCGCAGACGCTGACGCTTCGAGAGCTTGTCGTAGACGACTTCCTCGGACCCGTCATCAGGGATGATCGTGATCTTGTAGAAGCGGTCGTCGTCCTCGAGACGCACCCGACCCGAGACCTCCGCGATCGGCGCCTTGCCCTTGGGGACACGGGCCTCGAAGAGCTCCTGAACACGCGGCAGACCACCGGTGATGTCGTCGCCTGCGACGCCACCCTGGTGGAAGGTACGCATGGTCAGCTGGGTACCGGGCTCACCGATGGACTGGGCCGCGACGATGCCGACGGCCTCGCCGATGTCGACCAGCTTGCCGGTGGCCATCGAACGGCCGTAGCAGGTGGCGCAGACGCCGGTGCCGGTGGTGCAGGTCAGCACGGAGCGGACCTTCACCTCGGTGATACCGGCCTCGAGCAGCGCCTCCAGCGCGGGGTCGCCGAGGTCGGCGCCCTTCGCCACGATGACGTTGCCCTTGGCGTCGACCGCGTCCTGCGCCAACGTACGGGCGAAGGTCGAGGTTTCCACGTGCGCGTCACGGATGATCGTGCCGTCGGCCAGCTTCTCCGCGATCGGGACCACGATGCCACGCTCGGTGCCACAGTCCTCTTCGCGGACGATGACGTCCTGCGACACGTCCACCAGACGACGGGTCAGGTAACCCGAGTCGGCGGTACGAAGCGCGGTGTCGGCCAGACCCTTACGAGCACCGTGGGTGTTGATGAAGTACTCGAGCACGGTCAGGCCCTCACGGAACGAGGACTTGATCGGGCGCGGGATGAACTCACCCTTCGGGTTCGTCACCAGGCCCTTCATACCCGCGAGGGTACGAGTCTGGGTGAAGTTACCCGTGGCGCCGGAGTCGACGATCGTGATGATCGGGTTGTCCGGCGGGTAGTGGGTGCGCAGCGCGGCGCCCACTTCCTCGGTGGCTTCCTGCCAGATCTTGACCAGCGCGTTGTTGCGCTCGGCGTGATCGAGCGCACCACGCTGGTACTTCTTCTCGATCAGGTCCGCCATCGACTCGTAGCGTTCCATGATCTCGGGCTTCTCCGGCGGAACGAGCACGTCCGTCATGGAGACGGTGACACCCGAACGCGTGGCCCAGTAGAAGCCGGCGTCCTTGAGCTTGTCCACGGTCTGCGCGACAACGATCATCGGGTAACGCTCTGCGAGATCGTTGATGATCGTGGCCTGACGCTTCTTCGGCATCGGCTCGTTGATGAACGCGTAATCAGCGGGCAGCAGCTCGTTGAAGATCACGCGACCCAGCGTGGTCTCGGCCAGCCAGGCCTGCCCACGCTTCCAACCATCGGGGAACAGTTCGTTCTCGATGTCACGCGGCGGACGCTGCTCGGTCAGTCGCACCTTGATGGTGGACCGCACGGTCAGCTCGCCACGATCCACGGCCATCTGCGCCTCGGCGGGCGAGGAGTAGACGCCGTACTCGGGCTCGTCCTTGGTCGCCGGACGGTAGGTGCCTGCACCGTTCTCGTCGAGACGAGTCAGGTAGAACAGGCCCGTCACCATGTCCAGACGCGGCATCGCCAGGGGGCGACCCGACGCCGGGGACAAGATGTTGTTCGACGACAGCATCAGGATGCGTGCCTCGGCCTGCGCCTCCGCGGACAGCGGAAGGTGCACGGCCATCTGGTCACCGTCGAAGTCGGCGTTGAACGCTTCACACACGAGCGGGTGCAGCTGGATGGCCTTGCCTTCGACCAGCTGGGGCTCGAAGGCCTGGATGCCGAGGCGGTGCAGGGTGGGCGCGCGGTTCAGCATCACCGGGTGCTCGGCGATGACCTCTTCGAGGACATCCCACACCTGGGCACGCTGACGCTCGACCATCCGCTTGGCGGACTTGATGTTCTGCGCGTGGTTCAGATCGACCAGACGCTTCATGACGAACGGCTTGAACAGCTCGAGCGCCATCAGCTTCGGCAGACCACACTGGTGCAGCTTGAGCTGCGGACCGACCACGATGACCGAACGGCCCGAGTAGTCCACGCGCTTGCCGAGCAGGTTCTGACGGAAACGACCCTGCTTGCCCTTGAGCAGATCGCTCAGCGACTTCAGCGGGCGGTTACCCGGTCCGGTGACCGGACGGCCACGACGGCCGTTGTCGAACAGGGCGTCGACCGACTCCTGCAGCATCCGCTTCTCGTTGTTGACGATGATCTCGGGCGCACCCAGATCGATCAGTCGCTTGAGGCGGTTGTTGCGGTTGATCACGCGGCGGTACAGGTCGTTCAGGTCGGAGGTGGCGAAACGGCCACCGTCGAGCTGAACCATCGGACGCAGCTCCGGCGGGATCACCGGGACAGCATCCAGCACCATGCCCATGGGCGAGTTGCCGTTGGTCTGGAAGGCCGCGACGACCTTCAGACGCTTCAGCGCACGCAGCTTCTTCTGGCCCTTGCCGCTGCGAATGGTCTCGCGCAGCTTCTCGGCCTCGGCGTTGATGTCGAAGTTCTCCATCAGCTTCTGGATGGACTCCGCACCCATGGCGCCGGTGAAGTACTCGCCGTAACGGTCGACGAGCTCGCGGTAGAGCACCTCGTCGACGATGAGCTGCTGAACCGACAGCTTGGTGAAGGTGGTCCAGATCTCGTCGAGACGGTCCAGTTCACGCTGCGAGCGGTCGCGCAGCTGACGCATTTCGCGCTCGCCGCCGTCCTTGACCTTGCGACGCACGTCGGACTTGGCGCCCTCGGCTTCCAGCTCGGCCAGATCGGCTTCGAGCTTCTGCGCGCGGGCCTCGAGGTCGGCGTCGCGCTGATCGGCGACAGCCTTCTTCTCGACCTCCATCTCGGCTTCGAGCGTGGAGAGCTCGTTGTGACGCAGCTCCTCGTCGACACCGACGATGACGTAGGCGGCGAAGTAGATGATCTTCTCGAGATCCTTCGGCGCCAGGTCGAGCAGGTAACCCAAGCGCGACGGAACGCCCTTGAAGTACCAGATGTGAGTAACGGGAGCGGCCAGTTCGATGTGGCCCATCCGCTCGCGACGCACCTTGGCGCGAGTTACCTCGACACCACAGCGCTCACAGATGATGCCCTTGAAGCGGACACGCTTGTACTTGCCGCAGTAGCACTCCCAGTCCCGGGTGGGACCGAAGATCTTCTCGCAGAAGAGGCCGTCCTTCTCAGGCTTCAACGTGCGGTAGTTGATGGTCTCCGGCTTCTTCACCTCGCCGTAGGACCACTGGCGGATGTCGTCGGCGGAGGCAAGGCCGATCCGGAGTTCATCGAAGAAGTTGACGTCTAGCACGTAACTTCCTTTCCCCTATTCGGGTCGAATTCGAGCAAAAGTTCACTAGTAGTCGAGCGCGGTGCGCGGTGCGGTCGCTTCCACAGCGACCGCACCGCCTACCACCTAGTTCGCCAGATCGTCGATGGTTGCCGCTTCGTTCCTGGACAGGTTGATGCCCAGGTTCGCCGCGGCGCGCTCCAGATCCTCGTCTTCGCCGCCGCCCATCTCGATCGCGGCGCCGTCCGAAGACAGCACCTCGACGTTGAGGCACAGCGACTGGAGTTCCTTGAGGAGCACCTTGAACGACTCCGGAATGCCCGGCTCCGGAATGTTCTCGCCCTTGACGATGGCCTCGTAGACCTTCACACGGCCGACCACGTCATCGGACTTGATGGTCAGGAGTTCCTGCAGCGTGTACGCCGCGCCGTAGGCCTGCATGGCCCAGCACTCCATCTCACCGAATCGCTGACCACCGAACTGCGCCTTACCACCCAGCGGCTGCTGCGTGATCATCGAGTACGGACCGGTCGAACGCGCGTGGATCTTGTCGTCGACCAGGTGGTGCAGCTTCAGGATGTACATGTAACCGACCGCGACCGGGTACGGGAACGGCTCACCCGAACGACCGTCGAACAGCGTGGACTTGCCGTCGGCGTTGACCATCCGCTCACCATCACGGTTGGGCAGGGTCGAACCGAGCAGACCGGTCAGCTCGTTGTCCTTGGCACCGTCGAACACCGGGGTGGCGATGTTGGAATCGGCCGGAGCCGCCAGCATCTCCTCGGGCAGCGTGGCCGCCCACTCGGGACGAGTGCCGTCCGCGGCCACGTCGATGTTCCAGCCGGCCTTACCGATCCAACCCAGATGGGTCTCGAGGATCTGGCCGATGTTCATACGACGGGGCACACCGTGGGTGTTCAGGATGATGTCGACCGGCGTGCCGTCGGGCATGAACGGCATGTCCTCCACGGGGAGGATCTTGCCGATGACGCCCTTGTTGCCGTGGCGACCGGCGAGCTTGTCGCCGTCCTGGATCTTGCGCTTCTGGGCCACGTAGACGCGGACCAGTTCGTTGACACCGGGAGGCAGATCGTCGTCGTCTTCACGCGAGAACACGCGAATGCCGATGACCTTGCCGGACTCACCGTGGGGCACCTTCAGCGAGGTGTCGCGCACTTCGCGCGCCTTCTCACCGAAGATGGCACGCAGCAGACGCTCTTCCGGGGTCAGCTCGGTCTCGCCCTTGGGCGTGACCTTGCCGACCAGGATGTCGCCGTCGCGCACCTCGGCACCGATGCGGATGATGCCGCGCTCGTCGAGGTCGGCCAGGACCTCGTCGGACACGTTCGGGATATCCCGAGTGATCTCCTCGGCACCGAGCTTGGTGTCGCGAGCATCGATCTCGTGCTCTTCGATGTGGATCGAGGTGAGAACGTCCTCTTCCACGAGGCGCTGCGACAGGATGATCGCGTCCTCGTAGTTGTGGCCTTCCCACGGCATGATCGCGACGAGCAAGTTCTTGCCCAGCGCCATCTCACCGTTCTCGGTGCAGGGGCCGTCCGCGAGGACCTGCCCCTTCTCCACCCGATCGCCCTCGTCCACGATCGGACGCTGGTTCGAGCAGGTGCCCTGGTTCGACCGGTTGAACTTGCGCATCCGGTACGACTTGCGGCTGCCGTCGTCGGCCATCACGGTGACGTAATCGGCCGAGACCTCTTCGACGACACCGGGCTTCTCGTTGATCACGACGTCGCCGGCGTCCACGGCCGCACGCAGCTCCATACCGGTGCCCACGATCGGGGACTCGGAACGGATCAGCGGAACCGCCTGACGCTGCATGTTCGCACCCATGAGGGCACGGTTGGCATCGTCGTGCTCGAGGAACGGGATCATGGCCGTCGCGACCGACACCATCTGGCGCGGCGAGATGTCCATGTAGTCGACCTGAGCCGGGCTCACGAACTCGACCTCTTCACCGAGACGGCGAACAAGGACCTTTTCCTCGAGGAAGTGGCCCTCGTTGTCGACCGGCGAGTTGGCCTGGGCGCGAACGTACCGGTCCTCCTCGTCGGCGGTCAGGTACTTGACCTCGTCGGTGACCTTGCCGTCGACAACCTTGCGGTACGGAGTCTCGATGAAACCGAACGGGTTGACCCGCGCGTACACCGACAGCGAACCGATCAGGCCGATGTTCGGGCCTTCCGGGGTCTCGATCGGGCACATGCGGCCGTAGTGCGACGGGTGGACGTCACGAACTTCCAGACCGGCACGCTCACGGGACAGACCACCCGGACCGAGTGCCGACAGGCGGCGCTTGTGGGTCAGACCCGACAACGGGTTGTTCTGGTCCATGAACTGCGACAGCTGCGAAGTTCCGAAGAACTCCTTGATCGCCGCGACGACCGGGCGGATGTTGATCAGGGTCTGCGGCGTGATCGCCTCGACGTCCTGAGTCGTCATCCGCTCGCGAACCACACGCTCCATGCGGGACAGGCCCACGCGGATCTGGTTCTGGATCAGCTCACCGACGGTGCGCAGACGACGGTTACCGAAGTGGTCGATGTCGTCGACGCCGACGGGGACCTCTTCACCGCCGGGGGCGGTCATCGTGCGGTCACCGGCGTGCAGACGCACCAGGTACTCGATGGTGTCGACGATGTCTTCCTTGGTGAGAACCGAGGAAGTGACCGGCTTGTCGAGGTTGATGCCGAGCTTCTTGTTGATCTTGTAACGACCGACGCGAGCCAGGTCGTAGCGCTTCTCCTTGAAGAACAGGTTCTCCAGCAGAGTCTGCGCGGACTCCTTCGTGGGCGGCTCGCCCGGACGCAGCTTGCGGTAGATATCGAGCAGCGCCTCGTCCTGGCCGGGAGTGCTGTCCTTCTCGAGGGTGGACATCATGATCTCGGAGAAGCCGAAACGCTCGACGATCTCTTCGGTGGTCATGCCCAGCGCCTTGAGCAGCACGGTAACCGGCTGACGACGCTTGCGGTCGATACGAACGCCGACGGTGTCGCGCTTGTCGACGTCGAACTCCAGCCACGCGCCACGTGACGGAATCACGCGCACGCTGTGCAGGTCCTTCTCGGTCGTCTTGTCGATGTTGTGATCGAAGTAGACGCCAGGGGAACGGACCAGCTGAGAGACGACGACACGCTCGGTGCCGTTGATGATGAAGGTGCCCTTGTCGGTCATCATGGGGAAATCGCCCATGAACACCGTCTGGCTCTTGATCTCGCCGGTGTTGTTGTTGATGAACTCCGCGGTGACGAACAACGGCGCCGCGTAGGTCATGTCCTTCTCTTTGCACTCATCGATGGAGGCCTTGACCTCTTCGAAGCGCGGATCAGAGAACGACAGGGACATGGACCCGGAGAAGTCCTCGATCGGCGAAAGCTCTTCGAGCACCTCCTCGAGGCCGCCTGCGAGACCGACGTCGCCGCGAGCGGCTGCCTTCTCACGCCAGTCGGGTGTACCGACCAGCCAGGCGAACGAGTCCGTTTGTAGGTCGAGAAGTCCGGGCACCTCGAGGGGCTCACGGATCTTCGCGAACGAAACCCTCAACGGGGCTCCGGGGATACCAGCCTTGGTCTGGGTGGAGACTGCCAAGATGCGTCCTTCCAGCACCTCACGCGCGTCGCGTGGTGGTCCGCGACCGTCGCTTGTCTGCTACGAGTTCCGCTGGTTACGCACCCGATCGAAACCAGAACAAGCAGCAGCGGAAGTAACACCGGAAGGGTGGAACTTTCGTGTGCGAATCAAGGTGTGGACAGGAGGCAGCCAGCGCAACGTCCAAACTTACACCCCTTGGCAAGGGCGTGTCAACATACCATCCGTGTGACCGCTCGCACGGATAACGCGCCGATGCCCCGGAGACGCTGGCCGCGTCGGTGCAGTGGGCGCTGGCTCGCCCCTGTGGCAGGTGCTGGAAGCCCCTCAACAGCTATCGCCGTTGTGAATAGGGTGACGGTTCGCAAGCGCCTCGTCAAGTGTTGCGAGGAGGTGCGTTCACGAACCGAGATCGCCTGAGCCGGTGAGCATCCCCCGCCCCCGACCGCGGCCATTTTACCCGCGACACGCCGAGTTCGCCAACCGTTCGACCTGCCGGTAGACACCCTTTTTCCGCCCCGTAACGCAGAACAGCCCCGGCCGGGTGGCCGAGGCTGCGCTGGGACGGGAAAGTCGCTCAGCCGTTGATCTGGCCGTGCGGAACGGTCTTGAAGGTCTCGGTGGGCTGATCGCTGCCACCGTAGGCCGCCATCACCTGGGTGTCGTTGTCGGTGGAATCCAGCGACTCGCGAATCGCCACCTGCGCCGCGTGCGGCAGCGTGTGGATGATCTCGCGCACGCGCGCCTGCCGACGGAACACCGCCTGGCGAGCCGGCATACCGGGCTCGGCCTTCATCTGCGGGATGATGCCGTCGATCTCCTCGGCGCCACCGTGATGGTGACCGGCGTCCACGAGCGCCTGCTCGCGCGCCATCTGCGCCTCGTCCTTCTCCTCGGACATACCGATCGGGCCGATCATGCGACCGTTGAGGAACTGCTTGACCACCGGCTCCTCGCTGGTGAGCAGCACCTCACGGGGACCGAACATCACCAGGTTGCGGCGGAACAACATGCCGATGTTGTCGGGCACGGTACGAGCCAGGTTGATGTTGTGCGTCACGATCAGGATCGTGGCGTCGATCTGCGCGTTGATGTTGAGCAGCAGCTGCGCCAGGTACGAGGTACGCACCGGGTCCAGACCCGAGTCGGGCTCGTCGACGAGGATGATCTGCGGGTCCAGCACCAGCGCGCGGGCCAGACCGGCGCGCTTGCGCATACCGCCGGAGATCTCGCCGGGCAGCTTGCCCTCGGCGCCGAGCAGACCGGTCAGCTCGAGCTTCTCCATGACGACCTGGCGGATCTGCGATTCCGTCTTCTTCGTGTGCTCACGAAGCGGGAACGCGATGTTGTCGTACAAATTCATCGAGCCGAACAGCGCGCCGTCCTGGAAAAGGACACCGAACAGTTTCCGGATCTCGTACAGCTCCTTGTTGGAGCACGTCATGATATCGGTGCCATCGATGAAGATCGACCCACGCTCGGGCCGGAGCAAACCGATAAGCGACTTCAGGAACACCGACTTACCCGTACCCGAAGGCCCGAGCAATGCACTGACCTCACCCGAAGGGAGCGTGATCGACACGTCCTGCCAAATTCGCTGTGAACCGAAGGATTTGGTGACTCCCTCAGTCCTGACCTCGACGCCCACTGCTACCTCCATTGATCCCTGCGAGCACCCCACCCGCGTTCCCGCGCGCTCACATCACGGCGGTGCGCTGACTCTGTGGGTCCGGTCACTGTAACCCATCAGTGAGACGGGGCACACCCCTACATGACTGAAGAGTAACGTAGCCCGGCTCATACTGCCCGGACCACTGTCGCATGTCCGGACAAACAGCGAACGGGCGGCCCGAAAGGGACCGCCCGTTCACAAAGCAGAAACCTCGAAAAGAGGGCTCCGAATTACTTGACGGAAACCTTGGCGCCGGCCTCTTCGAGCTTGGCCTTGGCAGCCTCGGCCGCGTCCTTGGCAACCTTCTCCAGGATCGGCTTCGGGGCGCCCTCGACCAGGTCCTTGGCTTCCTTCAGGCCCAGGCCCGAGACGATCTCACGGACCACCTTGATGACCTGGATCTTCTTGTCGCCGGCACCCTCGAGGATGACGTCGAACTCGTCCTGCTCCTCAGCGGCCTCGGCAGCGGCGGGGCCGGCCTGCGCGATGGCCACGGGGGCGGCGGCGGTGACGTCGAAGGTGTCCTCGAAGACCTTGACGAACTCAGCGAGCTCGAGCAGGGTCAGCTCCTTGAAGGCGCCGATCAGTTCTTCGGTGCTCAGCTTTGCCATGGTGGTTCCTTTCGTGGTGTACCTCGCAGCGCATACGCACCGCGAAGCGGGTAATAGATGTCTTATTCGGCGTCAGCCGCGGGGGCTTCTTCGGCAGCAGGAGCGCCTTCGGCACTCGTGCGCTTCTCGAGCAGGGCCTGGGCGAGCCGGGCGACCTGCGAAGCGGGAGCGGCGAACAGCGCGGCAGCCTGCGAAGGCTTGGCCTTGAACGCACCGGCCAGCTTGGCCAGCAGCACCTCGCGCGAGTCGAGGTCAGCGATACGCTCGACCTCGGACACGGACAGCGCGCGGCCGTCCATGTACCCGCCCTTGATGACCAGGGCCTTGTTGTCCTTAGCGAACTGCTTGAGCGCCTTGGCGGCGTCGACCGGTTCACCCTGGATGAAGGTGATAGCGGTCGGGCCGACGAACAGCTCGTCCAGACCCGCCACGCCAGCTTCGCTAGCGGCGATCTTGACCAGGGTGTTCTTGGCGACGGAGTACGTAGCGCCCGCGCCGAGCGCGCGACGCAGCTCGGTGAGCTTGCCGACCGACAGGCCACGGTATTCCGTGACAACAGTGGCCGTGGAGTTCTTGAACTGCTCCGCGATCTCCGCGACAGCGGTGACCTTTTCAGGCTTCGCCATACTTCGCCTCCTCTCTGATGTCGGTTCGTTGATGCACTACCGAATCAGGGGCCAGCGACAAAACGAACGCCCCGGACGCAAGGCGTACCGGGGCGCAAAATAAATTTCGGCCTCAGCTCTGCCTGCGTGGGTCGCCAGCAATGTCGCTGGACCTTCGACCGATACCGAATCAACGGCATCGACGACCTACGGTCTTCGGTAGAACGATGGGGGTGGTCCTCGAAAGATGTATGCACATCTCGCATGACCGTTGACCAGTGTACGCACACCTACCCCCATCTGCCAAAACGGGGTACCGCTGCCCTGAATTATCAAGGGCAAGTTGGTCATTGAACGCCGTGAGGGCGGGAACGCTTGTCGCGTTCCCGCCCTCACGGATGCTCTAGGAGCTGGTCAGCCGAAGCTCACGCATCCTCGTCCAGGAGGTTGCGGGTGCGGTTCGTGTCCACCGGGATGCCCGGTCCGGTGTTCGTCGAAACCGTGATCTTCTTGACGTAGCGACCCTTGGCGGTCGACGGCTTCACACGCAGGATCTCGTCCAGCGCGGCGCCGTAGTTCTCCACCAGCTTGGCCTCGTCGAACGAGGCCTTGCCGATGACGAAGTGCAGGTTGGCCTGCTTGTCGACGCGGAAGTTGATCTTGCCGCCCTTGATCTCGTTGACGGCCTTGGTCACATCGTTGGTGACCGTGCCCGTCTTCGGGTTCGGCATCAGACCACGCGGGCCCAGGACGCGCGCGATGCGGCCGACCTTGGCCATCTGATCCGGGGTGGCGATCGCGGCGTCGAAGTCGAGCCAGCCGCCCTGAATCCGCTCGATCAGGTCCTCGGCGCCCACGGCGTCGGCGCCTGCGGCCTCGGCCTCGGAGGCCTTCTCGCCGGCGGCGAACACGATGACGCGGGCAGTCTTACCGGTGCCGTGCGGCAGGTTGACGGTGCCACGGACCATCTGGTCGGCCTTGCGGGGATCCACGCCGAGACGAACGGCGACCTCGACGGTCGCGTCGGTCTTGGTGGTCGCGGTCTCCTTCGCCAGGCGCGCAGCGGCCAGCGGGGAGTACAGGGCGTCGCGATCGACCTTCTCAGCAGCGGCGAGGTACGCCTTGCTTCGTTTTGCCATGATTTTCTGTCCTTAAGTTCTGGTTTCAGATGTGGTTTGTGTCGGGCCTGGCCGGCCCTCCCACATGTGAGCGAGACGCTCAGCCTTCGACGGTGATACCCATCGAACGCGCGGTACCGGCGATGATCTTCGCGGCCTGATCGAGATCAGTGGCGTTGAGATCCTCGGCCTTGGTCTTGGCGATCTCACGGACCTGGTCCATGGTGACCTTGGCGACCTTGGTCTTGTGCGGCTCAGCCGAGCCCTTCTGCACACCGGCGGCCTTGAGCAGCAGGCGAGCAGCAGGAGGGGTCTTCAGCTTGAAGTCGAACGTCCGGTCCTCGTACACCGAGATCTCGACCGGGATGACGTTGCCACGCTGCGACTCGGTCGCGGCGTTGTACGCCTTGCAGAACTCCATGATGTTGACGCCGTGCTGACCGAGCGCGGGGCCGACCGGAGGAGCCGGGTTAGCGGCGCCGGCCTGGATCTGCAGCTTGATGATCCCGGCGAGCTTCTTCTTCTTGGGGGGCATCTTTCTTCCTTGGCTTTCTGGGGTTCGGTTCCTTACGGTTGCCGTAAGCCTCGTATCCGCGCACGACCGGTCCCCGACAGGTATTGCGGGGAAGTCAGAGCACGAACTATCACACTCTACTTGACACGGTCGACCACTAGGCAATCGGGTGGCGACCAGCACAAACGCGAAACGGCACCGCCGGTGAGCGGTGCCGTTTCGCGAAAGCGGGAAAAACTAGATCTTGGAAACCTGGGTGAAGTTCAGCTCCACCGGGGTCTCGCGACCGAAGATCGACACCAGCACCTTGAGCTTCTGCTGCTCGGCGTTGACCTCGGAGATCGACGCGGGCAGCGTGGCGAACGGGCCGTCCATGACGGTGACCGACTCGCCGACCTCGAAGTCGACCTCGATGGTGGGCTTGCCCGACGCCGAGCTACCCGAATCCGAACCACCGGCGGCGGCCGCGGCGGCCTTCTTCTGCGCCTGCGCACCGGCCGGGACCAGGAACTTCACGACCTCGTTGATGGTCAGCGGGGTCGGCTTGGCGCCGGGGCCACCGCCGGTCATGCCGACGAAACCGGTGACACCGGGGGTGTTGCGCACCGCGCCCCACGACTCGTTGTTCAGTTCCATCCGGACCAGGATGTAGCCCGGCAGCACCTTGCGGTTGACGTTCTTCTTCTGGCCGTTCTTGATCTCGGTGACCTCTTCGGTGGGCACCTCGACCTGGAAGATGTAGTCCTCGAGGCCCAGGTTCTGCACGCGGGTCTCGAGGTTGGTCTTGACCTTGTTCTCGTAGCCGGCGTAGGAGTGCACGACATACCAGTCGCCGGGCACACGGCGCAGCTTGATCTTCATCGACTCGATCGGGTCGGCCTCGGGATCGTCCTCGGTGGCGACTTCTTCGATCACGTCTTCTTCGACGACAACCTCGTCGACAGCGGCCTCGTCATCGGCGGTGTCGGTATCGGCGAGCTCTGCGGCCTCGACCTCGTCGGTGGCGATGTCCGCCACGACCGTGTCGTCAACCGGGAACTCGTCGTTGGTGTCGTTCTCCGGGGTGCTCACTGAGGCACTCGCTTCCTGTGTCGTCACGTACATCCTCTGGACCGGGTCGGGTGCGCGGAGGCGCGCTCCGCCGTTCCGGCCCGCGATCGGCTACCGGCGTGGGTGTCGGCGATCAGCCGAACAGCCAGTCGACACCCTTGACGAACGCTACGTCGATCCCGGCGATGAACGCGACCATGAAGACCACGAACACCAGAACGACGGCCGTATAGGTGACCATCTGCTTCCGGTTGGGCCAGATCACCTTGCGCAGTTCCGCGACAACCTGTGTCAGGAACTCGAGCAACCGCTTGAACGGGTTGCCCGTCTTGGCCTTGGCGGCCGGCTTGTCTGCCTTGCGCGACGACGGCCGATCGAGCGTGGCCACCGCTCCGGTGTCTGCCGGAGCATCCGACGCACGCACACGTCGAGCGGACCGCTTACCACTCGGTCGAGTGGCAGCGGGGGTCTCCTCGCCGTCTTCGCGAGTATCCCGCTCGTCGCTCACGCCATCTCCTTGTTCGTCGCTGGCATTCAGGGCAGGGGCGACAGGACTTGAACCTGCAACCTGCGGTTTTGGAGACCGCTGCTCTGCCAATTGAGCTACGCCCCTTCGGTTGGACCAGCCGAGGCTGTGGTGTCCAACCACCTAGTGTCACACAAGACACGCGCCGCTTCCGTGAGGAGAGAACTCCACACCGAAGATCAGCGCGCAGCAGCCGGTGACCCCAGAGTCCCGAGTGTACGTCACGGCGTGCGGTTATCGCCAATCCGCGACACCGCCGCAGGTCAGGACGGATTCCGGCCCCAGGTCAGGACAACTGAACCGTTGCTGTCGCGCGGCCGAAGATCTTTCTGCCCGCCGACTTCGCGGTGATCGCGATGACCGCGGTGCGGGTCTGCGGGTCGACCGATTTCACCTTGCCGGTGTACTCGACCTCGGCCGGGACGTCGGAACCGACATACACCGGACTGGTGAAACGGACGCTGTAATCCAACACGCTGCCGGGATCGCCCAGCCAGGAGGACACGAACCCGCCGCCCAGACCCATCGTGAGCATCCCGTGCGCGACCACATTGTCCAGGCCGACCAGCCGCACGACCTCGTCGCTCCAGTGGATCGGGTTGGCGTCACCGGACACACCGGCGTAGTTGACCAGGTCACCGCGGGTCAGGCGGGCCACCCGCCCGGGCAGCTCGTCGCCGACCGACACACTGTCGAACGACAACGCGTGCGCGCTGACGGTGCGTTCGGGCGCGATGGTGATCGGATCGGGAGTGATCGCCGGCACCTGCGCGGGCGCGTGGTGGTCGGGCTCGTCCTCGCCGATGCCGTGCATGAGCACATTGCGCACCGCGTCGGACATCGCGGGATCGATATCGCCGCCGCTGCGGCCGATCAGGGTGGTGTAACTGGTGAGCACCAGTTCGTCGTCCTGGTCGGTGACGATGTTCTTGGTCACGATGATGTCGCCGCCGAAAGCCTGACGGAACGAATGTAGATACACATCACAGGTCAACTGGTCACCCACCCGGATCGGGCGATGGAATTCCAGGATCTGGTCGGTCTGCATGATCTGACTCAGGTCGTAACCGGTGACGATCTCTTCGAACAGTCGGCGCTGGGCGAGAATGCCGACCAGGGAGATGAAGGTGAGCGGGGCGAGCAGGCCGTCGTAGCCGTATTCGCGCGCGATGTCCTCTTCCCAGTGCACCGGGTGGTAGTCCTGCACGGCGCGGGCGTATTCGCGCACCTTCTCGCGGCCGACCTCGTAGTAGTCGTCGACGCGATAGTGGTGGCCGACCATCGAGGCCGCGTGGGCGGCGGGATCGAACGATTCGGCAGCTGCGGCGGGGCCCGCTTCGTGAGTTCCGGTGTTCACTGTCACAGCGCCGACCTTACTGGCTTGTCAGACAGCACCGAAGTCGACCGGTGTAAAACGTGGCGCGTCCGGGTAATGTATGCGCCTCGCCTTTCCGGTGAATTTCCCGGAAAAAGCACAAAGGCCGGACTCTCGTCCGGCCTTCGGCAGATGTTCTAGAAACTAGCGCGACTCGCGGTGCGCCCGGTGAGTTCCGCAGTTGGGGCAGAACTTCTTGAGCTCGAGGCGATCCGGGTCGTTACGCCGGTTCTTCTTGGTGATGTAGTTGCGGTGCTTGCACTCGTCGCAGGCCAAGGTGATCTTGGGCCGGACATCGGTGGACTTCGCGGCCACGATTTGCCTTCTTTCCGGTCTGGGCTGAGTTGAAATTGGTAGCGATGGCCGGACTTGAACCGGCGACACAACGATTATGAGTCGTTTGCTCTACCAACTGAGCTACACCGCCACGGCGGACTAATATCCCGATGATGCCGCGGGTAGCCGCTCACCACCGGCAATCCGGCGAGCCCCCTAACGGAATCGAACCGTTGACCTTTTCCTTACCATGGAAACGCTCTACCGACTGAGCTAAGGGGGCATGACTACGTGGCACAGAGTCTGTACGGCCAAGCCGCTCAGCGTGACCCCGTGCTCCGGCGTCCTGAACGAGATTACACACTACCACCCTAGAGCACCAAATCGGCAGCTCACGGGCTGTTTTCAGCGCGGTTCAGCCCGGTGGAGGCGTAGCTGTCCTGTCGAGGCTACCCCGGTGCGACACCGGGACAGCCCCGGAAACCAAAGAACCCCGCCGATCTTCATGATCGACGGGGTTCGAGGTGGCAGATGTAGGATTCGAACCTACGTAGGCATAAGCCGACGGATTTACAGTCCGCTCCCATTGGCCGCTCGGGCAATCTGCCGTGTGCGCCGTTTCCGGTGCGTGCAGCAGCTTACAACGTAGGTGCCCGGACTATCAAAACGCCTGCACAGACCCCCTGCGAACACCGGTTGTCCCCCTATGCGGGTACAACTGTCTCGATGGCCGGTTCTACCGGCACCGGAGTTCGCCGGACCTTCACAGGACAGGAGCGCAGTGTGGCTGATTCGTCATTCGACGTCGTGAGCAAGGTCGATCGTCAGGAGGTCGACAACGCTCTGCATCAGGCGGAGAAGGAGCTGAACTCGCGCTACGACTTCAAGGGCACCGACGCGTCGATCGCGTGGTCGGGCGAGGAAGCGATCGTGCTGACCGCCAACGCCGAGGAGCGGGTGCAGGCGGCGCTGGAGGTGTTCAAGGAGAAGTTGATCCGTCGCGATATCTCGCTCAAGGCCTTCGAGGCGGGCGAGGCACAGCCGTCGGGCAAGGTGTTCAAGATCACCGGCACGCTGGTGCAGGGCATCGACACCGAGAAGGCGAAGAAGATCTCCAAGAAGATCCGCGACGAAGGCCCCAAGGGCGTGAAGGCGCAGATCCAGGGCGAGGAGCTGCGGGTCAGCAGCAAGAAGCGCGACGATCTGCAGGAAGTGATCTCGCTGCTCAAGGGCGAGGATTTCGGCATCGCGCTGCAGTTCGTCAACTACCGGTAGGTAGTGGCCGGGCGGCGCCTAGTGCAGGTGGGTGTCGCCCCTGGCCAGATCTTCGAGGCGCTTGATGCGTTCGTCCATCGGGGGGTGGGTGGAATACCAGCGGGCCACGCGGTCGCCGGCGCGGAACGGGTTGGCGATCATCAGGTGCGATTCGCTGGTGATCTTGGGGTCCGGCGGGAGCGGGGCGGCCTGGACGCCGCGTTCGATCTTGCGCAGAGCCGAGGCCAGGGCGAGGGGGTCGCCGGTGAGTTCGGCGCCGGACTGATCGGCTTGGAATTCCCGCGATCGCGACACCGCCATCTTGATCAGACCTGCGGCGATGGGACCGAGCAGTGAGACAAGCAGCACGCCGATGACGTTCGGGCCGTTTCCGTCACGGTTGCCGAACGAGCTCGCGAAGAACGCCATGTTCGCGAGTCCGGTGATGATCGAGGCCATCGCGCCCGCCACCGACGAAATCAGGATGTCGCGGTTGTACACGTGCGACAGCTCGTGACCCAGCACCGCGCGCAACTCCCGCTCGTCGAGCAGTTGCAGGATGCCGCTGGTGCAGCAGACCGCGGCGTGCCGGGGATTGCGGCCGGTCGCGAACGCGTTGGGGGCGCTGGTGGGGCTGATGTACAGGCGTGGCATCGGCTGACGCGCCGCGGTGGCGAGTTCGCGCACGATCCGGTACATCACCGGCGCTTCCAGTTCGCTCACCGGTTGCGCGTGCATCGCCTTCAACGCCAGCTTGTCGCTGTTGAAGTAGGCGTAGGCGTTCACGCCCACGGCCAGCACGATCGAGATGATCAGGATCGTCGGGCTGCGAAACATCGCCCCGATAGCGACGATCAGCGCCGACATGCCGACCATCAAGGCGAAGGTCTTCATCCCGTTGGGCATGAATGAGCAACGCCGACCCGGGCCCGTTAGTTCCGTCTGGCTAACCCACGCGTTCGATCGTGTAGCGGACCAGGCGGGTGAGGGCGTCGTTGGCCGGGCCCGGCGGCAGGGCGGCCAGTTCGGTGTCGGCCAGGTCGGCGTACTCGGCGAGCTTTTCCTTGGCCAGCGCCATGCCCGGTGAGCGGCGCAGCAGTTCCAACGCCTCGTCCACCTCGATGTCGGTTTCCAGCGGACGGGCCAGCAGGGTGCGCAGACGGTCGCCGTCGGGGGTGGTCTCGCGCAGGGCGTACAGCACCGGCAGGGTGTGCACGCCTTCGCGCAGGTCGGTGCCGGGGGTTTTGCCCGACTGTTCGGCCGAGGACGAGATGTCGATGATGTCGTCGGAGATCTGGAACGCGGTACCGACGGCGTCGCCCAGGCGCGCCAGTCGTTCCACGTGCTCGTCGTCGGCGCCGGAGAACGTGCCACCGAAACGGCCGGCGGCGGCGATCAGCGAACCGGTCTTCTCCCACACCACGCGCAGGTAGTGCTCGATGGGATCCTGGGTTTGCTTGGCGCCCATGGTTTCTCGCATCTGACCGGTGACCAGCTCGGCGAAGGTCTCCGCGATGATGCGCACCGCGTCGGGGCCCAGCGTGGACGTCAGGCGCGAGGCGTGGGCGAACAGGTAGTCACCCGCCAGGATCGCGATGCTGTTGCCCCAGCGCGAGTTCACGCTCTCCGCACCGCGTCGCTGCGTCGCCTCGTCCATCACGTCGTCGTGATACAGCGTGGCCAGGTGCACCAGTTCCACGACCGTGCCCGCGGTGACCAGCGCCGGGTCGGTGGGATTGGGTCCGAGCTGGCCGGTGAGCACGGTGAACAGCGGCCGGAACCGCTTACCGCCCGCCCGTGCCAGGTGCAGGGCGGCTTCCTGCAGGAATTCCTCGCCGTCGGAGAGTTCGTCGACGAGCAGTTTCTCGACCGCGGCCAGTCCGTCGCGCACGGTGACGGCGAGTGCGGGATCGACGAGGTCTACCCCGGCAACCACGGTGCTTTCGTCGCTCACAGCCGATGTGCTCATTATCTTCTCCCAGCGATGCGTCCGACCCCGACGGGTAGCAACCTAGCGTGTTCCGCCACTTCGGCCGATGAACCCCGTCACACAGTGACAATTCCCGGTGTACCCGACACTCTCGCACAACCGCCGACAGTGCCAGTATTGAGCCATGGGTTCACCGGATCTGCTCCCCGCCGACCATGCGTCGCTGCCCGCCGCCGTCGAGGTGCTGGTAGTCGGTGCCGGGCCTGCCGGTTCGGCGTCGGCGGCATGGGCCGCGCGCGCCGGACGCGATGTGCTGCTGCTGGATTCGGCGGTTTTCCCGCGCGACAAGACCTGCGGCGACGGCCTGACCCCGCGCGCCACCGCCGAGCTGGAACATCTGGGTCTGGGCGAATGGTTGCGCGCGCACACGGTGAACCACGGGTTGCGGATGGCCGGATTCGGGCGCGAGGCGTTGCTGCCGTGGCCGGGCGGGTCGTTCCCGACGTACGGAAGTGCCGTTCCCCGAACCGAACTCGACGACAAGCTGCGCGAGACCGCGATCAAATCCGGTGCGCGGATGGTCGACGGCGCCAAGGTCACCGAGGTGCATCGCGACGGTGAACGGGTCACCGGGGTGAGCGTGCGCATCGGCGACACCACCCACACCGTGCGCTGCCGGGTGCTGGTCGTGGCCGACGGCGTGCGCTCCCCCATCGGAAAACAGTTGGGGCGCACCTGGCATCGCCGCTACGCCTACGGCACCGCCGCGCGCGCCTACATCAAGTCCGGGCGCAGCGACGACCAGTGGATCTCCTCGCATCTGGAACTGCGCAACGCCGCCGACGAGCTCGTGCCCGGCTACGGCTGGATCTTCCCGCTGGGCAACGGCGAAGTGAACATCGGCGTCGGCTCGCTGGCCACCGAGGCGCGGCCCTCGCACATCGCGCTCAAACCGCTGCTCGAGCACTACACCCGGCTGCGCCGCGAGGAATGGGAACTACACGGCGAACTGCGCGCGGTGGCCTCGGCGCTGCTGCCCATGGGCGGCGCGGTCTCGAACGTGGCCGGGGTGAACTGGGCGCTGGTCGGTGACGCCGCAGGCTGCGTGAACCCGCTCAACGGGGAAGGCATCGACTACGGCCTCGAAGGCGGGCACATGCTCGAGAGCCTGCTCGACGAACCCGATTTGAGCACGGTGTGGCCGCAGCTGCTGCGCGCGAAGTACGGGCGCACGTTCTCAGTGGCGCGCAGGCTCGCGGGGCTGGCCACGGCGCCGAAGTTCGTGCCGCTGGGTGGGCCGCCGGTGATGCGGTCGAAGTACTTGCAGCGCACCGCTGTTCGTGTGATGGGCAATCTGGTGACCGATGAGGACCTCGACCTCACCGCCCGCGCCTGGCGGGCGGCGGGCCGAGCCTCTTTGCGCGCCGACGAGCTGCCGCCCTTCAGCTGAGGCGCCTCCCCGCACCCGGTTCGAAGTCGCGAGGAGGCGGTTAGCCGTCAGAGCTTCGCGAACCAGTTCTCGATGAACTTGCGTTCGCTGTTCAGCACTCGCTGGTGCAGTTGCTCGGCCAAAGGTTCGATCGCGCCGCCTACCAGCGGGACCTTCACCTTGACCGTGCCGACGACCTCGATTTCGCTGCCTTCGGCGGTGGGGCGCAGTTCGTAGGTGCCCGCCATCTCGGTGGTGATGCCGGTGGTGTTGCCGGTGAAACTGCCCTTGGCGGTCTCGCCCTGCAGCGGCTGCCAGGTGTCGGTGCGCTCGAGCACCAGGTCGCTTTTGAGCACCTTCCGCACGAGACCGGGAACCTTGTCCTTACCTGGGGTTTCGGTCATGTGGAGGGTGATCGAGTCGGGGCCGTTCGGATGGGAGAGTTCGATGGTCGCGGTCTCGGCGGCGGCGAAACGCGCCTGCCAGACAGCGTCGTCGACAAGTGCCCGGTGAAGCTCTTCGACCGGGACGGAGTAGGGCACGGTGAAGCTGAATTTGCGGGACATAGCGGGAATGCTATTGCAGTCGAATTCGTCACTGCCACATGGCAGGTAGTCGTTCTCGACAGGCAGTCCGTAGTTTTCGGCCGCCTTGATCTGGACTGACCGGAGGGTGCGACGAAGGAGTGCCCGGAGGGAGGGAAGATCGAGGTTAATAGGCCGAAAACCCGCGGCGCCAGCCGCCAAAAATACAGCCGGTAGGGTGGTGCGCGTGTCTGAAACCAGCCTGTTGGAGCGGCGGAGTAAGCGCCTGCGGCGGGTTCAGGCATGGGTGATCGGTGCCGCGGCGGTGATCAGTGTGCTGATGGTGCTGCTGGTGTTGGCGGCCTGGCGCAACGATTACGAGATCGAACAGCATCGCGGCGTGACCTCGGGTGAAGTGCTGTCCGCGGGGCGGTTGCGGTCGGCGGTGACCTATGTGACGCCCGACAGCGTGACCCATAACCCCAAGGTCGGCATCCTGTATCCGACGAATCTGACCGTGGGCCAGCGCATCAATGTCGAGTACAGCACCCGCGACCCCGACCTGGTCCGGGTGGCGGGGCGCGATGCGCGGGTGGCGATCATTCCGGCCGCCTCGGTGATCTTCGTGGCGTGGGCGCTGGCGATTCCGGTGCTGTGGTTGGTGCGGCGCAAGCAGCGCGCGGCGTAACTTCGTTTGCTGTTCGCCCCGGCTTCACGTCGGCGTGGGGGTGTCGCGCGGTGTGGCGGTCACCCTGGAAGGGTGCGCGTAGCCATCGTCTCGGAGTCTTTCCTGCCGAACATGAACGGTGTCGTCAACTCCGTGCTGCGGGTGTTGGATCACCTGGACCAGCACGGTCACGACGCCATGATCGTGGCGCCCGATTCCCTGCGCGGCGCCCCACCCGCACCGCGTTTTCACGGCCGCTTCCCGGTGCACCGCGTACCGGCGATGATGGTGCCGAAGGTCAGTTCGCTGCCGGTGGGGCTGCCACAGCCGGGGATCACCGCCGCCATCGCCGATTTCGACCCCGACGTGGTGCATCTGGCCTCGCCGTTCCTGCTCGGCGCGGGTGGGCTGGCGGCGGCGACCCGGTTGGATCTGCCGACCGTGGCGGTGTACCAGACCGACGTGGCCGGATTCGCCAAGAGCTACGGCCTCGGGCTGGCCTCGCGGGCCGCCTGGGCGTGGACGCGGCGTATCCACGAGGGCGCCACTCGCACGCTGGCGCCGTCGTCGGCGGCCGCACACGATCTCGCCGAGCACGGGATCCCGCGCGTGCACCGCTGGGGTCGCGGCGTGGACATCGCCCGGTTCACCCCCACCGCACGCAGTGAGGAACTGCGCGCGAGCTGGTTGGGAGCCGACGAGCGGCTCGTTGTCGGGTTCGTGGGCAGGCTCGCGCCGGAAAAGCACGTGGAACGGTTGGCCGCGCTGGCCGGCGACCCGTCGATCCAGCTCGTGGTGGTCGGCGACGGCCCGGAGCGGGCGCGGTTGCGCAAGCTGATGCCGGACGCGGTGTTCACCGGTGAGCTGGGCGGCAGCGAACTGGCCGCGCATTACGCGAGCTTGGATGTGATGGTGCATCCCGGCGAGCACGAGACGTTCTGCCAGGGCGTGCAGGAGGCGTTGTCGTCGGGTGTGCCGGTGATCGGCCCCGACGCCGGCGGCCCGCGTGATCTGATCGCGCACTGCCGCAACGGTTTTCTGCTGCCGGTCGACCGTTTCGCCGAACTGCTGCCCAGCGCCGTGTCCGCGCTGCGCGATGCCCGACAGCGCGGCCGGTTCGCGACCGCGGCGCGAAAGTCGGTGCTGCACCGCACCTGGCCCGCGATCTGCACCGAGCTGATGGGCCACTACGCCGACGTCACCGGCACGCGCCGGCGATTGCCGCGCACCGCTTAGTCGCAGTCCGCTGCAGCCACGCACACTTCGCCTTCGCCGCAGCCACGCGCGCTTCGCCTTCGCTGCGGCCACGGGCACAGCGCTCGTGCGACTGCGACCACTGCGCGTCCCGCGTCCTCGCCCTTGGTGGTGAATCCCACTCGCGCTATTGCGGCGGAACAACTCTAAGCTCGGTGTGTGGCGACAACAGAGCAGCGGGAACCGATTCGGGCTTCGCTGGACAAGCAACCCCACGAGGTCGCGTCGATGTTCGACGGTGTGGCGAAGCGCTACGACCTCACCAACACGGTCATCTCCGGTGGCCAGGATCGGTACTGGCGGTGGGCGACGCGACGCGCGCTCGGCCTTCGACCCGGCGAACGAGTGCTCGACCTCGCCGCGGGGACCGGTGTGTCGACCGTGGAGCTGGGCAAATCCGGTGCCTGGTGTGTGGCCGCGGACTTCTCCCAGGGCATGCTCGGAGCGGGCCGGTTCCGCAAGGTGCCGATGGTGGCGGGCGACGCCATGGCGTTGCCGTTCGCCGACGATTCGTTCGACGCGGTGACCATCTCGTTCGGTCTGCGCAATGTCGCCGATATCGATGTGGCGCTGCGCGAGATGTTGCGGGTGACCAAGCCGGGCGGACGGGTGGTGGTGTGTGAGTTCTCCACACCGGTGTTCGGTCCCTTCCGCACCGTGTACATGGAGTACCTGATGAAGGCGCTGCCGCGGGTGGCGCAGGCGGTGAGCTCCAACCCGGACGCGTACGTGTACCTGGCCGAGTCGATCCGGGCGTGGCCCAATCAGCGCAGGCTGGCTCGCCGCATCGCCGACGCCGGCTGGGACTCGGTGCAGTGGCGCGACCTCACCGGTGGCGTGGTGGCGTTGCACCGCGGCTACAAACTGGGCTGAACACCCGCCGAACCCGGCGAAGGGCGGGGTGAGACCGGTCACCCCAGCCCGGCCACTCCCGCGCGGCAACCGGACGGAATGTGCCCTGATCAGGGGTGATATTCGGGCCGCAACCTCACTGTGGAAATTTTGACGTGTGAGGTCGATTGTCACCTGGACATAACGTTCGGTAAATCGAGCGCAACGACCAATGCGGATGATCGAGTCATGACAGGGGAAGCGGACGGCCGCGACACGGACACTGTGCGTACACAGTGCTCGTATTGCGGCGTCGGCTGCGGCATAAACGTCCAGACAAAGACTGATCAGTCTGGCGCGCGGTTGATCGCGAAGGTCAGCGGCGACAAGCTGCATCCGGCGAACGCGGGCAGACTGTGCACCAAGGGCGCCACCCACGCGGAGATGATGGCCGCGCCCGGCCGGATGGCCACCGCCTACCGCCGCCCTGAACGCGGGCAGGCCCCGGCGCCGCTGCCGGTCGACGAGGCGGTGCACGAGACCGCCGCCCGGCTGCGCGCGATCCTGGACGAGCACGGCCCCGACGCGATCGCCCTCTACGTCTCCGGACAGATGTCGCTCGAGGCCCAGTACCTGGCCACCAAGCTGGCCAAGGGCTACCTGCGCACCAAGCACATCGAAGCCAACTCGCGCCTGTGCATGGCCAGCGCGGGCACCGGCTACAAGCAGTCGCTGGGCTCGGACGGGCCGCCCGGCTCGTACGACGACTTCGAGCACGCCGACCTGTTCCTGGTCAGCGGCGCGAACATGGCCGACTGCCACCCGATCCTGTACCTGCGCATGGCCGACCGGCTCAAGGCGGGCGCCAAGCTGATCGTGGTCGACCCGCGCCGCACCGACACCGCGGCCCGCGCCGACCTGTTCCTGCAGATCGCCCCCGGCACCGACCTCGCCCTGCTCAACGGGCTGTTGCACCTGCTGGTCGCCGACGGTGCGATCGACACGGAGTTCATCGCGCAGCACACCGAGGGTTGGGACGCGATGCCCGAATTCCTCGCCGACTACCCACCCGCGCGCGTGGCCGAGCTGACCGGCCTGGCCGAGGCCGACATCCGCACCGCCGCCACGATGATCGCGCAGGCCGGCGAGTGGATGTCGCTGTGGACGATGGGCCTGAACCAGTCCACCCACGGCACCTGGAACACCAACGCCCTGGTGAACCTGCACCTGGCCACCGGCACCATCTGCCGACCCGGCAGCGGACCCTTCTCCCTCACCGGCCAACCCAACGCCATGGGCGGCCGCGAAATGGGCTACATGGGTCCCGGCCTGCCCGGTCAGCGCAGCCTGCTCTCCCCCGCCGACCGCACCTTCGTCGAAACCGCCTGGGACCTGCCCGCGGACACCCTGCGCACCGAGGCGGGCCCCGGCACGATCGACATGTTCCGCGGCTTGGCCGACGGCGAGATCAAGGCCGCGTGGATCATCTGCACCAATCCCGTTGCCACCGTGGCCAATCGCAAAACCGTGATCGCGGGGCTCGAGGCCGCCGAGTTGGTGATCGTGCAGGACGCTTACACCGAAACCGCCACCAACGCCTACGCCGATCTGCTGCTGCCCGCGACACTGTGGGCCGAAGCCGATGCGGTGATGGTCAATTCCGAGCGCACCGTCACCCTGCTGCAACAGTCGGTCGACCCGATCGGCGAAGCGCGACCGGACTGGCTGCTGATCGCCCAGGTCGCGACCGCCATGGGTTTCCCCGGCTTCGACTTCGCTTCCAGCGCCGAGGTTTTCGCCGAACTGCAGCAGTTCACCAATCCGGCCACCGGTTACGACCTCAGCGGCATGAGCTACCAGCGCCTGGCCGACGGGCCGATGCAGTGGCCGTGCAACGACGCCGACAGCCCGCGCAACCCGATCCGCTATCTCAACGACGGCACCCACCAGCCGCTGCACGTGGCGGCCGACGGCACCACCCCGCGCCTGGCGTTCGCCACCCCGAGCAGGCGCGCGGTGTTCTTCCCCCGCCCGCACCTGCCCGCCGCGGAACTGCCCGACGACGACTACCCGTTCCTGCTCAATACCGGTCGGCTGCAACATCAGTGGCACACCATGACCAAGACCGGCAAGGTCGCCAAGCTGACCAAGCTGAACGGCGCACCGTTCGTGGAAGTGCACCCCGAGGATGCGCGCCGCCTCGACCTCGAGCCCGGCGACCAACTGGAGATCGCGTCGCGCCGCGGCCGTGCCGTCCTGCCGGTGCGCATCAGCGATCGTGTGCGACCTGGTGATTGTTTTGCTCCCTTCCATTGGAACGACGAACAGGGCGAATACCTCACGATCAACGCGGTCACCAACGACGCGGTGGATCCCGCCTCGCTGCAACCGGAGTTCAAGGCCTGCGCGGTGGCACTGCGCCGGGTCGGCCCGGCACCCACCGCGGAACAGGCTCCCGCGCAGCCGTCGCAGCTCCCCGCGCAAGCCGACCAGCCTGCCGAGCATCCGCTGGCCGGAGTACTCGGCCTGGACGCCGGCGCCTCGCCCACTCTCAGCGAGACCGAACGTATCTACCTCGGCGGTTACCTCGCCGCCCTGCAATCACTGCCGGTGACCGGTCAGCCGGTGCTGCCGGTGAGCGCGCCGCTGTCCACTCAATCCCGCCTGTGGGTCGACGGACTGCTGGCAGGCATGTACTCCCGCAATGTCGGTGCCGCCACCGACACCCCCGAAAGCCCTATCCCCCACCCGGTCACGGTTCTGTGGGCCTCCCAAACCGGCAACGCCGAGGAACTGGCCGCCACCGTCGCCGCCCGGCTCACCGAAGCCGGACTCACACCGTCACTGCTGGATATGGACTCCTGCGAACTCACCTCGATCACCGGTGACGTCCTCGTCGTGACCAGCACGTTCGGTGACGGCGGCCCACCCGACAACGGTGCCGACTTCTGGACCCGCTTGGAAGACAGCATCATTCGACTCAACGGGGTGCGCTACGCGGTGTTCGCCCTCGGTGACTCCTCCTACGACGACTTCTGCGGGCACGGCCGCAAACTCGACACCCTGTTCGCCGAGCGTGGTGCCAAGCGGCTGCTGCCGCGGGTGGACAGCGAGCCCGATTTCGACGACACCGCGCAACAGTGGCTCGACGATGTCCTGGCCGCGATCACCACCCACGATGACGGCAACTCATCGGGCGGCCGTTCACAGGGTCGCGATCCTCTGCCGACCGGTCGCGACGGATCGCCCGGCAGCCCTTCTCGAAGCGACAGTTTCGCCGGTGGTGCCAACAACTCCTTCCCAGTTGGTGCTGCCAATAACGGTGTCTCCCATGTGAGTTCGGCCCGCCCGCTGCCTTCCCCCGCCGGCCGCGGTGGAGCGACCGTGCTCGACCGCCCCCTCGCCACCACCCAGCCCCGCGTGCAGCGCGCCGCCGCCGCACCGTTCACCCGCCAATCCCCGGTCCTGGCCACCCTGATGCGCAACGAGATCCTGAGCGCCCCCGGTTCACCGAAAGAGGTGCGGCGCTTCGGTTTCGACCTGCACGACCTCGACGCCGGATACGAAGTCGGCGACTCGCTGGGCGTGCTGCCCGCCAACTGCCCCGAACTGGTCGAGGAATGGCTGACCTGCACGGGCCTGGACGGCCGACGCGTGATCGAACTCGACAACCGCGAACTCACCCTCACCGATGCCCTGCGCACACATTTCGACATCACCAAGGTGAGTCAGGATCTGCTGGGCTTCATCGGCGAACGCAACCCGCACCCGCAGCTGGCCAAGCTGCTGCGCCGCGACAACCGCAACGAGCTCGCCTCCTACCTGTGGGATCGCCAGGCCGTCGACGTGCTGCGCGACTTCCCGGTGCGCACCGACCTCGTGGACTGGCTCGGTGCACTGAAAAAGCTGCAGCCACGCCAGTATTCGATCTCGTCCAGCCCGCTGACCACCCCCGACGAGGTTCAGCTCACGGTCGGCGTCGTCCGCTACGGCGACCCGGTGGGCACTTCGTCGCGTCGCGGCGGGGTGTGCTCGACGTTCCTGGCCGACCGGGGCACCACCGAGGTGCCGATCTTCCTGCAGCGGGCCCCGCACTTCCGCCCACCGCTGGACCCGACCGCCCCGATGATCATGGTGGGGCCGGGTACCGGCATCGCTCCCTTCCGCGGATTCCTGCACGAACGGCGGGCCATCGGGGCGACCGGCCGCAACTGGCTGTTCTTCGGCGACCAGCACGCCGCCCAGAACTTCTACTACCGCGGCGAACTGGAAGACATGTTCCGCTCCGGCTTCCTCACCCGCCTGGACCTGGCCTTCTCCCGCGACCAGCGCGAACGGGTCTACGTGCAGCACCGGATGATCGAGCACGGCGCCGAGCTGTGGTCGTGGCTGCGCGACGGCGGCCACTTCTACGTCTGCGGCGACGCCTCCCGGATGGCCAAGGATGTCGACGACACCCTGCTGCGGATCGCCCAGATCCACGGAAAGCTGGACGAGGCGGGCGCGCTGGCCTTCAAGAAGCAGCTCGTGGCCGAGAAACGGTACGTGCGCGACGTGTACTGACCCGATCAGGCCGCGCGGATCGCCGGCGGGTTGAGCCGGGCGAAATCGGGCAGCCGGTGATACGGGTAGTACGGGTACGGGGGTGTGGTCGCGCTCGCGGCATCCAGGGCGGCCACGTGTTCGGGGTCGAGCTGCCAGCCCACGGCACCGAGGTTCTGACGTAACTGTTCCTCGTTGCGGGCCCCGATCAATACCGAACTGACAGTGGGACGGGTGAGTAACCAGTTCAGCGAGATCTGCGCGACGCTGAGGCCGGTGTCGGCGGCGATCCGGTCGAGAACATCGACGATGTCGTAGAGCTTGTCGTCGTCGACAGGAGGGCCCGCCTGCGCGGTCTCGTGCAGCCTGCTGCCGGCCGGAAGTGGTTGTCCACGACGGATTTTGCCGGTGAGCCTGCCCCAGCCCAGCGGGCTCCAGATGATGGACCCGACGCCCTGATCTGCGCCCAACGGCATCAGTTCCCATTCGTAGTCGCGACCGACCAGCGAGTAGTAGACCTGGTGCGCCACCGGCTTCTCCAGTCCGAGCGACTCGGCGGTGGCCAGGGTTTTCATCAGTTCCCACCCGGCGAAGTTGGAGACGCCGAGGTAGCGGATCTTGCCCGCGCGCACGAGATCGTCCAGGGCCGTGAGGGTTTCCGCCAGCGGGGTGCCCGCGTCGAAGGCGTGTAGTTGGAACAGGTCGAGATAGTCGGTGCCCAGACGTCGCAGCGACGCGTCGACGGCACGGATCAGCCTGGACCGGCTCGAACCCGCTTCGTGCGGGCCGGGGCCGGTGGGCAGGGCCGATTTCGTGGACAGCAGGACCTGGTCGCGCCTACCTTTGATCGCCGCGCCCAGTACTTCCTCCGACGCACCGTCGGAATACACATCCGCGGAGTCGAACAGGGTGACGCCGGCCTCCAGACTGATGTCGATCAACCGCCTGGCCTGCGCGGCATCGGTATCACCCCACGCGCTGAACAGGGCCCCACGGCCACCGAAAGTGCCTGCGCCGAAACCGAGTGCCGGAACGAGAAGACCTGATGCGCCGAGCCGCCGGTATTCCATGAGAGCTCCTAAGGGGTCTATAGTTTCGTTAACACGGCCGACAGTACACCCGATTCGCGCTAAATGAAACAGGAGTTCCGTTATGGACTACGACATCGCCTGGCCCGGCTCCATTCGCCCAGGTGGACGCACCGCCCGCGTGCGCGAATCGGTGCTGGAAGTGGCCGGCGATCTGCTGGCCGACCGTGGATTCGCGCATCTGGACCTCACCGAGGTCGCCACCGCGGCCGGGGTCGGCAAGACCACCGTCTACCGTCGCTGGCGCACACCCGCGGGCCTGGTCGCCGACCTGCTCGTGGACATGGCCGACCAGTCGCTGCCGCGCGCGGACACCGGCTCACTGCTCGACGACCTCACCGCCAATGCCCGACTGGTCGCGAAGACACTGGCCGACGGTCGCCAGAGCAACCTGTTCCGGGCCGTCATCGCCGCCGCCACCTGCGACGATGTCACCGCCACCGCCCTGCACAGCTTCTACAACACCCGCCTGGCCGAATGGGAACCCTGCGTCGACGCCGCCATCGTCCGCGGCGAGGCACCGGTGGGCACCGACCCGCGCGCGGTGCTGTCGGCGGTCTCCGCGCCGATGTACTACCGATTACTGGCCAGCGGCGATCCGATCGATCGCGACATCGCCGACCGCTCGGCCAGAGCCGCCGCCATCGCAACCATCGCCGGAGCCTTCGTCACCAGCGCCTAGCTAACCCGCTGCTCGACCATGCCCCGCTGCTCGGCCACGCCGCTGCTCGGCCATGTCACCGCTCAGCTATGCCGCCGCACGGCTACGCCACTGCTGACGAACGCCAGGCGGGGTCGCGGCCCGTCAGCCCGAGCACACGCTCGAAAACCGGGGCGTCGGACGGGATGTCGACGATCGGGCCGAACAAGCCGGGCGTGCCCTCGGGATCGGTCTCGCTCAGGAACTCGAGCAGGATCGCCGAATCCGCGGGGTCCACGCGCAAGTCCTGGCCGGTGGCGACGGCGAGATCCCAGCCGTGGATGACGATCTCGTCGAGCGCGACCATCGCCATCACCGCAGCTGGCATCCGCACGCCACCCGCTTCGGTGTCACCGTCCCACGCATCGCCCACCCGCCATGCGGCCGTCAGCGCTTCCAGTTGCGCGGGAATCAGCGTGCGCCAATCGTTCGGCAGCGCGGTGTCGGCACCAGCGGGCGGGGGCGCGGAGTTGCCCACTGCTTCCTTCGTCGCGGCCTGCCGGAACGCCTCGGTCAGGCCGACGACGTGGGCGAGCACGTCGCGCACGGTGGACGCGCCACACGGGGTCGAGTCGGCGAGCTGGTCGTCGGATATGCCGTCGACGATCGCGGCCAGCGATCGGGCGGCGGGTTCGAAGTCGAATTGCGGTTCCATGGGCACTCCTCGTCGGATGGCAGGCGGCTGCACTCATGATGACGACGGCACCGCCGGAAAATCATCGGTGCGGGTTGCCGACCGCCCGAGATCGGCGCACCCTGGACAGCGCAGGGCCGATCAACGTCACCGCACGTCAGCGACACAGCATGTCAGCGTCACCGCACGTCAGCGTCACACCGCACGTCAACGACACACAGCACGTCAGCGTCACGTACGTCCGAGGCAACCGCCGTCCGAGGTAACGACGACGAACAGGAGCACCGATGATCGAGTACGAAACCGCTCGCCCGCTGGACGAGGTCCCCGAGGCCGATCGCATCGAACAGCAACAGTCCGCGTTCCTCGACCCCGATGATCCGGCCTACTTCGACGCCGCCGACTACACCGACGAGATGGCGGCCAACATCGCCCGCGACGCCGACACCGCCAACCCGGCGGACGTGATCGAGCAGACCATCCCGGTCCCGATGGACGAGGACGGCGACGGGTTCATCGTCGCGAGCAGCGCCGACTGACTCCCCCTGCGGGGAGCCCGCCCACGTTGCACCATTTCGCGCGCCCAGCCAGCGCGAAGGGTTACGCGCGATCTCGCCGCGGGTGCGCCTCGCCGGGTCTAGTCGGCGATCTTGGCCCGCAGGCTCGCGTGCAGTTCACGCAGGCTGGATCGTTCGGTCGCGACCTCGAGCACCCGCAACCCGTGCGCGTCAGCGGCCAGTTCCACCGCGAGTTCCGCGGGGTCGACCTGGCGGTGCGGGATGCGGTAGGCGGCGCACAGGGCGGCCAGGTCCATGCCGTGCGGGGTGCCGAACACGCGCTCGAACACGCCCGCGTACTGCGGGTCGCCCTGTTCGAGCAGTTCGAAGATGCCGCCGCCGTCGTCGTTGGCGACCACGATCGTGAGGTTGTCCGGCCGTGGTTCGCCGCGGCCGATCAGCAGGCCGGACGCGTCGTGCAGGAAGGTCAGGTCGCCCATCAGTGCCACCGTGCGACCGGGATGCGCCAGCGCCGCGCCGACCGCGCCGGAGACCGTGCCATCGATTCCGGCCACACCACGGTTGGACAGCACCCGGATTCCAGCACGCGGATGCGACACCAGCGCGGCGTCACGCACCGGATTCGACGCGCCCAGCAGCAGCAGATCGCCGTCACGCAACGCCGCCATGACCACGTCCGCCACGTGCAGACCGGTCGCCTTCGGATGCGTGGCCAGCTCCGCCCGCACCACCGATTCGGCCTGCTCGTTCAGTTCGCGGCAGCGCGCCAGCCAGGCCGGATCGGGAGAACCGCTGGTCACCGCGCGGGTGCCGGTCCCCACGACATTGCCGGAGACATCGGGCCACCGCGGGCCGGTGGTGAGCGCGAACACCGTGACGTTCGGGTCGGCCAGTACCCGCGAGACCTGCCGGTGCAGGGTCGGGCGGCCGGTGATGATCGCCTGGGTCGGTTTCAGCAGGGCCAGCGCCAGCGGGTGCAGGGCGGGACCGTGCATCGGCGCGGTCGGCTCGGCCACGGTCGGCAGGTCGGCCAGTTCGGGCAGCAAGCGTGCGCCGTGACCGGAGATGACGACGGTGTCGGGGGTCAGATCGATGTCGAGGGGCACGTCGAGGGTGGCGTATTGGGTTGCCGTCCACGGCCGCTCGCCGTCGCGACCGGCGGGCAGCGGGTCGTCGGACAGCTCGGGGACCAGCGGTTCACGCAAGGGAATGTCGAACTGGACCGGTCCCGCGTTGCCGGATCGGGTGCCGCGCGCGGCGGCCAGCACCCGGCACACGGTCGAACGCCAGACGCTGTTCTGACGCGGGTAGGCGGCTTCTCCCGCTTCGGCTTCGGCCAGCCCGAGGCTGATGGTGGCGCGCACCTGCGAGCCGAAAAGTCCCAGCTGTTCCACGGTCTGGTTGGCGCCGGTGCCCAGCATCTCGTACGGGCGGTTCGCGCTGATGACGATCAGCGGCACCCGCGCGTAATTGGCCTCCAGCACAGCCGGACCCAGGTTCGCCACCGCCGTGCCCGAGGTCATCACGACCGGCACCGGCCGCCCCGACGATACCGCGAGGCCGATCGCGAGAAATCCCGCGGTGCGCTCGTCCACGCGCATGTGCAGACGTAGTTCCCCGGCCACATCGGCGGCCTGCAGCGCGAAGGCCAGTGGGGCGTTGCGCGATCCGGGGCACAGCACCACCTCGCGGACGCCGCCGCGCACGAGCTCGTCGACGACCACTCGCGCCTGGGCTGTTGAGGGATTCACAACTACCAGCGTGACAGACCTGGCGGTCTCGCGCTGCTGCTGCCCCCTGTTAGCCCGAACACCCCACGGCACCGAACCGGGCCGGAACCGATAATCCGCTGCGGCACAATCGAATCGATTCACTCACTCGATCGCAAAGAAGCAGCAATTGCACCGCAATTGAATTGGCAATTGATCTTGATCGAAAACAAAAGAAAGCGGCGACGAACCGAAGTTCGCCGCCGCTGTGAATTCTCTTACTGCCCTAGCTTATTCAGCCGGCAGCGTTGAGGTCCTTCAGGCCGAGCAGGATGTCGATGACATTGACACCGGTGCCGGTCATGTTGTTCAGAGCCGAGCTGCCGGTGTCGAGGATGCCGACGCCGTCGGACAGGGCGGCCGAACCGGTGGCGAGGCCACCCAGCGCAGCCGAGCCCGCGCCCAGGGCGGCGGAACCGGTGCCACCGGCGGCGGTGGCGCCGAGGGCGGCCGAACCGGTGCCGCCACCAGCGGCGGCGAGAGCGGCGGAGCCGGTACCGGCGGCAGCCGAACCAGCGGCAGAACCGGCGAACGCGTTGGCAGCGGCGGCCGGGCCGGCCACGGCGATCGCGATGGCACCGGCGACGACGAGAGACTTGCGAATCATGAGAGTTCCTTCCAGGCCCGCCGCAGGGCTGAATTGCAATGTGGCGGAATGCAATGTGGTGATCCGAACGACTATCCGCTTTTCGCTGCGATCTGCGGACAACCCGAAAGGTAATCGATTCCTGAGCCCAGTTGCTAATCCGTTACACGTGTCGATTATCACCATGAATATCGTGCTAACCCTATATTTTCTGCACGTTAATTCTGCGATAGTGACGGGCTGCACAATCGATCAGGAAACATGGCTATCACCCGGCGATATCCCTGGCTAACTCTGGGCACCGTCCCCGGATACCCCCGTCGAAAAGTTACCAATGTTAACTACCCGCGTGTGACGCACGGCATCGTCGGATCCCACGCCGAACAGCGGGTTCGCGACCGGAAGCACTCCAGGCCGCACACCCAGCGGGTGTACGGCCTGGAGAACATCCACTCACGGTCGGAGGCGAGCCCGAACCTGCGACTCGCCCCCGTGACGCGAAACGGTCAGCCCGCGTGCTTCTGCACCAGGTCGCCCACGCGCGGCAGCGCCTCGATCACGTGCTTCTTCGCCGAACCACGCATCGACGAGTACACCTTCTTCAGTGCGGGCCGGGTGGACGACTCGGCGCGGGCGTCGGTGACGGCCAGCAGCGACTCGGCGACCTGATCGGACTTCGCGGCCAGCAGATCGGCGAAGGTGCCGGTGCCGGAGGTGGTGAACTCGGCCCAGTACGGCTGGAGCTGATCGAGCAGCTTCGGCGCCAGCGACGCCAGACCGTCGGGAACGATGGTCGGGCTGATCTTCTTGACCGCCGCGTAGCCACCCTTCACCGCAAGGCCGGACGCCCCACCTTTGTCCGAGACCTCGGCGTCGAGCACCTCGACGGCGTCAGCAAGGAAAGCCGGACGCTTGGCGTCGTCGAGCAGGGATTCAGACAGTGCTGCAACCACTTTCAGGTTCCTCCGGATCGGTTCGATGTACGAGCAGGCGCAACTATACGCATCGGGGCTTGCACGCACGCGGCGACTGCTCGAGCTGCGGTGTTACGTCCTCGTACCGGGATGTCGGACCATAGGGCAATAATCGTGGTCGTGACTTTCGATCCGAAGCTGTGGCAGACCGTTCCGGGGTTCGAGGACCTGACCGACATCACCTATCACCGGCATATCGACCAGGGCACGGTGCGGGTGGCGTTCGACCGGCCCGAAGTGCGCAACGCGTTCCGCCCCCACACCGTCGACGAGCTCTACCGCGCGCTGGACCACGCGCGGATGACCCCCGACGTGGGCGCGGTGCTGCTCACCGGCAACGGGCCCAGTGAGAAGGACGGCGGCTGGGCGTTCTGTTCCGGTGGCGACCAACGCATTCGCGGGCGCAACGGCTACCAGTACGCCGACGGCGAGACCGCCGACACCGTCGACGCCGCCCGCGCGGGCCGGTTGCACATCCTGGAAGTTCAGCGGCTGATCCGGTTCATGCCCAAGGTGGTGATCGCGCTGGTCAACGGCTGGGCAGCCGGTGGCGGACACAGCCTGCACGTGGTCTGCGACCTGACGCTGGCCTCGCGCGAGCACGCGAAGTTCAAGCAGACCGACGCCGATGTCGGCTCGTTCGACGGTGGTTACGGCAGCGCGTATCTGGCGAAGATGGTGGGTCAGAAGTTCGCCCGCGAGATCTTCTTCCTCGGCAGGCCCTACACCGCCGAGGAGATGCACCAGATGGGTGCGGTGAACAAGGTCGTGGATCACGACGAACTGGAGAACGTGGCGCTCGAGTGGACCGCCGACATCAACGGCAAATCGCCGCAGGCGCAGCGGATGTTGAAGTACGCGTTCAACCTGCTCGACGACGGTCTGGTCGGTCAGCAGTTGTTCGCGGGCGAGGCGACCCGCATGGCGTACATGACCGACGAAGCGGTCGAAGGCCGGGACTCGTTCCTGGAGAAGCGCAAGCCGGACTGGACGCCGTACCCCTGGTATTTCTGAGTCGTGCGGGGCGCGGCCGACTTGCCGATGCGGGCCGCGCCGAGCACGATGACAACGAGCTAGCGCCCGACCGCCGACGTTTGGACCGCAGTGCCAGTTGTGTCCATCTACTGAATCGCAGTCGCTATGTCTGGCATATCCCACCCCGGCAAACCGACCCGTTGGCCGGGTCCTCCCGTTCACATGACACGATCGAAGCCGTGAGGGCGCGCAAGCTGTATCCGGAGGTGGTGGGCGTGAGCCAGCGCAGCGAAGCGATCCTGTGCCCGCACACGATGCGGTCGAACACCGGCGAGGCTGTGGCGTGAGCAAAACCCTGCGGACGCTGCAGATGCCCACCGGTGCCGGGGTCAGCGAAGTGATGCCCCACCTGCGCCAAGCCCTCGACGGCACCGGACCTGCGTGGTTGCCGATCCCGACCACCGATCGTCGCGAGGCACGCCGACTGTCCGACGCGCTCAAACCCGGCGACCCGATCGATGACGACGTCTCGCTGGTCGTGACGACCTCGGGCACCACCGGCATCCCCAAGGGCGCGCTGCTGGGCGCGGAAGCCCTGCGGGCCAGCGGCAACGCCACCCACGATCGACTCGGCGGACCGGGCAGTTGGCTGCTGGCACTGCCCACCCATCACATCGCCGGCATCCAGGTGTTGCTGCGCAGCATCCTGGCCGGGACCGACCCGACGGTGCTCGACGTGTCGGGCGGGTTCCTGCCCGAGGCGCTCGCCGGTGCCGTCAGCGCGATGCGCGGGCCGCGGCGCTACACCGCGCTGGTGCCCACCCAGCTGATCAAGTCGCTGGATTCGCCGATCGCGTCCAAGGCGCTGGCCGAACTCGACGGTGTGCTCGTCGGCGGTGCGGCCACGCCCGCGCCCATCCTGGACCGGGCGCGCGACGCCGGCATCACCGTCGTGCGGACCTACGGGATGAGCGAGACCTGCGGCGGGTGCGTGTACGAGGGCGTGCCGCTGGAAGGCACGCGGGTGCGGATCGAAGACGGTCGCGTGGTGCTGGGCGGTGCGATGGTCGCGCGCGGCTACCGCAACCTGCCCGACCATCCGGCCTTCGCCGAACCCGGCTGGTTCCGCACCGAGGACGGGGGGTCGTTCGACGACGGCGTGCTGTCGATCACCGGTCGCCTCGACGAGGCGATCATGACCGGTGGGCTGCTGGTGATTCCGCAGGTGGTGGAAGCCGTGCTGGCCAACCATCCCGGCATCCGCGAATGCATCGTGCTCGGCCTGCCCGACGAACGGCTGGGTCAGCGGGTCGCGGTCGCGATCGTGCCCGCCTCGGGTGCGACACCGACATTGGACGACATCCGCGCACACGTGGTGGCCGAACTCGACTCGATCGCGGCACCGCGCGAACTCGCCGTGCTGGACGAGATCCCGTTGCGCGGACCAGGGAAGCCCGATCGCGCGGCGCTGCGCAGGCTGCTGGCCCAGTAGCTCCCCGGAATTGTCGTACCCACGGCATAGGCTCACGCGCATGGGCAATTTCGAGGTGTCGCGGCGCACCGTCATCGCCGCCGAACCGGCACGCATCCACGCACTGATCGACAACTTCCGACAGTGGCGGCTGTGGTCGCCCTGGGAAGAATCCGACCCGCAGCTCGCCCGCACCTACACCGGCCCCGAATCCGGTGTCGGCGCCCGCTACGCCTGGCGTGGCAACCGGAAAGCCGGTGCGGGGGTGATGGAGATCAAAGCCGACGCCGAACGGGAGATCGGGGTGGAGCTCACCTTCGAAAAGCCGTTCAAGGCCACCAATTTCGTCACCTTCACCCTGTCCCCCGCCGCGGGAGGCACCGAGGTGACGTGGACGATGACCGGCACCCATTCCGGTCTGATGGGCGTGCTCGGCAAGGTTTTTCCGATCGACAACTTCATCGGCAAGGACTTCGACAAGGGCCTGGCCCGGCTCAAGACGATCGCCGAATCCAGTCCGGCCTGAGGCACCGAGGAGCCAGTGGTGGCGGTATCGGATTAGGCTTCGAACCATGGCTACAGCAGCGGAATGGATCGAGGGCGCCCGACCGCGGACGTTGCCCAACGCGATCGCGCCGGTACTGGCGGGCACCGGTGCCGCCGCATCCATCGACGGGGCCGTGTGGTGGAAAGCGATACTGGCACTGCTGGTTTCGCTGGCGCTGATCGTCGGGGTGAACTACGCCAACGACTACTCCGACGGTATTCGCGGCACCGATGACGTGCGCGTTGGCCCACTGCGGCTGGTCGGTTCGAAGTTGGCCTCCCCCACGGCCGTTCGCACCGCCGCCGTCGCGAGCCTGGCGATCGGTGCGGTCGCGGGCCTGGTGTTGGCGGCGACCACGGCCTGGTGGTTGGTGCTGATCGGGGCACTGTGCCTGGCGGGTGCCTGGTTCTACACCGGCGGCAGTAAGCCCTACGGCTACAGCGGTTTCGGTGAGATCGCGGTGTTCGTGTTCTTCGGGTTGATCGCGGTGCTGGGTACCCAGTACGTGCAGGCGCTGCGGGTCGACTGGGTGGGTCTGCTGCTCGCGATCGGTGTCGGCGCGTTCTCCAGCGCGGTGCTGGTGGCCAACAACCTGCGTGACATCCCCACCGACACCGAGTCCGGGAAGGTCACCCTCGCGGTGAAACTCGGCGACGCGCGCACCCGCACCCTGCACATGGTGCTGCTCGCGGCGCCGTTCGTGATCAGCCTCGCGCTGATGGCACGCACGCCGTGGGCGCTGGCCGGACTGCTCGCGTTGCCGCTGGCGATCCGGGCCAACGCCCCCGTGCGCACCGGGAAGGGCGGGCTGGAACTGATTCCCGCCCTTCGCGATTCCGGCTTGGCGTTGCTCGCGTGGTCAGCGCTGAGTGCGCTGGCCGTCGGACTCGGCTAGTCGCCGTCGGGCACCAGGATACCGAGCACCCAGTTCACCAACATGATGATCACACCGCCCCACAGCGCGGCCCAGAAGCCGTCCACGCGCAGGCCGTAGTCGGTGAACTCGGTGATCTTGGCAGTGAGCCACAGCATCCCCGCGTTCACCACCAGCAGGAACAGGCCCAACGTGAGGATCACGAACGGCAGGGACAGCAGTTTCACGATCGGCTTGATCACAGCGTTGACCGCGGTGAACACGACCGCGACGATGAGCAGGACCAGGGCCTTACCCCAGTTACCCCACTCCGATTGCCACTCGGCCGGCACGATGACATCGATCTTGTCGATCCACGCGACCGCGGCCCAGATGGCTATGGCGTTGATGACCAACCGTATAGCTAGTTGCATACAGGCAATGCTAGGCCCGAAAACGGACATTGCGGTGGGTCTGCGGCGGGCAATTCACGCGGCGCGGTCGAGCATCGCGTAGAGATCGGTGCGTAGACCCGCGACCGCCGCGCGCCCGCCGAGCAGGTCGGTACTGGCCGGGTCTGCTCCGCGCAGGACTCCCAGCACCAAGTAGGTCGAACAGATCTCGCGATCCTTGCGGTGGATCGCCTCCCGCAGCGCGAGTTCCAGAGTCTTCTTGGCCGGGCCGGTGAACGGGATGCGCCCGGAGCCGAGCAGTCGGGCGAACACGCCACGTTCGGCTTCCGGTTCCGCCTGCTCCCAGGCTCGCGGTCCGAAATTCTCGGCGACGCCGGCCCGCACCGCGTCAAGGTCGATGCCGATCGAGCGCAGGGCTTCCGCGTCGTCGGCGCCCAGCGGCGGTTCGCCCGTGCGGGCGGCCAGCGCGGCGCGAACACCGTCGACGGTGATGCCGTGTGCGTCGAGCACCGCTCGCAGGTCGGGTTCGGCGTTGGACACCGCCCCGAGCAGCACGTGTTCGGGTCCGATCTGCTTCGCGCCCAGTTCCTTGGCGTCAGCTTGCGCGTTCACCACCGCCAGCTTGGCCTCGCGACTGAATTTCTCGAACATCAGCGGGTCCCACCTTTCCGAGTGTGTTTCTGATGGACCGCTTGCTTGCTCACCTCGAGCGCCTCGGCGATGGCCTGCCAGGACCAGCCGTTGGCTCTGGCGTTGGCCACCTGGATCGTTTCGAGGCGGTCGGCCAGTCTGCGCAGTGCGAGCACCGCGCGAAGTCCGACGGCCGGATCGGGGTTGCCTGCCGCTGAGGCGAGTGTTGTCGCATCGGTCATGGTGTCAATTTTGATTGACGACCGACGTGTTGTCAACGAAAATTGACATCGCTGAGCGCGAACAGTCCAGAAAGGGAGGGTTCAGCCGTTCCAGCGGCCGGTGGTGGTGAACTCGTCCAGAATCACAGTCGGGCCGGTCAGGTCGATGTTCTGGGCGGCTACCCAGTCGTCGTTGAAGTAGGTGCCCGCGTAGCGGTCGCCGCCGTCGCACAGCAGGGTCACCACGCTGCCGCTTCTTCCCGCGGCCATCAGTTCGGCGACAAGGTGGAACGCGCCCCACAGGTTGGTGCCGGTCGATCCGCCGACGCGACGGCCCAGCGCGGTGCTGGCGTGGCGGGCGGTGGCGATCGAGGCGGCGTCGGGGACCACGATCATGCGGTCGACGACCTGGCCGACGAACGAGGGTTCCACGCGGGGACGGCCGATTCCTTCGATGCGCGAAGGCATTCCGGTTTCGTAGCCCGCGTCGCCGGTTTCGTAGCCGCCGTAGAAGGCCGAGTGTTCCGGGTCGACCACGGCCAAGCGGGTCGCGTGTCGGCGGTAGCGGATGTAGCGGCCGATCGTCGCGCTGGTGCCGCCGGTTCCGGCGCCGACCACGATCCACTCGGGGATCGGGTGGTTCTCCAGCGCCAGCTGATCGAAAATCGACTCGGCGATGTTGTTGTTGCCGCGCCAGTCCGTGGCCCGCTCGGCGTGGGTGAACTGGTCCATGAAATGCCCGCCCGACTCCGCGGCCAGGCGCTTGGCTTCGGTGTACATGTCCGGCGGTCGATCCACGAAATGGCAACGGCCACCCTGCGCTTCGATCAGCGCGACCTTCTGCGGCGACGTGCTCGCCGGCATCACCGCCACGAAATCCAAGCCGAGCAGCTTGGCGAAGTAGGCCTCGCTCACCGCCGTGGAGCCCGACGACGCCTCGACCACCGTCGTACCCTCGGTGACCCAGCCGTTGCAGATCGCGTACAGGAACAGCGAACGCGCCAGCCGGTGCTTCAGGCTGCCGGTGATGTGGGTCGACTCGTCCTTGAGGTACAGCTGCACCGGCCAGTCGGCGGGCAGTGGGTACCGCAGTAGATGGGTGTCGGCGGAACGCTGCGTGTCGGCGTCGATCAGCCGCACGGCATTGTCGACCCAGTCACGGGGGGCGCTGCGGTCGAGGTACTTCACGCCGACGTGCTGTCGTCGTCACCCCGCAGGCGAGCCCGCAGCTGCGCCTTGTCCTGGCGGCGGCGCGCGTCGACCACGGCGATGTCCTCGTTCACCTTCACGCGCAGTTTCTTGAACAAGGTCAGCGACAGCGGCATCGCCACCAACAACGCGAACAGCGCCGCGACGATGATCGGCACATCCACGCCGATCACCTTGGCGATGCCCACGATCAGCGCGGCGATCACCACCACCAGCCCGATCCGAGCCAGCGTGTAGAGCGCCAGATTGCGTACCAGTCGCTTCCCGGCGCCAGAACCCTGCTGACCTGTTGCTTCACTCACGACAACAGCGTAACTGGCGCTGGCGCGCGCCAACGATCGCCTCTGATACGGCCCCGTTCGCGGCTTTTGTCTATTACTTCCCCTTTACCAACAGTAGGTGGTTCGACTACATGGGGGTCACAGTGCGACGATGACGCCACTGATGAGGGAACTGTCGAGAACGGAGAGGTTAGCTATGACTGCGATCACCGTCGGCCTTCAGGACACTCTGCTGACACCAGGCCAAGTGGCCGCCATGTTCCACGTAGACCCCAAGACCGTCACCCGGTGGGCCCATGCGGGCCGACTGGGTTCGCTTCGCACGCCGGGCGGACATCGCCGATTCCGCGAGTCCGAGGTTCTGCAGTTGCTCAGATCACTCACCACCGAGGCAGCTCCGCGCTGACTCACCGGCAGGCGCGAGCCCAGCACGGGCTCGCGTTCGCCGAGAATTTCCCTCCCGTTGCGCATGTGCACACGGCGCGGACACGGCTACCCTCGATAGCAGGAGGTGAGCGACGTGACGTACCTGTTGGCACTGATCGCGATCGTGGCCATCGCGGTGTTGTGCTGGAAGGCGTTCGGCCCTCAAAAGCCCCGCCCGCAATCCGGGCCACCGCCGCGCAGACCGGTATTGGGTCCCGACGACGACCCGGAATTTCTATGGCGCCTCGGTAAACAACCCCGCGACGACTCCGGGCCCACCGAATAGCCCCGCGATGTCGGTTCGCGTGAGTTGACCCACATACCCCCGTTGCGCGGCGAAACAGCTGGGTAGATAACGTATTCCGGTGATTGATGTGCAGCAGGGTTCTGTCCCGACCACTTGGCGCGCGGCCGACGGCAGCGCCGTGACGTTCACCGAGGCACGGTCGGAATGGACCCGTGCCGCACACGAGGTGCTGGCCGATACCGCCACCCGCTTCAACAACTTCATCGTCAACACCGAACTGGCCGAACTGGTCCAGGAAGAGTCCGGTATCCGGACCGCGGTGAAGTGGCAGCACTGGCTGCCCGTCGTGCTGGACAAGGTCGCCGAGCACTGCCACAAGAACAACGAACCGCCGCTGAGCGCGTTGTGCGTGCGCAAGAACCAGACGGTGGGCACCGGCTACCGCTACATCCTCGAACTCGCGGGCCTGCCCATCCCCGACGACCTCGAAATGCACGCCGCCGCCGCCCGCTGGCAGTGCTACCAGCACTACGCCACCGACCTCCCCGCCGACGGCGGCCTGCCCACCCTGCCCCCCAAGGTCGCCGCCATCCGTCAGTCCACCTCCGCGGACCTGGCCACCGCCGAAGCCGCCGAGGCAGCCGTCAAACGCTCCACCGCCGCCCGCCGCACCAGCACCGCGGTCCCCAAGCCCGAACCGGTCCGCAAACCGGTCTGCCTGAACTGCCACGTAGAACTGCCGGCGAACAAGATCTGCTACTACTGCTGACCAGCCGCGGGTCCGGGTGCGCCCTTGCGGGCATCCGGACGTAGATCTCAGCCCGCGTTGGCGGTGCACACAGTCTTCGCGTGAACGCGACCCGGGCCGAGCTTTCCGGCAGCCGCGACCGCAGCAGCTTCCGCCTCCTGCGCAGTCGGTGCCATCCGGATGCGATAGTCGCCGCTGCGCCCGTTCCTGTCCAGCTCGGTCATCCCCAACGACACACACTCGTCGACGAAACGCGCGACGACCACACAGGTCGGCCGTTCACACAGTTCGCGCGCCGCCTCCTCGGCCGCGTCCCAGCTCGGGTAATTCGCGGCCGTCACCACGTACGAAGAATCAGCGGCCCCCATCACCAAAACCCCGTAAAGCCGCCCATCATCACCGGCCTCAGCCCCCGCCTGCCCCGCTCCCCCAGCGAAAACCGCACCGGCGACCATCAAAACCATCGAAAACTTCTTCCCCACCGGGATCCTCCAGCTGATAACCGGCCCACGTCGAGCCGAACCGAATATCATCGCCGGTTGACCCATGCCACGTCAATCCCGTTGCCCCAGAATAATTTTCAGCGCCCAGCCCCCGGCCAACCGGTCGTCTCCCTCCGTCACACGTCCGCGCGAGCGAGCACCTCAGCCTCCATCGCGGCAATGAAGTCGCCGACGTTCGAGCCGTAGATTCCCCAACTGTTCACACCGCCGATTTCCACAAGTCGAAGGTCGCCGTCGTGCCCGATGCCGACATCGACGGTGATCACCGAGGCTCCGTGAGCGAGCAGGCGCGCCGCCACGGCCTCTGCGTAGGTACGGACGTGGTCGGGGACGGGGAGGTATGGCTCGAGCGGATACGAGCTTCCGCAGAAGAATCGGCCGTTACGGCAGAAGCAGCGGTACTCGTGTTCGAAGGTCACGACCTCGGACACGACAACGAGCTCGTCGCGATGCTTGTCGTAGATCTGGACCCACCGACCCAACTCCTCGACGGTATGCACGCCCGCGGGAAACAGCTTGTAGTTCGTATCGCTGCGAACGAAGACCTGATCACTCCCGAACATGCGCCGCAGCGGAAGCCCTGGAACCGCAGCGAACGGCACGAGCACGGCGGTGCGTCCGAGGAAGTCGTATACGTATCGGTAGTACGACGAGCAGCGCAGCGTGGCGTAGTCGTCGAACACCGCTTCCCCGAGTCGCGGCACGCGACGCAGGTTCGTCATCGTGGGCATCGTCCCGTATCCGACCACCGCACGGCCGTCCTCGACGACCGGCCAGCGTCCCATCATCACGTCACGCGGCTCGACGATCAGCGCATCGTCGAGTGCGGCCGCGACAACGGCAGACCCAGGGAAGTCCTCATGGAGATCAATCAGCCAACGCGGTCGCACCGCGCGATGCTACCCGCGCGGGCGAGGACTTCGATTGCCTGTCACGCCGCAATGTTGTTGCTAGGCACGATGAATCGAACCTCTTCGTTGGTCGATTCCGACCAACGAAGGTCGATTACGGTGCGTCCGCCATCGAGGTTTTCGACGATGACCACGCCGATCCGGCATGGCATCGGGTAGGGAGACTCGGGCCAGATGTCATCGTCGTCCGGTCCAAAGAAGGTCGGCAGCTTGTCGATCACGGAATGTACGTCGCCGTCGGCGTCGGCGAATTGGACCTCGATGACGCCTCCGGCGCTGCTGTCATCGCACACCCACCGAACGGCCGTCCCCCGCAATGTTGGCACAACCGAATTGTCCTACAGACCGCTGCACGACGCTCGACTCGTGGCTCAGGAGCGAAGCCGAGACGGGCACGGTCAGTTCAGACCGGCGTAGCTGTGCAACCCGCTGATCACCATGTTGATGATGAACAAGTTGAACAGCATCGCGACGAAGCCGGCGATGTTGATCCAGGCTGCCTTGGTGTCTCGCCAGCCGGAGGTGGCTCGGGCGTGGAGGTAGGCGGCGTAGAGGACCCAGGCGATGAAGGAGCAGGTTTCTTTGGGGTCCCAGCCCCAGAAGCGGCCCCAGGCGGCTTCGGCCCAGATGGCGCCCAGGATGACGCCTGCGCCGAAGAGGGGGAAGCCGATGATGGTGGTTTTGTAGGCCAGTTGGTCGAGGGTGCGGGCGTCGGGGAGGCGGCGGGCGATGGTGCCGAGCAGGTTCGAGGACTCTTCGCCTGCGGGTTCGCGCATGCGGAACAGGTAGAGCAGGCTGGCTACGCCGGAGACCAGGAAGACGCCGCTGCCGATGCTGACGATGGTGACGTGGATCGGGAGCCAGAACGAGCGCAGGGCGGGGACGACGGGGGCGGCGTCGGCGTAGAGGACGGTGCCTGCCAGGAACATCAGGATCAGCACGGGGACCAGCAGGAACGCCCACATGGACCGGTAGCGCTGGTCGCGCAGGAAGATCAGGCCGATCACCACGGCGGCCGCGGTGGCCATGGTGGTGAACTCGTACATATTGCCCAGCGGGAAGCGGTGGGTAGCGAAACCGCGCAGCACGATCGAGGTGATGTGCAGGACCGCGCCGACCGACAGCACCGAGAAGGCCATGTCGCCGAAGCGTTCCGCGCGCGACTTCTCGACGGGCGCGGCGATCCGGCCGGGCAGGGACGGGTCGGTGGTTGCCGACTCGCGGCCCACGACCTGCTTCGCGCGCGCCGAGGCGTACTGCACGATCAGCAGGACCGTCGCCAGCGTGTAGACGGCGATGGCCGACATGAAGGCGAAGTCGCTGTAGCGTGCCAGCGTTTCGTCGATCTGCATCAGGATTCCGTCTCCCTGTCGAATGCGCGCGTCACTTGTCCGCTCCCAGCAGCCGTGCCCGTAGTCGGTCGAATTCGGCGCCCCACCCGGCTTGGTCGCTGCGGGCGAGACCGCCCATTTCTACTACGGTGCGTCGTTGATCCACGGTACCTGCCGTGTCCGACGCCGGGTACGTCCGGATCCAGATCCGACGCCGTTTCAGCAGCAGCGACACCAGCAACCCGGCCATCATCGTCAGCGCGCTGACCAGCACCCACTGCTGGGCGGGGTCGTGCGAGACCTGCAGATTGACGAATTCCTGCGCACCGTCGAAGGTGACCTTCGTGCCGTTGGGCAGCGACGTCGACTCGCCCGGACGCAGGTTGACCCGTGCTTCCTTCGTCAGCCGACCCTGCTTGATCATCTCCGGATCCAGCGCGAACAGCGACTGCGAACGTCCGGTGTCCAGACCGGTGTTGCCGCGGTAGATGTCCACCGCGACGGCCGGGTCGTCCATCTTCGGGAACGAGGAGGTGAGCAGGCTGCCGTGGAACATCGCGGTCGGCGCGAACAGGCCCTCGATGGCGATCTGGTTCTGGCGGCGTTCCTCGTCGGTGGCGTACATGCCGCCGGGCGGGTCGATGCGCAGCACACCGCTGGACAGGAAGGTCTGGGCGTCGTCGGGCCGCCACTGGATGGTCTCGGTGCGGGTCTGACCGTTGGGGAAGGTGACCGTGAAGGTCGGTGCGAAACCGTGTCCCTGCAGGTAGACGCGGTCACCGGCGACGCGCAACGGATGGTTCACCCGCAGCTCGGTACTGCGCCAGGTGTCGGTCGCGAGGTCCGCGCCTGCCTGGTACTCGATGTTGGAGTGGAACATCTCGGCCTGACCGGTGGGCAGGTAGTCGGCTTTGAAATCCTTGACCTTGATGCACAGCGGGGTCATGCCGGTGCCGTCGTTGGTGTTGCCCGCGCGGAACGAGTCGAACACCGCGGGCGAGGTGGTGCAGAAGCCGGGACCGTTGTTGGCGATCACGATGACATTGCCCTCGTACCCGAGCAGCTTGCCCAGTGCGATCGCGACCAGCAGACCCACCAGCGACAGGTGGAACACCAGGTTGCCGAACTCGCGCAGGTACCCCTTCTCCGCCGACAGCGTCAGCTCACCGTCGCGCTGACCGGGGCGAACCTCGGTGCGCCAGCCACGAAGGGCGGTTCGAGCGGCGGAGATCACCTCGTCGGGCGTGCGATCGTCGGTCTCGCTGGCGTGGTGCGGCAGGCGGCCGAGATTGCGCGGCGCGGGCACGGGCGGGGTGCGCAGGGCGCGGTAGTGGTCCCAGCAGCGCGGCAGGATGCAGCCCACCAGCGAGATGAACAGCAGCGCGTAGATGGCGGTGAACCAGAAGCTGCCGAACACGTCGAACAGTTCGAACCGGTCCATCCACGGGCCCAGCGTCGGCCGGTCGGCGATGTATTGCTCGACCTTCTGCGTGTTGAGACTGCGTTGCGGCAGCAGCGCGCCGGGGATCGCGGCGAGCGCGAGCAGGAACAGCAGCACCAGAGCGGTACGCATGCTCGTGAGCCCGCGCCAGGAATTCCGGACCAGGGCCCAGGCTCGACCCGGCAGCGATTGCCGGACGGGCGGGGTGGGGGTGGTCGCAGTGGTCAGTGTGTCAGTCATCAGATCGGAAGAGTCACCTCGGAGACGAACCCGTCACGCACCCAGCCCACGAACTGATCCCATGCCCCCGTGACCAGCGCGATGCCGACGGCAACGAGCAGAACACCCCCAACAACTTGAATGGTGCGCGAATTGCGCCGCAGCCAACCGACCCCGCGCAGCGCACCGGCCGACCCGAAGGCCAGCACGATGAAAGGCAGTCCGAGACCGAGGCAGTAGGCCACGATCAACGTCACCCCGCGCGCGGCGGTGGTGCCCTCGGTGCCCGCGGATACCGCCATCACACCCGACAGCGTCGGGCCGAGACACGGCGTCCAGCCCAGCGCGAACACGCCACCCAGCAGCGGCGCGCCGACGATGCTGGTGAGCCTGCGCGGCTCCATCCGCGTGTCGCGTTGCAGGGCGGGGACGAGACCGATGAACACCAGACCCATCAGGATCGTCACCACACCGCCGATGCGCTGCAGCAGTTCCCGATTCACATTGAGAGTCTGGATGACACCGAAAACAGTGGCCGTGGCCAGCACGAACACGACAGTGAACCCGGCCACGAACAGCCCGGCGGCACCGGCGACCCGCAGCTTCGCGCTACGACGTTGCGCGGTGAGCGTGGCCGCAGTACTGGTGGCAGGCGGCGCCTCGGCACCGACCAGACCGGCCAGATACGACAGATAGCCGGGCACCAGCGGCACGACACACGGTGAAGCGAACGACACCAGGCCCGCTAACAGGCAGGCTCCCAGCGCCAGCAAAAGCGGACCCGATGCCGCCGTCTGCTGGAAGGAATCCCCGACTGCGGCGAGCGGCATCACTCGTCGGTGTCCGTATCCTGCTGCTCGTCGCGCGGCAACGACAATTTACGCTCGGTTTCGGCTGTTTCAGCGGGGCCGAAATCGAACAGACCGGCACCGGCGACACTGCGCGGCACGGTCGCGATGCCGGCCCAACGGTCATCGACCGTCCACCCCGCACCCATTCGGCGCGCGCCCTGACGGGGACGACACGCGGTCAGATTTCCTGGACGACGACGGCTGCTCACTGTTTCTCCTCGGCGGCGATGCGCTCGACTACTGGTTGAAGGTCTTCGGCCAATAACGAGCGAAGGAAGACCGCGGCGACCCGGTGCTGACGATCCAGGATCAACGTGGTCGGGATGACACTGGTGGGAAAGTTTCCGCCGAGAGCGAGCAGTGTCCGCATCGACGGGTCGTAGATGGACGGGTATTCGATCTTGTTGTCCACTACGAAGTCCTGGGCTTTGTCGCGCTGGTAGTCGCGCACGTTGATTCCCAGGAACGCGACGCCTTGATCTCTGGTCGCCGCGAAGACTTTTTCCAAGGCGGGCGACTCGGCGCGGCACGGGCCACACCACTGTCCCCACAGGTTCACGACCACGATCTGGTTCGGGAAATCGTCGACCGAAAGGGTCTTTCCCTCGTTCATCAGATCGGGCCCCGACAGCGTGCCGATCGTCCCGCGAGTGGCGGGCGGATCGTAGTAGATCTCCGTTTTACCACCGGGTGAGACGAATTCGAAGGTCCCGCCCCCGGTCGCCACCGCATCGGTACCCGTCGAACACCCCGCCGCGGCAGCGATCACCAGCAGGGCGGAAAGGACGGCGGTCAGCGCCCGCGGCAGATAGCCACGGGCGGTTCCCGACGAGGTGAAGCGTGTCATGCGCCGTGAACCGACGGATCCGACGCGCCCGCGGGCTCGGAATAGACGATGTCGACCAGCGTGTCACCGTGATAGACCAGCGAGGTCAGCGACGCGAGCGAGCACTGACGGTTACGCGGGTCGTGCCACAGACGCTGACCCTGCAGGAAGCGACGCAGCGTCCACACGGGCAGCTGATGCGAGACCAGAACAACCTCGTGACCGGCGGCTTCCACGCGGGCCTTGTTCACCGCGGCGAGCATCCGGTGGGCGATCTGCAAGTACGGCTCGCCCCACGACGGGGTGAACGGGTCGCGCAGCTTCCACCAGTGCCGCGGCTTGCGCAGGGCACCGTCACCGACGGACACGCGCAGGCCCTCGAAGGTATTGCCGGCTTCGATCAGGTTCTCGTCGGTGCGCACGATCAGGTCGTGCGCGGCCGCGATCGGCGCCGCGGTCTCCTGGGCACGCTGCAGCGGCGAGGCGATCACCATCGCGATGTCGTGATCGGCCAGCGAACGCGCGACCGCACCGGCCTGCGAGCGACCGGCCACCGACAGGCTGAAGCCGGGCAGACGGCCGTAGAGGATGCCGTTGGGGTTGTGCACCTCGCCGTGGCGCAGCACATGCACGATGGTTTCGACATCGGAATCGACGTCGAGAACAGGCGGCGCGGCGGCAGGCGCGGGATGCGGCGCTTCGTCGCTGTCAGTGGGAACTGGGGCGAATTCTGCGTCGGGCTGGTCGGAGCTCACGCTGGCGATCCTTCGGGGGTTGCGGCCGCGGCCGCGAGGGCGGCGGCGGGCAGAGCGGCGGCGATACGGTCGAACGCGTCCTCGTCGAGTGCCGCGGAGACGAACCATGCCTCGTACGCGCTGGGCGGCGCGTACACGCCCGCGTCGAGCAGGGCGTGGAAGAAGGCGGGGTAGCGCCAGGTCTGGCTCGCTTTGGCGCCTGCATAGTCGGTCACCGGCTGCTCGGCGAAGAACACGCTCACCATATTGCCTGCGAACTGGACTTGGTGCTGCACGCCCGCCTCGGTCAGCGCCTTCGCGAACAGCGAGCCGAGGCGATCGGCGTTACGATCCAGCGCCGCGTACACCTCGGCGTCGGCCGCGCGCAGCGTCGCCAGGCCCGCCGCGACGGCGACAGGGTTACCGGACAGTGTGCCCGCCTGATAGACCGGGCCCAGCGGAGCGAGGTTGTTCATGATCTCGGCGCGACCACCGAACGCGGCGGCGGGCAGGCCACCGCTCATCACCTTGCCGAAGGTGTAGAGGTCGCCCGCGACGCCTTCGAGTCCGTACCAACCCGACGCGCTGACGCGGAAACCGGTCATCACCTCGTCCATGATCAGCAACGCGCCGTTGTCGTGGGCGAGGTCGCGCAGGCCCGCGTTGAAACCGGGCAGCGGGGCGACCGCGCCCATATTGCCCGCGGCGGCTTCGGTGATCACGCACGCGATCTGGCCGGGATGGGCTTCGAAGGCGGCGGCCACGGCGGGGAGGTCGTTGTAGGGCAGCACGATGGTGTCGGCGGCTTGCGCGCCGGTGACGCCGGGCGAGGTCGGCAGGCCCAGTGTCGCGACGCCGGAGCCCGCGTCGGCCAGCAACGCGTCGACGTGGCCGTGGTAGCAGCCGGAGAACTTGATGATCTTGGAGCGACCGGTGAAACCGCGGGCCAGGCGCACCGCGCTCATGGTGGCCTCGGTGCCGGAGTTCACCAGACGGACCCGTTCGACCGGATCGACACGGGCGGCGATGGCCTCGGCGAGCTCGATCTCGGCCTCGGTCGGGGCACCGAACGACAGCCCGCTGGTGGCGGCGGTCTGCACGGCCTCCACGACGGCGGGATGCGCGTGACCCAGGATCATCGGACCCCAGGAGCAGACCAGATCGACGTAGTCGTTGCCGTCGGCGTCGATGAGCGTGTAGCCGCTGGCGGACTTGATGAACCGGGGCGTGCCGCCGACCGAGTTGAACGCACGAACCGGGGAATTGACACCACCCGGAATCACCGAAGCTGCCCGCTGGAAGAGCTGGGCGGAAACCGGTACCTGCGTAGGACTCACGGATTCCAGTGTCTCAGTTCGCCTCGGCTCGCCGGACGACAGGGTGGAGCACAGTGACCCAGACCGCAGCGACCCACCGACGACACGCCCGACACGCCGCCCCCGTGCGCGAAAGAATTCGATCTAGGGCCGTTGGCCTGCGACTACGCCACGAAACTGTCGACGGTCGCAGCGGGGCGGCGCGTCACGGATCTGGTGTAGATCCTGGCGGCGATATCGATCAGCAGGATGCCGCTGAGGATCACCAGCGCGCACGCCAGCAACAGCATCGGCGGGACGTACCGCACCGCCGCGAAGCCGGGATGGTCTTCGGTGTCGGGGAACTCGGTCGTGCGCCGCGCGGCACGCCAACTGAGCACGGCACACACCGAGAAGAGCACCGCAAGACCCAGTTCCCACAGCACGATCCAGCGTTTCATGCGTGCGATCCTGCCAGGGCAGGTGCGGATCAGCCGACCAGGCGCGGTAGCAGAATCAGCCCGATGACCACGAGGGTGAGCACCACCATCAACCCGATGCCGAGCAGGTCGCGTCGCAGGCTGTGTGGTTGTTGAATCACCACTCGCATCATTGCCTCCGCCCACCGGGTGTGATAATCCTCACCATACACTGTGTGGGGTCACTTTCGGTGGGACAGAAAGTACTTCGTCGAATCCGGCCGGTACGACAGGTACGCCGCGCCCGCGGCCAACACACCCTGCACGATCGCCGTGCCGCCCGCGATGATCGTCGCCGGACCCGCGACCGCGGAGAAGGTGAACATGGTGGCGAACGCGCCCATCGCCAGCCAGACCGCGACCACCGTGAGGACCGTGCGCGCCCACGATTTGCCCCGTCCCAACTGCTGCGCGATCAGCACGGTGATCCCGGCCATCACCAGCCCGACCAGCGCGGTCAGCACGAAAGCCACGGTCAGAATCAGGTCGACGGTCGACGCGGGGAAGGCCGGATCGGACTTGTGGATCTCGTCGAGGAACTGCTTCGCCATCGCGTCGCGTTCGCCGGTCATGGTCGCGATTCCGGCGCCCATGTAGACAACGCCGAGGCCCGCGACACCCCACCACAATTGGCGGGCGGTGCCGACGTCTTCGGGCATGGGCAGGGTTTCTGGTTTGTTCGGTGGAACGATCACGACAGCCAGTGTGCTGCCTCGGTCGCCCAGTAGGTGAGCACGATGTCCGCGCCCGCCCGCCGGATGCCGATCAGCGACTCCAGAATCGAAGCCCGACGGTCGATCCAGCCACGGTCGGCGGCGGCGGTGATCATCGCGTACTCGCCCGAGATCTGATAGGCCGCGACCGGAACGGTCGAACGGTCGGCGACGTCGCGCAGGATGTCCAGGTACGACATCGCGGGCTTCACCATCACGATGTCGGCGCCCTCGGCCAGGTCCAGTTCGAGCTCGCGCATCGACTCGCGGCGGTTCGCCGGATCCTGTTGGTAGGTACGACGATCGCCGACCAGCGACGAGCCGACGGCCTCGCGGAACGGGCCGTAGAAGGCCGAGGCGTACTTGGCCGCGTAGGCCAGGATGGCGGTGTCGGTGCTGCCCACCGCGTCCAGCCCGCGCCGGATCGCGCCGACCTGGCCGTCCATCATGCCGCTGGTGCCCAGCAGGTCAGCGCCCGCGTCGGCCTGCGACAGCGCCATTTCGACGTAGCGGTGCAGGGTGGCGTCGTTGTCGACCGTGCCGTCGGGCCCGAGCACGCCGCAGTGGCCGTGATCGGTGAACTCGTCCAGGCAGGTGTCGGCCATGATGACCGTCGCGCCGCCGACCTCTTCGGCCAGCGCGCGCAGGCCGCGATTGAGAATCCCGTTCGGGTCACTGGCGTGACTTCCGGTGGCATCCTTGTCTTCTGGCAGCGGCACCCCGAACAGCATCAGCCCGCCGACGCCCGCGGCCACCGATTCCACGGCGGCCTTGCGCAGCGAGTCCAACGAGTGCTGGTACACCCCCGGCATCGAGCTGATCTCGCGCGGCTCGTCCAGCCCGTCGGCCACGAACATCGGCAGCACCAGCTGACGCGGCTGCAACGTGGTTTCGGCGACGAGCCGACGCAAGGCCGGTGTCCTGCGCAACCGCCGCGGGCGGTCGAAAGCGGTCATAGCCCGCAGAATACGCCTGTGCCGCTCGCGCACCGAAACCTGTCGGTACCCCTCGATATAATCGAAAGCGTGTTCGAGGGTTCCGCTCGGTTCGTCGAAACCGAACGGGGGACGGAACCCACACGCGACGGGAGGACGCCGAATGAATGCCATCACCACCAAGTCCACTTTCATCACCGCGCCATACGTGCCGCTCGAGAAGAAGCGCCTGCCTACGGGCCGGCCGCGCCGCTGGTACGTGGCGCACAATCGCCGGCTCAAGGCCATGCGGTTGACCATCGCACTGCTGGATTCCGGTGTGTACCTACCCAATCAAGCCACCAACGACACGATTCGACGCACCGCCGAGAAGATCGACATCCGACCGCCCTCGGATGCCACCTGTCGACTCGTGCGCACCTTGCTGCGCTATAGCCGATGACCCCGATACGCCGAAAGCCCGCCGTTGCGGGCGGGCTTTCGGGGTATCTGCGGCGACTAGCGACTGCTGCTGCGGCGGCTCTTCTTACGCGGCGGGGGCAGCAGGCCCTCGGCGCGCAAGCGCGACGCGTGCTCGGCCAGTGCCTCCACCAGCGGACCCACCTGCGCGAACTCGGGCTGCACGTCCACGCGCAAGCCGAACTCGATCGCGGTCTCGGCGGTCTTCGGGCCGATGCAGGCCACGATGGTGCGCGCATGCGGCTTGCCCGCGATACCCACCAGGTTGCGCACCGTGGAGGACGAGGTGAACAGCACCGCGTCGAAACCGCCGGTCTTGATCATCTCGCGGGTCTCCGCGGGCGGCGGCGAGGCGCGCACCGTGCGGTACGCGGTGACGTCGTCGATCTCCCAGCCGCGCTCGCGCAGGCCCTCGGCCAGGGTTTCGGTGGCGATGTCCGCGCGCGGCAGCAGTACCCGGTTCACCGGGTCGAACACGTCGTCGTAGGGCGGGAAGTCCGCGAGCAGGCCCTCGGAGGACTGCTCGCCGCTGGGCACCAGCTCGGGGTTGATGCCGAACGAGCGCACCCGCTCCGCGGTGGCCTCACCGACGCAGGCGATCTTCACCCCGGAGAACGCGCGGGCGTCCAGACCGAACTCGGCGAACTTCTCCCACACCGCGCGCACCGCGTTGGTGGAGGTGAACACCACCCACTGGTAGCGGCCGTCGACCAGGCCCTTCACGGCCCGTTCCATCTGGGCCGGGCTGCGCGGCGGCTCCACCGCGATCGTGGGCACCTCGATCGGGATCGCGCCGTGGGTGACCAGGCGCTCGCTCATCTCGCCGGCCTGATCCTTGGTGCGCGGCACCAGCACGGTCCAGCCGTACAGCGCACGCGATTCCCACCACGACATCTTGGCGCGCTTGTCGACTTCCTTGCCCACGGTCACGACCAGCGGGCCGACCAGTTCCGACGCGGCGTTGTTCAACGACGCCAGCGTGGCCTCGATGGTGCGCTGCTGACGGGTGGTGCCGCGCACGGTCACCGCGACCGGCGTCTGCGGGGCCATGCCGTGTTCGACCAGCGCGCTCGCGGTCTCGGCCAGGTGGCCGGAGGTGGCGTGCAACACCAGCGGGCCGGGGGCGGCGGCCAGCGCCGACCAGTCGACCTCGCCGCGCACGTCGGCCTCGGTGTGCCCCGAGCCCAGTGCGATGCCGGCGTAGCTGGGCACCGCGGAACCGTTGGGCAGGCCCGGCAGCACCTCGAACACCATGTGCGAACGGGTCACGGCGTTGACCTCGCTGATCACCGAATCGGTGGTCAGCGGGTCGCCGGTGACGATGCGGACCACGTCGTGACCGTTGCGGGCCTCGGCGATCAGCGTCTTGGCGACCTCGGCCGGTTCGCCCAGGGCCGGGCGCACGTCGACCGGGCTCACACCGTTCTCGTCCACCTCGTGGGCGATACCGATCAGGGCGAGCACGCCCTTGTCGACGTCGGGGTCGGTGAACGCCAGCATCGCCCGCTCGAGCACCTCACGGGCGCGCACTGTCAGCAGGGCCGGGTCGCCTGGGCCGGATCCGACGAAAAGGATCCGCCCTGGTTGCTTCTTGGTCGCTCGGCTGCTGCTCATCGGTTGTTCTCCATCGGGCTGGAATTAGTGAAGTCGGTGGGCGCCGGTTCGTCTGTGACGCTCAGCAATGCGCGAGCCCCCAGGTCCAGCAGTTCGCGCGCCAGCGTGCGGCCCAGTTCGGCCGCGTCGCTCGGTGCGCCGACGATCGAGGCGCGCAACACGTCGGAGCCGTCGATCGCGGCGGCACACGCGCGCAGCGAGAGTTCGTCGAAGATCCGGCCGTCCTCGTCGATCGACTCGACGATCTCGGCCAATGCCCCGATCGGTGCGGTGCAGCCTGCCTCGAGCTCACCCAGCAGCGAACGCTCGGCGAGCACCGCGGCTCTGGTCGCGGCATCGTCCAGACCGGCGAGTACCTCGATCAATTGCGGGTCGTCAGTGCGGCATTCGACCGCCAGCGCACCCTGTGAGGGGGCGGGCAGCATCTGCACCGGCTCGAGCGATTCGGTGATCGCGTCGGTGCGCCCGATCCGGCACAGGCCGGCGCGGGCGATCACGATGGCATCGAGTTCGCCGTCGATGACCTTGCGCAGGCGGGTGTCGATATTGCCGCGCAGGGGTGCGATCTCCAGGCCGAGGCCCAGCGCTCGCAACTGGGCCGCACGGCGCGGTGCCGAGGTGCCCACGCGGGCACCGGCGGGCAGTTCGCCGAGAACCAGTCCGTCGCGAGCCACCAGCGCGTCGCGCGGGTCCTCGCGCGGCGGCACAGCGGCGATGGTGAAGCGCGGGTCCTGCGCGGTGGGGAGGTCTTTATAGGAGTGCACCGCGATATCGATGGTGCCCGCGGCCAGCTCGTCGCGCAGCGCGGAGGTGAACACGCCGACACCGATCTTCTGCACCGGATCCGACGACAGGTCGCCGGGTGTCTTGATGACCACCAGTTCGGCGGGCTGCCCCGTCGCGATCAGCGCATCACGGATGGTGCCCGCCTGTGTCAGCGCGAGCAGACTGCCGCGCGTGCCGATCCGCCACGGCGCACTGGTGCTGCCTGCGGTCACGGTGTCCTCTTCCTGCACTGTCGTGGTCATGCGGTTTCCTCCTGCGCATGCCCGAACGGCGCTGCGTGGTTTCGCAAGCTGCCGGTATCGGGCCTCGACTCGGTCAAGCGTTGGGGCGACTCGCCGAAGTGTCCCGTGGTGAAGTCGTCGGCCAGCGCCGACTCCCCCGCGGCGACCTCCATCGGAGCGGCAACCGCTTGCACCGCACCGGGTTTGAGTTCGAACAGCTCACGCAACGCCTCGGCGTAACTGTCACCGCCGGGAGTGGACGCCAGCTGTTTGACGCGCACGGTCGGCGCGTGCAGCAGCTTGTCCACCACGCGGCGCACGGTGCGTGCCACCTCGTCGCGCGCCGGGTCGGCCAGGTCGGGCAGGCGCGAATCCAGCCGCAGCAGTTCGGCTTCCACCACATCGGCGGCCCGCTGACGCAGCGCGGCCACCGTGGGGGTGACCTCGGCCATGCGTTGTCCGGCAAGGTATTTGGCGAGTTCGTCGGCGACGATCAGGCGCGCGGCCGCGGTGTCGTCGGCCGCGGCACCCGCGGCCGGATCGCGCTGCAGCGACTCGATGTCGATCACGGCCACGCCGGGCAGACCGGCCACGGCGTGCTCCACATCGCGGGGCAGACCCAGATCGCAGAAGACCAGCGGACGTTCGGCGGCCTCGGTGCGCGCACGACCCGCGAGCGCACGATGGGTGTCGGCCAGGGTCACCACGGACCCGACCGCGCCGGTACAGGTGATCACGACATCCGTGCCCGCCATGGCCTCGGTCAGCCGCGACATCTCGACCGCCTCGGCATCGACACCGTGCATGGTCCGCCCGGTTTCGGCCAGCCGCTGCGCGCGTTCCAACGTCCGGTTGACCACCACGATCCGCCCGATCCCGGCCCGCGACAGGTGCGCCACAGCCAGCCCGCCCATCGCACCGGCACCGACCACCACCGCGGTCCGCCCGGCCAGATCGCCGACCACCGCGCGGGCCCGATCCAGCGCCACCGACACCACCGACGCACCGGCCCGGTCGATCCCGGTCTCCGAATGCACCCGCTTGCCCACCCGCAACCCGTGCTGCGCCAGTTCGTGCAGGGTGCGCCCGACCGCCTGCTGCCCATCGGCGCTGGCATAGGCCGTGCGAATCTGGCTGAGCACCTGCTGCTCGCCGACCACCATCGAGTCCAGACCGCTGGCCACCGCGAACAGATGCTCGGCCGCGGCCTCGCTGTAGCGGACGTACGCGTGCTTGGTGAGATCGCCCAGCGGCAGCCCGGAATGCTTGGTGAGCAGGTCGCTCACCTCACCGAGCCCGCCGTGGAAGGCGTCGACCACGGCGTAGACCTCGACGCGGTTACAGGTGGAAACGATCATCGCCTCGGACACATGGCTGGATTCCAGCAGCCGGTCCACCAGCTTCGGCCGGTCGGCGTCGCTGATAGCGACCTTCTCCAACACCGACACCGGGGCGCTGCGATGCGAAATCCCCACCAGAAGAACGCTCATGACCGCACCCCACTAGCGCTGAGTTGCTGATTCGCTCGCTGACGCTCGCTCATGGCGTAATCACCGATCCCTTGGTGCTTGGCTCCGTTGCCGAGTGGGGGGTGGCCGCATGCGGCGCGGTGCGACGCGCTGGCCTGCCGCGCGCCGGTTCGACCGGTGCGGCGTGTGTGAGGTGGGTCGGTGGCGGTACCCGGCGCGCGATCCGGCCGGAACCGATCTGGGCGATCTCGGGCAGCGCGTCGTTGCGGGCGGCGTCGAACGACAGCATCTGCAGTTCCATCGCCAGGTCGACGCGGCGGACCTGCACGTGCGCGGGCGCGCGCAGTTCCAGCGGGGCGAAGCTCAGAATCGACGGCAGACCGGCCGCGACCAGCCGGTCACACACATCCTGGGCGGCCTCGTCGGGCACGGCCACCACCGCGATCGTGGGCGCCAACGCGGGTATCTGCGCGGACAGCTGTTCGACATCGCGCACGACGAGACCGGCGTACGACGCACCGATCACCGCGGGGTCGTTGTCGAAGATCCCGACCACGGTGAAGCCTCGTACCCCGAATCCGCCGTAACCGACCAGCGCGCGACCGAGATTGCCCGCGCCGACCAGCACCACTCGATGTCCCTGCGACAGTCCGAGCACATCTTCGATCCTGGTGCGCAACTTGGCTACGTCATAGCCGACACCCCGCACACCGTTGGGTCCGAGGAAGGAAAGATCCTTGCGCAGCTTGGCGGAATTGACACCCGCCGCGACAGCGAGTTCCTCACTCGATACGATGGCAACACCGGAGTCGGCCAGTCCGGACAGAACACGGAGATAGGTGGCCAGACGAGTCACCGTGGCTTGCGGAATATCGCGCACGACAGGCTTGCCGGAGGCGCCACTTGGCGTCTCGTGCTGCTCTGTCACGTCGTCGGCTCCTCGTTCCGGGCCTGATCGCGGTCCGGTTCCTCTGTGTCGTTCACCGGTGTGGGTCGCTGCGGGAAAGAGAGCGCGACCGGTGCCATAGGGGCGGTACAAACCCGGCCACCGCCGCTGCGTGCCAGGGGCGGTGCGGATTGCGTGTCACCACCGTAACCGCTTGTGCAGGCGTTCACAAAGTCGGTGAATTGGGCCTCATTTTCCGTCGCGACCAGCGATGCGGCTCAGGTCGGCCCGCAAACGGGGCTCATCGACGTCGAAATAGCTGTGTTCACGGCCGTTCAACAGCACCACCGGCAGTCGATCACCGTATTCCGCCCGCAGTGCGGGGTCGTTGACCGCGGCTTCGTCGACATCGACCGTGGCGACCGGGAGACCGAAATCACCACAGATACTCTGCAATTGCGTCAGTGCCGTGGTGCACATGCCGCAACCGGCGCGGGTCAACAGGGTCACGGTGGGTGTGGGATTGGTCATGAGCTCTATTTAATCCTCGAGCCCGGCGCGGGTTGTCGGTGTATCCGGTTACTGTGGACATGGTTCGCGCGACTAGCGGAGGGTACTGGTGCCGGAACGTTCGAAGGTGACTAGGGCCGGATTCGTCGCAGGGCGATTCGGGGAGTTCCCTGCGCGGTGGCAACCGAGCCGCCTGGGTCAGGAGCTGCAGGAACAGTTCGCACGGCTGCCACGCAGCCCGTTCGGGCCGAGCGAGGAAGAGCTGCGCGCCAATCTGGCCGGTGAGGCCAGTGCCGACGCCGCGCTCGAGTTACACGACGCCGAGCTCGCCGAGCAGGGCACCGACGCCGGTCCTGAGGTCCCGCGCGACCTCACCGCCGCGGCGTTCTTCGATGTGGACAACACCCTCGTGCAGGGTGCCTCGATCGTGCATTTCGCCCGTGGCCTGGCCGCGCGCAAGTATTTCAAGACCTCCGACCTGGTCGATGTCGCCTGGAAGCAGGTGAAGTTCCGGGTCACCGGCAAGGAGAATTCCTCGGACATGGTCTCGGGCCGGGAGAAGGCCCTGAGCTTCATCGCGGGCCGCCCCACCGCCGAACTCGCCGCGCTGGGCGAGGAGATCTACGACGAGATCATCGCCGACAAGATCTGGCCGGGCACTCGGGCGCTGGCGCAGATGCACCTGGACGCGGGTCAGCAGGTCTGGCTGGTCACCGCGACCCCGGTGGAACTGGCCAACGTGATCGCCAAACGTCTGGGTCTGACCGGCGCGTTGGGCACGGTCGCGGAAAGTGTCGACGGCAAGTTCACCGGCCGCCTGGTCGGCGACATCCTGCACGGTCTGGGCAAGGCACACGCGGTGCGCACCCTGGCCATCCGCGAGGGCCTGAACCTCAAACGCTGTACCGCCTACTCCGACAGCCACAACGACGTCCCCATGCTGTCGCTGGTCGGCACCGCCGTGGCCATCAACCCCGACTCGGACCTACGCGAAGTGGCGAAGAACCGGGGCTGGGAGATCCGCGATTTCCGCACGGGTCGCAAGGCGGCCAAGATCGGCGTGCCCACCGCACTGGCGATCGGCGCGGCGGGTGGAGCGGTAGCGGCGGTCGTCGCCCGCCACCGCGAACACTGACCGCCGAACTGCCTACCCCAGCACCACGTTCCGGCGCTTGGCCAGCAGCTTGTACAGCGTCTGCTGGATGGTTTCGCGGACCTGGTCGGTGACCTCGAACATCGTCATCGGGTCATCGGCCTCTTCGGGTTCGAATGCCGTGGTCGCGATCGGCTCACCGAACTCGATGTACCACTTCGACGGCATCGGCACCGCGCCGAGCAGCCCGAGATGCGGGAACAGCGGCGTCACCGGGAAGTACGGCAGCCCGAGCAGGCGCGCAAGGGGCTTGATGTCGGCCAGTTTCGGGTAGATCTCCTCCGAGCCCACGATCGACACCGGAATGATCGGCACCCCGGCGCGCACCGCCGCCGACACGAACCCGCCGCGCCCGAAGCGCTGCAGCTTGTACCGGTCGGCGTAGCTCTTGCCCACGCCCTTGAACCCTTCCGGGAACACGCCGGCGATGTGTCCGGCGCGCAGCAGTCGCTCGGCATCGGGATGGCAGGCCAGGGTGTGCCCGGCCTTGCGCGCCAACGCGCCGAGCACCGGTAATTCGAAGATCAGGTCCGCGGCCAGTAGTCGCAGGGCCCGGTGATGCGGGTGTTTGTCGTGCACGGCCAGTTGCAGCATCAGCCCGTCCAACGGCACGGTGCCGGCGTGGTTGGCCACCAGCAGCGCGCCACCGACCGCCGGAATGTTCTCGATGCCACTGACTTCGACCCGGAACCAGAAATCCGACAGTGGCCGCAGGGCGGGCAGGATGACCGATTCGAGCAGGTGCCGGTCGTAGCCGAACTCGTCGATCTGGTAGTCGCCGGTGAGCCTGCGTCGCGCGAATTCCGCGGTGCGTTCGATCTGTTCGCCGACGGCGTCGCGCACGATGTCTGTCAGCGACTTCGGCGGCCGGGCGGGCATTCCGGGGCGACGTTCGCTCAGGGAGGTCACCGGCATCGCCGCCATGGGCTGATCCGGCCATCGCCGGGTCTGCGGTCGCTGTCGGGCCTCGACATTCACGTCGAGACGAATGACTTTCGCTCCCTCGTTCATGTACGCGCTCCCGAACCGGCCCCGATGAGACCGAGCAGTTTGTTTTCCGCGGCGTCGATCCAAGTCGGATCGAAGACGGGCCGCAACGCTGCGCCCGCGATGAAGTCGTCGAATGCCTGAACCGTGGTCCAGCGTGGGGTGAAACCGAGTTCGGTGCGCATCCGGGTGGTGTCCAGGCCGCAGCCGAAGTAGAAGTAATCGGGTTGTTCACCACTGAATCCGCGCATGATCGGACCCATCAGCGAACGACCGACCGTGCGGAACAGGAAGAAGGGCACCGGCGCCACGATCCGCCCGGCCCGACGAATCGCCTGCGACATCGCCAACGCGCCGTCTCCGGCGATATTCACGGTGCCGCCGTGCGCCCGCTGCGCCGCGTGCACGAGCACCGCGACCGCGTCCTCCTCGTGCAGCAATTGCAGTCGCGCTTCACGACCCAGCACGGTCGGGGTAATCGGCGAACGCAGATATTGCACGCCACGATCGGCCAGGCGCGGGCCCACGATCGGCGCGAAACGCAGAATCGACGCGGAGATATCGGGCCTGCGCCGCGCCATTCCGCGCACCAACGCCTCGATATCGATCATGTCGCGCGCGAACCATCCCGCGGGCGGAGTGCGCGCACCCATTTCCTCGGTGAATTTCGCCGGATCCTTGGCGCTGCAGCCGTACACCGCCGACGACGACCGCACCACGACCCGCCGCACCGACGACGCCTTCTGGCACACGGCCAGCAACTGCATCGTGCCCAGCACATTGAGGTCCTTCATCACCGCGCGCCCACCACCGGCGGGCGGACGGGTGAGCACGGCCGCGTGCACCACGGTGTCGACGTTGTTGCCCTCGACAACCTTGCGAATCAGCGGATTCCTGATGTCGGCGCGCACGAATTCGGCGCGGCCCATCTTGCGACGCAACTCGCGACTGGGGGTCACGGTATCCACCGCGATGACACGTTCGACGCCGGGTTCGGCAGCCAACCGTGCCGCGACGTTGCCGCCGAAGAACCGGCTGGCACCCGTGACCAGCACAACTTTCGGCGCGTGTCGTTCCCGCGTATCGGAACTCGAACCTGACCCCACTCAAAGCCCCCTGCTCATCGTGTTTCGCGTACCAGAGTAGCCGCATTCCTGCCACTGGCCGTCACGATCTACAAGCTTTTAACACTGGCGACCCGTCCTCGCCCGGTACCGGTCACAAACCCGGCCATTTTCACAGCGAGAGCCCGCCACCTCGAAGGTGACGGGCTCGTCGCAGGCACGCAGGCTTACTTGCCGAGTTTGCGACGCTGAACACGCGTGCGGCGAAGCAGCTTGCGGTGCTTCTTCTTCGACATACGCTTGCGGCGCTTCTTGATCACAGAACCCATAGGGTTTCCTCGCGTTCTCTCTACTCGGCATACACACGCGGTCTTCACGTGCGTCGTCTGGCGTCCGCGCCGCCGGGGCAACCGGACACCACGAACGGTGCCACCGGCAGGCGGACACGAACCGATTGTCCATGCTACCGGGACACCGTCGCGGCGACGAAACCGCCCTTACACCTGGCCGTACTACATCTATCCGGCGTCGAAATACGACGTCTCCAGGTAGTCGTGCACCGCCTTCGCGTGCACTCGGAACGAGCGTCCGACACGCACCGCGGGCAGTTCACCCGAATGCACGAGCCGGTACACCGTCATCTTGGAGACCCGCATGAGATCGGCTACTTCGGCGACGGTGAGAAACTGTGTGCCGCCGCCGATCACCGTTTGCGGGGTGGCGCCGACCCGCGGCGCGGGCGAACCCGAACCACCGCCCGACGCCGATGGATTACTGGACATTCTGTTCGCAGACATCATGGCACCATTGACCTCCGGCACGCCCGCGCCGCCGGCTTCCCCACCAGCGGAACAGACACGCACGTGCTTCTACGAGCTTAGCGGGACCAGTGGGATTACTGCGACGGGTGGGAGAAATCGGTTTTCAAACCGAGTACCCGTTCGTCACTCGTTCGTTGCGCCGTGTTCGGCCGAGCGTCGCTTGGCCGCGTGCAGGGCTTCGATGAAGGTCGAACGCAGCGCGCCACGTTCGAGTTCGCGCAGTGCCGCGGCGGTGGTGCCACCGGGCGAGGTGACCGCGACGCGCAATTCCGCGGCGCTCTGCCCGGTCTCGTCCAGCAGCGCGGCCGAGCCGATCATGGTCTGCACGACCAGTTCGCTGGCCACATCGTGCGTGAGGCCGAGGCCCACACCGGCGTCGATCATGGCCTCCACGACCAGGAAGAAATAGGCCGGACCCGAACCGGACACCGCGGTGACCGCGTCCATCTGCGCCTCGGGCACCGTGACGACCTTGCCGACCGCTTCGAGCATGTCGCCGACCAGTTCCAGCTGCTCGGGCTTGGCGTAGCGGCCCGGCGACTGCACGCTCATCCCCTGCCCGACCAGCATGGGCGTATTCGGCATCACCCGAACGACCGGGAATCCGGCGGGCAGTTTCGACTCGAGCCGGGCGGTGGACACACCCGCGGCCAGCGACACCAGCACCTGGTCGCGGCCGTTGTCCAGATCGGCCTTGGACAGGTCGGTGAGCACGGAGTCGACCACGCCGGGCTTGACCGCGATGACCACGATGTCGGCGCCCTCGACCGCGTCGGCGACCGACCCACTCACCCGCACCTTGAACCGCTCGGCCAGCTGCGCGGCGCGGGCGGCGACCGGCTCGACCACGACCAGATCCTTGGTCGCCCGACCGGATTCCAGCAATCCGGCCACCAGCGCCTCACCGATCCGACCGCCACCGACCACCGCAATTCTCGTCATGACAACAAGATTAGTGGGCCGGACAGCCTCAGCGCGCCGCCGGGATCAAAGCCAGCTGGCGACTCTGCGCCACCACGGCACCGGTGGAGTCGATGACCAGGTGGTCCTCGTCGAACATGCGCTCGCCGACCTCACGGGCGGTGGCGATCACGCGCAACCAGCCGGGGGCGGGGATGCGGCGCAGGTAGGTGGTCATCTGGACCGTGGGCGACCAACCGAAGTGGCCCAGGTTCATCGGCACCGGCGGGCTGATGTCGGCGGCCATCATCGCGAAGGCGGCACGCGCGCGCGGATCGGTTTCGTCGCCGTCGAACGGGCGGATCCACAGCCGCAGCCGGGGCGGACCGGTCTCACCGCGCAGGAATTCACCCCAGGTGGGGTCGATCAGCAGGTGCGCACCCTGGCTGACGTGCACGATCTTGCCCATCGGCGAATCCGGGCTGTACCGGATGGCTTCGTCGCTGGGCTCGGCGGGCATGTCGGTTTCGGGGCCGGTCCAGCTGGTTTCGGTGGAGTCGAGGTACCCGAAGGTGAACGCGGTGCGCACCAGGGTGCGGCCGTTCTGGATCAGGTCCACGTCGGCCAGGCAGATCTGGCGGCCCTTCTTGCGAATGTGAACCGCGTATTCGACCTCGCCGGGGTCCGGGGCGCCGAGGAAGTCGGTGCTGGCCGCGATGGGAGCCATCTGGGCCAGAGATTCATCGGTCTCGGTCAGCCAGCGAGTGGCGGCAGCGGCGGTCGCGGCGACCATGGTGCCGCCGTGCACCTTGGGGCCGATCGTCCAGGTGTCGCCGATGACGCCGGCGAAGCGCCCGGTCTCGGCGTCGGTGGTGGTCAGCTCGGTCAGGTCCAGGACCTGGCTGAACGGCGCATCGGTCGCGAGCTCTCGCGTCATCGTCACTCCTGGTCGAAGGGGCCCAGCGGGATTCGTACAGCGTACAAGCCTGCACGCGCCCCCACTATTCCCCCGGTCACGGCAGGTCGGCGTGGTGCGGCTGGGGGTCGGGCGATGCGCCGGTCAGGTGGCGGCGGGCGAAATCCAGGGTGCGGGACAGTTGGGCTGCGCGTTGGGTGGTGGTTCGCGCGTTCTGGGTGTTGATCTCCGCGACGGCGTGGCCGCGGAAACCCGTGTGCACCAAGTGTTCACACAGTTGCGCGCAAGGCTGGGTGCCGTCGCCGGGGACCAGGTGTTCGTCGTGGGCGGCGCCGCGGCCGTCGGCCAGGTGCAGGTGGACCAGGCCGCTGCCCATGCGGCGGGCCAGCTCGAGTGCGTCGGTGCCCGCGGTGGCGGTGTGCGACAGGTCGAGGGTGTAGTGGTCGAAGCCGATGTCGGTCGGGTCGTAGGACGGGCTGAACGCGCTCACCGCACGTCCGGGGCCCGCGCGGCGTTCCAGCCTGCGCACCGCGCCCTCGCGGAACAGGGTGTCCGCGCGCATCGGGAACATGTTCTCCACCGCGACCTTCACCGGGTGATGCGCCTCGAGCTCACCGACCTGATCGGCGAAACCCTTGGCGTAGCGACGCTGCCAGCGAAACGGCGGGTGCACCACGACGGTGTCCGCGCCCAGCGCCTCGGCCGTGCGCACGCTGCGTTCCAGCTTGGCCACCGGATCGGCGCCCCACACCCGTTGCGAGATCAGCAGACACGGCGCGTGCACGGCCAACACCGGCACGCCGTAGCGCTTGGCGTAGGACTGCACGGTGGCGATGTCCTGGCTGGCCGGTTCGGCCCAGACCATCAATTCCACACCGTCGTAACCCAATTCGGCCGCGTATCGGAACGCGGCCTGCGTGTTCTCCGGATACACCGAGGCCGTCGACAGCCCGATCGCGATGTCCGCTCGTGCGTTCCCCACAGCCCACTCCCTGTATTCAGCTGGTACTGAGGAGAAAGGCTAGCGGTCCCAGCGTCACGAAGACGCCCACGAACACCGCGATCACGGTGCTGAAGATGTCATCGGTGCGGCGCAGGATGCGCACCAGCGCGACCAGACCGAGGATGACCACCGTGGCCAGGGCCAGCGCGACCCACGGCATGGTCTCCCACATGACCTCGAAACCCTTGAACAGCAACATCCCGGCGATCGCCGCACCGACGCTCTGCGCGCCCAGAATCATCCACTGTCGACGGTTGTCGTTCTCGTCGGAGCCACGCGCCATGCTCGACACGCGTGCGGCCCGGTCGGCCAACGACCCACCGGCCCGGTTGCCCGTCTTCCGGCTCGCGGCCTTCGACGGCCCGGACTTGCCGCGACCGGCCACCTTCGACTTCGCCCGACCCGCGACCTTCGACGCGGCCGCCTTGGTCGCGGCCCGCCTGCTCGCCCTGGTCGGCTTCAGTTCCGGTTCGTAGTCGTCGTAGTCGTCGTCGTACTCGACGTAGTCACCGTCGGAGTAGTCGTTGTCGACGTAGTCGCGGTCGTCGTACTCGGATTCGGCGTAGTCGTCGGTGTCGGGCTCGTCGCCGGTGATCGGGTCGACGTCGAGACGATGCACCTCGGTGTGCGCGTCGGCCGCACGATCGGCGCGCTGCCGCAGCAGATCCCCGGCCACCGACTGCCCGGAAACCAGCGGCTGCTCCTGGCTGACCGGCGACCACGCCGCAGTCGGGAACCCACCACTCTCGGGCGCGGCCTTGTCGGGCCGATGCCGACGCGCGGACCACGACGGCAACCCACCGGACTTCGGCTCCGCAGACCCCCGCCGACGATCCAGCGACGGCCGCTTGTCCGCCGGTGCGGCACCCCGCGTGGGCACATCGACACTCGGCGCGACGTTGTAGGCCTGCGTGGCATCGGCGTTGGGCTCGAATCCGTTCGGCGCGGGCGCATCGAACCCCGGCGCAGCCTCGAAACCAGGAGCAGGCTGGTCGAAACCAGCAGCAGGGAACCCCGGCACGGCCTCACCAGAACCGTTGCGCCCGTTGAAACCTCGCGCACCCGAAGCAGGCCGCCCGTCGAAAGACTCACCCGGCGGCCCATTGAACCCCGACGCAGGCCGTCCGTTGAAAGCCCCGCCACCCTGACCGAATCCCGACCCACCATCGAAACCCGAACCACCATCGAAACCCGAACCGGCATCGAACGCCGACCCATCATCGAACCCGAGCGCAGGATCGGGAAGACTGTCGAACCCCGAACTCTGCCCGGGCCGACCCATGAAGGCCCGCGGCGCATCGATCCCCGACTCGTACAGGGGAGCGTCGAACGACCGCGCCGCAGGCGGCTCCACAGCCTCTTCCGCAGCCTCGGCGGCCCGTCGCCGAGCCGCCCGCCCACCACTCACCGGCGGCGAGGGCTGCGCGACCTCGGGCTCCTCGGGCCGATGCCGACGACCCCCACCGACAGCGGGCATCGCACCCGACCCGAAAGTTTCGGCGATAGCCGGATCAACCGGCTGCGAAGCACCACCGGGCACCCCGAGCCGATTCGGTCCACGCCCGCGGGCACCGCCGTCGCGCGCCTCGGCCCGGAACGGCCCGAACGGATCGGACGACGGCCGCTGTTCGCCCAAGCCCAGCGGATCACGAGGATCGGGCGCGGAAGCGTGGGGATCGAAACGAGTGATCGGCCCCGACATCGGCGAGAACGCAGGCTCGGCCGGACCCGGCGGCGGGTAGGGCGCGGGCTGGTAACTCGCAGGCGGTTCGTAACTGGGCTCGGGCGCGTAGCTCGGCGCCGGTTCATAGCTCGGCGCCGGTTCATAACTCGGTGCGGGCGCATAAGCGGGCGGCGCGGGAGGTGCCGCGGGCGCGGCGTGCGAGTTCGGCTTCACAGCCGCGTTCTCGCCGGTCAGATCATTGACCGACACCCCACGCCCACTGCGCCGCCGTCGGCCGCCACCACCGGAGGCCGCGGGTGCGGCACCCTGTGCGGCATTGCGAGCCAGCAGCTCCGCCACCGATAACTGCTTGGAATCCTCGCCACTCATACTGCGTCCTTCCGGCACGCTCTACTGCCTCGCGAACGCACGCGAGCCACCGCCTCCGGCCTGGTCGTGCGAACCTGCCCGTTCATGCCGTCTCCACCTCTGCGACCGGGGTCACCGGCGGTTGTTCGACCGGTCCTCCGCCATTGGGTTCGGAGTCCAGTTTGCGCAGGATAAGTCCTTCGCGCAGCGCCCAGGGACAGATTTCGATGCTGTCCAGCGATAACGCCCGCATGCTCGCCTCCGCGACCAGCGCACCGGCCACCAGTTGTTGGGAGCGGTCGGAGCTCACGCCTTCCAGTTCCGCGCGGTCCGAGGCGGTCATCCGGGAGATGAACGCGATCAGCTGGCGCAGACCGGAGCTGGTCAGTGTACGGCGCACGCGCGGTCCGGCGGCCGAGGGTGCGGCACCGGTCAGACGGGCCAGCGAACGGAAGGTTTTCGAAGTGCCCACGGCCAAGTCGGGCTTGCCCGCCTCGATCATGATCTTGGACGGGGCGACCAGTTCGGCGTCGAGCCAGTCGCGCAGCACCGCGATCTTGCGCTTGCCCGGCGGGTCGTCGCGCAGCCACTCCCGCGTGAGCCTGCCCGCGCCCAGTTGCAGCGACAGCGCCACGTCGGGTTCCTCGTCGCCGCCGTTGGACAGCTCGAGCGAGCCGCCGCCGATGTCGAGGTTGATGATCCGGCCCGCGCTCCAGCCGAACCAGCGGCGCACCGCCAGGAACGTCAGGCGAGCTTCGTCGTCGCCGGACAGCACCTGCAGATCGACCCCGGTCATGGACCGAACCCGGGCCAGCACTTCCTCGGAATTGGTCGCCTCGCGCAGCGCCGACGTCGCGAACGGCATCAGCTCCACGCATTTGGAATTGCGGGCCAGGTCAGCGAATTCGGCGATGGTCGCGATCAGTCGCGCCTCGCCTTCCTCGGTGATCCGGCCCATCGAGTCCATGCTCTCCGACAGGCGCAAGGCCGACTTCGACGAGCTCATGGGCATCGGGTGGCCACCACGATGCGCGTCCACCACGAGCAGGTGGACGGTATTGCTTCCGACATCGAGAACACCAAGCCGCACACGAATACGGTACTTGGTGATCCGGTACAACAGGCCAGGCGACTGAACTGTTAGCGTCTGCGATTGTGACCGAAGGCGTATCTGGCACCGCACAGACCCGGCTCCGACCTGCGAATAAGATCGATCCGGCCCCGGAAGTCGAGTTCGATTTCCCGCGCGAGTGGATCGAGTTCACCGACCCAGCAAACGGCGAGCACCAGATCGTGGCCGATCTGACCTGGTTGCTGTCGCGCTGGACCTGCGTGTTCGGCACGCCCGCGTGCCAGGGCATCATCGCCGAACGCCCCGACGACGGGTGCTGTTCGCACGGCGCGTTCCTCGCGGACAAGGACGATCGCAAGCGCCTCAACGGTGCTGTGAAGATGCTCACACCCGACGACTGGCAGCTCATGGGCGAGGCCACCGAGAACGGCAAAGTCGTCAAGAAGGGTTACCTCGAACTCGACGAGCTCGAGGACGAGCCGGCCCTGCGCACCCGCCGCTTCGACGGCGCCTGCATCTTCCTCAACCGCCCCGGTTTCGCCGCGGGCCCCGGCTGCGCGCTGCACATCATGGCCGTACGCAAGGGCATCGAGCCCCTGGAAGTGAAGCCGGACGTGTGCTGGCAGCTGCCGATCCGCCGCACCCAGGACTGGGTGGAACGCCCCGACGGCGTGCAGATCCTGCGCACCGTGGTCACCGAGTACGACCGGCGCGGCTGGGGTCCGGGCGGGTTGGATCTGGACTGGTATTGCACCAGCTCCCCCGACGCGCACGTGGGCACCAAGCCGGTGTGGCAGTCGTACGGCCCGGAGCTGCGTGAGCTGCTCGGTGCGCCCGCCTACGACGAACTGTCGCGGCATTGCCGCCGACGCGAAGGTCTCGGCATCGTCGCGGTGCATCCGGCGACGGTGGAAGCCGAGCGGCTGCACCCCGAATCTCACGCCCCGAATCACGCGCAGTGAGACCCTCGAAACTGTCCGGTTCACCTGCTCGCCATGCGCGCGACACCGAAGTCGGGTTGAGTATCGGTTCATGTCGAAGAAAGCGCTCTCCCTGGCGACCCTCGTGATCGGCGCCACCCTCACCATGACCGGCCTGGCCAACGCCGAACCCAACGGCGATCCGGCGCAGTACGCCGACTTCACCTCGAGCTTCGTGAACTACACCGATCCCGCGGCACTGAACGCGATCAAGGACGGCAAGTTCATCATCGTGTCCACCATGGGCACCTCCTCCACGATCGCCTGCCGTGGCAACGGCGCCGACGTGCCGATCTACGACTGCATGCAGGAAGACGCCTTCGGCTGGGTCTCGCTGAAGAAGATGGACACCCCCATCGGCGTCGCCTGGTCGGCCGTGTAAGCCTGGAAATACACAAAACCCGGCATCACCTCGATGCCGGGTTTTTTCGTGTCTGAGTTACGCCTCGAGCTTGTAGCCCAAGCCTCGCACGGTCACCAGATGTTCGGGCTTGGCCGGGTCGGCTTCGATCTTCGAACGCAGACGCTTCACATGCACGTCCAGGGTCTTGGTGTCGCCCACGTAGTCCGCACCCCACACCCGGTCGATCAACTGTCCACGGGTGAGCACGCGACCGGAGTTGCGCAGCAGGTATTCGAGCAGGTCGAACTCCTTGAGCGGCAACGTGACCTGCGCACCGTTGACGTGCACAGTGTGCCGATCCACATCCATGCGCACCGGCCCGGCCTCGAGCACACCGTTCTCGCTGCCCGAGTCCAGCTCGTCGCCCGCACCGCGGCGCAGCACGGCACGAATGCGCGCGATCAGCTCGCGCGCGGAGTACGGCTTGGTGACATAGTCGTCGGCGCCCAGTTCCAGCCCCACGACCTTGTCGATCTCGCTGTCGCGCGCGGTCACCATGATCACCGGCACGCCGCTGCGGGTGCGCAGCTGCTTGCACACGTCGGTGCCGCTCATGCCGGGCAGCATCAGGTCCAGCAGCACGATATCGGCGCCGGAGCGGTCGAATTCGGCCAGTGCGGACGGGCCGTCGCCCACGACGGTGACGTCGAAGCCTTCCTTGCGAAGCAGGAACGCCAGCGGTTCGGCCAGCGAATCCTCGTCTTCGACGATCAACACACTCGTCATCTGCGTGCCTCCACACCGTTCGTTCGTCCCGCGAGAGTGCGCGCGACGTTGGTTTCTCTCGTGCTGGGCTCGGGCGTCTGTTCCACGTCCTCGTCCCCATCGGTTTCCAGATGGGCGGGGATCCGCAGCGTGAACGTCGAACCGGTGCCCAGTTTGCTCCACAGGGTGATCTCGCCGTTGTGGTTGGCCGCCACGTGTTTCACGATCGCCAGGCCGAGGCCGGTGCCGCCGGTGGACCGCGAGCGGGCCTTGTCCGAGCGGAAGAACCGTTCGAACACCCGTTCCTGGTCTTCCTTGGCGATGCCGATGCCACGGTCGGTGACCGCCATCGCGACATGATCGCCGCGCAGCGACCGGCTCACCGACACGTGCGAGCCCTGTGGTGAATACGCGATCGCATTCTCCACCAGATTCGACAGCGCGGTCACCAGCAACGTTTCGTCACCGAGCACTTCCAGCCCGCTGGGCCGGTCGGTGCTCACGGTGATGCCAGCGGCCTCGGCGGCGGTGCGCGAGCGGTCGACCGCCTGCTGCACCACCGTGTCGACATCGACCACGGCCAGGTCGGGCAGTTTCTCCGCACCCTGCAGTCGCGACAACGCGATCAGCTCGGTGACCATCTTGCCCAGCCGCCGCGATTCCCCGAGCACCCGCGAACCGAAGTGGCGCACCGCGTCGGGATCGTCGGCCGATTCCAGCATGGCCTCGGCCAACAGGCTCATCGCGCCGACGGGAGTCTTGAGTTCGTGGCTGACATTGGCGACGAAATCGCGTCGAGTGGCTTCCATGCGGGCCTGCTCGGAATCGTCGTCGGCGAACAGCACGACGAAGCTGGTTTCCTCACGAGACAGTTTGCGGGCAACGCCACGCACCGCGATCCGGCCGCGACCGGGCAGCGGGTTCTTGGCGGTGAGGTCGTATTCCGCGGATTCGCCGGTGGCCAGCACTTTCTCCACCGCGGCCCAGGCGCGTTCGTCGAGCAACCGGTTACGGACCAGCCCGAGTTCCTCCGCGCGCGGATTGACCAGCACCACATCGCGATACTCGTCGACCACCGCGATCCCGGACTCCGACGCGAGCACGATCAGGTCCAGCACCTGCGACATGGTCAGCCCGGTGTCTTCCTGGGTCCGCGCGGCCTGTCTGGCGTTGACGTACGGGATCAGCAAGCCACCGACTGCCAGTCCCACGACAGCCGCGAGGACTGCCAACAGCACGGCCTGCGGAACACTCACACCATTGATCGTACGAGTGCGCACCGACATCCCGGCGCCGGGTCGACGAAGTTCAACGCAGGTCACGGGCACTTGGCACGGCGTTGGTTTGCCGTTCACCCGGCAGGCACCTGCGCATCCGCCGGGCGTGTCAGCCAGTCGATTCGCCGTCCATCGCGGCACTCACCGCGACCCCGTGCCGGTCGACCCATGCACCGAGCGCATAAATCGGAACCAGCAGATCCCGCCCCGCTTCGGTGAGTTCGTACTCCACCCGCGGCGGCGCTTCGGCATACCGCCGCCTGCGTACCAGCGTCATCGCCTGCATCCGCCGCAAGGTCTGGGTGAGCATCTTCTGACTGATCCCGCCGGCCCCCGCCAACAGTTCGCTGTGACGTTGCGGACCATCGCGCAGCAGATACACGAGCACCGGCAGCCACGAATTCGCGAACAGATCCACCGCCATCCGCGCGGGACAGTCGGCCTCGTAGTCGCCGTAGGGCGGGAACTGCGCCGCGGTGGTCACGTGTTCCAGCGTGCCACCACCGATAGGCACCCGGAAGTGCCTTTCGAACTTTCTAGCGTCGGTGTGGTCGATGCCATCGGGCACGACATGCCCCATCACAGGAGTTCTCATGCGAATCGGAATCATCGGCGCGGGCGCGATGGCGTCTGCCCTGGGCGGCGGCTGGGCCGCGGCGGGTCACGAGGTACGGATCGGCGCCCGCTCGGTCGACGCGGCGCGGACACTCGCTTCCGCGATCAACGCGGTAAGCGGCGGCCACCGGAACACGAACGGCTCGCCCGCCTCCCCGGTCGACGTGCACGCGGCGACCATCGACGTGGCGATCGCCTTCGCGGAGGTCGTGCTGCTCGCGGTGCCGGTGAGCGCTCTCACCGAACTGCTCGGTACCTACGATCTGGCTGGAAAGATCGTCATCGATTGCACCAACGCGTTTCTCCCCGACGAATCCGCCCCCGAAGGCGTCACCGCGTTCGTGCTGAGCGAGGACGCGGTGGCCGAGCGGATCGCGGCAGCCGCACCGAATGCCCACGTGGTCAAGGCTTTCAACCTCCTCGCCGCCGAGGTCTGGGCGGGCACCGACCGAGTCTTCGACGGTGTGCGTTTGGCCGTCCCGATCTGCGGCGACGATCCCGAAGCCGTCCGAACAGTCGCCCAACTCGCCGAAGACCTTGCCCTGCAACCATTCCTGGCAGGCGGACTGCACCGAGCCAGATACCTGGAGGCCACCTCGGTCTTCACCGTGGGCCTGTGGTTCGCGGGCTGCGACGCCCGCGCCATGCTTCCGCCGCTGTCGGCCGCTTTCGCCGTGGCCGACGCCTGAACAACGGACAGCCCGGCGTAATCGCCCAAAACGACGCTCGAAAATCAGTTTTCTGCTTATTTCGAGGCGAATTGGGTGATTACGCCGGGCTCGGGCGGCCCGCAACGGTTCACACCGCGAGGCCGAGACCCAAGGCGACGGCGACCGGGGCCAGGTACAGCACCGGGAACGCGACGGTCTTGTACGACCGCGCCCGCAGCACCGTCGCCACCGCACCGGCGAAGTACAGGATCAGCCCGATCGCGGCGAGCACCCCGATCACCGGCACGAACAAGCCGATCAGCAGCCCGATCGAGCCAACAGCCTTGGCGATCCCCAGTGGTGCCCACCAGGTCTGCGGGACGCCGTACTCCACCAGCGGTTCCACCACGAACGGTGCCCGGCGCAGCAGCGAGAACGCCGAGAACCCGACCCACAGTGCGGCGACGACGGTGACGATGACGTAGGCGGTGTTCATGGCGTAACTCCTTCGGCGGCCACGTTTTTCGCGGCGTCTACAGAAGTGACGACATAACCGGCGCGAGTGTGACATCGCGGCCGGGCCGACCTGCGGATCATGGTCGGATCGACGCCGCGTCGCCGGTGAAACGCGTCCAGCAGCGCAAAACGGCCCCACACCGCGCAACGGTGTGGGGCCGACCGAACGAAAAGGGTTACTTACCGCCCTGGTTGGCGACAGCGGCCGCACCGGCAGCAGCAGCCGCCGGGTCCAGGTACTCCGCGGCCTTCACCGGACGCATGTTCTCGTCCAGTTCGTAGACGAGCGGAATGCCGGTGGGGATGTTCAGGCTGGAGATGTCCTCGTCGGAGATCCCGTCGAGGTGCTTGACCAGCGCGCGCAGCGAGTTGCCGTGGGCGGCGACCAGCACGGTCTTGCCGGTGCGCAGTTCGGGCGCGATGGCGTTCTCCCAGTACGGGACCATCCGCTCGACAACGTCTTTGAGGCATTCGGTCTTGGGGACCTGGATGCCGGCGTAGCGCGGGTCGTCGGCCTGGCTGTACGGGTTGTCGGGCTGGATGGGCGGCGGCGGGGTGTCGTAGCTGCGGCGCCAGAGCATGAACTGCTCCTGGCCGTATTCCTCGCGGACCTGCTCCTTGTTCTTGCCCTGCAGGTTGCCGTAGTGGCGTTCGTTGAGGCGCCAGTCGCGCACGACCGGGATCCACAGCCGGTCGGCGGTGCCCAGCGCGTTGTCGGCGGTGCTGATGGCGCGGCGCAGCAGCGAGGTGTAGACGATGTCGGGCAGGATGCCTGCTTCTTTGAGCAGTTCACCGGCCCGTTTACCCTCGGCGATGCCCTTGTCGGTCAGTTGCACGTCCACCCAGCCGGTGAACAGGTTGAGGGCGTTCCATTCGCTCTCGCCGTGGCGCAGCAGCACGAGGGTGTAGGTCATAGAGGCCATTCTGACATTGCGGAGATGTCAGGCCCACTCCACCTCGTCGAACCCGAGGTTCAGGCCGTGCGTTCCGCCTTTGACCAGCGCGTCGACCTGTAATCGCGACGCCACGAAGTCGACCTCGCGCACGACGGCGCACACCCCTTGGAACGGACCCTGCGGAATATGGACGACATCGCCCGGCACATAGTCGGCAGCCACCTCATCGAGGCTACGCCCGGAAACGCGCTACTCGCCCGAACGCGCCCGAGCACACCACAGTTCGGACCGAAGAGTCCCCCTCATGCCGAACTGACCTGTCCCCCACCGTCGACCGCGAGCACCCCCGCACCCACCAGCGTCGCCCCGTCGCTCAATCTCGACAGTTCCACCCGCAACCCGCGAACGAACTCGAGCCCACAATGCCGTGCCACCGCAGCCCGCAACGGCCCCCACAGCGGCTGCCCTGACTGCGCGAATCCGCCACTGATCACCACCCGATCCACATCCAACAGCGCCGCGGCCGACGAAACTGCTTGTCCCAACGCAGTTCCCGCCCGCGCCATCGCCGCCACCGCGATCGCGTCCCCAGCGTGAGCGGCCGCCGCGAGCTCCAGACCGTTCGATCCCATCCACCCGCGCGAACGCGCCCACCGCACCGACGACATCCCACTGGCCACCGCCTCCACGCACCCGAATCCCCCACAGGGACAAGGTGTGTCATCACCGGGCACCACAATGTGCCCGATGTGCCCCGCATTCCCCGTGCGCCCCACCACAACTCGTCCATCGGCGATGATCCCCCCACCAACCCCCGACGACACGGTCAAAGCCAACCCGTTGTCCACCCCACGCAACCCGCCGACCCGATGCTCGGCCAACACCAAACACGCCCCGTCGATCGCGAACCGCACCACCGCGTCCGGGAACAACGCCCGCACATGGTCGACGATGGTGAACCCGTCCCGCCAGGCCGCCAGGTTCAACGGCCGCGTCACCCCCGCGCGCACATCGACGGGCCCCGCCGACCCGATCCCGATCGAGCGCACCCGATTGTCACCTGCCACAGCCACCAAAAGGTCCCGACAGGTGCGCCACGGGTCGTCCGAGGCGGCTGCTACCTGCCGCACCTCGTGCACCCCGTAGTGCGGGTCCACAAGCCCCGCAGCGAATTTCGTCGCCCCGATGTCGAGCGCGAGCGCCGTCATCCTCACTCCTACCTGCTACGTCGGGTTACCGTGCCACCCATCGGCCCCGACTTCGATGTGAACGATCACAACATGTGGCACACGACACTTTGACTACTGGTCGGTACATTTCACCGGTTTTCGTTAGATACTTCGTTCCGGGTCGGGTCGTCTTAGTTGGGCAGCACTACTGTTGATGAAGGAAAGCTGTGTCGAAAATAGTTGTCTTGGTGTTGAGTCTGCTGTCTGTGGGCTTGTTCGCCGCTCCCGCGGGTGCGAATCCGCTGTATCCGACGCCTGATCCGGATCCGTTCTTCGCCGCACCGGCGAACATCGGCGCGCTGGCTCCCGGCGACGTGGTGCGCAGCCGCCACATCGACACCTGGATGTACCCGGGCACGCAGGGCCACCAGGTCGCGTTCCGCTCCACCAATTCCGCGGGCGACGCGATCATGGGCGTCACCACGGTGCTGCTGCCGATCGGTGTGAAGAACCCGCCGTTGGTGTCGTACCAGGCGCTGATCAACTCCATCGGCACGCGCTGCAACCCGTCGCAGTCGATGTTCAACGGTGAGCTGCAAGATGCCGCGGGCGCGATGTTGCCGTTGGCGCGCGGCTGGGCGATCTCGGTGCCCGATTACCTGGGCCCGACGGTGGCGTACGGTGCGGCCAAGCTCAGCGGCATGGTCACTCTGGACAGCGTGCGCGCGGTGCAGAAGGTCGCCGAACTGGGTGTGGGTTCCTCGCCGGTGGCGATCGCGGGTTACTCCGGCGGCGGCATGGCGACCGCGTGGGCGGCGGCACTGCAGCCCACCTACGCGCCGGAGCTGAAGCTGGCCGCGGTGGTGTCGGGCGGTATCCCCGCCGACCTCGAATTGATGGCCGACGCACTGGGTTTCGCCCCGCACCCCGGTTTCGGTCTGGCGTTCGCCGCCGCGATGGGCATCGAGCGTGAGTACCCCGATCGCGTGCCGGTGTCGGATCAGCTCAACGAGAACGGCCTGTGGTTCCGCGATTTCACCAAGGACGCGTGCCGTCGCTTCCTGCTGTTCCACGGTGCCCTGCGCAACGCCGACCAGATGGCGGCGTCGAAGGAACTGCTGACCAGCGAGGTCGCGCGTGGCGTGCTGCGGGAGAACAGCCTGGTGCACTTCCAGGGCGCGCCGACCGCTCCCACGTACATCTGGCAGGGCAAGTACGACATCCTCACCCCGTACGCGCCGGTCGCGGACACCATCGCGCACTGGTGCAAGTCGGGTACCCCGGTGCAGTTGAACACCGTGGAGATCTCCGAGCACATGACCGCCGCGGTGGCGGGCTTCCCGGACGCGTGGAACTACGTCGAGTCCCGGTTCCGCAACGAACCGGTGCCGTCGAACTGCTGACTTGCTGAACTGAAACCCGGTGCCGCACAACGCGGTACCGGGTTTTTTCATGCCTTGTCGAGCTCGTCGTCGATGAGGTGTTCGAACGCGCGCAGGTTCTTCAACGATTCCCCGCGCGAGACCCGCCACTTCCATTCCTTGCGAATGGATTCCGCGAACCCCAGTTCGAGCAGGATGTTGAAGTCGTTGTCGACGGCTTCCAGCGTCTGACCGAAGATCCGGTCGAGCTCGTCGGCGGTGACCGATTCGGCCGCCATGCGCCCGACCAGATAGATGTCGCCGACATTGTCCAGCGTGTAGGCCACGCCGTAGAGCCGACGGTTGCGCCGAAGCAGGTACTTGTAGACCCCTTCGAAGTTCTCGTCGGGCTTGCGGCACACGAACGATTCGATGCGAACCCCGTGCTTGCCGGCCGTCAGCATCACGGTGGTTTTCAGCTTGCGCTCCCCCGGCAGCACCACGATGAACGTGTCGTCGCCGTGCCGGGTGTATTCGATCTCGCGATCGCGCAGTGTGTCGTCGATGATCTGCGAAACGGCACTCACCGGCGCACTCCTGTCCGGCGCCGCAGCAGCGCCCGCGATCTGGCCTGTCGGGTATCGCCCGCGTGCAGGGCGATGGGACCGCGTTCGGCGCGGAATCCGGCCATCGCGGCAGCGTAACTGTCGAGCAGGCCGTCGGCGGTGTGCGCCCAGGAGAACCGGCTGGCGTGCTGCACGGCGGTAAGGCCCATGCGCGTCAGGCGGTCGGTGTCGTCGAGCAGCGAGCCCAGCGCGTCGGCCCAGTCGGGCGTGCGATGGCCGGGAACCAGCAGCCCGGATTCGTGATTGCGCACCGCGGTCCCCAGGCCGCCGACGTCGGCGGCGAGCACGGGGGTGCCGCTGGCCTGCGCCTCGATGGCGACCAGGCCGAAGGATTCGTTGTAGCTGGGCACCGCGACCACGTCGGCCGCGCGGTACACCTGCACGAGCTTGTGCGCGGGTTGCGGCGGCAGGAAGGTGACCTGGTCGGCGATGCCGAGGTCGGCGGCCAGTTCGATCAACGCGTCGGGCCTGGCCAGCCCGGAACCGGACGGACCACCCACGATCAGCACCCGCAGCTTGCGCCGGGGATCGCGCGAAATCAGGTCGGCGGCGGCCCGCACGAGCACATCAGGAGCCTTGAGCGGCTGGATCCGACCGATGAACGCGACGATCTGCTCGTCGGCCCGCAGTCCCAGTTCCGCGCGCGCGGCCAGCTTGTCACCGGGCTGGTAGCGCGACAGATCCGCACCGGGCGGCACCACGTCGATGCGATCGCGCGAGGCACCGTAGAGATCGACCAGCTGACGGGCTTCGTCATCGGTATTGGCCACGAGCCGATCAGCTTCGGCGATCACCTGCTTCTCGCCGATCACCCGGGTCTCGGGTTCGGGAGTATCCCCCTGCGCCAGCGCCGCGTTCTTCACCGCGGCAAGCGTGTGCGCGGTGTGCACCAGCGGCACCCGCCACCGATCCCGCGCGAGCCACCCGACCTGCCCCGACAGCCAGTAGTGCGAGTGCACGAGGTCGTAGTGCCCCGGCAGATGCCGTGCTTCCTGCCGCAACACCTCGGCGGTGAACGGACACAGCTGCGTGGGCAGCTCGTGCTTGTCCAGCCCTTCGAACGGTCCCGCGACCACATGCCGCACGATCACGCCAGGCCCGGCCTCGGCCACAGGCGGCAGTTCCGACGACGTCGCCCGCGTGAAAATCTCCACCTCGGTGCCCCGTTTGGCCAGCTCGAGCGCGGTTTGCAGCACGTAGACGTTCATCCCGCCCGCGTCCCCGGTGCCCGGCTGCGCCAGCGGCGAGGTATGCACCGACAACACCGCTATCCGGTGCGGCAAAAGTTCGGGACGACGCTGGCTCACACACTCCAGTGTGCACGCCGCGACGCCGCCCCCGAAGCCCCTACCGGGATCGGTGACGGCCGTCACAGCGCATTCGTGAGTGAGTTCACGTGCTCGTCGCAGGTCAGCCTGCCCGATTCGCCGACGATGCGCGAGCGGATTTTCGACATCACAATCGATGCACCGCGATCACGGTCGACGCAGTGCCGCTTCGAACACGGGCCACGATTTGTGCATGTCCTGTTCCCAGTAGCCCCACGAGTGGGTGCCGTTGGGCCGCATGTCGACCGTGGCGGGGATGCCCAGCTGTTGCAGCCGGTCGCGCAGCTGTTGCGTGCACACATTGGTGACGGCTTCCAGCGACGCGCCGAACACCAACTGCATCGCCAGCTGCGCCGGGTCGCCCTGGGCGGCGATGGTGTCGAACGGCCCGGGCAGCCCGTTGCCCGACGAGATGTACACATCGGTGCCCCGGAACGATTCCGCGTGCAGGTAGGGGTCGTTGGCCGACCATTGCGGGTCGGTGGGCGGGCCCCACATATTGCCCGCGTTGCCCAGCCTGCTGCCGACCACGGTGCGCACGATCGCTTGTCCGCGTGGATCACTGGTGCGCACGCACCCGCTGTAGGACCCGATCGCCCGATACAGTCCCGGTTCCGACAGCGCGAGCTGGAACACCGAGGTGCCCGCCATCGACAGTCCCGCAATGGCATTGGCCCCGGTGCCGTCGAATTCCGCGTCGATCACCGGCGGCAGTTCCTTGGTGAGAAACGTGGTCCATCGCTGTTTGCCCAGCACCGGATCGTCGGTGCGCCAGTCCGCGAAATAGCTGCCTGCCCCGCCGAACGGGATCACCACATTGACCTGTTTGTCGCGGAAGAACTCCACGACATCGGTGCGATCGAGCCAGTTCCCGTCGCTGCCGCCGCCGACCCCGTTGAGTAGATACAGCGTGGGCGCGGGCGAATTCGGGTCCGCGGCGCGCAACACCCGCACGCGCGTGACGATGTCCATGGCCGGCGAGTACACGCCCACGTCGATGGTGCGATCCGCCTCGACTCGCTGATCCTCGATCCGCGCGCTCTCGGGCTGTGCCACCGCGGGCACCCCGATCACGGCACCGGCCACCAGTGCCGACACGGCCACCAGTACTCGAGCGCCTATTGCTCGACCGAACATCATCGAACTCCGATCTCGACGCCGAATCCTTCTCTCCACCAACGATCCAACGACATTCCCGAACGCTACACACGAATTCACCGAATGTCTGTGACGGTTACCAGAAGATTTCACGCGAATTTGTCCGTTCGATGCAGTTGGTGCGCAACTACAATCACGGACGTATCACATCGGTGCCGCAGAACAATCACATCGATAGTTCTACCTGCGTGTATACCCAATCTATAGGCATCGACGCAGGGTTCCGCGGACCGCATTCCAGCAGGCGAAAAGGACCAATCAGACCCGCCGAGCCACCATTACCTCTTGCGAAAACATTCACACCGACTCTGCGAACTTGTTCGCACAGCGGAAATTCAGCCGACGCGCAACGCCTGCGCGAACACCGGCCACGACTTGCGCAGATCCTCGCGCCAGTAACCCCACGAGTGCGTGCCATCGGGTCGAAGATCAACGGTGGCGGGAATCTTCAACTCGCCGAACCGGGTAGCCAACTGCTGCGTACACAGCGCGGTCACCGCGTCGAGCGCACCGCCGATCACCAACTGATCCACCAGCTTCATCGAATCACCGTGCACCCCAGGACCATTCACGGTGTCGAGCCCGCCGGGCAGACCGTTCCCGGACGACACATAGATGGCCAGTCCGCGCAGCCGCTCGGCGTGCAGAAACGGGTCGTTGGCCGCCCAGAGCGGGTCGCCGGGTTGTCCCCACATGTTCACAGGGTCACCGTTCTGACCGGAGACAACGGTATTGACGATGGCATGCCCCTGCGGACCGCTGGTGGAAACGCAACCACTGTACGAGCCGACGGCCCGGTACAACTGCGGCGCGGCCAACGCCAACTGAAACGCCGCGGTGCCCGCCATCGACACGCCCGCAACAGCATTGGCGCCACTGCCATGAAACTCGGCATCGATCAGACGCGGCAGTTCGCGAGTGAGAAAAGTGGTCCAGCGTTGCCGACCGAGCACGGGATCGTCGGCCCGCCAGTCGGCGTAGTAACTGCCCGCGCCACCGATCGGCATCACGACGGTGACCTGCTTGTCGGCGAAGAACGGGTCGGCGTCGGTGCGGGTGAGCCAGTTGCCGCCGTCGCGCCAGTCCCCGCTGCGCGCCCCGCCCCCGTCGACACCGTTGAGCAGGTACAGCACCGGCGCTTTCGCCGCGCGGTCGGCGGCGGGCAGCACCGCCACGGTCACCGCTTTCCCCATGGCGGCCGAGTGCACGACCAGTTCCACCGCACGTCCGGGACCGGGCGCGGCGGAAATCACCCGCGCGACATCAGGACTCGCGTTCGCGACCGGCGCGACACACGCCAACCCGGCGGCCAGGACCAGCACACATCGCGTCAAGACGCCCATGCGCCACCTCCATGCCCGGCCGCAGGACATGGCCGTCGAGCTCAGAGTAGGTCGCCCTCACACGTCCCGGACGTGTTTCTGAAACATTGCCCATTCACAGTCGAAACGGGCAGATCGGACTCACTCCAGACCGTCGATGAACGCGCTGACCTCGGCAACGAACCGCGCACGATCCTCGATGAACAACCCGTGCTGCGCACCCTCCCAGAAGGAAGCGGACACATTCGGTGCAGTGTCGACGATGTACTGACCGTTGGCCGCCGGCACCACCGGATCCTCGGTACCGTGCATGACCAACACCGGAACATCAAGGGCGCGAAGAGTTTCGGTGTTGTCGATCGTGCGATAGAACAGCGCCTTACGCACCGAAGGCGTGGTCGCCAGACTGCCACCGAACAACCGCTGCGCGTCGACCCCCTTATCCGCGCCGGGCCCGGTATTGGCATTGCCGAACACCGAGAACGCGCGCACCGCCCGCCCCGCCGCCTCGTCGAACACCCCGGGAATCGCCTTCTCCATCGCGGGCCCCGGCGCCGCACCGGGCACATCGCGACCGATATGGGCGGGCGCCCCGCAATAGATCACCCCCGCGACAGCCGAGGTCCCAAAGGTAGCCAGGTAATCGGTAGCCACGATCCCGCCATACGACCACCCCAACAGCACCGCCCCCGAGTCGATCCCCTCCGCGGCCAACACCGCCGCCACATCCCCCGCCCACGCCTTCGGATCGTCATACCCCGCACCCGGATCATCGGAATACCCGTGCCCCCGCAGATCCACCGCGATCACCCGATACCGCTGCGCCAACTCGTCGGCGGCCGCACCCCAACACCGCAGATTCCCGGCCCACCCGTGCAACAACACCAGCGGCCGACCAGCACCACCGACCCGGTAGACGATCGTCGTTCCATCGGCACTGACAGCATCACGAATAGCCATGCCGACAGGGTAACGGCGCACCCCCTCGGCCACGCACGGCCGCGAACCCACGCCTAATCGTCACCGTGATCCCAGCCGTGGTGACGCCATCTCCGGGGCGAATAGGATCGACCACCATGAGCATTCGCACCGCCGTCGTCACCGGAGCCAGCTCGGGCATCGGCGAAGCCACCGCCCGGGAACTGGCCAAGCAGGGCTATCACGTCTATGTGGGCGCCCGCCGGTTCGACCGGGTGCAGGCCCTGGCGTCGGAGATCGGCGGCACCGCCCTGGAACTCGACGTCACCTCCGACGAATCGGTGCGCGCCTTCACCGATGCGATCGAACACGTCGACGTGCTGGTCAACAACGCGGGCGGCGCGAAAGGCCTGGCCTCGGTCGCCGACGCCGACCTCGACGACTGGCGCTGGATGTGGGAAACCAATGTCCTTGGCACCCTGCGCGTGACCAAGGCCCTGCTGCCGAAACTGATCGCGTCGGGCGACGGCCTGATCGTCACCGTCACCTCCATCGCCGCCATGCTCACCTACGACAACGGGTCCGGCTACACCTCCGCCAAGCACGCCCAAGCCGTGGTCCACCGCACCCTGCGCGGCGAACTGCTCGGCCAACCGGTGCGCCTGACCGAGATCGCCCCCGGCGCGGTGGAGACCGAGTTCTCCCTGGTCCGTTTCGACGGCGACGCCGACCGCGCCGCCAAGGTCTACGAGGGCATCGACCCGCTCTACGCCCAGGACATCGCCGAAATCGTCGGCTTCGTGGCGTCGCGCCCGTCGCACGTCAACCTCGACACAATCGTGGTGAAGCCGCGAGATCAGGCAGGTCCGGGTTCCTTCGCGCGGCGGTAAACGTGAGGCTCCACACTGCCAGGGTGAAGGGCCTGACCAGCTTGTTCACCGAACTTCCTGATCGCGAACGCTGAATTCGGCGACGCCACAGGCGAACCCGGACCGACTGCTGTTCGAGTGGCGAGCCGGGCGGCTGGACTCGATACTGAGGACGGGCCGTTCAGGCGTTGCCCAAAGTTTGCCGCGATCGGCTAATGGCCGTTAACATAGACGTTTGCTATTAGCCATCCTAAGGAGTCGTTCAGCGATGCTCGGTCTGAAGTCCGTTTTCAGTGGTTTCAAAGATTTTCTGATGCGCGGCAACGTCATCGACCTCGCGGTCGCTGTCGTCATGGGCACCGCCTTCACCGCGGTGGTCACCTCGGTGACCAAGGGCATCGTCAGCCCGCTGCTGGCGGTCTTCGGTTCCACCAACGAACTGGGCCTCGGCTTCCAGCTGGTGGCGAACAAGCCGGCCACCTTCATCGCCGTCGGCCCGATCATCACCGGCCTCATCGACTTCGCCATGGTCGCCGCGGTCCTGTACTTCGTGCTGATGCTGCCCATGAAGACCCTGAAGAACAAGTTCGGCACCACCAAGGACGCCGAGCCCACCGAAACCGAACTGCTCATCGAGATCCGCGACCTGCTCGCCAAGCAGCAGGGCCTGACCACCGACCAGGCCGTCGAGCTGAGCAAGGAACGCGCGAACGAGTCCGTCGAAGCCTGATCCACCCTCCGGCCGGTGGCACCGAGTCACCGGCCGGGCTGACTGCATAACGTCCACCGCCCGGCCGGGCTGCGGCCTGGGCCCCCCGGTCGAGCCGGGCCGGGACCGCCAACCACTGGCCGGGCTTTCACTACGTACGTCCTCCTGCCCCGCGATCCGTTCCGGGAATACTTCGAGCCATATCCTGCTTATTGCATTCATACGCAGATAAGCAGCCTCGAAGGAGCAGGCACCATGACCACCTCACTGTTCGCCCACCGCGACTACCGCCTGCTGTTCACCGCCCAGCTCGCGGCCCTGTTCGGCACCGGACTCACCACCGTGGCCCTGGGCCTGCTCGCCTACGACCTGGCAGGCGCCAACGCCGCCCTCGTCCTCAGCACCGCGCTGACACTGAAAATGGTCGCCTACGTGACCATCGCCCCGATCGCGGGCGCCTACGCGGGCAAACTCCCCCGCCGACAATTCCTGATGGCGCTCAACGGCATTCGCGGCGCGATCGTGCTCGCCCTGCCCTTCGTGGACCAGATCTGGCAGATCTACGTGCTCATCACGCTGCTACAGATCGCCTCCGCCGCCTACACCCCCACCTACCAGGCGATCCTGCCCGACCTCCTCCCCGACGAGCGCGACTACACCAAGGCCCTGTCCGCCGCCCAACTCGCCGCGACCATGGAAACCCTGCTCAGCCCGATGCTGGCAGCCCTGGCCCTGAGCCTGATCAGTTTCCACTGGCTGTTCGTGGGCACCGGCCTCGGTTTCGCGGTCTCGGTCGCCCTGGTGATGTCCGCCCGCATCCCGAACGCGGTGGTCGGCGACGGCGCGATCAAGGAACGACTGGTCGCCGGCGTGCGCCTTTTCGCGGCGACTCCCCGCCTGCGCGGCCTGCTCGGCCTGAACCTGGTGGTCGCCGCCGCGGGTTCGGTGGTCATGGTCAACACCGTGAACTACGCCCGAGATGTGCTGGGCGGCAACCAGTCCGGCGTCGCCCTGCTCCTGGCCGCCCACGGCCTCGGCACCATGCTCATGGCCCTGACCCTGCCCGCCGTCCTGGACCGCCGCAGCGAACGCACCGTCATGCTCACCGGCGCAACAGTTCTCATCACCGGCCTGACCGCCGCACTGACTCTGTCCACCCTGCCGACCGGCACCTGGCACTGGCCCGCGGCCCTGACCACCTGGGCCACCATCGGCGCGGGCACCGCCCTGATCCTCACCCCCACCGGCCGCGTCCTACGCCGCTCCGCCCGCCCCCAAGACCGCCCGGCCCTGTTCGCCGCCCAGTTCTCCCTGTCCCACGTGGCCTGGCTGATCACCTACCCGATCACCGGCTGGCTGGCCACCACCGCGGGCTTCACCACCACCTGGGCAGCCCTGGCCGTCATCGCCGCCCTGGGCACCGCCGCCGCAATCCGCTTCTGGCCCCGACACGACCCGGCCGAAATCACCCACGTCCACGAACTGGGCTCAGTCGACCCCGCGATCCTGGCCGACGCAATCAAAGTCGGCCCCCGCCACTACCAACACACCCACGCCTACGTCATCGATCCCAACCACCCCCGCTGGCCGACCCCCGCCTACGCCTGACCCACCACAAGCCCGGCGTAATCGACCACTTCGCCTTCGAAAAGTCGGAAATCCGACCGGAACGCGGCGAAGTGGTCGATTACGCCGGTGTCGTCGGATTAGCGCGGCTGCGCGACGCCCGATCCATCCGCCAACGCGGACATCGACTGCCACGTGGACCAATCGATGGCCCAGTCGTAGATATCCCCATCAGCCTGGGACAACTCGATGGACGTCCCGGTCACCTCGACCGGATCGCCGTACCGCGCGGTCGGGAAGTAGGCCTGCGCATCACTGGGCGAAAGATTGATGCACCCGTTGGTGACATTCGACGACCCCTGCGCAGACAGGGATTCGGGATTGGCGTGGATGAACTCGCCGTTGTTGGAGATCCGCACGGCCCAGCGTTCGCGCACGTTGGTGTAGTACGGCGGGTTCGACATCATGAAGTCTTCGTACTTCTCGGTGACCACGTGCACGCCCGACCGAGTGACATTGCGCGGCTCATTGCCCTCACCATAGGAGACCGCGAAGTCGAAGATCGTGGCCCCGTCGCGCACCACCTGCATCCGATGGCTCGGCGCGTTCGCGATGACGATCTGACTGCGGCCGATGGTGAAATCGGAGGTCACATCGGAGTCGCCGTACGCGCCCCCACCCAGGTCGACGCCGTACAACTTCGCCGCGACGTGCACGGTGGTGCCGGGCGTCCAGTAGTTCTTCGGACGCCAGTGCACCCGCGAGCCTCCGTCGTCGGGCAGCCACGCCCACGAGCCTTCGGTTTCCCGGTCGGTGGTGACGGTGAGCGCCTTCTCCACGGCAGCTTTGTTGGTGACGGGCCCCGCGAACTTCAGAATGATCGGCGCCGCGATGCCGACCTCCTGGCCGTCACCGATATTGATCGTGGCCGGAATCGTCGACTGCGGACTGATCGTGGTGAACGTGCCGTCGATCGGAATCGGTTTCGCATCGGCGCCGATGGCCGTGCCTGCCCAGGTGTACGACGCGCCGTAGCCCAGCGGTTCGGAAACCTCATAGGTCGTGCGATCGGCACTGAGCTCGCCGGTGATCTGCTTGCCCGCGGCATTGGTGAGCGCGATCTGATCGATGGTGCCGTGCGCGACCCTCACCGAAACGGGCGCGACCGGGTCGACATCGGTAGCTCCCGGCGTGGGCGCGATGGTCACCTGCGCGACCGGCCCAGCAGGCTCGGCATCCCCGCCGAGCCCGCCGGATGAACACCCGGTCAGCACAACGAGCACCGCCAGCAAGATCACCGCAACCGCGGACCGCCCACCCCGAAGGCCCTTCTCAGGCCCCGGAACGGCCGAAACCCGCCGTCTACCGCGTACCGCCGTATTACGCGCACGCAACAGCCCGGTTACCGAATGTTTGCTCACGCATCGAATGTACGCCGAGCTACCGACCCGCACCCCGTGAGCGTGCTCACGGCGCAGCCGACCCATGTGTACGTCCGCCGCCGCGTGAGCGCACCCAGCCGACTCGAGTCCGGCGAAATCACACAATCGGCCTCGCTCGAATCAGAATTCTGACTGAAACGAGCCGTTGTGCGTGATTACGCCGGTGCCACCGACCTACTGGCGGTTGAGCCACTCTTCGGTGAAGGTCGCCTCGTTGCCCAGCAGTTCGATCAGCCGCTCGGAGATGGCCGCTTCGATCTTGCCGCCGAACAGCGGGATCTTCACCTCGATGGTGCCGTTGATGGCGGTGGTGGAGCCGGTGCCGCCGTCGGGCGCCATGGTCACCGTGCCGCGGACCACCGCGGGGGCGCCGTCGACGTGGGCTTCGAAGATGCCGCCGGTGCCGGTGTAGGTCTCGGTGCGCGGGATGACCAGGTCGCCGGGGCGCACCGCGGTGATGGCGGGGGGCAGCTGGTCGGCGGGGATGGACTGCACCATCTGGACGCGGACCTGGTCACCGTCGACGGCGAAGGAGTCCAGTCGTGCGCCGGGGCCGCCGACCTCGGCGATCCGGGCCTTCCAGTACTGCTCGTCGGAGTACGCGGCGCGCACCGCATCGACGGAATGCGTGTAGCCGGCAGTGAACGCCAGAGGTGTAGCCATGCCCGACACGGTACCGTCTGCGAACGTGCGTACAACACGGGTGGTGTCCTCCGATCAGCTGCGTGAACTGCTTGCCGAGACCGGCGCGACGGTTCGAGATTCGGTGCGTTTGTCCGAATTGACGACGTTGCGGGTCGGCGGGCCCGCCCTGGTCGCCGACTGCGCGACCACCGACGCCCTGGTGGCCACGGTGCGAACCCTCGACGCGGCCGGGATCGACATCCTGCTGATCGCGGGCGGGTCGAACCTGCTCATCGACGACGCGGGCTTCGACGGGGTGGTCGTCGCGGTGAACACGACCGGTGTCGAACTGCGTGCCGACGGCGTGGTGGCCGAAGCGGGCGCCAACTGGGATTCCGTCGTCGCGGCGACCGTGGCGGCAGGCCTGGGCGGGCTCGAGTGCCTGTCCGGCATTCCCGGTTCCGCCGGTGCGACCCCGGTGCAGAACGTCGGCGCGTACGGCGTCGAGGTGGCGTCGCTGTTGCGCCGGGTGCGTCTGCTCGACCGCAAGACCGGCGAGGTGCGCTGGGCCGAGCCCGCCGAATTGGGTTTCGGCTACCGCACCAGCGTTCTCAAGCACAGCAACGACGGCGTGATCCTGGCGGTGGATTTCGCGCTGGACCCGAGCGGAATGAGCGCGCCGCTGCGCTACGGCGAACTGGCCAAAGTCCTCGACGCAAAAGACGGCGAAACCCGCCCGGTCGACCAGGTCCGCACCGAAGTACTGCGCCTGCGCGCGGGCAAGGGCATGGTCCTGAACCCCACCGATCACGACACCTGGAGTGCCGGTTCGTTTTTCACCAACCCGGTGGTCACCGACGCACAACTCCCCCAGGTCCTGGCCGCGATCGCCGCCCACGTCGGCGACGACGTCAAGGTCCCCACCTACCCCGCCCCCGACGGCACCAAGCTCTCCGCGGGCTGGCTCATCGAACGCGCCGGTTTCGCCAAAGGCTTCCCCGACGAAGCAGCCCCCGCCCGCCTGTCCACCAAACACACCCTCGCCCTGACCAACCGAGGCACCGCCACCGCCGCCGACATCGTCGCCCTGGCCCGCACCGTCCGAGCAGGCGTCCACGAACGCTTCGGCGTAACCCTGGAACCAGAGCCGGTCACCGTCGGCCTCACCCTCTAGAACACGGTCCCACCCCATTGGGACCCCCAACAACATCCCCACCTCTTCCGTGCGCCCCCACCTCAACCCCGTAACGTGTCCTGCCATGGCACGCAGACTCGACTACTCCGCCCGCTACCCCCTGCACACCACCGAAGAGCTGTACGCGGCGATGCAGCGCAGGGACTACTGGGAAGCCCGTGTCGCGGAGATGCGCAAGTACGCGCCCAACAACGAAGTCGTGTCGCTGGACGTCTCCGATGACGGCATCGACGTGGTCCTGCACCACACGCTCCCGCGCGAGATGCTGCCCGAGATCGCCCAGACGGTCATGCGCAAGGACATGGTGATCACCCGCAAGGAGAGCTGGGGTCCGTCCGACCACGAAGAGACCGAGGGCAAGTTCTCCGCCTCGATCCCGGCGGGCCCTGGCAGCCTCAACGGCACCATCCGCCTTTTCCCCACCGAAACCGGCGCCACCATGCGTTTCTCCCCTACCGCCAAGGTCTTCATCCCCATGGTCGGCCCGCGCCTGGAGCAGTTGATGCTGGTGAACCTGGTCGACCTGTTCCGCGCCGAGCAGGAGGAGACCCTGCGCTACCTGGACCGCCAGTCCGCCGAGAAGTAGTGGCCCCCAGCCGCAAAGCCATCCCCCCGGTCGGCACGATCACCCGCGGCACCACGGGCGTGAACCGGCTGCGCCGCAGCGACCGCTGGCTGGTCAACGACGACCTGGTCAGTACCACGTTGCGCGAGGCCACCCACCCGTTGGCCGTGGATCTGGGCTACGGCGCGGCCCCGTGGACCACGTTCGAGCTGGCCGCGCGCCTGCGCACCGTGCGCCCCGATCTCGAGGTGGTCGGCCTCGAGATCGACCCCGCGCGCGTGGTCGAACCCCGCGACGGCGTCCGCTTCGCCCGCGGCGGTTTCGAACTGGCGGGCCTGCGCCCCACCCTGGTCCGAGCCTTCAACGTCCTGCGCCAATACCCCGAAGAAGCCGTCCCCGAAGCCTGGTCCCGCATCCAGGAGAACCTGGCCCCCGACGGCCTACTCGTCGACGGCACCTGCGACGAACTCGGCCGCCGCTGCGCCTGGGTACTCCTCGACCGCCACCACCCCCTTTCCCTGACCCTGGCCTGGGATCCCTTCACCGTAGACCGACCCTCCGACATCGCCGAGCGCCTGCCGAAAGCGTTGATCCACCGCAACATTCCCGGCGAACGCATCCACACCCTGCTCAAAGAGGCAGACCAAGCCTGGGAACGATCGGCGGCGATGGCACCCTACGGCCCGCGAACCCGCTGGCGGGAAGCCGCGAACATGTTGCGCGCCAACGGTTTCCCCGTCCGCACCTACAACCGACGAATGCGCGACTGCGTCCTGTCGGTCCCCTGGGACGTAGTAGCCCCGTCACACCCGACTTAACGCCCGCCGCACCCGAGTAACCGCCCGCGGCCCCAATTGCTGCCCACCCCACCAGATCTCGTCGATATCGCACCGGTGGATGGCCACCGCGTCGGCCACCACCTCGTCCAACGCCGACTGCGAGATCTCGGTCTCGGCCAGATCCAACACCGTGCGCACCGGCGTGGTCACCAGAAACGGCCCCGCCGACTCCACGTCCCCGTCGCCGAGCTTGCGCCGCGTCAACACCAACCGCGGCGTGACCGGTGGCCGCCCCGCCGACACCGACAGGTGCAGGAACCGCGGCGCCAACCGTCCGATCCCGTGCAGTTCCGCCGCGCTCTGATACGACACCGCCGCCGCCCCGTCGAACCAGGCCGCCCACATCGCGTATTCGTCCAGCGGCCCCGCCCGCCATTGCCCCAGCCGCATCATCCCGACCCCGGCCCTGGTCACCGACCCGTCCCCCAGTGCGGCCCTGACCTGCAGCTCGCACCCGGTCCGCAATACCTGCCGGGTCGTGAAGTATCCCGCGTGCCGCCCGGCCAGGCGCCGCAGCACCCGCCATCGGTGGTCCGCTGTCCCCGCCACCCGGCGCGCAACCTCGCCAGTCATGGATCCCAGGTTACGCCGCGTACGTGTTCCAGGTCACAGATCGATGGGAAGGCTTTCACTACGTCCTCAGAGCGAACACAGAAACGTGCGGAAGAATCCGATGCCATGACCACGAACATGCCCCCCAGGATCGGTGCGCGCCCGCTGGTGATCGCGTTGGCCGTGGTCGCCGTGTTGCTCGTGGCGGCCATCGGCGGCACCGAGGCCTATGCCCGGCACAAGATCTCCCGCTGTATCAGCGGCGCGTTCGAGCAGCAGATGGGCTCGAATATCGATGTGGGCTTCGGTCTCAGACCCATCCTGCTGTCGTATGTCGACGGCAAGGTCGGTTCACTGACGGTCGACAGCGAGGACAACAAGTTCGGTCCCGCGATCGGCATGGTCGTGCACGCGAAATTCAACGACATCGAACTGGTCGACCGTGGTCGCGGCGGCGGCACCGTCGGCAGCTCGTCCGCCGACGTGACCTGGAACAACGCCGGCATCCAGGAAACGCTGGGCACCATGGTCAGCGGCGTGCGTTCCTCGGCGAGCACCGGCGTGCTGACCCTGGACGTGCTGGGCGGCCTGGCCCAGTTGGAGGTCCAGCCACTGGTCCGCGACGGCAACATCACCGTCGAAACCAAGTCGGCCCAGCTGCTGGGCATCGGCCTGCCCACCGACCTGGTGCAGGGCATCGTCGAAACCTTCACCCAGAGCCTGCAGAGCTACCCGCTCGGCCTGCGCGCCCAAGAGGTGAAGGTCACCGATGACGGTGTGGCCGTGCACCTTTCCGGCGGCAAGACCTCCCTGGACACCACCGACACCCGAACCGGTCAGCAGGTCGAATACACCTGCTGATCAGTCGGGAAACCCGTCCAACACCACCGCGGACTTCGACAATCCCAGCCGCGTAGCCCCCGCGGCGATCATCGCGGCGGCGTCCTCAGCGGTACGAATCCCACCGCTGGCCTTCACCCCCAGCCGCCCACCGACGGTCTGAGCCATCAGAGAAACCGCGTGCACACTCGCCCCACCGGCCGGATGGAACCCGGTCGAGGTCTTCACGAAATCCGCACCGGCCTGCTCAGCCGCCCGGCACGCCCCGACGATCGCCTCATCGGTCAACGCCGCCGACTCGATGATCACCTTGAGCACAGCCCGATCAGCAGTCGCCTCACGCACGGTGATGATGTCGGCGAGCACCGCATTGAAATCCCCGGCCAAAGCCGCACCGACGTCGATCACCATGTCGACCTCGGCAGCCCCCTGATCCACGGCCAAGCGCGCCTCTGCACCCTTCACCAGCGAATGATGCTTACCCGACGGGAACCCCGCCACGGTCGCGACCACCAGCCCCGGCGCCCGAACGGGCAGCATCGAGGGCGAAATGCAGATCGCGTACACCCCCAGCTTCCGCGCGTCGGCGATCAGCGCGTCGACCTCGGCCGCGGTGGCCTCCGGTGCGAGCAGGGTGTGGTCGATCATGTCGGCCACGGCGGCCCGAGTCAGCGCAGCGGAAGTCATTTTCCGAGCATGTCACATTCACGGCGAAGTCCGACAAGGTAGTCCGGCAAAGAGGACGTCGCACATCATTGCGCTGCGCTACCCAAATCCTGGACACTTAACCCTGTGCTGATTCGTCGCGAGACCCCAGCGGACGCCCCGGCGATCGCCGCGATCCACCAGGCCGCCTTCGCCCCCCACTACGCCGACGATGCCCTTCCACCCGAGCCCGCGCTCGTCGAAAAGCTACGCACCGACGAGTCGTGGATGCCGACCCTGTCACTGGTAGCGCTGGAATACGACACGGTCGTGGGCCACATCTGCCTCACCAGAGCCGGCATCGGCCCGTTCCCCGTACTCGCACTCGGCCCCCTGGGCGTAGACCCGGAAAACCAGAAATCCGGCATCGGCTCGGCCCTGGTCCACGCCGCCCTCGGCGCCGCCGACGCCCTCGACGAATCGGTGGTCGGCCTGGTCGGCGACCCCGACTACTACGCCCGCTTCGGTTTCGTCCCGGGCCCGCGCCTGGGCATCGTCCCCGACGAGCCGGACTGGGCGTCCCATTTCCAGGTCCGCCCACTCACCGCCTACGACCCCGCGGTCACCGGCGAATTCCGTTATCCCGCACCGTTTTACGACCTGTAACCTGCTCACTCGAAGACCACCGTGCGCCGCCCGTGCACCAGCACCCGACCTTCCAGGTGCCAGCGCAGTCCGCGCGCGAGCACCACCCGTTCGATGTCACGCCCCTGCCGCACCATGTCGCGCACGTCGTCGGCGTGATCGACCCGGATCACGTCCTGTTCGATGATCGGCCCCGCGTCCAACTCCGCGGTGACGTAATGGCAGGTCGCCCCGATCAGCTTCACCCCGCGCGCATACGCCTGGTGATAGGGCCGCGCGCCCACGAACGAGGGCAGGAAGCTGTGGTGGATATTGATCGCGCGCCCCGCCCAGTGCTCGCACAGTGACGCGGGCAGCACCTGCATGAACCGGGCGAGCACCACCGCCTGCGGATCGTAGGAGTCCACCAGCTCCCGCACCTGCTCGAAAGCCGGTCCGCGCTCGGCCGGGTCCTTCGGGAACGGCACGTAGTGGAACTTCACCCCGTGCGCCTCGGTCATCCCGGCCAGATCGGGATGATTACCGATCACCGCCTCGATATTGGCCGGCAATTCCCCGGCCTGCGCGCGCCCGAGCAGGTCGTGCAGGCAGTGCCCGTCCTTGCTGACCAGCAACACCACCCGACTCGGCGCCCCGGAATCGTGCAACTGCCAGTCGGTCTCGGGCCCGAACTCCGCGGCCACCTGGGCGAAGCGCTGCCGCAGCTCGTCGATCGAGAACGGCACCGTCGACGCTTTCACGGCCTGCCGGGTGAAGAACCAGCCGATGTCACCGTCGGAGTGGTACCCGGCCTCCACGATCGACCCGCCGAAATCGGCGATGAACGAGGAGATCGCAGCGATGATGCCCGGTCGGTCAGGGCAGCCCAGCGTCAGTACGAAGCGACGGTCGTCCGAGGTCACAGCGGTAGAACTCATCCGGCCATCTTCGCACCGAGGTCAGGCCGAAGCGCGCACGGGCTCGCGCACGGCGGCGAGTACTTCGGCCAGTTCGGCATTGAACAGGTCGTAGCGCTCGACATTGCCCAGATGCCCGGTCGGCAGCACCTTGAACCCGGCCAGCGTGCCCGCGTCGGCCAGCAGCGCGGCCAATCGCTGCGCGTGCAGCACCGGCGTCATGTCGTCGCGATCGCCGGCCAGCACTGTAGTCGGCACCGAGAAGTTCTTCGCGTCATCGCCCAGATGCAGTGCGGTGAGCAGGAATCCGTACCGCGAACGCGTCATCATCGGGCAACCACGCACCACCGACAGCGCGTAGTCCAGCTTTTCGCGCGAGGTGTCGAGGGTCATCACCTGACGCGCGAAGATCCAGCGCACCGGCTTGATCGGCGGCATCACCACCGGGGTACCGAGGATGAGCTTGCCGACCCAGTCCGGCGAGGGCAGCGTGCGCCCACCCAGCAGTCGCAGCGGCTTGTTCAAACCGGGCACCATGGTCGACACCGAGACCAGCGAGTGCGCGCCGGTGTTGGTGAGCAGCACCGCGGCGGCCTGTTCGGCGACCCGCTCGGGGTAGCGACCGGCCCACGCGATCAGCGTCATCCCGCCCATGCTGTGCCCCGCGAGCACCGCGCGCTGACCCGGCAGCAGTACCGCGTCGAGCACATCGCACAGGTCGTCGGCGAGCAGGTTGGTGCTGGGCCGCGCGTATCCGTTGGTGCTCTCGCCGTGGCCGCGCTGGTCGTAGGCGACCACGCGGTACTCACCGGCGAAGGCGTTGATCTGGGCGTTCCAGTATTCGAGCGAACAGGTCCAGCCGTGCGCGAACACGATCACCGGCGCATCGACGGGGCCGTAGGCGTGCACCCGCAGCCGGGCGCCGTCGGCGGTGACCACCGGGATCACGTCGTATGGCATCCGCGGCGGATCCAACGCCGCGATCCCGTGCGACCTGGTCCGCAGGTCGGCACGGTGGGCCGCCAGGGTGGTCTTGACCACGGTGGACGCCTGATCGATCAGGTTCCCCAGGGCCGTGGGCAGCATTGCACGCATCGGCACACTCCTTTGTGTTACTGCTCGATACAGTAACACCGAGTATCACACAACGCGAGGGCCCAACGAACTACCAGCGCGGACCGCGCTGCACCTCGTCCACCTTCGGCCGCACATCAGCCAGATACACCCCGGTGGCGATGATCGCGATGAACGACAGCAACCCCAGCCCACCCGCGGCGATCAACAGGAACACCAGCGCCCCGCCCAGAATCGCCAACCAGATCGGCTTGGTCATCTTGTCCACCGCGGTGAACGCGTCCGACCGTTGGCGCACCGCGTGGATCAAGGCGAACACCGTCGCGCCGAAGGCGGCCACCCAGATGACCAGCATGATCAGCATCGTCAGGTTATTCACCATATTCACACCCCCATCATACGAACAGCGACCCCGCACACGTGGTGTACGGGGTCGCTGTCAGTAGCAGATGCTGATTACACCTTCTTGGGCGCAGCAGCTTTCTTGGCAGCCGGAGCAGCCTTCTTGGCCGGAGCGGCCTTCTTGGCGGCGGGAGCCTTGGCCGGAGCCGGCTCGGTGGTCACGGCCACAACCTCGGCCTCGACCACGGCGGCGACCTCGTCGGCCACAGCCTCGGCCTCGACCTTGCCACGGCCCAGCAGGTCGTTGACCTTGGTCAGGGCATCCTCGGCGCGAGCCGAAGCATCCTTGTAGAGGGTCTCCACGCGACCGATCTGCTCGTCGACGGCCTCGTTGGCACGCAGCCGGTCGACGGTCTCCTCGCCGCGCACGGCGAGGTCGGCGTAGATGTCCAGCGCCTGGCGGTAGTACTGCTCGGCCAGCTTGCGCAGCTCTTCGGTGGTGAACTTCTCGCGCAGCTCGGCGAGGTCCTCCGGCAGCTCGGACGGCAGGCCGGAGATGCGCTCACGCAGGGTGTCGAACTGGGCCTGCACGTCGGCGGGCACGTTCGCGATGCGCTCACGGGCCTCTTCGACGCGGGCCTTGGGGTCGGCGGTGGCAACGCGGTCACGCACGTCGGCGACAACGTCGTTCACGGCGGCGTAGATGGCGTCACCGGCGCCGACGGTGGCGAACAGCGGCTTGGTCACAGTGGCGGTCTTCTCGGTCATCAGTCTTCATTCTCCTGGTGTGGCGGAGTGTCAGTTGTCGTGAACGAAACGTCGCTGTTCCGTTCGGTCCCCCCTGAGCCGGTGTCTTCCCCGTTTTCCCGGCGAAACGACTCATAGATTTCCAACAACACCTGTTTCTGCCGCTCCGACACCGAAGTGTCGGCGAGCAGGGCATCGCGGACCGGGCTGTGCGGACGCTGTTCCAGAAATCCGGCCCGCACATACAACACCTCCGAGGAAACACGCAGTGCCTTGGCGATCTGCGCGAGTACTTCGGCGGAGGGATTACGCAATCCGCGTTCGATTTGGCTCAGGTACGGATTACTCACCCCCGCCAGAGCGGCGAGCTGACGCAGGGACACCTGCGCGCCTTCGCGCTGTGCCCTGATGAAACCTCCGATATCTTGAGCCGCGTGCGCTACACGACTCTCGGGTTGGTCTGTCATCGCTCACCTTCTGGCGTTGTAAGGCCAATACTAGAACAGGGTGCTAGCTATTGCAAGCACTACAGTTAGCACCCGGTCGGCTGACACTCTCGTAGCCCCGGCTACCAGGTCTTTCAGTGGAACAGCAGCTGCGAGATCGCGTAGATCGCCAGGCCCGCGAGCGACCCGACCACCGTGCCGTTGATCCGGATGAATTGCAGATCCCGACCCACCTGCAATTCGATCTTCTTGCTCGCCTCGTCGGCATCCCAGCGTGCGACCGTGTCGGTGACCAAGGTCGAGATCTCGCCGGAGTAGTTACCGACCAGATAGCGCGCGCCGCGATCGATCCACCCGTCCACCTTGCCACGCATCGCCGGATCGTCACGCAGACGCTCGCCCAGCTGTTGCACATTCTCCGCGACCTTGCGACGCAACGTGGAATCGGGATCGTGCGCGGACTCCAAGATCAACCGTTTCGCCGCGCGCCAGGTGGCCTCGGCCATTCCGGTGATCTGTTCGCGGCCCATGATCTCGGCCTTGACCTTTTCCGCCTTGGCGATCATCGCGTCGTCGTGCTGCAGGTCCTCGGCGAAATCCTGCAGAAAGCGATCCGCGGCCCGCCGCAATTCATGATCGGGATCGGAGCGCACCTTCCAGGTGAACTCCACCAATTCCCGATAGATTCGCTCGGAAAGCAACGTATTGACGAATTTCGGCGCCCACTGCGGCGAATCACGCAGCACGATCCGGTCGATGGTGTCCTGCGAACCCAACGCCCACTGATGCGCGCGCTCGGCCAGCAGATCGATCAGCGGCCGCTGCCGATTGTCGGCGATCATCTCCGACAGCACCCGCCCCAGCGGCGGTCCCCACAGCGGTTCGGCGATCCGCTTCACGATGGTGTTGTCGATGATCTGCTCGACGTCCTCGTCGCGCAGCGTGTTCACCACCGCGGTCAGAATCGTGGCGCTCTCCTGCGCCACCCGCGCCGCGTGCCCCGGATCGGCCATCCATCGACCCACCCGCAGCGAGATCTGCGCCGATTCCAGCCGCGCCGACACCACATCGGGCGCGAGGAAGTTGGTGCCGACGAAGGCACCCAGGCTCTCGCCGAGCTGGTCCTTCTTCTTCCGAATGATCGCGGTGTGCGGAATCGGCAGGCCCAGCGGATGCTTGAACAACGCCGTGACCGCGAACCAGTCGGCCAGCGCGCCGACCATGCCGGCCTCCGACGCCGCGCGCACATAGCCCACCCACTCGCCACCCCCGCCGCGCGATTCCAGCCAGCGGCACAGCAGGTAGATCACGCTGGCAACCACCAGGAAGCTGGTCGCCAGCGCCTTCATCTTGAACAGGTCGCGTTTCTTGGCCGCCTCGTCGGTCATCAAGCCGAAACCGCCGGGCGGCGAGGCGGGCTCGGTGCGCGGCGTGAGAACCGCCGTGGTGCCGGGAGCTTTCTCCATAGCCCCCATTCTGCTGTGCGCGCGCCGAGTGCGCCGCCGCCAACCCCGCGTGGCTGCCGTCGGACACGCTGAATCGGCCCTTCGGTCATACGCGCGGGTAAGTACGCGAGTGTGGTAAATGCCGCATCGGCACCCAAACGAGTGCCACCCCACACTCGCCCGCCTAAGCTGTATCGCGAGACACGCCATATCGATCACAAGGGGGCCTGCTGTTGTCCACCGAAGACCTTGTCGAGATCGGCGAGCAGGGCAGCCGAGCCGCGGTGCGCGGCAACGGCCCGGCCGACGGCCGTAAACGGCGGTGGCGCCAGCACAAGATCGACCGCCGCGAAGAGCTCGTCGACGGCACGCTCAACGCCATCCGCACGCGCGGCAGCCAGGCGGGCATGGACGAGATCGCCACCGAGATCGGCGTGTCCAAGACCGTGCTGTACCGCTATTTCGCGGACAAGAACGACCTGGTCCACGCCACCATGCAGCGCTTCATCGAGACCACCCTGCTGCCGCGCGTGTACGGCGCGATCAGCCTCGACGCCGACGAGTACCAGCTCGTGCGCGCCGCGATGACCGAGTACGTGGGCACCGTCGACGACGACCCCGAGGTCTACCGGTTCATCATGAGCAACGCCTCCGGCGACAAGTCCTCGCTGGCGGAGTTCGAGCGGCTGTTCGCCGAGGTGGTCACCACCGTGTTGATCGACCGGGCGGGCGGCAAGGGCATGCGCACCGACGGCGCGATGCTGTGGTCGTATGTGCTGGTCGGCGGCATCCAGCTGGCCACGCACTGGTGGACCACCACCGACAAGGCCATGCCGCGCCAGGACGTGATCGACTACCTCACGATGATGGCCTGGAGCGCGATCGAGGGCATCGCCCGCGCGGGTGGTTCGCCCGAGATCTTCAGCGCCCAGGAACACCCCCTGCCGGAGATGCCGCAGTCCTGACCTGCCCGTTCTCACGATCTGGGGAGCCGGACTCGACAGCGCAACACAGTTGGTTACGCTGAACCGAGCGTGACGCTGTGGCTTGCGTCACCGCTGGCGGCTGGGTGTCGCCGTGCACGTGCGCACCAACGGAGGTACCTCGATGGCGAAGAACGTGCCGACTTCTCGGCTTGCCCGTGGGACGAAGCTCGGGGCGGTCGCGGCGAGTTCGGTCATCCGATCGAAGAAGACCAGGCTGTCGATGCGGGGCCGGTCCGAGGCTGTGCGCGAGCGGATGGCCGAGGAGTCGATGATCCGCACCACCGAGCAGGTGGTCATGGTGCTGGGCACCATGAAGGGCGTGGCCATGAAGCTGGGCCAGATGATGTCGGTGCTGGATCTGGACCTGGTGCCCGAGAATCATCGCGAGCGGTTCCAGCAGCGGCTGGCGGTGTTGCGCAATGCGGCGCCGACGGTGTCGTTCGAGTCCATGCGCGAGGTGATCGAGCAGGATTTCGGCGCACCGCTGCAGGAGGTCTTCGCCGAGTTCGATCCGGAGCCGATCGCCGCCGCCTCGATCGGCCAGGTCTACCGGGCCACCCTGCACGACGGCCGGTCGGTCGCGGTGAAGGTCCAGTACCCCGGTGTCGACGCCGCGGTGCGCGCGGACCTGAAGAACCTCACCATGTTTCGTCGCGTGCTGGCCTCGGCGATGCCGTGGATCACCCCCGCGGTGCTCGACGAGCTGAAACTGAACATGGAAAGCGAGCTGGACTACCGGGCCGAGGCCGCCACCCAGGCCGGGATCGCGCACTTGTACCGCGACCACCCGTTCATCGTGGTGCCGTCCTCGGTGCCGGAGCTGTCGACCACGCGGGTGCTGGTCAGCGAGTTCATCGACGGCGACGGCTTCGAGCAGATGCGGGAAATGCCTGCGGCGCAACGGAATCGCCTCGGCGAGATCATCTACCGGTTCTACGTCGGCTCACTGTTCACCTTCCACGAGTTCTGCGGCGACCCGCATCCGGGCAATGTGTTGCTCGCGCGCGACGGCCGGGTCGCGTTCCTGGATTTCGGCCTGTTCAACCGCATGGACCCCAAGCTGGTCGCTTTCGAGATCCAGTGCCTGCGCGCTGCCGCCGAGGATCGCGCGGAAGACCTGCGGCAGTTGATGATCGAGCGTGGCGTGATCGATTCGCCGGAAGAGATCGGTGCCGAGGAGTGCCTGGAATACGTCCTGGCCGCGTCGGAGTGGTGCCTGGTCGACGAGGAACTCACCATCACCCCCGAGCTGGCCAGCGGCGCGTTCCTGCTCGCGGTCGACCCGCGCGCCAGCGAGTTCACCGGCATGAAGCAGCAGAATCTGCCGCCCGAGCACCTGTTCTCCCGGCGCGCGGACTTCCTCACCTTCGGCATGCTCGGCCAGCTCGACAGCACCAACAACTGGCATTCGATCGCCCGCGAATGGCTCTACGACGAACCGCCGGTCACCGAACTCGGTGTGGCCCATCGCGATTGGCTGGCCACCCATCCACCCAAGCCGGTGAAGAAAACGCGCGCCCGCAAGGCCGCGACCACCAAATCCTGATTTCCCTGTTTTCGAAAGGCCCGCAATGCCGCAGCACCGCGAGTTCGACCTGATCCTGTTCGGCGCAACAGGTTTCGTCGGCAAGCTCACCGCCCAGTACCTGACCACCGCCGTCCCCGCCGACGCCAGGATCGCGCTGGCCGGGCGTTCGGCGGACAAGCTCGCCGCCACCCGCGCCGCACTGGGCCCGGTCGCCGCGAATTGGGAACTGGTAGTGGCGGATTCGAGCGATCCAGCATCGCTTGCGGCTATGGCCGAACGCACCAAGGTCGTGGTCACCACGGTCGGACCGTACCTGCGCTACGGCATGCCGCTGCTGGGCGCCTGCGCCGCGGCGGGCACCCACTACGCCGACCTCACCGGCGAGCCGCTGTTCATCCACGACGCCATCGAGAAGTTCGAGCAGACCGCGGTCGACTCCGGCGCCAAGATCGTGAATTCCTGTGGCTACGACTCGATTCCGTCGGACCTGTCGGTCTACGAGATCTACCGCGCCAGCCTCGCCGACGACACCGGCGAGCTCGAGAGCACCACCCTGGTCGCCTACCTCAAGGGCGGCATGAGCGGCGGCACCATCGATTCCGGGCGCGCGATGATGGAAGACGTCGCCGGTGATTCCGCCCGCGGCAAGATCCTGGCCCACCCGTACTCGCTGAGCCCCGACCGCAGCATGGAACCGAATGTGGGCCGCCAGTCCGACCAGGCGCTGGCCCGCGCGGACAGCATCGACGCCAGCCTGAGCGGCTGGGTCACCACGTTCATCATGGCCTCGCACAACACCAAGGTCGTGCGCCGCACCAACGGCCTGCTGGGCTGGGCGTACGGCAAGCAGTTCCGCTACCGCGAGGTGATGAACGCGGGCACCTCCCCCGCCGCGCCGCTGGTGGCCGCCGGTATCGCGGGCGGCATCGTGGCCGGAATGGCTTCGGGCGCAGTGCTTTCGCGCGTATCGCTGGGCCGCAAACTGCTCGACCGGATCCTGCCCAAGCCCGGCACCGGCCCCAGCGAAGCGGCCCGGCTGGCCGGCTGGTTCGCCATGAAGACCTTCGCCCGCACCAGTTCCGGCGCCAAGTACCAGGCCACTTTCTCCGGCAGCGGCGACCCCGGCTACCAGGCCACCGCCGTGCTGCTGGGCCAGAGCGGCCTGTGCCTGGCCTTCGACACCCTGCCCGACCGTGCGGGCGTGCTCACCCCCGCCTCCGCGATGGGCGAAGCGCTCACGCAGCGGCTGCGCGACGCGGGCATGACCATCGAGGTCACCCGCTCGTGAATCTCGCCCGCAAGACCATGAACGCCCCCGCGCTGGCCGCGGTCTACGAACACGCGTGGCGACCCACGATGTTCTACCTCGCCAGCGGCCGCACCACCGGCACCGACCGCCGCGACGCCGTGGACACCCTGCGACTGCACGGCCCCATGAAGGTCCTCGATATCGCCTGCGGCCCAGGCAATTTCACCAAATATCTCAGCGAGTACCTGACCCGTGGCGGCTTCGTCACCGGCATCGACTACTCCGCGCCGATGCTGGCCAAGGCCGCCACCGACAACGCGAGTCCGCGCGTGGGTTACGTGCGCGGCGACGCCCGCACCCTGCCGTTCGCCGACGGCACCTTCGACGCGGTGTGCTGTTTCGGTGCCCTGTACCTGATCCCCGACCCGCTGATCGCCGCCCGCGAGATGATCCGCGTGCTCGCCCCCGGTGGTCGCATCGCGATCAGCACCAGCTTCCGCGAGGACAACCTGTTCGGCAGCGCCGCCAGCATGGCCGCGAGCCTGAGCGGCCTGCGCGCGTTCGACGGCGATGTCTTCCCGAAGCTGTTCGCCAGGGCGGGCCTGACCGAAATCGACCAGCGGATCCACCGTTTCATGCAGTACGTGGACGCCACCAAGCCCGCCTGACAGGTCCGCAACGATTGCGTCGAGCTTGGGCAGTAAACGGGCGCACAGGTGGTAGGCATGGGAAATGGCGAATCTGTGGACCGAACCGGCCGATGTCGCGCTGCGGGCCGGTGGTGTGCGGGTCGCTGATCTCGACACGTCGAGCACGCCCGGTTTCACCGGCGGCAAGCGTGCGGGCAAGGACTTGCTCGCCGAGCGGGCGACGGTGCTGTCGGTGCTGCAGGAGAAGCTGTTCGCGCACGGGCGCACCGGCGGTCACCGCAATGTGCTGCTGATCCTGCAGGGCATGGACACCGCGGGCAAGGGTGGCATCGTGCGGCACGTGATCGGGTCGGTGGACCCGCAGGGTGTGGATCACGCGTCGTTCGGCGTGCCCACCGAGCTGGAGAAGCAGCACGATTTCCTGTGGCGGATCAGCAAACGCCTGCCCGCGCACGGGCAGATCGGCGTGTTCGACCGCTCCCAGTACGAGGACGTGCTGGTGGTTCGCGTGCACAACCTCGTCCCGCAGGCCGAATGGGAGCAGCGCTACGACCAGATCAACGCCTTCGATAAGGAGCTGGCCGAAACGGGCACCGTCATCGTCAAGGTCGCCATGTTCGTGTCCCTGGAAGAACAGAAAATCCGGCTGCGCGAACGGCTGGAACGCCCGGACAAGTACTGGAAGTTCAACCCCGCCGACATCACCGAACGCGCGTACTGGCCCCAGTACCAGCAGGCCTACCAGGCCGTTCTCGACCGCACGAACACCGATTACGCCCCCTGGTACGTGCTGCCCAGCGACCACAAGTGGTACGCGCGCCTGGCCGTGACCGAGCTGTTGATCGGCGCGTTGGCCGGGCTGAACCTGGACTGGCCGCCCGCCAACTTCGATATCGCCGAGCAGTTGCGGCGACTCGACCAGTCCTGACGTCGCGCTTTGCGCAAACTCTCAGGTTCGGCCCGCATGATGTTCGCAGATGGGGGGCCCTCGAGCGAAAGGCGTGTGACCACGGTGAGCACTGGCAAGAATCCGCTCGCGGCGGCTGAGGCCGCGGACAAGAAGCGCAAGATCGCGATCCAGGTCGCGGTGGCCGCGGTACTGGTCGCCCTGGTCGCCGCCATCGGCATCGGCATCGCGGTGAAGAAGTCAGACTCCGACAACGAGGGGACGGCGAGCTCTGTGGCACAACTTCCCGCGACCGGCGGATCGGTCACCGATTCCGGCACGGTTCTCATCGGCAATCCCGACGCCAAGGTCAAGGTCCGCGTCGTAGCCGACCTGCAGTGCCCCGCCTGCCAGCAGTTCGAGGCCGCCAACGGCGAAGCGCTGGCCAAAGCCGCCGCCGACGGCACCGCCTCGGTCGAGTACCAGATCATCTCGTTCCTCGACAAGGCGTCGAGCACCCAGTACTCCTCGCGCGCGGCCAACGCGTCGTTCTGCGTGGCCAAGGCCGATACGACCAAGTACCAGGGTTGGTTGCAGACCATGTTCGACAAGCAGCCCGCCGAGGGCAGTGCCGGTCTGAGCAACGACGAACTGGTCGCGATCGCCCAGGGTGCCGGTTACACCGACCCGGCCGTGGCCACCTGCATCAAGGACAAGCCGTACAACGACTACATCAAGCAGGTCACCCAGGCCACGCTGAAGAGCGGCGTCGAGTCCACTCCGTCGGTGTACATCAACGGCAAGCTCGAACAGTCCGACGCGATCTTCACCGAGAACGGCCTGACCTCCGTGATCGCTGACGCGGCCAAATGATCACCGCCCCCGCCCGCTCGGCCTGGCTGCTGTTGATCGCCGGGCTGGCGGGCTGGCTGGCGTCGTTCACCCTGACGGTCGAACGGTTCAAGCTGTTCGTAGACCCGGATTACGTCACCTCGTGCAGCATCAACTCGGTGCTGTCGTGCGGGTCGATCATGAAGACCGACCAGGCCGCGGTGTTCGGCTTCCCCAACCCGCTACTCGGCGTGGTCGGGTTCTCCGTCGTGGTGACACTCGGTCTGCTGTCGGTGGTCGGCGTCGGTTTCCCGCGCTGGATCTGGGGCGGGATGTGGATCGGCACCGTGCTCGGCATCGCCGGGTTGTGCTGGTTGATCTTCCAGAGCCTGTACCGGATCAACGCCCTGTGCCCGTACTGCATGGTGGTGTGGGTGTCGGTGCCGGTGCTGTTCGCGGTGACCACGCAGGAACTGTGGGGTCGCTCGCGCGGGCCGCTGGGGATTCTCGCGGAATGGCGTTGGACGCTGGTCGTGGTGTTCTACGCCGTGGTCCTGCTGCTGGTGTTCCTGAAGTTCCAGGACTACTGGCTGAGCCTGGTCTGACGTTCGGACTCCGACCAGCACTGCACGCCCGCCGGGTCCGCGACATCGGCACTGTGCACGTACACCGGATCCTTGCCCGCCCGCTGCTGCGCCCGGTAGTCGGTGAGCAACCGGAACGCGATCACCCCCAGCGGAATGATCGCGGCCATATTGACCAGCGCCATCACGCCCATGAACACGTCGGCCAGATTCCACACCAGCGCCACCGACCCCAGCGCCCCGCCGAACACCGCCAACAGCACCAGCACCCGGAACGCGGTGAGCACCTGGGGACGGGTGGTGATGAATTCGATGTTGGTGCGCCCGTAGTAGAAATTGCCGATCATCGAACTGAACGCCAGCATGAACACCACCGCGGTGAGCACGTGCCCGGCCCAGCCACCGAGGGTGCTGGTCAGCGCGCTCTGCGTGAGGTCGGCGCTGCGCCGCTCCGACAGGTCCGGGTCGCTGGTCAAGATGATGAACGCGGTGATCGAACAGATCAGCAGCGTGTCGAAGTACACGCCCAGCGCCTGCACCAACCCCTGCTTCACCGGATGCGAAACATCCGCCGCCGCAGCGGCATTGGGCGCCGACCCCAACCCGGCCTCGTTCGAGAACATCCCCCGCCGAATCCCCTGCGCGATCGCGACCCCGATCCCGCCACCGACCACTTCGCGCAACCCGAACGCCCCACCGACGATATCGGCCACCACGCGCGGCAGATCACCGATGTTCAACGCCACCACCGCAATTCCCAACAGCAGATACACGAACGCCATCACCGGAACCAACACCTCGGTGATGTGACTGATCCGCCGCACCCCACCGAAGATCACCAACCCCAGCAACACCACCAACCCGAGCCCGACAACCGGCGCGTACCAATCACCGTCCAACGCCGACAGCGACACCCGACTGGTCGCCACGATCGTGTTCGACTGCACCGCGTTGAACACGAACCCGAAGGTCACGGTGATGATCACCGCGAAAAGCAACCCCTGCCACCGCCGCCGCAACCCGTACTCCATGTAGTACGCGGGCCCACCCCGAAACGTCCCCGGCTCACTCTCGCGCCGCTTGTACAGCTGCGCCAACGTCGACTCGACGAACGCCGAAGCCGCCCCCACGGTCGCCATCGTCCACATCCAGAACACCGCCCCCGGCCCCCCGACACTGATCGCGGTGGCCACCCCCGCGATATTGCCCGTCCCGACCCGAGCCGCCGCCGAAATGCTGAACGCCCCGAACGCCGACACCGACTTCTTCCCGTCCGCCGCGACGGGCCCCTTCTCCGCCACCACCCGGAACATCTCCGGCAACATCCGCAACTGCACCACACCACTGCGCGCGGTGAAATACACCCCGGCCACCACGACCAACGGAATCAACAACCAATTCCAGAAGACATCGTTGATATCCACGATCACCGAGTTCAGCGTGTCCATAGCCCGACGCTACCGCCGTCACGCAGCGTGAACGGTCAGGCTGTCCGCCGATGTCGCCAGGTCCGGCCCGGTCGGTGCCATGCGGGCGGTGGCCGACTTCAGGCCAGCAGAGCTCTGGCGCCCGCCGTGAGATCGGTGGGCGTCGGCGTGTTGACGGGGTCGATCAGCCACTGCAGCAGCAGCCCACCGATCATCGTCTGCAGGATCGCCCCGACAGTGTCGTCGCCGTCGCCGAACGAATCGGCCAGTCCGCGACGGGCCTGCTGCTGCGCGGCGGCGAGTTCGGCGCGCAGTTCCGGCGAGTGCAGCGCCTGGGTCAGACACTGCGCGTTGGCGCGCCACAGCGGCGGATTCTGGGCGAACGAGTCGAGCAGATTCCGCCAGAAGGCCTTGAGCCGGGCGGTCGGATCGGCGGGATCTGTGGGCGGCAGTGAGTCCAGGATCTGCGTCACCGCGGCCGCGCTGGCTTCCAACATCGCCTGCTGCAGCAGCTTGTCGCGGGTGCCGAAGTGGTAGTTGATGGCCGCGAGATTGGTGCCCGACGCTGCGACGATGTCGCGCACGGTGGTGCGGGCGTAGCCACGGTCGGCCAGGCACTGCTTGGCGGCTTCGAGGAGATCTTCGCGGGTTCCCACCTGCGCACGATAGCAAACACCCGTTTCTGACAACTGTTTCAAACACACGTCAGTGACAAGCGTTTGAATCGCAGGTACCGTCAGAATATGACCGCGCGACGACGTATCTCCCCCTTCGAATCCAGCTACTTCGGCATCGACACAGCCCTCGGCAGCGTGCCGACGGCCGGAATGCCCCTGTTCATCGGCACGACCGTGTTCGGCACACTCGACCCCACGATCCTGCGCACAGTCCTGGACGACCTGACCGCCGCGCACCCACTGCTGCGCAGTCGGGTGGTAACCGAGGACGGAGTGCGGTACTTCGTTCGCGACGACGAGTTCCGACCCCGATTCGACATCGTCGAAGGTGGCGAACCGGAGTACCTCGCACTGGTCAACGGTGATCGAGATTGGAGCGAAGGACTGTTTCGCGCGTATCTCCTGCGCTCCGGTCAGCGTCAGCAGGTGGTGCTGGTCGTGCATCACGGAATCTCCGACGGCAGATCAGGATTCGCGTTGCTCGCCCAGATGTGGCAGCTCTATACCGCGCGAGCCACCGGAGATGTTGCTCCAGAAGCCGTTTCGAGGTCCGAACTGCCCGCAGCCTTGGATACCCGCCTAGCCGAACAAGTTTCGACCGCAAGCGCACAAGAATGGCTGAACCAGATCAGAGCGGGCGCGGCGACGATGGGCCCAGAGTCCGCGCCGCGCAACCTACCTCGCGACGGTGGCGACGACGATCCACTGGGCAGATTCGCGATGCAGCGCGTGGAACTGACCGCCCAGGAGACCGCCGCCCTCGTGGCGATCGCCCGCACCGAGGGCCTGTCGGTGAACAGCGTGCTCACCGCGACGGCCCTGGCAGCCCTGCGAACCCGCTTCCCCGAAACAGGCACCGTAACGATGTTCTGCGGCCAAGCCGCCGACGTCCGCGCGGAATTCGATCCCCCGGTCCCCGCCGACACCCTGGCCAATTACGCCTCCGGCGCAGGCATCCTCATCCAAGTAGCCGACGACGCCACCCAACTGGACCTCGCCCACCAAGTCGAAACCGCCCTCCACGCAGCCCTGTCCCGCCGCGAACCCGCGATCTTCCCCCTCGCCGCACAACTACCCCACGACGACCTCACCACAGCCCTACTCTCCGCACCCCCCACCCTCGCCCTCTCCAACATCGGCAAACTCCCACCCCACACCCTCCCCGACGACATCGCCTTCCTCCGCGACGACATCTACGCCATGGGCCCCGCGATGCCCCCCAAAATCACCGCCTTCACCCTCGCCGCCCGCCTCACCCTCCAACTCGAATACGACACCACCCTGTACAGCCGAACCCAAATGGAAAAACTACGCCTGACCTTGGTCGAACTGCTACAGACCATCGAATAGGGTGCCCGCCCTTTCGAATTATTCGAAAAGGTGGGATGATGGCGCTATCCATCTAGGAGGCGCGATGACCGCGACATTGAACGAACGAACGCTTTTGCCTGAGCATCCAGACCAGCTCGTCGAGGTCCGGAGGTTCCTGGACGCGACCCCGAACACCGCTGAGGCCACCATTCTGCGTTCAGCCGCAGGTGAGGTGGTGGCCTTGCCTGCCGAGGTCTTCGAGGGTCTGCGCTTGGTCGCACTGGCGTTGTCCGAAGGGAAGGCAGTCACCGTTGCGCCGCTGCACACCACGTTGACAACCCAGGAAGCCGCGGAGCTACTCGGTATGAGCCGGCCTACGTTCGTCAAACTCTTGGATGCGGGCAGTATCCCGTTCACCCGGCCGGGCCGACATCGTCGTGTTCGCCTCGCGGACGTCCTCGACTTTCGTGAGCATCGCCGTGCTGAACGCGCCGCCGGATTGTCCGAACTGACCAGAATCTCCGAGGATTTAGGCCTCTACGACGACATTCCTACGGAGCCGCTGAAGCGAGAGGGCTGATGCAGCGCGTCTTCCTCGATACCTGCGTCTTGTATCCGTCCCACCTACGCGACACGATGCTTCGACTGGCTGAAGCGGACCTGTTTCAGCCTCTGTGGTCGGCGGAGATCCTCACGGAACTCCGCCGAAACCTCTGCAACAGGCCGGCGGAGGACGAGCTTGCCTCGGCCAAGGTCGACCGACTGATCAGCACGTTGACAGGCTTCTTCTCCGACTCGATCGTCGACGGTTACGAGCCACTGGTCGATCGGATGGAGAACCATCCTAAGGATCGGCACGTGCTCGCGGCCGCGCTGCAAGGCAATGCGGATGTGCTGCTGACGTTCAATCTCAAAGACTTCGAGGTAAGACCAGTCGGCGAAGGTTTCCCGGAGTTGCTGCACCCGGATGCGTTCCTACTGGATGTTCTGGATCTGGCTCCCGGCTGCGTGCTCCGGTTGCTCGATCGGCAAGTCGCCGAGCACAAACGTCCACCGAAACATCTTCTTGGCCTGCTCGACGTCCTGGACCGTTCCGGTGTTCCTGGTTTCGCTGCTGAGGTGCGACGGCACCTCGACTGACAGTGTCGGCGACTCAGTGACTCAGTGCGGCCACGACGAACATCGCTGCCACGCCGAGGATGGTGCACAGCAGGGTCAGGCGGGAAGGGTGGCCTGCGTGGGCTTCGGGGAGGATGTCGGCGGTGGCCAGGTAGAGCAGGAAGCCGGCGAAGTAACCCATGTACAGGCCGATCCAGTTTTCCGGTACGTGGATGATGGTGCCGAGGACGGCGCCCACGACCGGGGCGATGGCGTCCATGGCCAGCAGGATCAGGGCGCGTTTGCGGGCGTTGCCGTAGACGGTGGGGATGGTGAAGGTGTTGAAGCCGTCGGCGAAGTCGTGGCAGATCACCGCGATCGCCACGGACATACCGACGGCCGCGCCCGCCTGGTAGCCCAGGCCGATGCCGAAACCGTCCAGGGTGCTGTGGAAGATCAGCCCGCCCGCGGCGAGCAGGCCCACGGACTCGAAACCGTGCTTGTGTGAACCGAATTCGTGTTCGTGGCCTTTGTGGATCGCGACCGCGCGTTCGATGATGTGCAGGCTGAGGAAGCCGATGACCGCGGCGATGAGCACCACGGGGATGCCGTGGAACTGGCCGTCGGACTGTTCCAATGCCTCCGGGATCAGGTCGAAGGCGACCACGCCGAGCATCACACCCGCGGCCAGGCCCAGGACCAGGTGTTTGCGGTCGCCGATGCGCATGGCGACGAATCCGCCGAACAGGGTCGACAGCATCGACACCAGGGACAACAGGATCGCCATGGTCCGCCTATTCGTCGGTGGGTTCGGGCTTGCGGGGCTTGCGCTTCTTCTTCGAAGGTGTGGCTTCGGGTTCTTCGGCCACGGCATAGCGCCGCACGTAGGCGCCCGCGAAACCCTGCAGGGTGGCGGTGACCGGGATCGCCAGCAGCGCACCGGTCGGCCCGAGTAACGCGGCACCCGCGATCACCGCCCCGAACGCCACCGCCGGGTGCATGTCCAGGGTGGTCGCGGTGATGCGCGGCTGCAGCACATAGTTCTCGAACTGCTGGTAGGCGGCGATGAACAGCAAGATCCACAGCGCGGTGATCGGGTCGTGCACCAACGCCACCAGCACCGGCAGCGCACCGGCCATATACGTGCCCACGGTCGGAATGAACTGGGAGACAACGCCTACCCACAGCGCCAACGCGAACGCCGACGGCACATCGAGCACCCGCAGCGCGACGTAATGCGCGATCGCCGAGCACAGGGCAAGCAGTGCGCGCGAATAGATGTAGCCGCCGGTTTTCTCGACCGCGATATCCCAGGCTCGCAGCACATGTTTCTGCTGTCTGGGTGGCAGCAGCGAGCACACCCAGGTGCGAAAACGCGGGCCGTCGGCGGCGAAGTAGAACGTGAACAGCAGCACCCCGAGCAGCTGGAAGAGTGCCCCGATCGCGACAGTGCCTATGCCCCAGACGTTTCCGGCCATGCTCACCAGGTATTTCTCGATCGTGGAACTCCACTCCGAGGCGTACTTGGTCAGGTCCTCACCCGAAATCGTTTGGTGGAAGGTGACATTGACCCAATCGACCAGGTCTTGCACGTAACCGGGCGCGTTCTGCACCAGCATGGTCACCTGGTTGATCAGCAACGCGCCCAACGTCCACACGAACGCGACGATCACCACCAGCACCAACCCGAACACCAACCCGGTGCCTGCCCCACGCCGAACGCCGCGCGCGGCAAGCCAATTCACGGCCGGCTCGATCGCGAACGCCAGGAACAACGAGACCAGCAGCACCGTCAACAGGCCCTGCAACTTGCCCAACACCCAGAACGCCGCGATCAACCCCGCCACCGCGAGCACCGCGTACAGCAGCGCCCGCGGCAGCCAGCGCGGCGGCGTGCGCACCGACCAGAAGGCGGGCAGCGCCCTCACGTCGACGGCGCGTTCAGCGGATTCGTCCTCGGCAACCACGAACTCACGGTACCCAGCGCGGGCCTTGGCGGCCGGTCGGCGCGCCTGCCCGAACAACTACACGGTGGCGGTGTCGATGACGAACCGGTACTGCACGTCGCTGGCGACCACCCGTTCGTACGCGGAGTCGATCTCATCGGCGGAGATCAGCTCGATCTCCGCGCCGATGCCGTGTGAGGCGCAGAAATTCAGCATCTCCTGGGTCTGTGCGATGCCGCCGATCATCGAACCGGCCAGCGACCGGCGGTACCCGGCGAGGTTGCGGCCGGACACGCTCATCGGGTTCTCCGGCAGGCCGAGGATGACCAGGGTGCCGTCGAGGGCGAGCAGGCGCAGGTAGTTGTCGATGGGCAGGTCGGCCGACACGGTGTTGATGATCAGGTCGAACTGGCCGCGCAGTTGGCGGAAGGTCTGCTTGTCGCTAGTGGCGTAGTAGTGGTCCGCGCCCATGCGCAGGCCGTCGTCGCGTTTGCGCAGCGACTGGCTCAGCACGGTGACTTCCGCGCCCAGCGCCGACGCGATCTTCACACCGACGTGCCCGAGACCGCCCATTCCGATGATGGCGACCTTCTTGCCGGGGCCCGCATTCCAGTGTCGCAGAGGCGAATACAGCGTGATGCCCGCGCACAGCAGCGGTGCGGCGACGTCGAGGCCGATACCTTCGGGGATCGCGACGACGAAGCTCTCGTCGACCACGATCTGGGTGGAATAGCCGCCCATCGTGTACCCGCCGGGCTGCGCGGTTTCGGGGACCGGCGAGTTGTAGGTCCAGGTGGCACCGTTGGCGCAGTACTGCTCCTCGCCCGCCAGACACGGCACGCACTTACCGCACGAGTTCACCAGGCAGCCCACACCCACCCGGTCACCCACCTTGTACTTGCGCACCGACGAACCGACCGCGGCGACGATGCCCGCGATCTCGTGGCCGGGCACGCACGGGTACTGCGCGCCACCCCATTCGTCGAGCGCGGTGTGGATATCGGAGTGGCAGATGCCCGCGTACTTGATGTCGATCAACACATCGTCGGGGCCGACCTCGCGACGTTCGATGGTGACCTTCTCGAAGGGCCCTTCGGGCGAAGGCTTGGCGTAGGCGGCAGCAGTGCTCATGGCTACATGCCTACAGCCGCATACGGGCTTTGCCAACAGTCGGGTCCGGATCGAGACCAGCGGACGGCGAAATCACGTCACAATGGATTGGTCGGCTCGTGAGAGAGGACATGTGCGGTGAGACGTGTCAGTCGATTACTGGTGACGATGGTTGTCGCGCTGCTCGGGGTGTGCGCGTTTCTCGGGTATCGCGGAGAGTTCGCCCTGGTCGAACCCCAATTCGTGGCGCAAGCGCAGGCTCCGGTGTTGGTACCGATGGACCCGGTGGTGGTGGCCGATCAGGTGGAGGCGGCGCTGGTCAATATCGATGTCGAGACCGCGGGTTTCGGGGGCGGAGCGGCCGGTTCGGGGATCGTGCTCACCGAAGACGGGCAGATTCTGACCAGTCATCACGTGATCAAGGGCGCCGACGAGCTGCGCGTCACCGATATCGCCAACGGGCTGGTCTACGAGGCGACCGTGCTCGGATACGACTCCGGCGCCGACATCGCGCTGCTGTCGCTGGCGGGCGCGTCGGGTTTACCGGTCGCGCGCCTCGGCACCTCCGCCGACCTGCGCATCACCCAGGATGTGTTGGCCATCGGCGACGCGGGTGGCGACGGCGGCGAACCCACGGCGGTCACCGGTCCGATCACCGACCTGAACGCCACGATCGTGGCCATGAACTCCGCCGACCTGACCCGCAAGGCACTGAACGGCATGGTCGAAGTCGCCGCGCCGGTGATGGGCGGACAATCCGGCGGCGCGCTGGCCGACGCGACCGGGGCAGTAATCGGCGTGATCACCGCAGCTTCGGGCGAAGCATCCCGCACCGAAGGCAACCCACCCAACGGCTACGCCGTCCCCATCGACACCGCCATGCGCATCGTGACCCAGATCCGCTCGGGCACGCCCACCGACACCGTCCACATAGGACCGACGGCGACGTTGGGCGTCCAGGTGATCGACGGAAGACCAGCCGGAGCCCAGGTGAGCTGGGCCTTCTACGGCCAACCCGCCCGCGAAGCCGGCATCACCATCGGCGACGTGATCACCGCCATCGACGGCGTCTCGATCACCACCGCCAAAGCCCTGAGCGCCGCCATCAACCTCCGCAAACCCGCCGACCCCGTCCGCCTCGACGTCACCTCCCCCGACGGCGTCACCCGAACAGTCGAAGCGGTACTGGCACAGGGCACCCCGACCTAGCAGCCTGCGGTCACGCGGCCCGAACATTCATCTCGACATGCATCCCAGCCGCCACCACCATGTTGACCAGCGCATCCAGACTGAACAGGTCGATCTTGCCGCGCATCAGATCCGACACCCGAGGCTGCGTCACCCCCAGCTTCCCGGCCGCGAAAGCCTGCGTCCACTCCGACGCCTCGATGTGCCCGCTCAACGCCATCATCAACCGCGACCGCAGCCGCATGTTCTCCGCTTTCTGTGGGGTGTCCTCGATCGCATCCCACACGCTGTCGAACGTCTCGTCCGCCATCAGCGCTCTCCCTTCCTGCTCGCAACACCGGCCCGCGAGGGCCGGGTCGGCGGCGAAATCGACCAGGGCTCACTCATCCTGACCTCGGCGGGCGCGCTCGAGGACTTCAGCTTCGTCTGGTGCGCTACTGGGATGGTGGCTCGAACACAGTGGCGTCGAAAGCTTGCGAAACGGTCGCCCCTCAGCAGCACCGTAGAACTCGCCGGCACTCAGATGCCCGATGTCATCGAGATGACCACCCCAAGCAGCGGCGATTGCGTTGGCCGCCTGCATCTGTACAACCGTCCCCAATTTGCCGAAGAATTGGATTGCGGTATTGCCGACAACCCTGTTGTGCAAACCCTTCGGCGCCTGCGTCGCGTAAGCGATGCCGAGGCCATACTTTCGCGCCTGGGCGGCGAGCATCAGGGTGCTGGCCGTTGCCCGCGTCTCGCGGCCCGACGGTGCGAAGATCTGGGCTTCGTCGAGCACCAACAGACCACCGAGCGGCCGATCCCTGGCCGGATTCTTTTTGAAATGAGTGAACAAGGCGACCTGCAGTTGGCTCACGAAGGCCGCCCGCTGATCGGTATCCGGCAGGCCGACAAAATTGATCACCGACACTCGCGCCTTCTTGCCCGGTGCGGGCGCGAGCAGAACACCCGGGTCGAGGGGTTCGCCCTCACCACCGAACAATGGGTCATTGATCATGGCAACCGCGAGCCCATCCGCCATTTCAGCCGCCAGATCGACAGCACGACGCACCCGACTCACACCTGCGGGCAGCTCCGCCAGCAGCGCGATCAGTCCTTCGAGTCGCGATCCGCCGGTCTGGGCGAAATGCATGAGGGTCTCCAGCAATACCGCCTTGGCTTGCTCGGCTTTGGCTTTACGGGCGAGGCCGGTGCGCGGCAACAGATCAGCCACCGCCATCTCCGCCGCACTTCGGAGTTCGTCCGCGTCGTCGACGACCGCGCTGAAATCCGGCAGCGGTTGCAGGACCAGCGGACGACCCGTCCGCCGACGCGGCGTCCACACGACCACATCGGTCTCGGCCAGATACCGCTCGGCCCGCGCGACCTGTTCGGCACCCCAGCCCGCGGGCTTCTCCGGCCATGGGTCACCCAACCGCGACAGGTCGTTGTTGGCGTCGATCACGATCGAGGAGACCCCTTGCAGCGCAAGCTCTTCGATCAACCACCGCAGGAACACCGTTTTCCCGGAACCACTGCCTGCGAACAGCGCCAGATGCTTACGGAGCAGCTCGACCGGAACCCGGAATTCCTGTCCATCGATATATCCGTGACCGAGCAAGACGGTGTCAGCGCGCAGCGCACCCTCGCCCGTGGGTGTCACGGCAACACCGGCCTCGTCATCGAGGTCCGCCGAATGTCGGCGCTCATCGGTCGTCGAAGCGGCCGGACCGGGAATCACCTCCGGTGTCTTCGGCGAAACAGCCTGGGCGCCGCCGCCGGATTGCGGTAATTCGGGGCCGTTCGTGCCCCGCACGCCCAGGTCGTCCGGTCCGGGCAGATCAGCGAACACCCTGCGGAACAACTGCGTGCTCCCGGCCGGCCGCCGCTGCCTGAGCCAGCTCTCGAAGCCGGGTTTCGGGTCCGCGAACATAGCTGCCAGGGCGGTGAACGTTCGCAGGTCGTCGTGTCCGATGTTCAGCGTCATACCATTGGCCTCGGCCAGCTCGGTGAGCATCGCCCTGGTTTTCGGACCGGGAGAGAACGCCGTATTACGTAAGATGGTCAGGCTGCGATTGTCGTTCGCCGCGGCGATCCCTGATTCCAGGACCGCCGCCCGCAGTCGCGCCTGCACCGCATGGTGGTGCGGATGTGCGATGGCCCGCAGACTCCAGTGCTTCTCGACTTCCAGTTCGGCGTCGAGGGTGCATCGCAGCCGGGCGTGCAGTGCCCTGCCGGTAACCGCGGGTTGATCAATCGTCAGCCGATCATCCTGACGTTCCATGACCAAGCAGTGCAGGGCGCCGACCAGCAGTCGCGCCATCAGGTCGTCCTCCTGCGCGGGATCGATCGGACCGACGATGTCCGCGGTGTCTCGAAGTCGCTCGAAGCAGGTATCGAATGCGGACGAATCGACCGGCGCCAGCACGACATCGGATGTCGTGTCGTCGACCAGATCGGCGAAATCGGTGAGCTCGCTGATCTCGTTCCTGTCGAGGCAGTTCTTCACGTGCAGCGCGACCTGCTGCAGCAACCGCCGTGGCGTGTAGTGGCCGACCTCCTCGCCGCGGAACGCCGCGGGTGCGATCGGCCAGCTGGCATGCGGCGCGACGAAGTCCACCTCGCCGTACTGGGCAGCGAGATGACCCGCGACGATCGCCGCCGCGACCGCCGGTCCGGGCAGCTTCGTCCGAAGTTCGAGCACGCTGAACCGGTCCACCGCCGAAGACACCGAGTGCTCCGACAAATAACGCCAGGTCGTCGAAATACACGCGGCCACGATGATCGTCCGCACGGTCTCCTCGCGCAGTTTCATCAGGCTGTTCGCGTGGCCGGTCGCGACCGCACCACCCGCGCGGGCGGATTCGGCCATGATCGCGTCGATCTGGTCCAACGCGATGACCACCGGACCCGCGGCGGCGAAGAGCCGGATCAGGTCCTGGAACACGCGTTGCGCATTGCGTTCGCGATGCCGGAAACCCCACTTGTCGAGGATCTCCGCGGCAAGACCGTCACTGACCATCAGGTAGCTGTCCCCTATATCGCGCAGCGGTCCGCCCGCGCGGAACAGCACCAGCGCGCGGAGCGTGTCCTGGCACTCGTAGAGCCGGGGATGACGTTCGGTCAGCGCGTCCAGGAAGATGTCGACCTGCTCGGGCTCTGGCCGTATCGGACCGGCGATCCGCATCTGCAGGTCGGTATCGCATTCGGCCTGGTCGGTGAGCGCCAGCAGCAATCGGCGCAGCTGATTGCCGTCGGTCCCGACGAGCCGGTTCACCACCCCGTGTACCGCACCGTCCCAGAACGATTCGCCGTCGGCCAGCTTGGGCATGAAGAAGAATCCGCCCTTGGCCTGCACCTGCTCACGAATCCAGCCGAGCAGATGCGTCTTCCCCACGCCGGGGTCCCCGTTGAGGATGTATCCGGTGGGCAGGGAGTCCGGCCGATGAGCCGCGATGTCGATCGCCCGCGAAATGGCGTCGGCCGCATGCCGATGCAACTCTTCGACGTGGTGGGTCTGCGGTTGCCAAATCGAATCCGGGCCGAGCGCGGTACTGAACTGAACCCGGATGAGCGCGCGGTACTGCTCGTCGTTCACTTCAACACCTCGATGGTGAGTAGATGGCGCGCCGTGCCACCCAGCGACACGGCGACCGCACGGTCGTCCTCGGTCAGCGTTTTGCGGTCGGCCTCGGCCCGGACATGGACGCCCTCGCGGTCGGCGAGCGCGACGATCGCACGCGTGAACTCGTCCGGCGACAGATGCGGCAGTCGAGTGCGCACGTCGGCGAGCCGCACCTGCTCGGGTTTGCCGTCGGTGATGGCCGCGTACGCGCGCACGATCTGACCGGCTACGTCGGGCTGAAAGATATCGGTGAGCAGTTGCCCCGAGCCGTCGAGATAACGGTGCAAACCCCCCAGCACCGAGTACAGAGCTCCGCCGAACGAACCGGCCCGCGCCGGCGCCGGACGCGACAGTTCCTCGGTGCACCACTGCGCGCCGAGTTCGGTCAATTCGTGGACGAGAATGTTTCGCCACGGCGTCGTACTCTCGACCAGACCGAGTTCATTGAGCTGAACTCTCGGTTTGCCGGTCAGGCTCAGCCCCGCGACCTCTTTCAGTTCGGCATTGGTGAGTTCGCGTGCTTCTGCCAGCAACACCAGTAGCACGGCACGCTGCAGGGAGCTCAGTCGATCAGACATCTACGATCCGTTCTCTCACGTTCGGTCCCCGACAACGGTGAATCCGTTCTCGGCCACTTCCAGGTCGCGCTTGCCATCGAAGTTTCCGGATACTCGAACACTGTCCGTCCGGCGATGCGCGACAAGCGCCTTCGCGTACTCGTGCTCGGTTCGCAGGTGCACGACGATCCGCCGCTGTCGCCCGGTGCTCGTGTCACCCACCCGAAGAACCCCCCGCACAGTTACTTTCCAGCCGCCGTCGTTGTCGAGCCCGACTACTACGCCATCGACCGTGGCGTACCGCTGCGCCTCCGGAAGGGGCTGTGCTGCAATGACTTCTGCAACGGGCGAGTCCGGGTCGGTCAAACCTGACAGTCGGGAGACCGCGGTACGCGAGAAGTCGAGCGAGACGTCTGGTCGCGGCACCTGCCGCGACCAGCGGAAGTTCAACTCGAAACTCATCGGCGCGAATGCCGCCGCCCCCAGCGCACTGAAAGCCTCGATGGTTTCGTATCTGACCTCGTGTTGCCATCCACGCGCTGCCTGCTCGTCTCCGGCAGCGGTCCGCACCATCACCGCGACATCGAGCAGCCGCACCGCGACGCTGCGACCGAGCCGAGACCCCGGCCCGGCCAAATAGACGTCATAGCCGAAGACATCGTGCTGCGGTAGCAGAGCCGTGCTGTCGAGAAGTTCGGTGACGGCCGCGCGACGCCGCCATGATCCCGAAACCTCACTCATCGCAGTCTGTTCGGCGCACGCGACGAGCAAGTCCTGCAGCGCGACAAGCGCCGCGGTGGCCGTGCTGATAGGAACGTCGTCGGCTGGGTCCCCTGCGCGGTAGCCGACGACGTCCACTCCGCCCGCGGCGATATCGCGGCCCACCGCTTCCCGCGGTCGCTGCTCGGCATCGGCCACACATCGAACGAGCGCCCGCATCGCGGTGGAATAGTCCAGCACCTCGGTACCCGGAACCAACACGTCGAACGAGCCTCGCGTCCAGATCTGCCCGCTGCGCCACTGCCCACCGGCCGTCCAGCCCTGGGCTTGCAGGTATCCGATCACCTCGTCGCGAGCAGGCGGCATACGGCTCACCGTGGCGGTCCGATGACGAGTGCACGCAACGATTCGACATCGAGAACATTGCTCAGCGGAATCTGCACCGAGACTTTACGGCTGGCATCATCGACCGCGAACCGCTTCCGGTCGCGCAGCGAGAGGAAGTACCCGGCGTGACGCAGCTCCAACGCGCCCGTCGTCGACTCGACGAACTGGGCACTTGTGCGCGGCACATGCACGGCGAAAAGGTAACGCGGGATCTGGAAGTCGTCGCCGGCGAGGCAGTTGAACTGGGTGTGATTGAGCCCGGGGAAAATCAGCTTCCCACCCCGCCACTTCGGCCGCGACACCGTCTTGATCTGCACCGCGATCGCAGGTCCGAACCCGTGCGGCGTCCGCCCCGGCTGCTTGATGCACAGGTCTACACCGTCGACGTCGACATCATCGGTCGACCACAGCAGGCCCGCGGCGGACGCGAGCACCCGAATGTAGTCGTGCCCGAATTTCCCCTGATGGTGATTCGGATCGAGCACCGCGCCCTCCTGAACAACCCGACGCTGCCGCCGCGAACTGTAGTCGCCGACGCCGAGATCTGCTGAGGTTCAGGCATTTTCATATTCGGCGGCCGCTGACGTGGGCAACGACCCAGCGGAACAACAAAGGGGCGCACCGAATCCGGTGCACCCCTTTGCCCAGCTCACTTACGCTTCGGCGGCGGCTTCCGCTTGTGCAGCCAACGCCCGTCGCCGCACCCGCCGAGCCGCGGCCACCATGTTCCGCAACGAAGGCTCCAACTGCCAGTAGTGCCGAGTCTTGAGCCCACCGTCAGGATTGGCCCACAACCGTTGTGGCGTAACAGCATTCGCCGCCTGCGTGAGCAGTTCGTCGAACTCGTCGATATCGGGGATGCGCGCCGAACGGCTCTCGTACACACCCGGCCCCACGCCGTGGGTGAGTCCGTGGCCGGTGGACAGGTCCTCGGTGAGCGCCTCGATGACCCATTCGATGGAGCGGGTGGCCACGATCGCGGTGACGTCGGCGTCGAGTTGATCGATCGCGTCGACCACTTCGGTACGGCCGGAATAGCCGATGTGCGTGTGGATTTGGGTGTCGGGGCGCACGCCGGAGGTGGCCAGCTTGAACGCGCCGACGGCCCAGCGCAGGTACTCTTCGCGGCCGCCGGGGCGGGCGGGGAGTAGTTCGCGGATGGCGGGTTCGTCGACCTGGATGATCGCGATGCCTGCCTTCTCCAGGTCGACCACTTCGTCCCGAATGGCAAGTGCCACTTGGTCGGCGGTCTCGTAGAGCGGCTGGTCCTGGCGCACGAACGAGCGGGCCAGCATCGTGACAGGCCCGGTGACCATTCCCTTGACCGGCTTGTCGGTCAGCGACTGCGCGTAGGCGGTCCATTCCACCGACATCGGCGCGGGCCGGGCCACGTCGCCGTAGACGATAGGCGGTCGCACGCAACGGGATCCGTACACCTGCACCCAGCCGAAGCGGGTGGTGGCGAAGCCGTCGAGCTGTTCGGCGAAGAACTGGATCATGTCGTTGCGTTCGTGCTCGCCGTGCACGAACACGTCGAGGCCGATGTCTTCCTGCAGCGCGATCGTGGCTTCGATCTCGGCTTCGACCAGCTTGCGGTAGTCGTCGTCGGACAGCCGTCCCGAGGCCACCTCGTGGCGGGCTTGGCGCAGCTTGGAGCTCTGCGGGAACGAGCCCAGCGTGGTGGCGGGCACCAGCGGCAGGTTCAACCGCTGCTGCTGCGCGGCCGCGCGCACGTCGTAGGGGGCGCGTTCGCGCATCTGCGGCGTCACCGCGTACACCCGCTGGCGCACCGCGTGCTTCTGCTTGAAGTGCACCTCGGTGGGCCGCTTGCGCCAGTTCTCCGAGGGGCCCTCGGTCAGGGCCTTCGCGAGCGAAACAACCTCGCCCACTTTCTGTTTCGCGAAGGCGAGCCGGTCGGCGACGTTGCCTTCGATGTCGTACTCGGCGAGCACGTCGTAGGGCACGTGCAGCAGCGTGGTGCCGGTGGACACCACCAGATCCGGGCACACCTCGGCGATCGAGTTCAGGTAGTTCAGCGTGACGACACGGTCCGCGCGCCACACGTTCTGACCGCTGATGACACCCGCGTAGATCCGCTTGCGCTTGATCCCCGGAATGGCCGCCAGTTCCTCGGGCTGCATCCGGTACGACGCCAGATCAAGGCCGATGGCCTCGACGTTGCTGGCGGCCAGAATCCGCAGCGCCTCACCGAAGTCGCCGTACTGCCCGGTGACCAGGATGCGCGGGCGCAGCGGCGCCTTCGACAGCTGGGTGTACGCCTTCTCGAACGCGGCCAGTTCCTCGGGCGTGCGTTCCCCGGTGAAGCACGGTTCGTCCAGCTGCACGCAGGTCGACCCGCGCTTGGCCAGGATCGAGAACAGTTCCTCGTAGAACGGCAGCAGCTGGTCGAGCAGGCTCAACGTGTCGAACTCGGCCTCACCCGGCACATGCCCGGCCTTGGACAGCAGCAGCAACGACACCGGCCCCAGCACCACCGGCCGCAGTTCGATCCCGCGCTGCGCGGCCCGGTCCCACTCGTCGAGCAGGGCTTCGGGGTGCAGCGAGAACGTGGTGTCGGCGTCGAGTTCGGGCTGACGGTAGTGGTAGTTGGTGCCGAAGAAACGCACCAGCTCGAGCGGCGGGGTGTCCGGGTTGCCGCGCGCCATCAAGAAGTAGAAATCCAGGGGGTCGAGCCCGTCCTGGAACTGCTTGAATCGCGACGGCACCGCACCGAACAGCAGCGCGTTGTCGAGGATGTGATCGTAGAAGGAGAAGGTGTTGCCCGGCACCTGCGTGAGTCCGGTGGCGGCCAGTTCGTTGAACTGACGCTCCTGGATATCGCGGCCTACCTGCAGCAGTTCCTCGCGTTCCATCGATCCGCGCCAGTACGACTCGAGCGCACGCTTGAGCTCTCGGTGCGGACCGATCCTCGGGTATCCGAGAACGCTCGACCCGAATCCATCGGTGACGTTGACCATGACCGCCGATACTCCCTTTCGATCACACGCTGCGCTCGACATAACACCGGATGCGCGAGCGCGTCCGGCTACAGCAGCTTAGGCCGCAACCCCGACCCTTCGCCGTTCCCCCTGCAAACACCCAGGAAAAGGCCGAAGGCCACCGGCATCGCGTCGCAGCTGATGTCGGTGGCCTCCGGTGAGCAAACTCTTATTTGCCGTACTGGTAGAAACCGGCTCCGGTCTTCTTGCCGAGCAAACCGGCTTCGACCATGCGCATCAGCAGCGGCGGCGCGGAGTACAGCGGCTCCTTGAACTCGGAGTACATCGAGTCCGCGATCGACTTCACCGTGTCCAGGCCGACCAGGTCGGTCAGCGCCAGCGGGCCCATCGGGTGCGCACAGCCGAGCACCATCGCCTTGTCGACATCGTCCTTGGTGGCGAAGCCCGACTCGACCATGCGAATGGCCGACAGCAGGTACGGCACCAGCAGCGCGTTGACCACGAATCCGGAACGGTCCGCCGAGCGCACGATCTGCTTGCCGAGGATCTCGGCGGCGAACTGCTCGGCGCGCTTGGCGACCGGCTCGCTCGTCTTCAGGGTGGTGACCAGCTCGACCAGCGGCAGCACCGGCACCGGGTTGAAGAAGTGCAGACCGACCACGCGCTCGGGGTTCGCGGTGGCGACGGCGATCTTCATGATCGGGATCGAGGAGGTGTTGGAGGCGAGCACGGCGTTGGGGTCGGTGACGACCTTGTCCAGCTCGGCGAAGATGGCCGTCTTGACCTCTTCGTTCTCGACAACGGCCTCGACCACCAGCTGACGGTCGGCGAAGTCGCTGAGATCGGAGGTGAAGCGCAGCCGCCATGCGGCCTGCTCCCGCTCGCGCTCGGTGATCTTGCCACTGCTCACACCACGATCCAGCGAACGCAGGATGCGTGCGCGACCCGCAGCGGCGAGTTCACGGGTGGTCTCGTAGACGAGGACGTCGACGTGCGCACGCGCGCACACCTCCGCGATACCCGCGCCCATCTGTCCGGCGCCGATGATGCCAACGCGCTGAATCTTCTCGCTGCTGCTCACGTCCCGCTCCTGCTGTGTGTCTGGCTGTGGGGTGGCTGGGGAGGTCATGGAGACCAAAGTATAGGGATGCCCTCCCTCACCGAGGGCTGATCGGCGAGGGAGGGCGTACACCCCTACCGGAGTAGAGGAAAGAAGTTGCTACTCAAAGCAACCCCGAGGGGATCAGTGGAACTGACCCTCTTCGGTGGAGCCCTTCAGGGCGGCGGTCGACGTGTTCGGGTCGACGGTGGTGGCGATGGTGTCGAAGTAGCCGGCACCGACCTCACGCTGGTGCTTGATGGCGGTGAAGCCACGCTCGGCAGCAGCCTTGAACTCGCGCTCCTGCAGGTCGACGAACGCGGTCATGCCCTCGCGAGCGTAGCCGTGCGCCAGGTCGAACATGCCGTAGTTGAGCGAGTGGAAGCCCGCCAGGGTGATGAACTGGAACTTGAAGCCCATCGCGCCGAGCTCACGCTGGAACTTCGCGATGGTCGCGTCGTCCAGGTGCTGCTTCCAGTTGAAGGAAGGCGAGCAGTTGTAGGCCAGCAGCTGGTCCGGGAACTCGCTGCGAACCGACTCGGCGAACTTGCGGGCGACCTCGAGATCCGGGATACCGGTCTCCATCCAGATGAGGTCGGCGAAGGGGGCGTAGGCCTTGGCACGCGCGATGCAGGGCTCGATGCCGTTCTTCACACCGAAGAAGCCCTCGGCGGTACGGGTGCCGTCGAGGAACTCACGGTCGCGCTCGTCCACATCGGAGGTGATGAGGGTGGCGGCCTCGGCGTCGGTGCGGGCGATGATCACCGAGGGCACGTCGGCGACGTCGGCGGCCAGACGCGCGGAGGTCAGGGTGCGGATGTGCTGCTGGGTGGGGATCAGCACCTTGCCACCGAGGTGGCCGCACTTCTTCTCCGAGGCGAGCTGGTCTTCCCAGTGCACGCCAGCGGCGCCGGCCACGATCATGGCCTTCTGCAGCTCGTAGGCGTTCAGGGCGCCACCGAAGCCGGCTTCGGCGTCGGCCACGATCGGGGCGAGCCAGTTCTTGACGGACTCGTCGCCTTCGACCTTGGAGATCTCGTCGGCGCGCGACAGGGCGTTGTTGATACGACGCACGACCGCGGGAACCGAGTTCGCCGGGTACAGCGACTGGTCCGGGTAGGTGTGGCCGGACAGGTTGGCGTCACCGGCGACCTGCCAACCGGACAGGTAGATGGCCTTCAGGCCGGCGCGAACCTGCTGCACGGCCTGGTTGCCGGTGAGGGCGCCCAGCGAGTTGATGTAGTCCTCGTTGTTCACGAGGTCCCACAGGATCTCCGAACCGCGACGGGCGAGGGTGTGCTCCTCGACGACGTTGCCCTGCAGCTTGGAAACCTGCTCGGCGGAGTAGGTGCGGGTCAGGCCCTTCCAACGCGGGTTGGTGTCCCAATCCTGCTGGATTTCCGCTGCGGTCTTCGGGGTGCCGGGGAGAGACATCTCTTGACTCCACTTCCTCGTGTGGTCGGTACTCGCAGCAGTCGGCGTGCGAATCAACCGGCGGCTGAACGCTTTCGGTTGCACATCTCGTACTGCTGGAGCAATTTGCAGGCTTGCTAGGACTTACTAGGGCCCAAGGGGTGTACTTCCAAACAATGGCACACCCAGAAATGGCCGTCTACCTGTTGGTTGTGTGAATCTCAGCTAGTTTTGCAGGCCCGTTTGCTAACTTTGCGAAATTAGCGGGTTAATTGCAAGGGCCCCGCCTACCGAGGGGTAGTGCTGACCAGGAGTTTTAGCATAACGCTCGTACTGTTAGAGATCATCGGGTGGGCGAGCTCCGACACCCCCGACCCTTCCAGGGTGTGATCGGTTTCACCCACCACGCCGGACACGAACGGTGTGCGTGTCGTCACTCGTTTCGGTCACGGTGCGGGTAGCCCCCAGAAGTGGGTGCGAAATGCGCGCGCCACATCCTGGACGCACGTCCATCAAGAAGGAAGAGTAGGTCCATGAGGATTTCGAGGATCGCGGCGACTTCGCTGATCGTGCTGGCCGCGACACTGAGCGTGGTGCCGGTGGCCGACGCGCAGCCGGCAGGCACCGTCGTCGGCGTCGAGCCGCTGTCCGCCGCGGCCACCCTGCCCGGTTCGGCGAACGCGCAGCGCCTGCTCTACCGCTCGACCACCGCGAACGACCAGCCGACCACCACCAGCGCGGCCGTCTACTTCCCCGCGGGCGAGGCACCCGAAGGCGGTTGGCCGGTGATCGCGTGGGCGCACGGCACCGTCGGTCTCGGCGACGACTGCGCGTACAGCGTTGCGGGCCCCGCGGCAGTCGAGCGCGACTGGGCATACCTGGGCACCTGGCTGGATCAGGGCTACGCGATCGTCGCCGCCGACTACGCGGGCCTCGGCGGTCCCGGCGAGCATCCGTATCTGAACGGCATCGCCGAAGCCCACAACGTGGTCGACGCGGTCAAGGCCGCGACGCAGCAGTACCGCACCCTGTCGAACAAGTGGGCCGTGGTCGGCCAGTCCCAAGGCGGGGGCGCGGCGATCACCACCGCCCGCTACGCCACCGAATTCGGCGGCCCCACACTGGATTACCGCGGCGCGGTAGGCACCGGTGTGCCCGCCTACATCGAAGACGTCATCCAACTGGTCGGCCCCGGAATGCCGCCGATCCACCTGAGCTCCCACCTCACCGCCTACGTCCTCTACATCCTCAGCGGCCTGCGAACCACCTACCCCGACCTGGATATCGACAGCTTCCTCACCGATTCCGGCCGCACCTGGCTGGCCCGAGCCCAAACCACCTGCATCACCCCCCTGGGCGACGAACTCTCCGCCACCAAACCGCCGGTAGGCAGCTTCTTCACCCGCCCTCTCGCCTCGATCCCCGACATCCACGGCCTGCTCACCACCTACATGGGCCTGCCCGAATCCGGCTACGACCGCCCACTTTTCATGGGCCAAGGCCTCTACGACACCGACGTGGTAACCCCCGAAACCCTCCGCTACGCCGCCGTCCTGGAAGCCAACAACCAACCCCTGACCTTCCATACCTACCCCACCGACCACGACGCCACCGTCAACGCGTCCCTGGTCGATTCGGTGCCGTTCGTGCGAACCCTGTTCGCCTGAGCCGGTCCACACCGCCGGACCAACCGGCGTAATCGCCCACTTCGCCTTCAAAAAGTCAGAAAACTGATTCTGAAGCGGCCGATTGGGCGATTACGCCGGACTCACGCGCGATTCAGAGCGCGTGACACCCACGAGCCCCGAGGTTTGCGTATCCGCCCCCGCTCGGGTCAGCCGCCAAGCGATTGCTCGCCCGCCGGGTGGACCTTGTGCCAGTGTTCGGCGATGTCGATGCGGCGGGTTATCCACACCTTGTCGTGGGATTGGACGTGGTCGAGGAAGCGTTCCAGGGCTGCGGTGCGGGCGGGGCGGCCCGCGATGCGGCAGTGCAGGCCGATGGAGAGCATTTTGGGGGCGCCTTCGGTGCCTTCTCGGTAGAGGACGTCGAAGGCGTCGCGCAGGTGGGCGTAGAACTCGTCGCCGTTGGCGAAGCCTGCCGGGGAGGCGTAGCGCATGTCGTTGGTGTCGAGGGTGTACGGGACTACCAGGTGGTTCTGGCCTCGGACTTCGGTCCAGTAGGGCAGGTCGTCGGCGTAGGAGTCGGAGTCGTAGACGAAACCGCCGTGTTCGACGACCAATTCGCGGGTGCGGGGTGAGTCGCGGCCGGTGTACCAACCGAGCGGCGCCGCGCCGGTGAGTTCGGTGAGGATGCGCACGGCCTCGGCCATGTCGGCGCGTTCGGTTTCCTCGTCGGCCAGCTGGTAGGACTTCCAGCGCAGTCCGTGGCTGGCGATTTCGTAGCCCAGTTCCGAAAAGGCCGCTACCGCTTCGGGATTGCGTTGCATGGCGTGGGCGACGGCGAAGATGGTGAGCGGGATGCCGCGTCGTTCGAAGGCGCGCAGTACTCGCCACAGGCCCGCGCGGGACCCGTATTCGTACAGCGATTCCATGCTCATGTGCCGGTTCGGGAACGCTTCGGCGGGCGTCATCTCGGACAGGAACGTTTCCGAGTGTGGCGAGCCGTCGAGGACGTTGTTCTCCCCGCCCTCTTCGTAATTGAGCACGAACTGCACCGCGATCCGGGCGCCGCCGGGCCACTGCGGGTCGGGTGGGGTGGGGCCGTAGCCGATGAAATCGCGTGCCTCGGTCATGCGCTCAGCTCCCCGAACAGGCGAAGGCGGGCGAGGCCGCCGTCGGGGTAGATGTCCAGGCGCACTTCTTCCACCGACGCGGCCGCGGGGGTCAGGGCGAAGCGGTGGCGGGTGTCGGGGAGCAGGTCGGTGCGTGGCATCAGCTCGACTTCTGTTCCGTCGCTGGTGAATCCGGTCAGCGAAGCCGAGCCGGGGCTGTTGCCGAGGAAGCAGGAGGTGTCGATCTCGGCGAGGCGGATCGCGCCGGGTCCGGCCAATTTGATGCGGACCCAGTCGTTTCCGTCGTCGCGGCGGCGCGAGGTCTCCCAACCGTCGCCCATTTCGCGGGCCAGGCCGGGGTACAGCATCTGGTTGGGCGAGCTGTAGAAGCGGTTGGAGCAGTCCAGCACGATCGCACCGTTTTCCAGCGCGGCCAGGTCTAGCGGGCCTAACCCGAGCAGCGCGGGGTCGGGGCGACCTTCACCGTGCACGCGCAACCGGGCAACGCCGCCGTCGGGGTGCATGGTGAGTTTCACATGGGTCCAACGGTTTTCGTCGTCGATGGCGAAGGGGTTGCGGCTGTCGCCCCCGACTTTCACGCGGTCGAGCAGGGTCACCCAGTCGGTGCGGGCGGCGATCTCCTCGGCGGGCGGATAACCCTCCACGACCAGCGCCGACAGCGACACCTCCGGCGGAAAGTTGCCCTTGAACCAGGCGGTGTCCACCACGACGCCACGAATCACGCCCGGCACACCCAGTCGCACGATGGCCGAGTCGTCGCCGGGCTTGCCACGGTGACGGCGGGTCTCCCAGCCGTCGTACACCTGGCCTTTGTGGCCGAAGGTCGACGGCTGATACTCCGACGGGCCAGGGCTGACCAGGTTCTCCTTCTCCGCGAAGAACTCGTCGTTCGCCCAGATCACCGAACCGCCGAGGGATCGAACCGCCAGGTCGGGTAGCAGCGTGAAATCGTCGCCGCCGGGGTGTGTGCTCACCGTGTCTCCTCTGCTCGGGTGCGCGCGAACTATCCGCTGTGCACCCCGTTGTGTACTGCTACTGCTGTCGCCGCGCGCCCGGCTGGATTCACTATCGCGTCGTCATACCTCCATGGTGCGACATCGGCCGAAGCCGGACCTGTTCGACCACATCACGGCGCCTGCGGTGGGGTGCGCCGAGCGACCAGCGCCTCGAGCACGGGAACGGTGAGTTCCGGTGCGCGCGCGACCAATTCGTCGTCGGTGGTCGCCCCGCAGCGCAATCCGCGCAGCACCGTGGTGGCCAGCGCTTCCGCGGTGGCGGGCTCGTCGACGACCCCGCCGGAGCGGCGATCGAGGTAGGCCTGCAGGCGCGGCACGGCCACGTCGGTGGCGGTGCGGAAGAAGTCGTAGGTGGCCAGCCAGCGGGTGACCAGGTGGCCGGGGTGCATGTCCCAGCCCTGGTAGTAGCCGCGACGCAGGGCGCGTTCGACCAGGCGGTGGTGGTTGCGGAAGGCGCCTTCGGGGTCGACGTCGGGGGTGATCTGAGTGGACCCGTCGCAGATCCAGACGCCGGTTTGCGCGGCCGCGACCTGCATGACGGACTTGGCGAAGTCGGCGGCCGGGTGGTCGAGGGTTTGGTCGGTGGCGGCGATGCCGCAGGCGGCGGTGTAGTCGTAGGTGCCGAAATGCAATGCACTGCAACGGCCCTCGGCAAGGTGGATCATCTTGGCGATAGGGGCGGTGCCGTCGGGGGCGATGATCGCCTGCGGGCTCTCGATCTGCAGTTCGAAACGCAGCGAGCGATCAGGCAGGCCGTGAGCGCGCTCGAGACCAGTGCACAGATCGACGAGTGCTGAAACCTGTTCGGCCGCACGGATCTTCGGCACCGTGAACACGAACCCGGGCAGAACGCCACCCGCCCCGTCGAGAACCAACTCCAATGTGCGCAGTGCGCGCCGCCGCTCGTTCGCCGCCAGCCCCTTGGTGCGAACTCCGAATGACTCAGGCGCACCGGGCTTTCCGGCCCACGCAGCCAAAGCTTCGCCCGCAGCGGTTGCCGCCGCGTCCTCTACGTCATCGGCCCGGAATCCGTAACCGTCTTCGAAGTCGATGCGCATGTCCTGCACCGGCGAATCGGTGAGACGGCGGCGGACGGCGGGCAGGGCACCGGTCGCGTCGAGACCGACGAGGAAGTCGGCGTGTCGATGCAGCAGGTCGAGGGCCGTGGCGCCCCATTCGGCGGGGGTGTCAGCGCTGGCGCGGTCGGCGGGCACGTACGCGGTGTGCACGGGCTGCACCCGGTCACCCGCACCGGGATAGCGCACGCGCAGTTCGGCGTCGACGGAGTCGAGCACGGAATCGATCCGAGCCCGAATGTGTTCGGGGATACGGGTATTCACCCGGCGGTTCCTTCCTGGATGGTCCGCCACACACGGTCGGCGGTCATCGGTAATCGGTTCGGGCGGGCGCCGACGGCGTCGCGGATCGCGTTCGCCAGGGCCGGTGCCACCGGGTTGTAGGGGGACTCACTCATCGATTTGGCACCCAGCGGGCCCAGTTCGTCACTGGTTTCGGCAAAATAGACCTCGGTGCGGGGCAAATCCGCGAACTGCGGGATGTGATAGTGCCGCAGTGTCTTGGTGGTCACGATGCCGTTCTCGGACCGCATGTCCTCGTAGAGGGCGGTTCCGAGGGCCTGCCCGACGCCGCCTTCGACCTGCCCGCGCAGCTGGACCGGGTTCAGCACGGTACCCGCGTCGGCGACCTGGATCGACTGCAGAATCTTCACCACGCCGGTCGACGGCTGCACCGCGACCCGGAACGCGTGGACATTGAAACTGACCGAGCGTGGGGTGCCCGCATGGGTGCCGTGGGCGAGGAGTTCGCCGTCGGCCAGCAGTTGGGTGGCGGTGATCAGCTCCGCACCGCAGCGCACGCCGCCGGCTTCGAGCAGGCAGTCGCGTTCGGGGTGACCGCTGACCTTCGCGCCCCTGGCCAGCAGCATCGCGTGCAGTTCCAGCGCGGCCGCGTAGGAGGCTTTGCCCGCGACCATGGTGCCGGTGGAGCCGAACGCGCCGGTGTCGTGGCCGACCAGGTCGGTGTCGGACTGGCGGATGATGATCCGTTCGGCGGCGGTGGCCAGTGCCGTTGCCGCGAGTTGGGCGTGCACGGTGGTGGTGCCGTTGCCGAATTCGGCTGTCCCGACGCTCATTTCGTAGCGGCCGTCCGGCAGAAGTCGTGCGGTCGCATCGGCGTGGTGTCCGTTCGGCGGGACGGTGGCGATCATCGCGACCGCCATCCCTTCGCCCACTTGCCATTCCGCGCTCGGTGCCTCGGCTCCGTTTCCTCGCCGCAGGGCGTGCTGGGCGGTATCGAGGCACTGGTCGAGACCGTAGCTGCCGAAAGTCAGGTCTGATTCGTCGATTTCGGCGCCGGTGAACTGGTCACCGGGGATCACCACGTTGCGGCGACGGAATTCGAAGGGGTCGATGTCGAGTTCGCGGGCGAGTTCGTCGATGGCGGATTCGACGCCGAAGCTCACCTGGCCGAGGCCGTAGCCGCGGAAGGCGCCGGAGGGAATGTTGTTGGTGTACACCGCTTGTGCGTCGACGCGTTTGTTCGGGCAGCGGTAGACGGCCACGGATTCGCCGACGGAATGGAACATCACGCCCGCGCTGTGGTTGCCGTAGGCGCCCGCGTCGGCGAGGACGTCGACCGAGAGGGCGGTGAGGATACCGGACGCGTCGGCGGCCGCGGTGACGGCTACGCGCATCGGGTGACGGCAGGTGGCCGAGGTGAATTCGTCGGTGCGGGTGAACTCGTATTGCACCGGGTGGCCGGTGCGTAGAACGGCCAGTGCGATGAGGTCTTCGGCCAGCATTTCCTGCTTGGCGCCGAAGCCGCCGCCGAGACGAGTGGCGAAGACTCGCACGCGGTCTCGGTCGAGGCCGAAGACGTGGCACAGTTCGTCGCGCACGAGGAACGGGACCTGGGTGCTCGAGCGGATGACGAGCCTGCCTGCGTCATCGAACCAGCCGATGCCGCCGTGGGTCTCGAGGTGCACGTGCTGCACGCGCGGCGAATTCCACACGCCACTCACAACTTTCGCAGCCTGCTCGAGACCTGCATCGAAATCACCCACACCGCCGTGGATCTCGGCGATCAGGTTGCGATCCGGATCGGCGATCCGCGCCGACTCCGGCTTGTCGCCGTGCAGCTTCGGCGCACCCTCAGCGAGCGCGGCTTCGGGCTCGAATACCGCTGGCAAAAGCTCATATTCGACGGACAATGCCCGTACCCCAGCCCGCGCGGCATCGAGGGTCTCGCCCACGACCGCGGCCACTCGCTGACCCACGAACCGCACGGTGGTATCGAGCACGAACGTGTCGTCGGGATCGTCCTGCCGCAGTTCGTGTCGGGCCGTGGAAAACGCCGTCTTCGGTGCATCCCCCTGCCTCAACACCGCACGCACGCCCGGAACAGCCTGCGCCGCAGCCACATCGATGGAAACGATCCGCGCGTGCGGATGCGGACTGGTCAGCACCGCCAGATGCCACGGCGCCGTCGGCGGCATCTGCTCCCCCGCCCCCGGCACCACATCCATGGTGAACGCTTCCCCACCCCGAACGATCCGCGACCCCGCAGGCGCCCGAACCCCGTCCCCGATCTGCCCGGCCCCATACTTACGCCGCATCACCCCGCCGACCCGCGACTCCACGGCCGGCATTTCATCTGCCCCGACCACGTGCCCCTGCACGGCCGACACCGAGGTGACTTCCCCGGCAGGCCGCCCAGGCAGCACCTCACCGCAAGACGTTCCGCGACCACCCGAGTCGACCTCGCCAGTTGTACACAGCGATGCACAGGGTGTGGCAAGTGAATCAGCGATCGACCGGTACCCCGTGCACCGGCACAGGTTCCCCTTCATCAACTCGGCCCGCTCGGCATCGGTGACATCCTGCGCCGACAGGTTATCCACAGCAGTGTCGGCCCTACCCGCAGCCAACCCGGACGCCGTCACCACCATGCCCGCCGTGCAGAACCCACACTGAAATCCCGCGTTCTCCACAAACCGCCGCTGCATAGAAGTGGGTCCGTCACCGTCACCCAATCCAGCCGCCGTAGTCACCGAACGGTCGGCGGCACGGTGCGCTGGAATCAAGCAGGAGTGAACCGGCTCGCCATCCAGCAACACCGAGCAAGCACCGCAATCCCCTGAGTCACAACCCTTTTTGACCGCCAGCTCGCCGTGTTCCCGCAGCACAGTGCGCAGGCACTGGCCGGGACGGGCGTCGACTTCGGCCGAGGCGCCGTCGATATCGAGCCTCATAGCCGGGCCCCCCGTAACTCAGCAGCCACTTCGGCAGCCAGCAGCCCGGTCACATGCTCACGCCAGTCCGGCGCACCGTGCGGGTCGTCGAACCACACGTCGGCATCGATGTCCGCCAGCGCGTCGTTCAGCTCGGAATCGGTAGGGGGAACGTCGAAGTCGAGCACAATCGGCCGAACGGTAGATGCGGTGATCGTGATCGCACACCGGCCGTCAGCCTCGCGCCTACCCATCACCACAGCCCCGGAACGTCCGAGCGGAGCAAGCGCGATCTTCCGAAAACTGGTCTGCGCCAACAGACTCGCCATCGGCACCACAAAGGAACGAACGACAGCACCCGCGGCCAGAACGTTGTCCCCAGGCCCAGTTACGAAGTCACGCAGAGCAATTCGCCGCTCACCACCACCACGCGGCCACACCACTGCGGTCGCATCCAAAGCCACCAGCGCACCGAGCACCGCTCCGGCAGGCAACGACAGACACACATTCCCACCAACAGTGGCCGTACGCCAGATCTTGTGCGAAGCCAACAGCGCCCGACAAGCCTGCGCGAACAGAGCCGTCCCCGGCCATTCCTTCCGCAACACAGAAGACCCGAGTTCCCGCCCGACACGTGCACCGGCGAACTCCGCCAGCGTGCACGTCGCCGCGATCTCCAACCCCTGCGCGGTCGCCGTCAGCGGCGCCCATCCCAGCGTGGTGATGTCGACCAACCGGTCGAGATGATCGTGCGGTTCGGAGAACAAGAAGGTGCCGCCCGCCAGCACCGCACTACCCGCCCCGACCTGCGCCAAATCGGCGCGTTCGCGGGCGAGAACCACCTCGGAAACAGTATCCAGATCCACGTTCACCTCGCTACCCTCTCCGGCCACAGTAGGGGCCGGGAGTTGCCACGATGTTGCACGAAACCCGCGCCAGATTGCGCCGCGGTTAACCCGGTGTACGCCCTCCAGTGTGCGCCGATCCGAACAAAACCGCAGTTCAGCACGCCGCACGTCGACGGCGACGCGGACGCGCGCACGCGCCGAACCCATCAGCGCCCGCCCGGACCGCGCCGACCCACCGACACCATCAGCACCACCCAGAAAGATCGCGCTCACGCACCGGCCAACAGCGTCGCCTGCGCCTGAGCCACATCGGCACCGACCGCCGCTTCGTCCACGGTCAACACCACATCGTCGCGAACAACCTCGCGCCCGTTCACCAACAGCGCGGCCAACGGCGGCGCCGACCCGAGAACCAACGCCACCACCGGATCCTCGATACCGGCATGCGCGGCGGTATCGACCCGCCACAGCGCCAGATCCGCCAACTTGCCCGGCTCGATCGACCCGATCTCCTCGGCCCGCCCGAGCACCCGAGCTCCACCCATGGTCGCCAACTCCAAAGCGGTCCGCACAGTCATTGCCCGCGGCCCGCCGATCGCCCGCGCGTACAGCAGCGCATTGCGCGGTTCCTCGATCATCGAACTCGACTCGTTGCTGGCCGCACCGTCGACGCCCAGCCCGACCGGCACCCCCGCCGCCACCAGGTCAGCCGTGCGCGCGATCCCCGCCCCCAACCGCCCGTTCGACGTCGGGCAATGCGCGATCCCGGTCCCGGTCCGCGCCATCGCCGCGATCGCCGGATCGTCGAGATGCACGGCGTGCGCGTACCAGACGTCGTCGCCCATCCACCCCAACTGCTCCATGTACTCAGCGGGCGTGCAGCCGAACTTGTCCTGACAGAACTCCTGCTCATCCAGCGTTTCCGCGAGATGCGTATGCAACCGCACCCCCGACGAACGCGCCAGCGCGGCGGACTCGCGCATGAGATCGGCGGTCACCGAGAACGGCGAGCAGGGCGCCAGCGCGATCCGCACCATCGAATCGAACGACGGATCATGCCAGTCCGTAATCGCCGCAGCACTGGCCGCGAGAATGTCGTCGATCGACTCGACCACATTGTCCGGCGGCAACCCACCCTTGCTCTGCCCCAGATCCATCGACCCGCGCGCCGGATGGAACCGCAGCCCGACGTCGGCCGCCGCCCCGATCTCCGCCGCGAGCAGGTCGCCGCCCCCACGCGGGAACAGGTAATGGTGATCCGACGACGTCGTGCAGCCACTGCGCGCCAGCGACACCAGCGCGCCGGTGGCCGCCGTGCGCACCGACTTCTCGTCGATGCGCGCCCACACCGGGTACAGCGTGGTCAGCCATTCGAACAGGGTGTTGTCCGCGGCCAGCCCGCGAGTGATCCACTGGTACAGGTGGTGGTGGGTGTTGACCAGACCCGGCGTGAGCACACACCCGCGCCCGTCGATCCGCGCCACCTCCGGCCCGAACTCCGGCGGCGCACCTTCACCGACCGCGTCGATCCTGTTGCCGCGCACCGTGACCCAGCCGTCGCGGTACTCGGTGCCCGCCGCGTCGACGGTCACCACCGCGCACCCGTGGATCAGCAGATCGGGCGCACTCACGGCTGCCACGCGATCCCCGCACCGGGTGCGTCCGCACGCTCCAGCGTGGCGTGGATCGAACCGTAGGGACGGTCGGCGGCCCAGAACACCTCACCGGCGTTCTCGATCTCGAACTGCGCCAGGTCGTAGTCGAAGTGGTGCTTGTTCGGCGCCGAAAGGCGAATCTCGGCCAGCATCGGAAACCGTTCCAGCACAGCCGTTCCCATCGCGTACAGCGTCTGCTGCAGCGCCTTGGAATAGGTGGTCGCGAACAGTTCCAGCAGCGTGGCGCGGATCCCCGCGTACACCTGATCCCAGTCCACGTCGGTCTCGGCGAACCGCCACTGCACCACCAGCGCGCTGGCCAGCACGCGATCATTGGTCGGGGCCAGGGTGGTGTATTCGTCGGTGAGGAAGTCCGCGAACTCCGAGCCGGTCGACTTCAGCAGCACCAGGTCCTTGATCCCGCCGATCACCCAGGTCCGCTGCTGGTCGCCCTTGCCCGACACGGTCACCGCGGCGGTGCGCACCTCGGGCCCCTGCCGCACCCAGGTGTGATCGTGCTCGCTGCCGTCGATCGAGACCCGCTGCCACCCATAGGAATCCACGTCGATCCGCGCGCTGGACACCGGGTCGACCGTGTCGACGAAGTGCTTCGCAAGCGCCATCGCGTACTCCTCGATGGTGTCCAGACCCGGCTTCTTCGCATACACGAACGCCGTGTGTTTCTGGGTGTCGGTGGGCAGCACGTGACGCTGGTCACCGTCGGTGTAGGCCGCCTCGAAATCGCCGCGCAGGGCGGTGGACACGTTCACGTCGCGGATCTCGTGGCGTGCGTTCTCCTTGTAGAAGCGCACCACCCGGTTCTCGGCCTTGCCGTAGCGGTTATCGGTCAGCACGATCGGACCACTCAGTGCCATGGTCAGCTCCCTCGGTAGGTGGAATAGGCGAACGGCGAAAGCAGCAGTGGCACATGCAGATGCGCCTGCTCACCCACCGTGAAAGTGACACAGACCTCCGGGTAGAAGGTCTCGGTTCCCTGTGCGGCGAAGTAGCTGCCGGTGTCGAAGAACAAACGGTAGTCGCCCGGATTCAGGCCCGCGGCAAGTTCTTTCACGCGGCCGTCGGCGTCGGTGAGCGCCTCGGTGAGCCGGTCCTCGCCGCGAGTCAGCCACACAGCCACCCCCGCGGCGGGCACCCCACTCACGGCGTCGAGAACATGCGTACTCAGGCTGGTCATGCCACCACCTGCGCCAGTCGCAACGCGTTGATCTTCGCCAATTCGGTTCGCATGACGTGCCTTTCGGTCGACGGGTCGTTGTCCAGGCGCGCGCGCAACACCGCCAGCAGCTCCTCGCCGCTGCGCCCGGCCGCACAGACCAGGTAGATGTGCCCGAACTTCGCCTCGTAGTCCAGGTTGCCCTGCGCTAGCCCGGCGCGCACGTCATCGCCTGCGACACCCGCTTGCTCGCGGGCCGAGGCCGCCGAGGTCGGCCGGTCGCCGATGCGCGGATGCCCGGCCAACGCCTGGTCGATGTCGGCGTCGTCCAGAGCCTCCAACGCCGCATCGGCCGCCTCCAGCAGCGATTCCGTGCTCGCATACGGGCGCGCGGCCGCGACCGCCCGTGCCCAGCGTGGCGCGGAGCAACAGGCAAGCAACGCCTGTTCGGCAGCGTCGGCGGGCAGATTGTTGAAGCCCGCCAGGCCGATCCCTTCGCTTGTCATCGGACCAGCATCGCGCGATCCCCGCCCTGTCGCCACCGATGTGCAATCCATCACGTCGGCGTGTCGTCGTCGCCGAGCCGCCCTGCCGTAATCGACCCGCAACATAACGTCATTACCTTCGCTCACATGCCCTCAGCCGACCCCGCCGCGCACTCCTCGTGCACGGGCTTCGTCCTCGCGGCCGGTGCCGGAACGCGCTACGGCAAACCCAAGGCACTCGCCGAGAACGGCGCCTGGTTGCGCTCGGCGATCACCGCCCTGCGCGACGGTGGTTGCGATCGGGTGATCGTGTTGCTCGGCGCGACCGGACCCGATCCGACCGCGGTCGCCCTACCCGCCGACACCGAGTGGTTGTGGGTCGCGGACTGGGCGACCGGACTGTCCGCGACGGTGCGCGCCGCACTGCACGCGGCGAACTCGCGCTACGTGGCGTTCCTGCCCGTCGATATCCCCGATATCGGACCCGATGTCGTCGCCCGCGTGCTCGCCGCGGCCCGCACGAGCCAGAGCGGACTCGCACGTGCTGTGTTCTCCGACACACCTGGGCATCCCGTTGTGATCGAGAACAAGCACTGGGAAGCCATTTCGGAGTTATGCGCAGGCGATATGGGGGCCAGTTCCTATTTGTCCGGTCGACAGGATATGGTGTGCGTCACGTGCGACGACTTGGCGGCAGGGAACGATCGCGATTTCCCAGAGGTCGGCGCACGATGATCGGAGATTTGAGATATGCGCGATATCGTTGATGACCTTCTGAGAGTGTGGCATTCGGGCCGCACGGGCGGCCTGGCCACCGTGGTCCGCACCATCGGTACCAATTCCCTGCCCATCGGCTCGTCGATGCTGGTGACCCCCAATGGTGGTGTCTTCGGATCCATCGCCTCGGGTCGACTGGAAGAGACCGTCTACGAGGCGGCGCTGGAAGCGGGCCGCACCGGCATCCGGCAACTGCGTCGCTACAGCATGCTCACCGGCCTGGAATCCAGCGCCGACGACGGCACGCTGGTCGACATTTTCGTCGAGCCGTTCTCCTGCCGCGATTTCCCCGAATTCCCCACCATCGCCGCCGACATTCAGGCCCATCGCCGGGTCACCGTGTTCACCGTGGTGTGGAATCAGGACCCCGACGTCATCGGCCAGCATTTGGTCACCGATCGCAAGCACGCCACCGAGCTTGTCGCGCTGCCCGAATCGGACCTGTTCGTCGCCTCGTACTGCCCGCCGCCGCGCCTGATCATCTTCGGCGCCAACGCCTACGCGGCCACCCTGGTGGCGCAGGCGCGGATGATCGGCTACCGGGTCAGCATCTGCGATTCGCGCCCCGAATTCGCCGATCCGAACTCGTTCCCCGGCGCCGAAGTGGTCGTGGACTGGCCGCACCGCTACCTCAACACCCTCGCCGCCGCCGGCGAGATCGACAGCACCACCGCGATCGTGGTGCTGGCCAACGAGCCGCGCTTCGAGATCCCGCTGCTCACCGTGGCATTGCGCCAGCCCGAGCTGGGTTACCTTGCGGCGCTTGGCACTCCCGCCGACCAGGCACGTCGCCTGGACGACCTGCGTGCGGGTGGTTTCGACGAAGCGACCCTGTCGCGCATCCACGTGCCCGCCGGCCTGGAATCGGGTCCGCGCACACCGGCCGAGACCGCGGTGTTCATCACCGCCGATTTCCTCGCCTCGCGCGCGGGCCTGCGCCTTGCGGCCCACCGCGACTACGGCTCTCCTGCCGCGGTAGGTATGGCGATTTAGGCGATGTGAATTGCCGAAGCCGGCGTCGCGAAGTTCGCGACGCCGGCTTCTGTGTTCCTACTTCAGGCCCGGGTTCTCGGCGTAGACCTCACGCAGGATCGACAGGTCGAACAGCTGCTCGGCCTTGATGTCGATCTTGGCGGTGCGCAGCGCGGCGATGTTCTGCTCGATCAGCGCGTCGGACATCGACAGCAGACCGTCGGACTTGGTCCCCGCGGACACGACCAGGTCGTTCTGCGCGGTGGCCTCCAGGGTCTGCTCGGCCACATCCAGTTTCAGGTCCTTGCCGTAGACCTCCACGGCCAGGCGCGCGGACTCCGCCGGGCTGGCGACAGCGTCCTTCCAGCCCTTGATCTCCGCGATCAGGAATGCCTTGAGCTTGTCGCGCTCGTTGTCGATGGTGTTCTGGCTGACGGTCAGCGTCTCGGCCACCAGCGGCAGGCCGTAGTCGGCGAACAGGAAGTTCGTGTTGGCGAAGCCCTTGGCGGCCAGGGTGATCGGCTCGTTGGTCACGTAGCTGACCCAGCCGTCGACCTCGCCGTTGGCCAGCGGAGTCGGATCGAACTGCGCGGGCACCACGGTCACGTCGCCGGGGTTGATGCCGTTGGCGGCCAGCAGCGCGCTGAAGATCAACTGGTTGGTGTCCTGCACGCCGATCTTGCGGCCCTTCATGTCCGCGGGCGTGCGGATCGGCTTGCCCGCGGAGCTGACGATGGAGAACGGGTTCTTCTGGAAGGTCGCGCCGACGATCTTGGCGGGCAGGCCCTCGAGCACGGCGGGGGCGGTGGTCTGCGGGGCGGAATAGCCCAGCCAGATCTTGCCGGTGTCCAGGCCGGCTTCCACCGAGGTCGAGGCCGCACCACCCGCGACGAGGTCTACCGCACCGAATCCCGCATCCTTGAAATAGCCCTTCGAATCCGCGAAATACTCACCCGCGAATTCGATGTTCTTGATCCAGGACAACTGGATAGCGACCTTGCCGTATTTCGAGCCGTCGTCGGTCGAACCGTTCGAGGAGGTACCCGAACCACCGCCGCAGGCGGCGAGCAATCCGGCGCCGCCGAGTGCGGCGCCGGTCAGTGCGGAATAGCGGAGAAAGGAACGACGGTCGATATTGTTCATAGCGCGAATGTAGATTCGCAAAGTTTCGTTCTCTTTGCGTCCCGGTTCCGCTGGTATTCCCTACGCTCCCGCTTTCGGCCCGAATCGGGCGAGCACCAGGTTCTCGATCACGCCCACGATCGCGTACAGCAGCACCGACACCACCGTGACGACCACGATCGATGCCCACAGCCGGTTGTACTGGAACATCGGAATGGCGCGCACCAGACTCGCGCCCAATCCTGTTCCGCTGCCGAGCCATTCACCCAGGAGCGCGCCGATCAGCGCACCCGGCACCGAGACCCTGGCCGCGGCGAACACCGACGGCAGTGCGGCGGGGATCGCGACCATCCGCAGCCTGGTCCATCGCGATCCGCCATAGGCGGTCACCAGTTCCATTGCCTGCCTTGGTGCTTCACGCAGTCCGGTCATGATCATCACCAGGGCGGGGAAGAACACCACGATCGCCGTCAGCACGGTCACGCCCGCGGTGCCACGTCCGAAGACCAGCACGACAATGGGACTCAGCGCCACCAACGGCACCGAGCGCAGCAGCATCGCCACCGGCATAAACGTCTGTTGCACAGCGGAATACAGCACGAACAGCGCCGCGACACCGAGCGCGCCGACCATGCCGACCAGGAAACCGGACGCCGCGTCACCGAGCGTGATCGCCAGGTCGTCGAAGATCGCCTGCCGCGCGTTGGGCGCACCGGCGGAGGTCACCAAGTAGGTCCATACGTCCGATGGCGTCTTGCCCACCCGCGGCCCGATCTGCGGGAACATGCGAAGAAACAGCGTCCAAATGACAAGAAGGAGGATCAGCGAAGTCGCCAGCGGCAGCAGGAAACGGCCGATCCGGCGCAGAACTGTGGTTGTCATCGTCCCTCTTCCGCGGTCGCCGTCCACGGCGTGACCAGTCGTGCGATACCCGCCACCAGCAGGTAACCCAACCCCGCCAGCGCCGCGGCGGCCAGCGCCATCCCCCAGGTGCGCGGCACGTTGTACGCGGTTTGCGCGGCGGTCAACGCGACGCCGATGCCGCTGTCGACACCGCCGAGATACTCACCGATGATCGCGCCGAGCACCGCCGACGGTGCGGCGATCTTCAGCGCCGCGAACGTATTCGGCAGTGCCGCAATGGCTTGCACCCGGTACAGCTGCTGCCAGCGCCCACCGCCGTACGCCCGGACCAGATCCAGACTCGCCGGATCGGCCGAACGCAACCCGCTCACCGCACCGACCATCGTGGTGAAGAAGCAGTACATCGCGGCCAGGAACACCGTCGGGGTGCGCCCGCCGAAAACCACCAGAATGATCGGGCCCAGCGCCACCAGCGGGGTGCAGTAGCTCAGGATCGCCAGCTGGGTGGCCAGCGGTTCGATGCGCGGCACCAGCATGATCAGCGCCGCGATCCCGATCGCCAGCACGTTCCCCCACAGGAAGCCCTGCAGCGCGCCCATGGCGGTGACCTGGAAGTTCGGTCCGTACAGCCCCCATCCGTCCGACCACATGGTGGACAGCACGACCCACGGTGTGGGAATCGTCCCGCCCGCAACTCCGGCGGCAGCCAGCCCCCACCACAGCGCGATCAACGCCACGATGCCCAGCGCCCCCGCAACCCGGCCCATCCCGATACGCCCGGCTATAGCCGTACTCATGCCACCCCACCCCGCCCGAACAGCAGTTCAGAAAGGTAATCGCAGAGCTTGTGGAATTCCGGCGTCCGCATCATCTCGGGCGTGCGCGGCCGCGGCAGGTCGATCTCGACCAGTTCCAGCACCCGCCCCGGTCGCGGACTCATCACCGCGACCACATCGGACAGGAACACGGCTTCGCCGATGCCGTGCGTGACCATCAGCGTCGTGGCGGGCTTCTCGGTCCAGATCCGCAGCAGTTCCAGATTCAGCCGCTGCCTGGTCATGTCGTCGAGAGCACCGAAGGGTTCGTCCAGCAGCAGCACCGACGGCTGCACCACCAGCGCCCGCGCGATCGAAACCCGTTGCCGCATACCGCCGGACAACTGCGCGGGCTTGGCCTTCTCGAACCCTTCCAACCCCACCAACGCGATCAGTTCCGCGATCCGCTCGGGTTCCGCCGACAGTCCCGCCACCTGCAACGGCAGGGCGATATTGGATTCCACACTGCGCCACGGCAGCAGTGCCGAATCCTGGAACGCGATTCCCAACTGATGGCCGCCGCGCAATTGTTCGGGGGTCATGCCGTTGATCCGCGCGGTGCCCGCGGTGGGATCGTCGAGGCCGGCCAGAATCCGCAGCACCGTGGATTTACCGCAGCCCGAGGGGCCCAGCAGTGACAGGAATGCGCCGTGCGAAGTATGCAGGTCGACCGAGTCGAGTGCGTTGACGGTGGTGCGGCCGACCTTGAACGTCTTGCTCAAACCGCTGATCTCGATCCCGGTGGTCACGCTACCGGGGATTTCCTTACCCATGCTCGTCACCATAAGAGCGGCCGGTTGCGGGGGCATTTCCTGATCGCGGCTTGTATTGCGCTGCCGTTAACCGACACGCCAGCAAACTTCCAGCGTGCTCGAGGTCACCGTAGAAAGTTGAATCAGTAACGATTCTGTCTCGTGAGAGGACATAGACTATCGGAGGATCTGACAGCCCATTGGGGGTCGAGCACATATGCTGCTCGACGACCGGGGAAGCACTGCGATGACGTGCCCGACAGGGCCGTGGACTGGGACCGACTTTTCGATGAAGCTTTCTGCACTACGTACCGTGGCCGGGCTGCGTACCACCGCCATGGCTCTGACCGCCGCGTTGTCGGTGGCCGTTGTCGCCGGTGGCGCTGCGTCCGCCGCACCTGAGAAGGCCTCGGCCGTGTCGTCCATCGTCAAAGACGGACGCGTGTGGCACCTGAAGGTGTACTCGGCGGCGATGAAGCAGGACATCACCATCGACGTGCAGCGTCCCGTGGACGAGTCCAAGCCCGCCCCCAACTTCTACATGCTCAACGGTCTCGACGGCGGCGAAGGCTCCGCGAGCTGGGCCGCGCAGACCCAGGCGCTGGAATTCCTCGCCGACAAGCAGGTCAACGTGATCCAGCCGATCGGCGGCCGCGGCAGCTACTACGCCGACTGGAAGCAGGCCGACCCCAAGCTGGGCCTGAACAAGTGGAGCACCTTCTTCACCCAGGAGCTCCCGTCGCTGCTGGACGGCGCCCTGAACTCCACCGGCCTGAACTCGCTGGCCGGCCTGTCCACCTCGGGCACCTCGGTGCTGCAGCTGGCCGAGGCCAAGCCGGGTCTGTTCAAGTCCGTGGCCGCCTACAGTGGCTGCGCGCAGATCGCCGACCCGCTGGGCAAGCAGGCCGTGAAGTTCTCCGTGGAGACCTGGGCCGGCGGCAAGACCGTGAACATGTACGGCCCGGACAACGATCCGGCGTGGGTCGAGAACGACCCGGTCATCAACGCCGAGAAGCTGCGTGGCACCAACCTCTACATCTCCAGCGGTAGCGGCATGCCCACCAACGCCGACGCCGCGTACTACCTCAACGGTTCGCCCGGCCCGATGGGCGTGATCAACCTGGGTCTCGGCATCGGCATCGAGGCCGCCACCAACGCGTGCAGCCAGAACCTGAAGGCCAAGCTGGACTCGCTGGGCATCCCCGCGACCTACCAGTTCACCCCGATGGGCACGCACTACTGGCCCTACTGGGAGCAGGCACTGCACGAGTCGTGGCCGCTGCTGGCCGCAGGCATGGGCATCTGATTTTCCCCTGAAACGGGAGGCATCCGCACTGGATGCCTCCCGTTTTCTATGTGGGGACGATCGCGGTGCGCACGGTGAGTCCGGACCGAATGAAGTAGGCGATCTCGTCGCAGATCTCGTCGACCGAGATCGCGTCACCGGGCACCGTGGCGTGCACCATTTCCTGCGCCAGCGAATTCACCGCGCCGATCACCGCCAGCCCGAACAGGTGCAGGCTGCGCGATTCCGCTTCGCCGCGTTCCGCCGCACGCTGGGCTTCACGAGTCAGCAGCGTGGAAATGGACCGCCGTTGCGCGCGCCGCCACTCCTCCACCACCGGACTCACACCGACGACTTCGACATAGAAAACGCGCGCGGCCCGGCGATCCCGACAGGTCACCGCGAGAAACGCACGGAAACTTTCCACCACGCGCACCACCAGTGGTTGTTCGCTGGTGCGTTCCAATGCTTCGTCCAGGCGTCGCAGTGCCGCGGCGTTCAATCGGTCCACCAGTGCGATCAGTAATGCCTCACGGCTACCGATGTCTTCGTAGAAACTGCGTGTGGACACATTCGCGGTGGCACACAGTCGTTCGATCGAGGTCGACGAATATCCCTGGGTGCCGAATAGTTCCAGGGCCGCGTCGGTCAATCTGTTGCGGCGTAGCGCTACTCGCTGCTGGCGCGACAATCCACCGTAACTACGACCACTATCGGTTACATCCACACGCCGAACCACGGATGCATGCTAGCGCGCATTTCCCGCACAGCCAGGCGATTCGCCATTGTCGAAAAAGGTTGCGGTTCAATTCTGTTCGGCGGTGGGCTCGGTATCGTCCAGCGGTTCGGCCAGCGGCCAACCACCGGCGGCCAGATGCGAAGCCACCCGTGACACGTCCGCGGCCGCGGGTTGTTGCTTGGCGAAATCGGCGATGGCGGCGGAAATGTCTGCCTCGCTGATCTTTTCGCCTTCACGGCTGGCCTCGGCCAATCGCTCGCCGATCACCACCACCTCGTAATCGGTGAGGTGTCGGTGCAACACCGCGAACAACGCGACGTAGTCCGATTGCGGAATGCCCTGCGGATATCCCGCGCGCAACCAGCCCAGCACCCGGGTGAGCAGGGTGGGGCGTACCGGGGGTGTGGGGTCGGTCATCGGTCCTCGCTCACTGTTGGCCGAACAGGTGGATTCCGAACTGATGGGCGATGAAAGCCTTTGCGGTGAACAGGATTCCGGACACCACCACGGCGATGATCAAGATCATGCACAGCACCGCGCCGCTCAGTGCCACGTAGTTGCGCTTCACCTGCCCGTGCGCGTCGACGGTCTCGGCGTGCGCCCACCAGCGCACCGCGAAGGCGAACACCATCGGCACGCCCGCGCCCAGGATCAGCGCGGCAATCAGTACGTCCCACAGTTCGCGCAGATTCAGCCACAGTGTGTGCATCCGGTCCGCCTCCTAGCCTGTCTTGTTCTGATCATCGGTGTGCTCCGGTTCGACCGATTCCCATTCCTCGTTCACATTGTGATGGCCCACGATGTCGCGCCGGGACCGCAACCAGATGGCCAGCGCGCCGAAGATCAGCACCGCGAACACCACGAGCACACCGGGCAGCCCGCCGATCAGATGCGCCACCGCCCAGCAGATCGCGCCGACGATGCCCGCCGCGGGCAGGGTCAACATCCAGGCCACCGCCATCCGCCCCATCACCGGCCACCGCACCTCCGCGCCCTTGCCCAGGCCCGTGCCCAGGATCGCGCCGGTCGCGGTCTGCGTGGTCGACAGCGGCAGCCCGAAATGGGCCGAGGTCAAGATGATCGCCGCCGACGTCGATTCCGCGGCCAACCCCTGCGGCGACTCGATCTCGACCAGCCCCTTGCCGAGGGTGCGAATGATCCGCCACCCGCCCAGATAGGTGCCAAGGGCGATCGCGAACGCACAGCTGGCCATCACCCACAGCGGCATGTGATCGGTGGATTCGATCGAGCCGTAGGCCACCAATGCCAGGAAGATCACGCCCATGGTCTTCTGCGCGTCGTTGGTGCCGTGCGCGAGCGAGACCAGCGAAGCCGACCCGATCTGACCCCAGCGGAAGCCCTCGTCGGTCTTGTCCCGGCTGACCCCGCGGGTGATCCGATAGACCAGGAAGGTGCCGATCGCGGCGACCAGCGCGGCCACCACCGGCGCGAGCACGGCGGGCAGCACGATCTTGACCAGCACCCCGTCGGTGCCCGCCACCCAGATCACCCCGCTCCAGCCCAGCGCGGCGATCGTCGCGCCGATCAGACCGCCGAACAGCGCGTGCGAGGAACTCGACGGCAGGCCCAGCAGCCAGGTGAACAGGTTCCACAGGATGCCGCCGACGAGTCCGGCGAACACGATCACCAGCAGGTCCTGCCCGTGCACTTCGTCCAGTCGCACGATGCCTTTGGCAACCGTGGCCGCCACGGCGACCGACAGAAACGCGCCGACCAGGTTCAACGCACCCGAGATGGCCACCGCCGTCTTCGGCTTCAACGCACCGGTGGCGATCGAGGTCGCCATGGCGTTGGCCGTGTCGTGGAAGCCGTTGGTGAAGTCGAAGACCAGAGCGGTGACGATGACGATCAACAGGACCACTAGTTCGGCGCTCACCCGAACAGTGTGTCGTATACCCGCGTCGGATCGGCGCACTGTTGCGGGAAAGTCGCCGAACCCGGTGCGACCTCAGCCCAACGCGCGCACGGCCTCGATCGTGTCGGCCTGCGCGGGCTCCTTGTCGGGGCGATATCGGACCACTCTGGCGAAGCGCAGCGCGACGCCGCCGGGATATCGGGTGCTGGTCTGGATGCCGTCGAGCGCGATCTCGACGACGAGGTCGGGGCGCAGGTACACGGTGTGGTTGTCGCGGTGGGTTTCGTGGAGCGGGAATTGTTCGGTCTGCCAGCGCAGTAGTTCGTCGGTGAGGCCCTTGAAGGTTTTGCCGACCATCACCGGTTCGCCGGTGTCCGGATCGAGAGCGGCCAGATGCAGGTTCGACAGGAAGCCGGTGCGGCGGCCCGAACCCCATTCCGCGCCGATCACCAGCAGGTCGAGGGTGTGTGCGGGTTTGATCTTCTGCCAGGCCTTGCCGCGTCGACCGGCGGCGTAGGGGGCGTCAAGGGACTTGACCATGATGCCTTCGTTGCCCACCGCGAGTGCATCGTCGTAGGCCTCGGCGGCCTCCTCTGGTGTCGGCGCGAGCAGGGCGGGGATGCTGTGTTCGCCTGCTACCTGCGCCAACGCGGTGCGGCGCACGCGCAGTGGTTCGTCGATGAGGTCGGTGCCGTTCAGGTGCAGGCAGTCGAAGAAGTAGGGGTGCAGTTGTCGCGGGTCGCCGATGGTGGCGAAGCGGCTCATCGTTTCCTGGAACGGGCGGGGGCGGCCCGCGTCGGTGAGCGCCAGGGTCTCACCGTCGAGGACAACGCTTGTGCAGTCGAGGCTTTTGACCAGCTCTACCAGTTCGGGGACGCCTTCGGTGATGTCGCGCAGGGTTCGGGTGAACACCCAGACCTGGTCGCCGTCGCGGTGCACTTGGATGCGGGCGCCGTCGAGTTTGTGTTCGACACTGACCTGCGAGCCCAATTCGGTCAGTGCCTGGTCGAGTGAGCCGCCGGGTGAAGCGAGCATCGGGGCGATCGGACGGCCTACTTCGAGGCGGAAGGCTTGCAGCGCTTGTTCGCCGCCCGCGAGTGCGGCGATCGCGGTGGCGGGGAGTTGGCCCGAGAGCATGTGGGCGCGGCGGACCACGTCGACGGGGATGCCGGTGGATTGCGCGAGGGCGTCCACGACGATCGCGGTGAGCGCGCCCTGCCGGAGTTCGCCGGTGAGCAGGCGGATCAGGAAGTGCTGTTCGTCCTGGGTGGCGGCGGTGAACAGAGCAGTCAGCAGTTCGCGACGTTTCAGGGTCGAGCCCTTGCCGTTCAGCCCGACGAACTGCGAGAAGATGTCGTCCACCTCGCCGACCGTCAGGCTCGCGACGCTGCTGGGCGGGGTATCCAGCCCGGTCACCGTGCGCCAACCGGCGCCGATCCGGCCCTGCACCAACTCACCGGACAGCCACGCCACCACCGTCCCGATCTCCGCCGGTCCCGTAGCCGCGAAAAGTTCGGCCAGCGCGGCGGTTTTCGCCTTGCGCGACCGGGTGGCTCGCACGGCCTCGGAGGCGTGCACGACATCGCTGAACAGCACCTGTCGACCCTAACGCGGGGGTGTGACAAGTCCGTGGTGTTAAGCATTGCTTGGCAAGGTTGCGAAACCGCCCCTAAACTGGACATATGGCCAAAACCTATGTCGGGGCGCGCCTGCGTCAGCTGCGCACCGAACGTGGGCTGAGCCAGGTGGCGCTGGCGCAGAAACTGGAGATCTCCGCCAGTTACCTCAACCAGATCGAACACGACGTGCGACCGCTGACCGTGCCGGTGCTCACCCGCATCAACGAAGTCTTCGGCGTCGACCCCACCTTCTTCTCCGCCCAGGACGACACCCGGCTGATCGCCGAGCTGTCCGAAGTCGTGATGGACGCCGAACTGGGCATCGAGGCCGACACCCAGCAGATCGCCGACATGGTCTCCGCGCATCCGTCGATGGCGCGCGCGCTGGTGGTCATGCACAACCGGTACCGCAACACCAGCGCCCAGCTGGCCGCCGCGACCGAGGACCGGTTCGCCGACGGTTCCGGCAGTGCCGCGATCAGCAAACCGCACGAGGAAGTGCGCGACTACTTCTATCAGCGCCAGAACTACATCCACGAATTGGACACCGCCGCAGAGGAACTCACCGCACGCATCCGCTTCCACGGCGGCGAGGTGAGCACCGAGATCGTGCGACTGTTGCGTTCACACGGTGTCCGGATCAGCGAGCGGATCGACCTGGGCGAAGGGGTGCTGCACAATTTCGACCCCGACACCAAGCAGCTCGAGATCTCCCCGCACCTGTCCGGCGGCCAACGCACCTTCAAACTCGCCGCCGAACTCGCCTACCTCGAATGCGACACCCTGCTCGAAAAGCTGGTCGACGAAGGCAATTTCGCGTCCGAGTCGTCACGCAAGCTCGCCATGCTCGGCTTGGCCAACTACTTTGCCGCCGCAATGGTGTTGCCCTACACACACTTTCACGAGGTGGCCGAGAACTTCCGCTACGACATCGAACGTCTGTCGGCCTTCTTCTCGCAGAGTTTCGAAACCATCTGCCACCGCCTGTCCACCCTGCAACGCCCCACCCTGCGCGGCGTCCCCTTCTCCTTCGTCCGCGTGGACCGCGCGGGCAACATGTCGAAACGCCAGTCCGCCACCGGTTTCCACTTCTCCGCCAGCGGCGGCACCTGCCCCCTGTGGAACGTCTACGAAACCTTCGCCTACCCCGGCAAGATCATGACCCAGATCGCCCAGATGCCCGACGGCCGCAAATACCTCTGGGTAGCCCGCACCGTAGAACGCCGCGCCACCCGCTACGGCCAACCCGGCAAAACCTTCGCCATCGGCCTCGGCTGCGAACTACGCCACGCCGCCCGCGTCATCTACGCCGACGGCATAGACCTCGGCGAAGCCACCGCCACCCCCATCGGCGCGGGCTGCCGAGTCTGCGTCCGCTCCAACTGCCCCCAACGAGCCTTCCCACCCCTGGGCAAAGCCCTCGACATCAGCGAACACCGCAGCTCGGTCTCCCCCTACCTCATCAAATAGCCTCGCTTCAATGGAGCGTATCTGCTCCATAGGAGCCTATAATGATTCATATACGCGCCATTATCAGGAGCTGCCAGTGAAGCGACGAACCCCCGCGCGGGTCACCCGAGCGGCACGCGACATCGGCGAACACCTGGTCACGTGGCGAAAACTTCTCGGCCTCACCGCCGAGCAGGTCTCCGAACGGGCAGGCGTCGCCAGATCCACCTACCGGCGCCTCGAACAGGGCGAACTGGGGGTCTCGATGGATACCTATCTCAACGTGCTGCGCGCACTGGGACAACTCGACAACGTCGTCACCGCCATCGACCCGTACGAGACCGATCTAGGCCGCGCTCGCGCAGACCAGCAGCTCCCGAAGCGAGTGCGCTGATGCCAGACGAGCTGATCGTCTCCGTCGATATCAACGGCCGGACCATCCAGGCAGGCACCGCCTACTTCACCCACCGAGGCAGCCTCGCCACCTCGTTCCAATACAGCTCCGACTACCTTCGGATGCCGGGAGCCTACGAACTCGACCCCGCGCTGCCTCTGTATCAAGGACAGCACCACGTGTCCGGTCTGCCCGGTGCGTTCGCTGACTGTGCACCTGACCGGTGGGGGCAGAACCTTGTCAAGCGACGCCTCCAGATACTGGATCAGGCGAACAAGTCGATGCCCCGCGCGCTCACACCCGTCGACTTCTTGGTGGGTGTCAGCGACCTCACCCGCCAAGGGGCACTCCGCTTCGCCGAGCCGAATACCGACGAGTTCCTGAATCCTGACGCCACTGTCCCGAAATTGATCGAATTGCCCTCGCTACTCAGGGCTTCGGACCACATCGCTCGAGATGATGCCGACTTCAGCGACCTAAAAATTCTGCTCGCCGCCGGAACAGCGACTTTGGGTGGTGCCCGCCCGAAAGCGTCGGTTCGCGACGAGGACCGATTGTGTATCGCCAAGTTTCCACATCACGCCGATTCCTGGGATGTCATGGCCTGGGAGAAAACCGCTCTCGACCTCGCCGAGGCAGCGGGCATCACGACCCCCGCTCGCACTCTGCGCCGGATCGACGGCCGAGGAGTGCTCATCCTCGACCGTTTCGATCGGGTACACGGACAGCGACTCGGCTACATCAGCGCCATGACCATGCTGCAAGCACGCGACGGGCAGGGCCACGACTATCTCGACCTCGCCGAGACAATTCCTGAACACAGCGCACAGCCGAACTCGGACCTACGCGCCCTGTGGCGCCGTATCGCCTTCAGCGTCGCCATCCACAACACCGACGACCACCTCCGCAATCATGGCTTCATCCGCCATGCGGGCGGGTGGCACCTTGCCCCGGTCTTCGACGTGAACCCGAACCCTGAGATCGCCGAGCACCGAACAACTTCCATCGCCGGGGTAACCGCGTGCACCGACGAGCCAGAAGCACTGATGGCAGCTGCGGATGCTTTCGGACTTACAGACGACGCTGCAGCCACGGTGCTCCGTCAAATACTGGCAGCGACAGCAAACTGGGCAGATGTCGCCGCAACGAACGGCATCTCGCCCAGCGAGCGTAAGCGTTTCGCCCCAGCGTTCGAGGAACTGCACTCCACCATGGAGAGACGCTCGCGCCCCCGCTGACCGACGCCTTCGCGCAGTAGCCACCACACTCGCCCAGGTGCCCGACGGCCGCATGTACCTCTGGGTAGCCCGCACCGTAGAACGCCGCGCCACCCGCTACGGCCAACGCCCCCAACGAGCCTTCCCACCCCTGGGTAAAGCCCTCGACATCAGCGAACACCGCAGCTCGGTCTCGCCGTACCTCATCAAACAAGGTCGCTCCCATGCTGCATCCTCCGATGTCATCGAGGGCATGGAAACCGTCGTCGACCTGCGACTTGCCGCCGGCCTCACGCAGGCCGAGTCGGCGGCGCGATCCGGGGTAGCGCGATCGGTGATCGCCGCCTACGAAGCCGGAACACGACGACCGTCTCCGATGATGCTGACCCGACTACGGGCCGTCGCTCGGCCACGGCCATCGGGCGTCGTCGCCAAACACCGCGACCAGATCATCGCGCTCGCCTCCCGTCACAAAGCCCATCGAGTTCGCATCTTCGGATCCACCTCCTGAGGCGAGGACGTATCCGGAAGCGACATAGATCTTCTGGTTCGTTTCGACTCCGATGCCGACCTGTTCGACACGGCCGATCTGGTCTTCGAGCTGGAAGAATTAACCGGCCTCCATGTCGACGTTGTTTCCGAAGGCGGTCTACCTGACGGCCCCCACCCCCAGAGACGAGGCCGAGCCGCTGTGAGTCGCCGTGCCGTAAGCACGCGGACGATCAGAACCTCCGACTGGCCGCTGAGGCGGTGCTGCACCTGCTGGGCGAGTCGGTTGCACGGTTGCCCGATGACTTCCTCGCCGACCTCGACTCCGCAGACTGAGCCCGAGTAGTCGACGCTGCGGGCTCCGTCGCCCGCGAGTTCGCCCCCTCCTTTGAACAATTCACACGGACGAAACAGACGAAACGGGCGTGTGATCGGGAGACATTCTGGGGCAACATCTTCGGTTTAGGGTTCGGCTCACGAATACAGCCGCTGTATACAACTCGGTGTACGCCCAGGCAGCGGTGGTGTTCGTGGTGGCGCGTGTGGCGCGCCGTCGTTACACCTGATGAGGAGAACGCCCCATGTCTGAAACCCGTTTGGTCAAGGCACTTTCGGTGTCTGCCGCGGTGGCCGTCGCCGGCCTGCTACTCACCGGCTGTGGTGCGCGCGACGACGCGTCGACCGGTTCGACCGCCGCGTCGTGTGTCGACACCACCAAGGACACCATCAAGGTGGGCTCGCTGCACTCGCTGTCGGGCACCATGGCCATTTCCGAAGTGACCGTGGCCAATTCGACCAAGCTGGCCATCGACCAGATCAACGCCGCGGGCGGGGTCAACGGCAAGAAGATCGAGATCGTGCTCGAAGACGGCGCCTCGGACCCGAAGACCTTCGCCGAGAAGGCGGAGAAGCTGATCAGCTCCGACTGTGTCGCAGCGGTTTTCGGTGGTTGGACCTCGTCGAGCCGTAAGGCGATGAAGCCGAAGTTCGAGAGCCTGAACTCGCTGCTGTACTACCCGGTGCAGTACGAGGGCCTGGAAGATTCCAAGAACATCTTCTACACCGGTGCCACCACCAACCAGCAGATCATTCCGGCGCTGGACTACCTGAAGCAGAAGGGCATCACGTCCCTGTACCTGGTGGGTTCGGACTACGTGTTCCCGCAGACCGCCAACCGCGAGATCAAGGCCTACGCGGCGGCCAACGGCATCGAGATCAAGGGCGAGGACTACACCCCGCTGGGCTCGACCGACTTCTCCACCATCATCAACAAGGTGCGTGCCGCCAAGGCGGGCGCGGTGTTCAACACCCTCAACGGTGACTCCAACGTCGCCTTCTTCCGCGAGTACACCAACGCGGGCCTGAAAGCCGCTGAGATGCCGGTGGTTTCGGTGTCGATCGCCGAGGAGGAGGTCGCGGGTATCGGCGCGCAGAACATCGCGGGCCAGCTGACCGCCTGGAACTACTACCAGACTGTGGACTCCCCGGCGAACAAGAAGTTCGTCGCCGACTACAAGGCCGCCTTCGGCGCCGACAAGCCCACCTCGGACCCGATGGAAGCCGCGTACGCCTCGGTGTACCTGTGGAAGAACACGGTCGAGAAGGCGAAGTCGTTCGCCGTGGCCGACATTCAGGCCGCCGCCGACGGCGTGAGCTTCGACGCCCCGGAGGGCACCGTCACCATCGACGGTTCCAACCACCACATCACCAAGACCGCCCGCATCGGTGAGATCCGCCCCGACGGCCTGATCTACACCGTCTGGGATTCCGGCAAGGCCATCACCCCTGACCCGTACCTGAAGTCCTACGAGTGGGCCAAGGGCCTCAAGTAAGTCGCCCAACAGGTGTGGGACGCGCACCGACCGCGTCCCACACCGCCCCATTTCCAAGGAGTCCACTGCAATGGACGTGCTGATCAGTCAGCTCTTCACCGGGCTGAGTCTGGGATCCATTCTTCTGCTCGCCGCGCTCGGCCTCTCTCTGACCTTCGGTCAGATGGGCGTGATCAACATGGCGCACGGCGAATTCATCATGGCCGGTTGCTACACCACTTATGTTGTGCAGCAAGTTTTCTCGTCGGCCGGAGTTTCACTGGTCGTGTCGCTGCTGATGGGCTTTCTCATCGGTGGCCTGCTCGGCGCCGCCCTGGAAATGGGGCTCATCCGCTACATGTACGACCGTCCGCTCGACACGCTGCTGGTCACCTTCGGTGTCGGCCTCGTGCTGCAGCAGGCCGCGCGCGACATCTTCGGCGCACCCGCCAAGAACGTGCTCGTGCCCGAATGGCTCAGTGGCGGAATCACTATCGCGGGTGCGGTGGTGCCCAAGACCCGCATCTTCATCCTGGTGCTGGCGATCGTCGCGGTGACCGCACTGGCCGCCGTGCTCAAGACCACCCCGATGGGCCGCCGGATTCGTGCCGTCGTGCAGAACCGCGGACTGGCCGAAACCAGCGGTATTTCCAGCCGTTTCACCGATATCAGCACCTTCTTCATCGGCTCCGGACTCGCCGGTGTCGCCGGTGTGGCGCTCACCCTGATCGGCTCGACCAGCCCCACCATCGGCCAGAGCTATCTGATCGACGCGTTCCTGGTCGTCGTGATCGGCGGCCTGGGCCAGATCAAGGGCACGGTGATCGCGGCGTTCGCGCTCGGCCTGCTCAACTCGTTCATCGAATACTCCACCACCGCGTCCATCGCGAAGGTGATCGTGTTCGTGCTGATCGTCATCTTCCTGCAGGTCCGCCCGCAGGGCCTGTTCACCGTGCGGACGAGGAGCCTGGCATGACCGCACTCACCGAACGTCTCCGCGCCTACCCGCGCGCCACTCCCCTTGCTGGTTTCGCGGTCGCCGCGATTCTGCTGTTCGCTGTCGCCCCAGCGGTTTTGAGCGACTTCCGCTTGAACCTGCTCGCCAAGTTCCTGTGCTTCGCCATCGTGGCCGCCGGCATCGGCTTGGCATGGGGCCGTGGCGGAATGCTCACCCTGGGCCAGGGCGTGTTCTTCGGCATCGGCGCCTACATCATGGCCATGCACATGCAACTCGCCGACGCCGCACGCCTGGGCAACGACGTCCCCGAGTTCATGGAAATCTCCGGCATCAGCGAACTTCCGACCTTCTGGCAGCCGTTCAGTTCCGCGCCGGTCGCGATCCTGGGCATCCTGGTGCTGCCCGCCCTGGTCGCCGCCGTGCTCGGCTACGGCGTGTTCAAGCGTCGGGTGCGCGGCGCCTACTTCGCCATCCTGAGCCAGGCGTTGGCCGCGGCGCTGGCGATCCTGCTCACCGGTCAGCAGGCCATCGGCGGCTTCACCGGCCTGTCGGACTTCCGCGCGTTCTTCGGCTTCAAGCTGTCGGACCCGGCCAACCGCCAGATGCTGTTCTTCATCACCGCGGGCGCACTGCTCGTGGTGGTGGCGCTGATCCGTCAGCTCAACCGCAGCCGCTACGGCGAACTGCTGGTCGCGGTGCGTGACGCGGAGGAACGCGTGCGTTTCCTCGGCTACGACCCGGCCAATATCAAGATCGTCGCGTACGTGGTGGCGGCGTTCCTGGCCGGTATCGCCGGTGCGCTGTTCACCCCGATCGTGGGCATCATCTCCCCCGCCGACATCGGCGTCATCCCGTCGATCGCCTTCCTGATCGGCGTGGCCATCGGCGGCCGCACCACCCTGCTCGGCCCGATCCTGGGCGCGATCGGCGTGGCCTGGGCGCAGACGTCGCTGTCGGAGCAGTTCCCGTCGGGCTGGACCTACATGCAGGGCATCCTGTTCATCGTGGTCGTCGGCTTCATCCCCGCCGGTCTGGCCGGGCTGTGGCCGATGTTCAAGGGCTGGCTCGACAGCCGCAAGAAGCTGCCGCCCGCACCGGAAGAACCCACCGCCGACGTCACCCTGGAGAAGGTGGAAGCGCGATGACCCACGAACCCAAAGCCGGCGGCAACGCGGGAATGGACAGCGACTACCTCGAAATCCGTGGCCTGACAGTCAGTTTCGACGGCTTCAAGGCGGTCACCGATGTCGACCTCACTGTGCTGCAGGGTGACCTGCGGTTCCTGATCGGCCCGAACGGCGCGGGCAAGACCACGCTGATCGACGCCATCACCGGCCTGGTCCCGGCCACCGGTTCGGCGCAGAAGCAGGGTGTGGAACTGCTGGGCAAGAAGGTGCACCAGATCGCCCGCCTGGGCATCGGACGCACCTTCCAGACGGCCAGCGTGTTCGAACAGCTGACGGTGCTGCAGAACCTGGATATCGCTGCGGGAGCGGGACGTTCGGCGCTTTCGCTGCTTCGCACGCGCAAGTCGGTGCTGCCGAGCATCGAAGAGGCTTTGGAGACAACAGGTCTCACCGCACTGCGCGACAAGCCCGCAGGCGTCCTCGCGCACGGGCAGAAGCAGTGGCTCGAAATCGGGATGCTGCTGGTCCAGAACGCCTCGGTGCTGCTGCTCGACGAACCTGTCGCCGGCATGAGCGCCGAAGAACGCGAAGAGACCGGAAACTTGTTGCGCCGCATCGGTGGTGACCGCGTGGTGATCGTGGTGGAGCACGACATGGACTTCATGCGCTCGTTCGCCACCTCGGTCACCGTCCTCGCGGGCGGCAAGGTGCTCAGCGAGGGCAGCGTCGAACAGGTGCAGGCCGATCCGAAGGTGCAAGAGGTCTACCTCGGTACCGCGAATCTCGTTGCGCTAGAAAAGGAGTAGTCCGATGCTCGAGCTACACGACATCCACGCCGGATACGGGCGCACCGAGGTCATCCACGGCATCAGCATGACCGTGCCCGACGACTCCGTGGTCGCAATCATGGGCCACAACGGCGCGGGCAAGACCACCCTGCTGCGCACCGCGGTGGGCCTGCTGCCCACCAAGTCGGGCACCATCACGTTCAACGGCGAGAAGATCACCAAACTCTCACCGTCGCAACGGGTCAAGCGCGGCATCGGCTACGTGCCGCAGGGTCAGCAGAGCTTCGGCCAGCTGACCACCGCCGAAAACCTGCAGGTGGTCGCGGACGGTCGCAAACGCGGCAAGGCGCTGATCGACGAATCCCTGGACCTGTTCCCCGCCTTGAAGGACCTGCTCACCCGCAAGGCCGGTCTGCTCTCGGGCGGCCAGCGTCAACAGCTGGCCATTGCGCGCGCCCTGATCACCGAGCCGAAACTGCTCATTCTCGACGAACCCACCGAGGGCATCCAGCCGTCGGTTGTGGCCGAAATCGAGCGCACCATCATCGAATTGACGCAGCGCGGCGGTTTGAGCGTGCTGCTGGTGGAGCAACACATCGGCTTCGCCCTGCAGGCCGCGCAGCAGTACTACGTGCTGCATTCGGGGCATCTGGGCTCGACCGGGACGGGCGGGGCCGGCGCGGAATCCGCGGTCCGCGCGGCGATGGCCATCTGAACGCAGCCGGTCACATGGCAGACAGGGCCGGTCCGGCGAAGCGGGTACCGCTTGCCTCCCGCGTCTACGACGAGCTCCGGCGTGACCTCGCCACGGGCGAACTGGCTCCGACCGAACGGCTGCGCGCCGAACGGTTGGCCCGCCGCTACGGCGTCTCGCGCACTCCGGTGCGCGAGGCGCTGGCCCGCCTGCAAGCCGATGGCCTGGTGCAACGGCATTCCGACGGTTTATACCTCTACCGCCCACGCCTGAACGAGCTCGACGAACTCTACGAGCTACGAATCGTGCTGGAATCCCGCGGTTTTCAGCGCACAGCAAGTTCAGTCCACGCACCGACGCCCGGACACGACCTGCCCACCGTGCGCGCCGAACTGGCCCGCTGGCTCCGATACCGCGACGCCCCACCCGAACCCGGCCCCGAGCTGGTCGCCGCCGACGAACAGTTCCACACCGAACTCCTCAGGGCCGCAGGCAATTCCGCACTCGCCGAGGCACTGACCGCGATGTACCTGCGCGTTCGCCCGGTCCGCACCATGGACATGCCCACCGCCGAACGAGTGGCCGCGATGACCGCCGAGCACATCACCATCGCCGAACAGGTCCTGTCCGGTGACACCGAACAGGCCCTGCGCACCCTCACCGCCCACCTGGATTCCTCCCGCGCCCACGTCCGGGTGCGTGCCGAGCAGGCGATCGCGTTCACCAAACTCGGTCGCGCCGTGCGGGATTGATCAGCAGTCGGTCTGGAAGGGCCAGCACGCGGTCTTACGCGGCGTGACAGGCGCGCTGGTCGTCGACGGACCGAGCACGGGCGCACGAGTGGTCGAGGTCGTCTGCGAGGTATCCGACATCGGCCGCGTCTTCGGCGATTCCTGCAGCAGAGCCATGCCCACCACCAGGAAGACCACGAACACCCCGATCAACGCCGCCACGAAAACCGCTACGCCGACCAGCTTTCCGCGCCGTGAGGGATCCACCGGCGGCGGGGGCGCGCTGACCTTGCGCACCGGCCGCACCTGCGGCGCCACCGGCGTGGGTGCGGGGCGATTGGCCGCGAACCCCTCCTCGGCCAACTCCGCGCGCGACGGCACCTCCCCCACCCCGAGCGCGGTGCACGTGTTGATCACCCGATCCACAGTCCACTCGCGCGGTGCCGCCGAGAACCCCTCGAGATAGACCCGAAGCTCGTGCGCGTCAACGGTATTGGCGACCAGCACGTCCAGCCCGGGCCGCAGTGTCGTGCGCGCGGGCCGCACGACCACGCCCCGGTACGGCACGAGTATCACCGCACCGCACACGTGCTTGCCCTCTTGCAGCGCCTGTTCCAACGCCACGCGCACCGCGTGTACCCCGTGCTCGACCTGGTCGGTGAGCGCGTTCGTGGATTCGTCCTCTAAATCCAGCGGACTGTCGCTGATCTTCCAGCTGCCGTCGGCCGCGACGGTGAGCAGCCCGCTCTGCCGTCGCCGGAAGCCCCTGACCTCGAGTACGGTGATCCCGCGCGGGGTCACGATCACCGCGCCCAGCCGCCGATCACCGACCTGGCAATCGACCAGCGCCAGCCCCGTACTCGGATAGTCGCGCAGGCATTCCACGAGCTCGCGCTCGGCCCCCGTGAGCTGCGCCCCAGGCCTGATCCGAACCAGCATGTGCGATGTTCCCCTACCAGTGCTGCGATCTCACCGCCGCTGCGCGCTGCGGTACCCACCGATCATGACGCGCAACTGTTCCGAAAACCACTGGAAACCAAAGAAAACCGGCACGAACACAGGACCGACCCCCGCGGCCGGAACCGGCGAGTACCCTGGCGATTCGGCCGACGATGCTGCACACGACAGGTGGACCAACGATGGATTCAGTGCCCCTACCACGCGTTTCTCCGGGACGACTCGGTGAACTAGGACCGATCAACTGGGTTGTGTGGCAAGTACTTTCCCGCGCGTCGGGCACCGACGACGCACACCTTTTCAGCACCCTCGGACGCACCGGCGGACTGTTCCGCGGCTGGCTGCATTTCTCCGGCAAGCTCATGCCCGGCGGTCGCCTGCCGCGCGCGGAGGCCGAATTGGTGATCCTGCGGGTGGCGCACCTGCGCGAGTGCGGTTACGAGACCGACCACCACAGGCGACTGGGGCGCAAGGCGGGCCTGAGTGCCGTCGAGATCGAGCGGGTTGCCGCAGGTCCGGACGCCGAAGGCTGGACACCTCGGCAGCGGGCGCTGCTGGCGACCGTGGATCAGCTGGTGACCACCCGAAATGTCGACGACGCGGCGTGGGCCGAGCTGGCCGCGCACTTCGACGAGCGGGTCCTGATCGAGATCGTGCTGCTGATCAACCAGTACGAGGGCCTGGCCTCGACCATCACGACCTTGCGCGTCGAACGGGACACCTTCAAATAGTGTGACCCAGGCCATATGGCGGGGCGGCCCGCGATCTCCCAGAGTGAAAAGCGTACAAAGTACGGAGTTCATGGCCCCGAGGAGAACTTATGCAGATCACCGCTTCCGCCGTCTCCCTCAATGTCGCCGACCCGCAGGCCTCGGCCCAGTTCCTCATCGACCACCTCGGCTTCACCGAGAAGATGGCCGCCGACGGGTTCGTCGCGCTGTCGCGGGAAGACGCCGGCATGGACGTGATCTACCTGCGCACGGGCCTGCGTTCGTTCAAGCCCGCCCGCATCGCCGGCAGCGCGGGTGACGGGCTGCTGGTGGTGTTCGTCGTCGACGACATCGACCGCGAATACGACCGGCTGCGCACCGAAGGTGTCCCGATCGAAACGCCGATCGAAACCGAGGAGTGGGGCGAGCGCTACTTCCAGATGACCGACCCCAACGGGATCATCATCCAGCTCGTCCAGTGGGTCTGATCAGCGGCGCGCGACCCGCAACGCCGCCACGATCATCGGAATCTGCAACGGCAACCGCGCCAACGCCCCGGCCTTGAAAGCCTTGGGCGCCTTCGGATTACCGACCACATCGACGGTCATCTGAATGTTGGCGGGGAACACACCGATGAACAACGCCGCGGCCAGCCAGCCGCCGAGCCGACGGGTGCGCGGCACCGCAAGCGCGGTGGCAACGCCGAGCTCGGCAACCCCGGACGCATACGTGTAGGTCCGCGGGTTGCCGGGCAGCTGCGGGGGCACGATCTTGTCGAACGGCTTGGGTGCCACGAAGTGCAGGGTGCCCATCACGAACAACAACCCACTCAACCAGGAGTGCGCACGTCGACGGGGAGTTTGATCAGCCACGCTGCCGAGCCTAGCGGTCTTTCGATACGCGAGGTCAGCGGGCGAGAAGGTCCGAGACGGTGACGAATCGGTAGCCCTGTGCACGCAGTCCGTTGACAATGTCCGGGACCGCCGCGGCGGACTCGGTTCCCTGCATCACGTGCAGCAGGATGATCGAGCCAGGCCTGGTCTGCGCGAGAGCGTCGCCGACGATGGTCTCGCGGGAGGCCCCGCCCGCGGAATCGGGCTCCACATCCCAGGTCACCGTCGTGCGGTCGTGCTCGGCCAGGTAATGCGGCAGCGCCCACAGTTTCTTGCCGTACGGCGGGCGGAAAGTGATCGGTCCCGCGAAGCCGGTGCGGCGGATCTCGGTGTCGGTGCGCTCGATCTCCTCGCGCACGGTGTCACCGGAAATCAGCACCATGCGACGGTGCGTATACGAGTGATTGCCGATCTCGTGCCCGGCCGCGGCGATGGCGGCACCGTATTCGGGATGCGCCGCCATGGCTTCGCCGATGAGGTAGAAGGTGGCGGGCACCTTCAGTTCGTCGAGCATCCGCAACACCTCGGGCGTGCGCTCGGTCGGCCCGTCGTCGAAGGTCAACGCGACGACCTTCTCCTCGGTGGCGACCCGGTCGACCAGCCGCCCCTGCAGCTGATAGGTCCGTGAATTCATCAACACATACAGACCAGCCACGACCGCCAGCACCACAACGATCCCGACAACCCCGCCGACCAGCCACTTGCGCACCGGCAAACGGTAACTCACCGGGTCATCCCCGGTGAGTCAGGACGTTTCTACACGATCACCTGGGCGATATCGCCCGGATTCAGATAGTCGAAGAAGCGGTGCGCACCGTCTTCGGTCATGCGCACACAGCCGTGTGATTGCGCTTGGATCGGGCCGACGTGAAATGCCATGTCGCCGTTGAAGAATGTCGCCCAGCGCATCGGCGCGTTGTGCATCGTGCTCCAGTGGAATTCCCGCTTGAACGACACGCGGGTCACCGCGGGCGGGGTTTCGAAGCCGGGCATGCCGTGCGAGATCGGGGTGGGTCCGAAGATCACCCGACCGTTGTCGACCAGCCACGCCTCGTTCGTCGACAGCCGCATGCACACCCTGGCTTCGACCACGGGGCACGGGGAGGCGGTGGGGATGATCGAGGGGACGCCGGGAACATCCGGCCCACCTGGGAAAAGGGGTTCAGCCACGGCTGGTGTCACCGTGCCGAGTCCGGCCACAGCTACTGCGGCCATAGCCGCGATCCGTGCTGTCCACCCGAGAAAGCTCATTCGATTCGTACCCTCTCAACCGTGCCCGCCACCGCGGCGAGACCCGGGTGAGGGGACCATCTCATGGAACACAAACATGTCGAACACGAGCGTGGAACAACTACCTGGAGGTGCAGTTGATCATCGGTCACGGAACGGGATTCACCAAATCAACGCGCCTTCCCGCCTCCCCGCGTATTTTGCGTGCCGTCCGGCAATTCGACTGTTTGTTCTCGGTCTCGCGTCAGGTGCGAAACGGTTCGGAGTCGGCTGGGGAGTTACCCATGTTCTCGCGTGATCACGGGAGGCTACGAAAGGGCCGGGCACGCGATATCCGCGCACCCGGCCGCCATCGAACACCTCAGAAGTTGATCATGTGCCCCGCGAGGCCGTGCACAGCTTCCTGCACCGCTTCGCTCAGCGTCGGGTGCGTGTGCACATTGCGGGCCACCTCGTTGACCGTGAGGTCCCACTTCTGGGCCAGGGTCAGCTCGGGCAGCAGCTCCGACACGTCGGGGCCGATCAGGTGGCCGCCGATGAGTTCGCCGTGCGCGGCGTCGGCGATCAGCTTCACGAAGCCGGTCGGGTCGCCGAGGCCGTGCGCCTTGCCGTTGGCCTGGAACGGGAAGGTCGAGACCTTCACGTCGTAGCCTTCGTCGCGGGCCTGCTCCTCGGTGAGGCCGAAGCTGGCGACCTGCGGCTGGCAGAAGGTGGCGCGCGGCATCATCCGGTAGTCACCCAGCGTCATCGTCTCGGCGCCGCCGATGGTCTCGGCCGCGACCACGCCCTGTGCCTCGGCCACGTGGGCGAGCTGCAGCTTGGCGGTGACGTCACCGATCGCGTAGATGTGCGGCACGTTGGTGCGCATGTAGTCATCGATCTCGATGGCGCCACGGTTGGTGAGCTCCACACCGGTGGTCTCGAGGCCGTAGCCCTCCACGCGCGGGGCGAAGCCGACGGCCTGCAGCACCTTGTCGACGGTGACGGTCTCGATCGCGCCGGACTTGTTGTCCTTGATCTGCACGGTGACCTTGGAACCGTCGTCGTCGATCGACTGTACGGCCGCACCGGTGGTGATGGTGATGCCCAGCTTCTTGTACTGCTTGGTGATCTCTTTGGAGACGTCGGCGTCCTCGTTGGGCAGCGCGCGATCCAAGTACTCCACGATCCGCACGTCGACGCCGTAGTTCTTGAGAACGTAGGCGAACTCCATGCCGATGGCGCCCGCGCCGACGATCAGGATCGAGCCGGGCAGGTCACGGGTGAGGATCTGCTCCTCGTAGGTGACCACGTTCTCCGACAGCGACGTGCCGGGCAGCAGGCGGGTGGTGGTGCCGGTGGCGATGATGACGTTGTCGAACGTGATCGTCTCGACGCCGCCCTTGGTGAGGTCGACATCGATCGAGTTCGGGCCGGTGAACACACCGAGACCGTCGTACTCGTCGATCTTGTTCTTCTTCATCAGGAAGTGCACGCCCTTGACCCGACCGTCTGCCACCTTGCGGCTGCGGTCGAAGGCGGCACCGAAATCGAAGCTGACGTCACCGGAGATGCCGAAGGTCTTGGCCTCCTTGGTGAAGATATGGGCCAGCTCGGCGTTGCGCAGCAGTGCCTTGGACGGGATGCAGCCCACGTTCAGGCACACGCCACCCCAGTATTTCTGCTCGACAATCGCTGTTCGCAGGCCGAGTTGAGCGGCACGGATCGCGGCGACATATCCGCCGGGACCAGCGCCGAGAACGACGACATCGTAGTGGGAAGTCACGTGAACGAGCCTAACTCTGTTTCGCGAAGTTCACCCACCCGTCCCCCACATCGGTGAGATGCGCGCGAACACGGAGCTACTACTGCTGGTCAGTCGATCACCAGGCTTTGAGGGATTTTTCTACTCGGGCGATGTTTGCGTGAAAGCCTGGTGATCGACTGTCCAGAACGGCCGTTGTGCCAGATCAGGGATTACTGTCGGAGCTGTGAGGGCAGTGAGCGGGCGAGGGTTGCTCGACGGTGTGCACGTCGGAGCTGTGAGGACCGGCAGTGAACAGCCGAGCGTTGCCAGACGGTGTGCACGTCGGAGCTGTGAGGACCGGCAGTGAACAGCCCAGAGTTGCCCGACAGTGTGCCCTACGTCGACGACTCCGCCGCGGGCCCAGGAATCGGCAGTCGACTCGACGGCACGGTGTCGACCCACTTGGTTCGATTGCTCGTTCAGGCCGCACGTGAAGCGGGGGTGGCCGAAGCGCAGTTGACTCGCGTCCCCGGCACCGACGACGTGGTGTTGCGCGGTGAGCTGAACCGGATCCCGATGAGTTCGCTGGTGCGACTGTGGGAGTTGATCGCCCATACGCGTCCGGGAGCAGGGGTCGCGGTGGCCGCCGCCGCACCGCTCGGCACGCTGAACACCTGGGACTACCTGGTGACAAGCGGTGCGACACTGACCGATTCGCTGCACCGTGCCCAGCCGTATCACCGCCTCGTCACCGGCGCTGCGGAGAGTTTCGATCTCTCCGGCGACGGTGATCTCACCATCGGCTACCGCACCTCCGCCGGTGATCCCGCGGTGGCGGCGGTGGTCAACGAGTACGTGCTGGCCTACTACCTGCGGCGTGGCCGCGAGGCCACCGGGCGCCCCCTGGTCCCCACACGGGTGAGCTTCGGTCACAGCGCGCCGCCTGATCGGTCGGCCCTGCTGGCTGTATTCGGCACGGCCAGTATCGAATTCGACGCGGAATCGGACTCGATCACCTTCCACGCCGACGACGCCAACGCCCCACTGCACCGCAGCGACCCGATGCTCGCAGACCTGATGCGCAGCCACGCCGACCTGGTCCTGGCCTCCGCACGCACCATCGCCGACCCCCTCGACACCTTCCACATCGCCCTCGAAGCAGCCCTCGACGCCGCCGACCCCACCCTGCCCCGCGTCGCGAAATCCCTTGCGATGAGCCAACGCACCCTCCAACGCCACCTCGCCGAACACGGCACCACCTGGCGCGACGAACTCGACATGCTCCGCCACGAACGCGCGAAACTCCTACTGGCCCAAGGGCTCACCCGAACCGCGATTGCCCACCGCCTCGGCTTCACCGATGACCGCGCCCTCCGCAAAGCCTTCCACCGCTGGACTCGCTGATCCGCCCTGATGCCCAGCTGGTTCAACCTGATCGATCTGTCGGCCGCCCTCACCCCACGCGACGAGTGCCGCGCCGTTGCGATACGTGACGCGAAGGGACCGAGTGGTGGCGTCCAAGGACCTCGATAGGGCCGATCGCGCCCCATAACGTTGTCATCACCGGCGAGAAACACCGGCTGACCTGGAAAGAAGGCCCGATCATGTCGAACACGACCACCAGCGCGCTGCCCACCTTCACCCGCGAGATCCACCTCGCCGCCCGGCCGAACGGAGCACCGGTGGCAGGCGATTTCGCGCTGGTCGAGCGGGAACTGGCCGAGCTCGCGCAGGGGCAGATCCTGGTCCGCAACACCTGGATGTCGGTGGACCCGTATATGCGCGGCCGCATGGACGACAAGGTGACCTACATCCCACCGTTCGAACTCGGTGCGGCCCTGGATGGTTCGGCTATAGGCGAGGTGATCGCCTCCCGTTCGGCGGATATCGCGGTCGGCGCGACGGTCTCGCACTTCGCCGGCTGGCGCGAACATGCCATCGTCGACGCCGCCACCGTCATCGATACGGATCTCGCTGCGCCACAGCATTTCCTGGGCGTGCTGGGAACCACCGGCCTCACCGCCTACGCCGCACTCACCGAGGTCGCCCCGGTGAAACCCGGCGACACCGTGTTCATCTCGGCTGCCGCAGGCGCGGTAGGCAGCGTGGCCGGGCAGATCGCCAAGGCACTGGGCGCGAAGCGGGTGATCGGTTCGGCAGGCGGTGCGGTGAAAACCCGAAAGCTGCTCGCGGACTTCGGCTTCGACGCCGCCATCGACTACCGCGCGGGCGATCTCGCCGGGCAGCTGGCGACGGCCGCGCCCGAGGGCATCGACGTCTACCTCGACAGCGTCGGCGGCGAACACCTGAAGGTCGCCATCGAGGCGCTCGAGCAGCACGGCCGCGTCGCCCTGGTCGGCGCGATCAGCGGCTACAACGGCACCACCACCCAGCAGACCCCCGACCTCTACCTAGCGGCAACCAAGGAGATCACCCTGCGCGGCATGCTGGTGACCAGCTACTTCCCGATCTTCGCCGAATACATCACCAAGGCCGCGACCTGGCTGGCCGACGGCACCCTACACACCACCGAAACCGTCTACGAAGGCCTCAACCAGGCCCCCGCAGCCCTCCTCGGCGTCCTAACCGGCGCCAACACCGGAAAGATGCTCGTCCGCCTCGCCTAGGTTTCAAGATCACCACGCTGTGGTGGCGGCATCGCGCGAGAGGCTCCCGCCACCAGAGCGTGGTGATCACTCGTCCAACACGCTAGGTGCGCCAGACCTGGGCTGCGATGCGGGCGAAGTTGCCGCCGAAGACCGCTGCGCGCTCGGTGGGGGTGAAACCGCGGTCGGCCAGCAGGTCGCCGAGGCCCGGGAGGTCGGACTTGCCGAGGAGGTCTTCGGGTGGGGTCCATTGGAGCGGGCCCCACTGGGTGTAGGCGGCGGAGAAGGCGGCGGGGTTTTCTTGGATCTCGTCGTTGAATTGTTCGCCGTCGAAGGAGTAGTCGGAGCCGATGCCGATGTGGTCGATGCCGAGTAGGTCTACGCCGTAACGGATTTGGTCGGCCATCGCAGCCAAGCGTTGTAGGCGTGCGGCGGGTTCGTTGAAGCCGAGGAAGATGCCGACGCCGTTGATGCCAATCACGCCGCCGGTCGCGGCGCACGCGCGGGCCTGTTCGTCGTCGATGTTGCGTGGATGTTCGTGCAGGGCAGCGAAATTGGAGTGGCTGTAGATCATCGGCTCCGAGGTGTGGGTGGAGATGTCGAGGCCGGTGCGGCGTGAGCAGTGCGAGCCGTCGGCGAACATGCCGACCTCGTTGAGCTTGCGTACCAGGTCTTTTCCGTAGCCGGTCAGGCCGGTGTCCACCGTGTCGAGGCAGCCGCAGCCTGCCGCGTTGGCGTGGTTGTAGGTGGGCAGCAAGGAGCGCACGCCCAGGCCGTAGAACAGGTCGACATTGTCGAGGTCGCCTTCCAGCGGCGCGGAGTCCTCCAGGTCGAAGGCCAGCCCGATCACGTCGGGGGCGCCGATATCGGCGACGGTGTCGACCAACCGGAACCGCGGATCATCCTGCGCCTGACCCCGGAACTGGTGCAGCAGCGCCAGCGAGTCGGCCTTGCTCTCCCCCGAATACCCCACATTCACACACAGATACGACCCCAGCGGATACCGTGCCAGATCCTCGATCCGCGCCGTCGGCCGCAACGGCAGACAACAGTGCTGCTCCCACAGGAACACATCCACCTCCGGTTGATTCGTGACCTGTGATCGTACGTTTCGCCGCGCATTCGACACCGGACCGACGCTAACGCGATGTCTGATTCGTCCGATAAATCAATACTCCGACCCCGACCTAGGGCCCCCGATCAAAGGCGGTGCGACATGCGTCGCTTCCTCATCCTCCTAGCTTCCCTGGCAACCTTCCTCGGCCTGGCCATCCTGCCCGCGGCCGCCACCCCGTCCTACTGCGGACTGGTGTGGGGTTCCCAGGACAAATCCGATCCGAACTACTCCGCAGGCACCCTCACGAATGTGCGCGCGGGCCGTCACCAATGCTTCGACCGCATGGTCGTGGACGTGGCGGGCCCGGCGGCGGGGTACACGGTGCGCTACGTCGACACCGTCACCGAAGACGGTTCCGGCGCGGTCGTTCCCCTGCGCGGCGGCGCGTTCCTGCAGGTCACGGTCAACGCGCCGGCTTACGACAGCGCCGGCAACATGACCTACTGGCCGCCGAACCGCACCGAACTTGTCGATGTCAACGGCTATCAAACGTTCCGCCAGCTCGCCTGGGCGGTGTCGTTCGAAGGCCAGTCCCGGATGGGCCTGGGCGTGCGTGCCCGGCTGCCGTTCCGCGTCATGACGCTCGAGAATCCGACCCGCGTGGTCGTGGACGTCGCCCACTATTGGTGACCACCCCGGCTCGCCGGACGTGCGAATCCCCACATCGGCAACAATGTGGGGATGAGCGGCGTTGAGCAGAACGTGACCGATCCCTATCTCTGGCTCGAGGACGTAACCGACGAGGGCGCGCTGGACTGGGCGCGCGCCCGCAACGACGTGGTGGCGCGACGCTTCGCGGCCACCGACCGGTTCGCCGACCTGGAGCGTCGCATGCTCGCGATGCTCGACGACGACACCAAGATCGCCTTCCCCGGCCGGCGCGGGCCGTGGCTGTACAACTTCTGGCGCGACGCGCAGCATCAGCGCGGGCTGTGGCGACGGACCACGTTCGAGTCCTACGCCACCGGCGATCCCGAGTGGGATGTGCTGATCGATGTGGACGCGTTGGCCGAGGCCGACGGCGAGAACTGGGTGTGGGCGGGCGCCGCGGTGCTGCGGCCCTCGCAGGAACGCGCCATCATCCACCTGTCCCGTGGCGGCGCCGACGCCAAGGTCGAACGCGAATTCGACCTGACCACAAGGCAATTCATCGCCCCCGAAGACGGCGGGTTCTACGTCCCCGAAGCCAAGACGCGGATCAGCTGGATCGACGCCGACACCGTGTACATCGGCACCGACTTCGGACCGGGATCGCTGACCGACTCCGGCTACCCGCGCATCGCCAAGCGCTGGCATCGCGGCACCGAATTGTCCGCTGCGGAAACGGTATTCGAGGGCAAGCCCAGCGATGTCTCGATCGGCGTCGGGTACGACCGCCACCCCGGTTACGAACGGCACGTGCTGACCCGTTCGACCGACTTCTTCAACAGTGAGGTGTCGCTGCTGCAGGACGGGGAGTGGCGCCTGATCGAAACTCCGACCGACGCCGATGTCGACTGGTACCACGACTGGCTGCTGGTGCGCTTGAAAACCGAGTGGACACCCGGTGACACCACCTTCCCACCCGGCAGCCTGCTCGTCACCGACTTGAACGACTTCCTTTCCGGGGCAAGGGAGTTCGAGGCACTGTTCACCCCCGACGCGCATACCTCACTGGACGGTTGGGGATGGACCGAGAACCATCTGATCCTGTCCACCCTGCAGGATGTGCAGACCGGCTTCCGGGTGCTCACCCCCGGACCGGACGGCTGGGCGACCAGCGAACTCACCGACGTCCCGGCGATGTCGTCCACCTCGGTGACCAACATCGACCCGCTCGAGGGCGGCGACGAATTCATGCTCACCACAACCGGTTTCACGACCCCGACCACCCTGCTCAGCAGCGCGATCGGCGAACCGGCGGTGACGCTGCGACAGGCGCCGAGCTATTTCGACGCCACCGGCATCGAGACCGAGCAATTCTTCGCCACCTCCGATGACGGAACCGCGGTGCCCTACTTCGTGATTCGGCACCGCGACCGTCGCGGCACGCCCGGACCGACGATCATGAACGGCTACGGCGGCTTCGAAATCTCCAAGACCCCCGGCTATCTGGGCGGCACGGGCATGGCGTGGCTCGAACGCGGCGGCACCTATGTGGTGGCCAATATCCGTGGCGGCGGCGAGTACGGGCCCGAATGGCACACTGCCGCACTGAAAGAACACCGCCACCGCGCCTTCGAGGACTTCGCCGCCATCGCGCGCGACCTCGTCACGCGCGGCATCACCACCCCCGACCGCCTCGGTGCGATCGGCGGCAGCAACGGTGGACTGCTGATGGGCGTCATGCTCACCCGCTACCCGAAACTGTTCGGCGCCATCGTCTGCCAGGTCCCTCTACTGGACATGCAGCGCTATCACCTGCTGCTCGCGGGGGCCTCGTGGGTGGCTGAGTACGGTGACCCGGACAAGCCCGAAGAGTGGGCTTACCTCAGCGAGTACTCGCCGTATCAGAACACCGACACCGGCAAGCAGTACCCGCCGATCCTGCTGGCCACCTCCACCCGCGACGACCGGGTACATCCGGGTCACGCGCGAAAGATGGCCGCGCTGTTGGAATCTCAGGACCGTACCGTCTGGTACTACGAGAACATCGAAGGTGGGCACGGCGGTGCCGCTGACAACAAACAGGCGGCGCACTTGACCGCGTTGGTCTACGAGTTCTTCATCCAGATGCTGATCGAAGGGCGACGCTCGGCATAGTCAGCGGTCGCGCAACCACTTCTCCACCGCGTCGACCGTGGAATCCGGATTGGTGATCCAGCCGTTGTGCCCCAGGGCCTCCGGCTGGAACCACCGGGTGACCTGCGTGTTGGGTAGCTTGCTGAGCAGGTGATCGGCCGAGGTCTGCGGGGCCATGTCGTCGCCCGCCACGGTGATCGACAGGACCGGGAACTTCAGCCGCGACATCCGCTCGTCGTAGTCGATATCGGCGCCGACGGGCACGAAACGACCAGTGCGCGCGAGCCTGGCCCAATCCGACATCAGCACCTTGGACTGACGGCCGTACGCACGCTTTCCGAGCAGGTCCCCCGGCCAGAACCCGGCCAGGTTCGACGCCACCGCCACCGCCGCCGTGCCCACCAGCATGCCCGGCCCGAACACCCCGCGATAGCCGCGGAAATACGGTGTGCCAGAAGCGATCAGGATCAACCCGCCGAGCCTGCCGCGCACCCGTGCCGCGTACATCGCCGACAGCTGGCCACCCATGCTGTGGCCGAGCAGGTACGGGGTGCTGGCGGGGAAACGGTTACGCACCGCGGCCAAGATCGCGGGAAAGTCCACGGACACCAATTCGTGGTAGCCGTAAGTACTTTCGGCATCAGGGCGGTGAGTGCTGTCGCCCTGGCCGCGCATTTCGCCGATCGCGACGTCGAAACCGCACGCGGCCAGCCGATGTCCGAAATATTCGTAGAACTCACCGGGCACCGCCAGCCCGGGCGTGATGACCACGACCGGTCGCGGCGCGTCGGGCGTGACCGGATGCCGATGCGCGCCGGTGGCCGGAATGAGCCGCACCGGCAGGGTGCTGCCGTCGGGTACCTGGATCTCGACGATCTCGACCCGCGCCATCAAGCCCCGACCGCGCCCATGATCACCCGGCTCAGCACCTTGATCACCTCATCGAGCTCGGGGCGAGGGTCGCTGCCGCTCCACCCGTCCACGACGTAGTTCACCGCGCCGATGATCGCCAGCACGCGCAATTCGTAGTCGCCGGTGGGGATTTCACCGTGCATGGCCGCGTCCTCGGCGGCGCTGGCCAGCAGCGAGCCCCACACGCGACGCAGTTCGAGCCGGAACTTCTCGACCTTGGGGCCTGCCCCGACCACCTCCACCAGCGCCACGCGCGCCTTGCGCGGATCGTTGCCGATGGACTCGACATACGCCCGCACGGCCGCGTCGATCTGCTCGAGCACAGTGCCTTCGGATTTCTCCTCCAGCGCGGTAGCCACCGCCTCGCGCGAGAACCGGTCGATCTGCTCGTACAGCTCGAGCAGCAGCGATTCGCGGCCGGTGAACTCCTCGTAGAACTGCCGAGACGAGAGCCCCGCGTCCTTACAGATCGCTCCGACCGAGCTGTTGGCGTACCCGTCGCGCGCGAAGACCGTCAGGCCTGACTCCAGAAAACGCGCACGCCGCTGGCGTTGCCGGTCCTCTACGGGTTGCCCGGCATACATTCGTCCCGTATTCGCATCCTGTGACATTGTCGCTGACAATACCGAAGGGCCTGATCCCCTCGTCATGGATCAGGCCCTTCGGTACGCCCATTCAGCTAACCGCGCGTTAGCCGAAAGATGGCTACAGACGGCTCAGTTGCCCGAGCCCTGCACCGAACCGGTGCTCAGCGAGCTGGTGAGCAGGCCAAGCAGCAGGGTCAGGATGTTGCCGTCGCTGCTGTCATCAGTGATGTTGTAAAGCATGTGTCACTCCAAGTCGATGTTTTGTGACGCCGTTGTCACTGGCCATTTGCCGTCTCGGACGATACCGACGCAAATGTGAACAGGGAGTGTTTTAAAGGAATTTCCTAGAATTTTTTGTGAGGAAGGACAAGCCCCAAGAAGTTCGGTCTCGCCAAGGCCCCCGCGCCCGGAACAACCGACATGTGAAACACGAGTGTACCGCTGTGCGGCACCCACTTTGCCGGTATCGGGCGACGTCGGCGAAACCGGATTCAACGCCGTGGCGGATCGGTGACCATCCGTACCGGCTGACGGGTCACCCTGGCGACCGTCCGGTAGTCACTGTCATCGGCGAGCACGATCAGGCCCTCACGTTCCGCGGTCGCGGCGATCAGCAGGTCGACCGGACCCGCCGAACGATGCTGCCCGGTCGCAGTGAGTAGCTCCTGGACTTCCTCGGCACGTTCGTAGGCCCGGTCACCCATCGGCACCCACCCGAACAGGGTGCGCAACAGTCGCTGCTTCTCGATCCGGTCCGCCGAAGACCGTGCCGAATACAAGAACTCGAGCTCCACGATCGGGCAGGTGGCGATGACACCGGCCTCGATCTCGTCGGCCCAGGCCTTCCTGAGCTCTTTCTGAAGAATCCGGAACAGGCCGGACGTGTCGATCAGATAGAGGGCAGTGGTCATCGCCGGTAGGCCGCCTTGTTGTCGAGAAACTCGTCGAAGTCGCCCGCGTCGGCCATTTCACCCAGACGCGCGATCGCGCGCAGCCGTTCCAGCCGCTGGCCGATCTCGCGAAGGGCCGCGTTGACCGTGTCCTTCTTGGTTTTGGTACCGAGCACCTCGGCCGCGATCGCGAGAGCTTCCTCATCGATCTCGATGGGGGTCTTCACCATTTTCATGTCGCACCTCCTGTCATTCATGATATCTCAGATATCCAGATGCGACATCCTGGATATCCAGCCGATCGGAGGATCAGCACCTGGCAAGCTTGCGGGATGAGCGCGAGTGCGGATGAGGATGTCGAGTACGTTCGAGTGGTGTTCCGGATCCCCGCCGATCCGAACGGCTGGCATGTGGCCGGCACCGAGCGGATGTGGGCCGTGCGGATCGCCGATGATCGAGTTCGACTGGCCAACATCCCTTTTCACGCGTACGGCTTCGCCGACGGTGACATTGTCGAGGTTTCAGCCGACGACGAGGGCGTGCTCTGGGCGGGCGCGGTGGTCGAACCGTCGCAGAACTGCACGATTCGGGTCATCCCCGTCGAGGGGTGCTTGCGCTCCGAGGTGCTCCAGGCGGTCATCGACGCGTTCGCGCCGTTGGGCGTCGAAAGCGAAGGCAGCCGCGAAGGGTTGGTCGCGCTGAACGTGCCGCTCGGCAGCGACATCGAGGAAGTCAAAGCCACACTCCTGCAAGGACACGCCGACAAACTCTGGTACTACGACGTCGGCACGGCCAACGACCAGTGGCGCACCGCCACCCCCACCCTCCCCGACCGCAACCCGAGCGACCCACCCCCCGACGCCTACGGCCGGTGCTTCCCCCACGACCTCGCCGCCTACGTCTACAACACGGTCGCCACCGGCGAACTCCCCGCCCGGGTCGTCGTCCACGACCCCGACGGCGAGTGGATCATCAGCGACGGCTCCGACGCCCCCTTGGGCGTTGACACCGCCACCATCTTGCACATCCATCACGTCCTCGACACCGATTCATCCCTGGCAGAACTGGCCACCCTCGCCCCGGGCCGCCTGGCCTGGCGAGACCAGCCCACCGACCCATGGACCATCGAAGACTTCGCCTACCCGGACGAATAGAAGGCGGACGTCTCGTCGACCGGGCTCGAACCGGCGCCCACCCGGGCCTAGCCGGGCGCTCTACCGCTGAGCTACGACGAGACATCCGCCGACACCCCCTCAACGGGGGTAGAACTGGTGCCCCTCGGCCTTGACCGAGGGGAAACCAGTGCCACTGACCGGGCTCGAACCGGCGTCCACCCGGTTAAGAGCCGGGCGCTCTACCACTGAGCTACAGCGGGCCCCGTGATCGTGCCTCACGGCAGGTAGGGGTGTCCACCGGATTCCGTGAGCACGGTGGCGGGGACGCCTGCCGAAAGTTCCTGCGCGTATTCGGCTTTGATCGGCTTGCCGCTGAAAACCCCTGCGCTGCGCAGCATTCCCGCCCAGATCGGGTCCGCAACCGACACACCGTGCACGAGTTCGGGTGTCGGACGGAAGGAGCCGACGTCGCCCGCCGCTTTGGGACCGATCCACCCACTGCGTTCGGGATCGACACCCGCGATCTCACAGACGTCGATGACTTCGGCGGCGGTGCAAGTCGCGCGACCGGCGAGCACCTCCCACGGCAACGGCAATGCGGCCCACACTTGGGTATCGGGATGCAGTCCCGATCCGGAGCGAAAGTGCATGGCGGCGAGATCGCCCGCGATCAGCATCATGGCCTTGCCGGGGCAGGCCACTTCGAGCAGGCCGGTCGCACCGGTGGCCTGCAGGCACGACAACCACGCCGCGCGCGCCGCGTTGTACGCACCGCACAGCAGATTCCACGTCGACGAATCGTTTCCGCTCCGCACGATCATCCGCTCACGGTCGAACGTGCTTGCCGCCCACACACTTTCCAGCACCTCGGCAGTGGAACGCATCGCCGCGAACCACCGACCCAGCAGTTCACCCCGCTGCTCATCGGTGAGGTGTTCGAGCACATCCCTGGTCGGATAGGCCTGGGCGATCATCCACCAGTCGGTGCCCGGATCGCGTCGACAGCGGGCGAACAGCAGCTCCGCGATCTCGTCGAACGGGTTCTCGCGGCCCGACAGGGTGAACTCGCGGCGCAGCTTGCGCTTGGCGGTGTAGTAGGCGAGGAAGCACGCCGCGTTCGGGTCGGCGCGGAACCTGTCGAGGGTGAGTTCACCGGCGAATCCGGCCTTGGCCAGCATCGTGAGATGGCGTTTGCGCTGCTGCGCGCCGAGGACGTCCGCTTTGGCCGTGACTCGCTGCAGCGCACGAAATCGCCTGTTGTACTGACGTTTCGAGATATCGACACCGGCGGACGCGCGGTCGCGCCGATTGAGTCGGCCGGTGCGAAAGTCGGGCCGCTGCGGGTCGAAGCGAATCGCGGCACCCACCGACTGCGCGAACGACAACAGGGATGCCGGCACGTCGGGATCGACCTGGGCAGCGATATCGAACAACCGACTGGTGGCCGCGACCTGCCGAGCCCCACCCACCGGACGCTCGAAATCGTCAGCCATGGAGGACAATCCGTTCCACCGCCCCGCGACACGAGCCACGCTGCCCAACCGACGACGGTCGATCAGCCCCAGGTCGTTCTTCAGCACGTACCAGACCAGCAACGCCACGCTCTCCGGCCGCAGCCGGGCATCCAACGTCGCGTGCAGCTGGGCCAACGCATCGTCGGGCTCCAGCACCCCCATATCCATGCCGCGATCATCACAAAGCATCCACGTCACGGCAAACGCTTTAGCCACCAAGTTCCGACCACGGGCGGAGGTACGCCCGGTGACCGGTGCCTATGCTGAGCGTGACAGTCCGTCACGTATACCCCGGAGGCACCGTTGCCGAACACTCTCGAAGCCAGTATCGACATCGCCGCGGCACCGGAGAAGGTCTGGTCCGTACTCGCCGACCTGCGCCGCATGCCCGAGTTCAGCCCGACGACGGTGAAGATGGTCGCGGTCGGCGGCATTCGCGACGGCGCGTACACCGTCAACATCAACAAGGTCGGCTGGAAGATCTACCCGACCACCTCGCGCATCGTGCGCTTCGAGCCGAACACAGCGTTCGCGTTCCGCATGAACGAGAACCGCACGACCTGGACCTACGAACTCTCCCCCACCGCCACCGGCACGCGACTGGTCGAAACCCGCACCGTCGACCCCAAGGGCCTGCCCGCCTGGCTGACCAAGGCGATCGACGTCGCCATGGGCGGCGAGCAGAAGTTCGAAGCCGATCTGGTCGCGGGCATGCAGGAGACCTTGAGCAAGGTGAAGGTCGCCGCCGAGCGCTGATTTCACCTCGAATCGAGAGCCCGCCGGAATTTCCGGCGGGCTTTTTTCGTCACCGCAGGTTGTCGCGGATCTCGTCGAGTGCCTGCGCGCTGCGCGTGAGCAACTCCTGCAGCGCCGCCAGTTCGGATGCGGTGAACCGGTCGGCCAGCGCCCGCTCCACCGCGATCGCGCGACCGTCGGCATCGTTCATAACGGTCCGACCCGCCTCGGTCAGACGGGTTTCCAGCACGTTTTTGTGCCACTCGTGCGGGGTGCGGTCGACCAGGCCGCGGTCCTGCAGGTTGGTCAGCACGGTGTTCATCGTCGGCGGGGTGACACCGGCGAGCCGGGCCAGCGCCGCGGCCGAGATGCCGGGATTCTCCGCGAGGTGCAGCAGCGCGCTGTACTGCGGAACGGTCAGCCCGGCCGGTTTCAGCGCGGCCGTCTTCGTCGCCATCACGGCTTGTTCGGCGCGCTTGATGTAGCTGCCGAGCCTTTCGGCGGCGGGCATGGAGGTCATCTGTGCATGGTATCCGCCCATCATCTAGTAATTCTCTTGACGATCATAACGACTCTAATCTACGTTACTGTCTATCTTTAGATGTCTTGTATTACATCGCTGAGAGGCTTCATCATGTTGCGAACCGTCGCAGCCGCCGCGGCCTGCCTGGCCCTGACCGCCTGCGGGAGCCCGCCCGCCACACCGGTATTGAGCACCGCGTACGAATTGCCCGGCAACGCCGTGTACCCCGAGGGCATCGCCTTGGACGCTCGCAACGGCGACACCTACGTCGGCTCGTTCGCCGACGGTGCGGTGTATCGCGCGGCCGCAGGCGACTCGCGCGCCGAGGTGTTCCTGCCCGCGGGCACCGACGGCAGGAAAACCGCGAACGGCATGAAGGTCGATCGAAGCGGTCGACTGTGGGTGATCGATTCCGGTGTGGGAGTGAGTGTTTACGACATCGCGTCACGTGTGCTGCTGGCGACATTCGCCGTACCGGGCGAGGCGCCGCGTTTCGTCAACGACCTGGATTTCGGCGCCGACGGGACCGCCTATCTGACCGACAGCATGCGCAATGTCGTCTATCGGGCCGCAATCGGCTCCGGCAGTAGCGAATTGACCGTCGCGTACGACCTGACTCCCACGCTCGGCCCGCGAGATCCAAAGGTGTTCGAGCTCAACGGCATTGTCGCCGATCCGACCGGGACCTATCTGATCGTCGTGGCCATGTCAGCGGCCCAGCTGTACCGCATCGACCTCACCGGCGACGCGGATCCGATCCGCAGAATGACGCTGACCGGGGGCGACGCACTGCACGGCGACGGTTTGGACCTGCGCGGGGACACGCTGTGGATCGTTCACAACCTCGACAACACGATCAGCCGGTGGACCCTCACCGACGACGGCCGATCAGCCACTCGCACAGGCGAATTCCACGATGCGGCGCTGAATGTTCCTACAACGATGGTGCATTCGGGTGATCGAGCGTTGATCGTGTCGTCCCAGTTCGACAAGGGCGGGCCGCTGGGCCAGGAAGGTACGCCGGGAACGTTCGTGGTTTCAGCGATCAGTGGGTTCTAGTGATGAATTCGCTTAGTACGGAAACGAATTCGTCCGGCTGCTCGACCTGCGGGGAGTGACCTGCGTGGTCGACCAGGTGGGTGTCGGCACCCGCTGCCGCGAAACGGGCGAGGGTTTCGGTGCTGTCGTAGAGGTAGTCGTAGCGTCCGTGGATGGCGAGGACGGGCTGGGTCAGGGCTCGCACGCGGGCGTCGAGAGGGTGCGCGGCGAAGTCGTCGGAACGGGGGCCCGCGGCGTAGGCGAGGCCTCCGGGCAGGGTCGCGCGGAAATCGCGAACCAGCGCGTCAGCCAACCCGGGTGCCGAGTCATAGCGGAAGCGGGGCGCGAAGGCGGTGCGACAAGCCAACCGGATCACCGGGCCGGGTGTCAGGCGTTGCGCCAGCCGCACCGACCACGGCCGGACAACCCACTTCGCGACGGCGGGGATGCTGGCGATCTCGTAGTCCGGAGCCTGACCGACGAGCACGACGCGGCCCACCCGGTTCGAGATCGCGGCCAGTTCCAGGGCGATCTCGGCCCCGAACGAATGCCCGACCACCGTCACGTCAGTGAGGTCGAGTTCCTCGACGAGCGCGCTGAGCGGGGCAGTACGGGCATCGGCGGAGAAATCCCCGTCGGTGCCCGCCTCGCGCATATCGACCCGGATCACGCGAAATTCACCGACCATCCGCTCGGCTACCGCGGAAAACCAGTCGACCGAACCCGGGATCCCGTGGATGAACACGATCGCCGGGCCGGTCCGCGGTCCTTCGTCCAGAAACAACACCCGTCCAGAATATCGAGGACGGTGACTACAGGTCGGCGCGGAACAGCGCGCGCACGCGTTCGATCTGACCCGGCGTCACCGCCACCCGCCACAACCGTCCGGGTAGCAGCCGTCCCCGCTCCTCCCGGTCCACCCGCCCGCGCGGGTGCGACACGATCCTGGCCTGACCTGGATCGTAAGACCGCAAGAAGTCGATCGCGCACACCTGTTTCACGCTCTTGTACCCGTAATGGGCCGGTGCGACCAGACGCAGCGGCGCCCCGAAGGCATTGGTGAGTTCGCTGTCCGAAAGTCGGTCGGCGAGAATGACATCGGCGGCAAGTGCATCTTCGAGATACATGGTCGAGGAGTAGCCGTCGAGGCCGGTGAAGCGGACCCAGCGGGCGCCGGGGTGTGGAATCACCCGCTCGGCCAGCCAGCGATACACGTCAGCGAAACGCACTCCCTCCCAAGTCAATCCGACCGCGCTCCATTGGGTGACGCAGTGCAGGTCACTGGTTCGGGTGAGTCGCTCGCCCGCACCGAACAAGTCGTCGATACCGAACTGGGCCGGATGGCGAGCCTTTCCGCCGACCGAGACCCGATGGCCAGGTCCGGAAAGTGCACGGACGCCGCCGAATTGGGGCAGACCGAACGGTTCATGAGGTGCAGGTCGCTGACCCGGCGGCAGATCAACTCGCATCGCGCATCTTCCGTCCGCCACGGGCCACCATCCGCGGCACCAGCAGTCGATGGAACGGGCGGACCACCGAGAAATACATACGTCCGAGCGGATTGCGGTATCGCACAAGGGTTGTCAGTGTCACACGACCGTCAAGCACGTGCACCGATGCGACGAAATCGAGCATCGGCATGGCATCACCGGTCAGGTGCTCGGTGGGCGAGATCGCCCTTTCCGGAAAGGCGTTGCGGCCGAAGATCGCTCGTGTCCACGCGGCAGGGTCGGTGGCGGCACCGGGCGGCACATCCACGGAATAGGCGTCGGAGTAGTCAGGATCGGCGATGGCCGCGTGGGCGAGTGGTGGCGAGGAAACGATCGTCATGGTCAAACCTCCATACTGTCCCGTATGGATTCGACCATACGGTAGCGTATGGGGATGCCGCAAGAGGAGAAGCGCACACTCACCGCCGACGATTGGGTGCGGGCCGCGCTGGACGCGCTCGGCGAAGGTGGGCTGGCTGCGGTGGCCGTGGAACCCCTGGCGAAACGACTCGGCGCGACCAAGGGCAGCTTCTACTGGCATTTCAAGGACCGGGCCGCGCTGATCGAGGCCGTGCTCGTGCGGTGGGAACAGCGCGACACCCAGGCGGTGATCGACGAACTCGACCGATTGACCGATCCCGCGCAACGATTGCGGCAACTGTTCACCCAGGTCATCGAGTACGCCGCCGACGGCAGGGACGACCTCGCGCTGCTCGCCTCGGTGGATCAGCCCGCCGTCGCCGCCGCGATGAGCCGGGTCGCCGAACGTCGGATCGACTACGTCGCAACGCAACTGCGACTACTCGGCCTGCCCGACTCCCAGGCGCACCTCCGTGCGAGCGTGGCCGTGAGCATCTATCACGGGTTCAATCAGTTGGCCAGGATCGCGCCGCGCACCCTGCCCGCGACCGAGGAATTGGTCGACGCGGTCATCAGCCGACTGCTGAATCCGTAGCGCCCCCTCTACAACCGGATTCACCCCGCGTAGCAGCCACTTTTCGGCCTACCTCGATCGCCGGACGTGCACCAGTGGCGGTAATCGGAATCGTCGCATACGCTTCGCCGCGGATGAAAACGCCTCATGGAGGGATTAGTGATCACTCCGCACAGGCCGGATGACCTCGCCGACAATCGGCATGCAGTGCCGTTGACCCAGCTGATACACCTGATGGCGGAGTATCAGCAGCTCGGCGCGCACCGCGACACCTTTCTCGCCACCCCGGCCGACGACACGTTCGTGCGCGGCTGCGGGATCGTCGCGGGCTGCATCGCCACCATCGGTGTCATCATCGGGGCGGTCGGCGCCTGGCAGGGCGGTATCGCGCTGCTGGTGGTCGCGGCCGCGCCCGTGCTGCTCGCGTTGCGTCGCGGTGTGATCAACCGGCAGAACCGGGCCGCGCGCATCGACCTGTTCGACCACGGCGTCACCGTCTACCGGTCGGGTCAGCGCGTGGCCGGATTCCGTTGGGACAGCACCGAAGTGCGTCAGCACGAGATCCCCTTCCACGACACCACCCCCGTGCACTACCTGCTGGAACTGTCGGGCCCCGGCGGCGTCGAGGCCACCATCGACGAAGAAGGCTTCGCCCGCGCCCGCGAATGGGCCAGAGCCATCCAATCCGCGGTCACCGCAACCCAACTCCCCACCGCGGTCACCGCCATCGACAGCGGCGAAACCGTCCCCTTCGGCGACCTGGCCCTATCCCTGGACGCCCTCACCTACCGCGCCGAAGCCCTGCCCTGGGAAGACATCCAACTCATCGACGCCCGCAGCGGCCACATCCGCATCAAACTCTCCGGCATGTGGATGTCCCTGGCCCCCGTCAGCACCATCCCCAACTTCTACATCTTCAACGAACTGGCGGAGCGTCTGCGGTTGACCCCAGTCGGCTGACCGCGCAGGACTTGCGGAGGATCGCCATGTTCACTCCCGGGGTTTCATGCCGAAGGCCGGCCCACCGTGAGGTGGACCGGCCTTCGTGACTTGCGGGAACTAGCTGATCATCAGATCAGAAGTCCATGCCGCCCATGCCGCCGGTGGGGTCGCCCGCGGGGGCGGACTTCTCCGGCTTGTCGGCGACGACTGCCTCGGTGGTGAGGAACAGTGCCGCGATGGAGGCCGCGTTCTGCAGGGCCGAACGGGTGACCTTGACCGGGTCGGCAACGCCGGCGGCCAGCAGGTTCTCGTAGACACCGGTGTCGGCGTTCAGGCCTTCGCCCTCGGGGAGGTTGGAGACCTTCTCGGCCACGACGCCGGGCTCGAGGCCCGCGTTGAAGGCGATCTGCTTGAGCGGAGCCGACAGCGCGACGCGCACGATGTTGACACCGGTCGCCTCGTCAGCGGTCAGGCCCTTGAAGCCGTCCAGCGCGGGGGCGGCCTGCAGCAGCGCGACGCCACCACCGGCAACGATGCCCTCTTCGACGGCGGCCTTGGCGTTGCGCACGGCATCTTCGATGCGGTGCTTGCGCTCCTTGAGCTCGACCTCGGTGGCGGCACCGGCCTTGATCACCGCGACGCCGCCGGCCAGCTTGGCCAGACGTTCCTGCAGCTTCTCACGGTCGTAATCCGAATCCGAGGACTCGATCTCGGCGCGGATCTGCTGCACCCGGCCCTTGATGGCCTCCGGGTCGCCCGCGCCTTCGACGATGGTGGTCTCGTCCTTGGTGACGACGACCTTGCGCGCCTGGCCGAGCAGCTCGAGACCAGCGGTCTCCAGCGACAGGCCGACCTCTTCGCTGATGACCTCGCCACCGGTGAGGATGGCGATGTCGGCCAGCTGGGCCTTGCGACGGTCACCGAAGCCCGGCGCCTTGACGGCGACAGACTTGAAGGTGCCACGGATCTTGTTCACGACCAGGGTCGACAGGGCTTCGCCCTCGACGTCCTCGGCGATGATCAGCAGCGGCTTGCCGGCCTGGATGACCTTCTCCAGCAGCGGCAGCAGGTCCTTCACGGTCGAGATCTTCGACGCGACCAGCAGGATGTACGGATCCTCGAGGACCGCTTCCTGACGCTCGGGATCGGTCACGAAGTAACCGGAGATGTAGCCCTTGTCGAAGCGCATGCCCTCGGTGAGCTCCAGCTGGAGCCCGAAGGTGTTGCTCTCCTCGACGGTGATGACACCTTCCTTGCCGACCTTGTCCATCGCCTCGGCGATGAGCTGGCCGATGGCCGGGTCGCCCGCGGAGATACCAGCGGTAGCAGCGATCTGCTCCTTGGTGTCGATCTCCTTGGCGGTGTCGAGCAGTCGAGCGGTGACCGCCTCGACGGCCTTCTCGATGCCGCGCTTCAGACCCAGCGGGTTCGCGCCGGCCGCGACGTTGCGCAGACCTTCACGTACGAGCGCCTGGGCCAGCACGGTGGCGGTGGTCGTACCGTCGCCGGCGACGTCATCCGTCTTCTTGGCGACTTCCTTGACCAGCTCTGCGCCGATCTTCTCGTACGGGTCCTCGAGGTCGATCTCCTTGGCGATGGAAACACCATCGTTGGTGATCGTGGGGGCGCCCCACTTCTTCTCGAGCACGACGTTGCGACCCTTCGGGCCCAGCGTCACCTTGACAGCGTCGGCGAGGGCGTTCAGACCCCGCTCGAGGCCGCGGCGGGCCTCTTCGTCGTACGCAATTGTCTTGGCCATTGCGTTGAGATCCTCCACATGTCTATGGCTGACACACGAGACGACCACAGGTTGGATCGCCCCAAAGTACGCTGGCCAGGAGGTGCCCGCGACGGACGACCGAGGGTGTCGATGGAACCCGATCTCACCGTCCCGACCTGGCACTCAACAGTCACGAGTGCCAAGCCCATTTTTAGCACTCAGGTGGTGAGAGTGCAAGGTTGCGCCCGGCCAACCGAAGTCGCCGGGCGTTGCGGCGGCAGTGCTACTTGATCTTCATGAACGGCTTGAGCAGCTGCAGGATATCGGCTTCGACCACCGCTTTCTCCAATCCGAGATCACTCAGAAGGCCGCTACCATTCTCGTGCTCGAGCATCGCCAACAGCAGGTGTTCGGTGCCGACATAGTTGTGGCCCAAACGGATCGCTTCGCGGAAGGTCAGTTCGAGCGCCTTTTTCGCGTCCGCGCCGAAGGGGATGAGGGCGGGGATGTCGTCGGAGGCGGCGGGCAAAGCGGCGGTAGCCGCGTCCCGCACCGCGTCGAGCGTGATGCCGCGCGCGACGATCTCCCGAACCGCCAGGCCCTCCGGCTCAGCGAGCAGCCCAAGCACCAGATGCACCGGGGTGATCGTGGCATTGCCGGACGCGCGCGCTACCTCCTGCGAGGAAACCACCACGTGACGGGCCCGATCGGTGAACCGAGCGAAACCGGCCTGCGGATCGAGCGCTTCGGTGTCACCCGGCTGCTTGGGGACGAACCTTTTCTGCGCCGCCTGCTTGGTGACGCCCATCTTCGAGCCGATGTCGGTCCAGGACGCGCCTGAGCGGCGGGCTTGGTCGACGAAGTGGCCGATGAGGTGGTCGGCGACTTCGCCGAGGTTGGTGGCTACGACTACCGCGTCGTTGAGTTGGTCGAGGACGTTGTCGGGACGGGCCTTTTTGATGCCGTCGATGAGGTCGTCGAGGCGGAAGTTCGGTGTGCTCATGCGTCAACTGTAGGTTGACGATGTGGCTGCGTCAACGGTTGGTTGACGGTCAATTCCTGGCACAGTGTCGTCATGGGGAGATTTCGGCGCTGGGCGCCGCGAGTGGTGGGGATCGTCGTGACCTTGGCTTGCCTTGTCGGCGCCGGGCGTCTGCTGTGGCCGCAGCCGGGCCTGGACCAACAGCCCGGATCGACGGAACGTCAATTGGCCTTCGTGCGCGATTCGCTCGACGAGGGCTCCGATACCGCTGCGCAGGAGCTGTTTCCGGAGGGGTACGTCTTCTCGAACGTGCTCTATGGCCTGGCGTGGGTACAGGCCGCGCACACCGATTCAGCTTTACGCGACAAGGCGGTACGTGAATCACGGTGGGCGCTGGCCCGATTGGAGTCCGACGAGGGTCGGGCGATATTCAGCCCCCGACTGCAGCCCGCATACGGGGTTTTCTGGGCAGGCTGGACGAACTGGTTGCGCGGGGCGATCGTGTCGCTGGATAGATCTAACCCCGAAGAGGTACAACGCTTTTCCACGCACAGCTCCGAAATCGCGCAGGCATTCACCGCAGCCGAAACGCCGTTTCTCCAGGCCTACCAGGGCCAAGCCTGGCCAGTGGACTCCACGGTCGCCATGGCATCGCTGCGCCTGCACGACAAGCTGTTCGGTGCGAAGTACGAGCCGGTGATCGATCGCTGGCTCGAACAGGCGAAGACACGGCTCGACCCTGCCACCGGACTACTGCCCCATCAGGTTTCACCAGCGGACGGATCGATGACGACCGGCGCACGGGCAACCTCGCAAACGGCGATCCACCGATTCCTGCCCGAGATCGATCGAGCCTTCGCCGAGAGCCAATACGCGCTCTATCGCGAACAATTCGTCGCTTACCCAGGTGGTTTCGGGCCCGCGCTTCGTGAGTATCCGAAGGGGGTCGACGGGAGTGGCGATGTCGACTCCGGACCGCTGATCGCCGGAATCAGCCTGTCCGCCACGGTCGTCGCCCAAGGTGCCGCCCGGGTGAACGGTGACCGCGATCTGGCGGCCGCGATCGGTTCCGAAGGCGAATTGCTCGGACTCCCACTCAGCCTGCCCGGCTCCAAGCGGTACGCGTTCGGGCTGATGCCGATCGGGGACGCGTTCGTGGTGTGGTCGTCGACGGCCCGCCTGCTGACCGAGCCGACGACGGCGGCCGAGCGGGATCTGCGCTGGTGGTGGCGACTTCCGTGGCTCGGCGTGCTCGCCCTGATCGCGATCGCACCCTGGACCTGGACACTGATCCGCCACGCGCGACGCACACCGACCGCACTGCGCGACTGATCGCTCAGCCGGCCGGGGCATCCACAATGCCCGAAGAGTGCGCACTCGATGCGGCGACCTCGCCGACCCCCCGGCGTAATCGACCAATTCGCAGGCCCCAGGGTCGGAATCGGGGCTGAACGGCTGCGAATTGGTCGATTACGCCAGTCCGAGCGAACTATCGCAGCCCAACCGTGAACGCGGTCCCGCGCACGATCAGTTCCTTGATCACCGCACCGAGCCGCCCGGTCACGACCGTGTTCGTGGGGGTGTCGTCGGCCTTGACCACCTGGAATACCGCGTCACGGCGGCCGAGGCTGATGCACTGCGCCACGTAGCGCCCCTTCATCGGCTCGGGTTCGCGGCCCTTCGCCCGTGCCGTGATCGCGCCGACCACGTACTGCCCGGCGGGAATGGCTGTCGCACAAGCCATTCGCAGCGGACGCCCGTCCACTCCGATCATCAGCGCGGCGTCGCCGATGGCGTAGATATCCGGGTGCGAGACCGAGCGAAGGGTCTCGTCGGTGCGGATGCGACCGTCGGCGGCGACCTCTAGACCGGCACGGGCGGCCAGGTCGGAGACGGTGAAACCGGTGGTCCAGACGGTGGTGGCGGCGGGGACCAGGGTGCCGTCGGCGAGCCGGACCGCGTCGGCGAGCACCTCGACAACCTTGGCGCCGGAAAGGATTTCCACGCCGAACCGGGTGAGCGCGGACCGGATCAACTGGTGCGCGCGCGGGGAGAGCCAGGCGCCGGGGTCCTCGGAGCCCAGCAGGCTGATCTGCGAATCCGGGTGTGACTCAGCGAGTTCGGTGGCAAGTTCGATGCCGGTGGGGCCCGATCCGACGATCACGATCTGGCCCGACAGTGCGGTCACGTCTTCGGCGGTGGCGACGAACTTCGCGTGCTCGGCGGCACCGGGCACCGCATTGCGGTCGGCCTGGCTGCCGAGGGCGTAGACCAGGGTGTCGTAGTGCAGCGTCCACTCGCCGTCGATGGCGACGATCTTGCGCTCCGGGTCCAGGTCGGTAATCCGGGCCTGGATGAACTCGATCCCCTTGCGCCCCAGCGACTTCTCCAGGTCGAGCCGCTTGACCGACTGACCGGCCGCGTCCTGGTGCAAACGCACCCGCTGCACGAATTCGGCGCGGCCGTCCACGACGGTGATCTTGGTGTCGCGAGTCTTCTTCGCGAGGGCGCGGGCGGCGGTGAGTCCCGCGTACCCGGCGCCGAGGACGACGATCCGATGCTGACCGGTCATGGTGTGGCTCCTTCGCTCGATGCCTACACACACCAGACCGAACAGCCCCCGAGTTCCTGACAGGTCTATGCAGTGACCTGCATCACACCATGACGGCCGACAACTTGACGGGGTTCACGACGGTGCGAACTGTCGCGATCGCACCCGCCTCGTCGAAATCGAACACGAGCACACCGGCGGGCACCTCGTCCTGGATCAGGATCAGCCCCACATCGCCGTTGATCTCGGCGAAGTCGAACCGTGCCGTCGGACCGAGGAAACGCCGCAGCTTGGACAGGTAGCGCGCGACCACATCCCCGCCGACCACCGGAATCTTGGCCGCGACAACCTTGCCGCCACCATCGGCGATCGACACCACATCATCGGCGAGCAGTTCACGCAGCCCGCCCACATCCCCGGTCGACGCCGCCTGCAGGAACTTCTCGATCATCGTGCGCGCATGCTCGGCCGACACCACGAACCGCTGCTTCCCGGTGCGCACCCGCTGCCCCGCCCGGTGGAAAATCTGCTGGGTATTGGCCTCGGTCAGCTCGAGCATCCCCGCGATCTCCGCATGCGGATACCCGAACGCCTCGCGCAGCACAAACACCGCGCGCTCGATCGGACTGAGCCGTTCCATCGCGGTGAGCAGCGCCAACGACACCGACTCCCGTTCCTCGACGGTCCCCAACGGTCCGAGCGCACCACCGCCGGTCGGCACCGGCTCCGGAAGCCATTGCCCCACATAGGTTTCACGTCGAGCCCGAGCCGAAACCAGCTGCGTGCGACACAGATTCACCGTGACAGTGGTCAACCACGCCTCAGGATTGGCGATCTCCCCACGATCGGCCAACGCCCACCGCAGGTAGACCTCCTGAACGGCGTCCTCGGCCTCGCTCGCCGCGCCGAACATCCGGTAGGCCAGCGAGAACAGCCGGGGCCGGTGCTCCATGAACTCGGCGACGCCGTCGGATTCCATCTGTGCCTCTTTCGTCGGAACCACGCTGAGCGGACACTGTGCGCTTCGACGGTCGAAAAGTCGACCACTCTCACGCAGAATGTCCGCTCAGCGTGGATGTCTAGCTATCGTCGCGCGGCCGACGCAGACGCAACCGGGCCGACCCACGAATCGCGGGCCGACGAATCGCGGGCATCTTGCGCTGCGCACGTCGCTGCGCACGCCGCTCGGCGGGCTTGTGCTGCCAGGTCTCCGGCCGCGCGGCCACCCAGCGAGCCGACCGCCACGCGAACGGAATGTGCGCCAGATACAGCGCCACCAAGATCAACAGCAGCACGATCGGATAGGTCACCAGCAGAGCGGCGGCCAGCGCGGTCAGCACCAGCAGACCGGCTGCGGCCTGCGGTGCGACAGACACCGACTTCATCGCCAAAGTCGGAATCGTGCTCACACACAGCAGCGCGGCGAAGATCGTCCAGGCAGCGACGAAAGCGAAACTGTCCCACCATCCGTCACCGAACTGCACCTTCAACGCGATCGGCACCAGCGCGATCAACGCACCCGCGGGCGCGGGCACCCCGACGAAGTACTCCCGCGCCCAGTTCGGCCGCGAATCGTCGTCGAGCAGAGTGTTGAAACGAGCAAGGCGCAGAACAAGACTCACCGCGAACAGCAGCGCGACGATCCAGCCCGCGCTGTATCCGTCGAGCAGGGTCACATAGATGACCAGTGCGGGCGCGACACCGAACGAGATGGCGTCCGACAGCGAATCGAGTTCGGCGCCCATCTTGGAGGTCGCGTCGAGCATGCGCGCCAGGCGGCCGTCGAGGGTGTCGAGCACCGCGGCCGCGCCGACCATCGCCAAGGAAATGCCCAGCTCGCCGTCGAGCCCGAATTTCACCGCCGACAGGCCCGCGCACAGCGCGAGGATGGTGACCACGCTCGGCAGCAATCGCACCGAGCGTGGGCGCTTACGAGCCCGGTCGATCATCCCAGCACAGCCAGGACAGTCTCGGCCCCGATCGTGCGCTGCCCGGGAGTGACCAGCAGTTCGGTGCCGACCGGGAAGTACGTGTCCACGCGCGAACCGAACCGGATCAGGCCGTAGGTGTCGCCGATGGTGAGCAGGTCGCCCACGCGGGCGTCGCAGACGATGCGCCGGGCCAGCAGGCCGGCGATCTGCACCACCACGACCTGTTTGCCGTCGGCGGTGTCGATGACCATGCTGTTGCGCTCGTTGGCGTCGGAGGCCTCGGGCAGATCCGCGGACAGGAACGTGCCCGACTGGTGCAGCACCTCGCGCACGGTGCCCGACACCGGAACGCGCTGCACGTGCACGTCCAGCACCGACAAGAAGATGCTCACGCGCGGCAGCGGCGTCTCGCCGAGTCCGAGTTCGACGGGCGGGATCGCGGTGTCGACCAGCGCGACCTCACCGTCGGCGGGGGCGACGACGATGCCCGGCCGGTTCGGCGGCACGCGGTGCGGGTGCCGGAAGAACGCGGCGCAGGCGGCCGCGGCGAACAGACCGGCGCGGCGCACCCACTTGTTGCGGCCGCCGATGACGGCCACGGCCAACGGCGCGGCGACGAACGGCAGTCCGGCGGGGTGAAGCGGGGGTACAGCGGCCCGCACCAAGTCGACGACATGTCCGACGCCGGTGGTATCGGGCGTGCCGGACGGGGTGGGGCGGCGTGCCACGGGCTCCCTCTTTCGTGTGATGACTACAAGCGATCACACCTTACGGGAAGCCCGTGGCAAGCACCTGTGGTCAGTGGACAGATTTGCGTCCGGTGAACATCTTCACCAGGTACAACAGCACGCACGCGCCGACCAGACAGGTGATGAAGCTGAAGATCCAGCCCGCGCCTTCGACATCGACGCCGAACAGGCTGAGCAGGAAACCACCCAGCAGTCCGCCGATGACACCGACCACGATGTTGAGCAGGATGCCCTGCTGTGCGTCGGTCTTCATGAACTTGCTCGCGATCCAACCGGCCAGACCGCCGATGATGATCCAACTGATGATGCCGAGTCCGAGCATGGTGTCCTCGATCCCTCGAAGGGTCGGCGAGCAAACGCCTTGTGTCCACGATATACCCGCCTCGGCTTGTGACAATCCACACTCACATATCAGATCCGCACGCTAATATGAGGAAGCCTCATGTCTTCAGCGTTCATATCGAATCCACGCGCGGGTCACTGCTGATGAGGGACAGATTTCGTTGCTTCGGGTACACCCAGCGGTGCTGCCGCCGGTTGACAGGTACATAGGAGACACACATGGCTGCTCGAATCGCCCAGACCACGGGTGCTGAGCACACCGCGATCCTCGGATTGGGCGTCTACCGCCCCACCCGGGTGGTCACCAACGACGAGGTCGCAGGGCCGATCGACTCCAGCGACGAGTGGATCTTCACCCGCTCCGGCATCAAGTCGCGGCGCTTCGCCTCGGCCGAGGAAACCATCCAATTCATGAGCGTGGCCGCCGCGCGCGACGCGATCGCTGCCGCGGGTGTGCAGACCGATCAGATCGACTGTGTCATCGTGGCCACGTCCACGCACCTGCTGCTCACCCCGGCCATCGGGCCGCGGATCGCCACCGAACTGGGCATGACCGGCTCGGCCGCGTTCGACATCTCGGCGGGCTGCGCCGGGTTCTGTCACGCGCTGGGCATGGCCTCGGATCTGGTCCGCGCGGGCACTGCCCAGCACGCGCTGGTGATCGGCGTGGAAAGGCTCACCGACACCCTCGATTTCACCGACCGCTCGACCGCGTTCCTGTTCGCCGACGGCGCGGGCGCGGTGGTGGTCGGCCCGTCGAACGAGCAGGGCATCGGCCCGACCGTGTGGGGTTCGGACGGCACCCAGCACCACGCCATCCGCCAGACCAAGGACTGGATGGAGTTCTTCGCCGAGGTCGACGAACAGGGCACCGACGCGGTGCGCCCCTACCTCACGATGGAGGGCACCGCGGTGTTCCGCTGGGCCGCGCATTCGCTGGAGAAGGTCTGCCGCGAGGCCATCGACCGCGCCGGCCTGACCACCGAGGACCTGGACGCGATGATCCCGCACCAGGCCAACGGCCGGATCATCGAGATCATGGCCAGGGTGCTGAACCTGCCGGAGAACTGCGCGCTGGCCAACGACATCGAGGAAGCGGGCAACACTTCCGCGGCATCGATCCCGCTGGCCATGGAGGCCCTGCTACGCAAGGGCGAATCGACCCCGGGCGACACCGCCCTGTTGATCGCCTTCGGTGCCGGACTGTCTTACGCCGCACAAGTTGTCCGCCTGCCCGCCTGGAAATAGCTGATCAGCAAATCTTGCGAATCCCCGGTGGCCTGCGACGAAGCAGGCCATCGCGCGGTTGGCTCGCCGAGTCCACCTACTCCCAGTTGCACCAACTAGGACATACTGGCAAACTTTTCGCTACCGACGTCAGCTGATCGACGAAGCTCAGCCTCCGCGTTCCCGTCGTCAACCCGAGGTGATCGGCCGTGAAACTGCGCTCTCTCCTGCCACGCAAGCCCATCAACGAGATCCCGCTGCTGCCCAGCATCGGGCCCGACGAGGCCTTCGCGCTGCCCAGCGCGTTCGTGCCGCGCGGCACCCGTCTCAAACGCGAGGAACGCCTCGAACGACTGCTGACTCCCGGCGAACTCGATCTGGTGCTGCACCACCAGTTGTGACCCCACCCTGAAATACTCGGTGCGGTGAGCACTCCTGCGGTAACGAAACCGGCCATTCTGAGCGTTGACGACGACCCGGGGGTTTCCCGGGCGGTGGTGCGGGACCTGCGGCGGCGGTACGGCGCCGACTACCGGATTCTGCGGGCGGAATCGGGTCCGCAGGCGTTGGAAGCGTTGCGGGAGATGAAGTTACGGGGGCAGCCGGTAGCGGTGTTGATCGCCGACTATCGGATGCCGGGGATGGACGGGATCGAGTTCCTCGAGCAGGCGATGGACCTGCACCCCTACGCGCGGCGGGTGCTGCTCACCGCGTATGCCGACACCGATGCCGCGATCAACGCGATCAACGTCATCGACCTCGATCACTACCTGCTCAAGCCGTGGGATCCGCCGGAGGAGAAGCTGTACCCGGTGATCGACGGGCTCCTGGACGTGTGGCGCGGGGCCGAGCAGCGGCCGGTGTACGAGACCAAGGTGGTGGGCGATCGGTGGTCGCCGCGATCGTCGCAGGTGCGAGAGTTCTTGGCGCGCAACCAGTTGCCGTACCGGTGGTACCCGGTCGACGAACCCGAGGGCACCCGACTGCTCGAAGCGGCGGGCGCCGATCCGCTGACGTGTCCGGTGGTGATCACCGCCGCAGGCACCGCGCTGATCCAGCCCACCGACAGCGAGCTGGCCGAAAACGTCGGTCTCACAGTCGAACCCAGTGGTGACTTCTACGATCTGATCGTGGTCGGCGGCGGTCCGGCCGGGCTCGGCGCGGCGGTGTACGGCGCGTCGGAGGGGTTGCGCACGGTGCTGGTGGAGCGCACGGCCACCGGCGGACAGGCGGGGCAGAGTTCGCGGATCGAGAACTACCTGGGGTTTCCCGACGGGGTGTCGGGGTCGCAGCTGGCGGATCGGGCGCGACGGCAGGCCACGAAGTTCGGTGCGGAGATCATCACCACCCGCGATGTGGTGGCGCTGGAAGTCAACGGTTCGGCGCGCACGGTGCGGTTTGCCGATGGTGGAAAGCTGTGTGCGCACACAGTTTTGATCGCCACGGGCGTGGACTATCGACGTCATCCGGCACCGGGCGTGGACGAATTCACCGGTCGCGGTGTGTATTACGGATCAGCAATGACCGAGGCAGCGGAGTGCGCCGAGCAGGAGGTCTACATCGTCGGCGGCGCGAACTCTGCCGGGCAGGCCGCGGTGTTCCTGTCCCGCAACGCCCGTCGCGTGCACCTGGTGGTGCGCGGTGACTCACTGGCGAAGTCGATGTCGCACTATCTCGTTCAGCAGATCGCGGCGATTCCCAACATCGTCGTGCACACCGAAACCGAGGTGGTCGGTGTCGACGGCGACGCACATCTCGAGCGAATCATCCTGCGCGACAACACCACCGGCACCGAGGACAAGGTCGATGCCCAACGCCTGTTCCTGTTCATCGGCGCCGCACCGCAAACCGGCTGGCTCGACGGCGTGGTCACCCGTGACGCCGCGGGTTACGTGCTGGCCGGACCCGACCTGATGGTCGACGGCGCCCGACCGCCCGGCTGGGAACTCCCCCGCCCACCCCAACACCTGGAAACCAGCGTCCCCGGTGTGTTCGTCGCGGGCGACGTGCACGCCGAATCCGCCAAACGGGTCGCCTCCGCGGTCGGTGAGGGCGCGATGGCGGTCATGCTCGTACATCGGTACCTCGCATGATCTGCGACCCGGAGGAACTGCGCACCCTGTTCCTGTTCGAGAAGCTGTCCGACGCGCAGCTCGCCGAACTGTGCGCGGTCGGCAAGATCGAATACGTCGATCCCGGCCCGGTTTTCCGCGAAGGCGAACCCGCGCGCAACTTCTACGTGCTGATCGACGGCGAAGTGCGGCTGACCAAGCTGTCGGGCGGGGTGGAAGTCGAGATCAACCGCACCGGCAATCGCGGCGTGTACGCGGGCGCCTGGATGGCCTACATGGGCGACAAGGTGAGCCAGGACTACAACGGCTCCATGTACGTCCTACGCCGGTCCCGTTTCCTGGTCCTGGCCGCCGACGATTTCGCGCGCGTGATGAACGAGTGGTTCCCGATGGCGGTGCACCTGCTCGAGGGCGTGTTCTTCGGCAGCCAGAAGTCCAGTCAGCGCATCGCCGAACGCGAACGACTGCTGGCCCTCGGTTCGCTGTCGGCCGGGCTGACCCACGAGCTCAACAACCCCGCGGCCGCCGCGGTCCGCGCGACTTCGGGCCTGCGCGAACGCGTGGCGGGAATGCGACACAAGCTGAAGATGATGGCCGAAGGCGAGTTCCCGCCGGAGGCGCTGGTCAAGCTCGTCGAACTGCAGGAACAGGCCGCCGACCAGGTCGCCAAGGCCCCCGACCTGAGTCCGCTGGAAGCCGCCGACCGCGAGGACGCGCTGGCTGACTGGTTCGAAGAACGCGGCATCGCCGACGGCTGGAACCTGGCCCCCACCTTCGTGCAGGCGGGCCTGGACACCGACTGGCTCGAAGGCGTGCACGCCACCCTGGAGGCCTGTCACGCACCGGTTTTCGAAGGCGCGGTGCGCTGGCTGAACTACACCATCGAAACCGAACTGCTGATGAACGAGATCTTCGACTCCACCACCCGCATCTCCACCCTGGTCGGCGCGGCCAAACAGTACTCGCAGATGGATCGCGCGCCCTACCAGGTCGTCGACCTGCACGAACTGCTCGACTCCACGCTGGTGATGCTCAACCGCAAGCTCGGCGACGGCGTGCGCGTGGTCAAGGACTACGACCGCGGCCTGCCCCCGGTCCCCTGTTTCGCCGCCGAACTCAACCAGGTGTGGACCAACCTCATCGACAACGCCGTCTACGCGATGGGCGGGCAGGGCACGCTCACCATTCGCACCTTCAAGGAAAACGATTGCGCGGCCGTCGAAATCGCCGACACCGGCCCCGGCATCCCGGCCGAACTCCGCAGCCGCATCTTCGAACCGTTCTTCACCACCAAACCGGTCGGCGACGGCACGGGCCTGGGCCTGGACATCTCGTTCCGGATCGTGACGAACAAACACAACGGCGACATCCGGGTCGAATCAGAACCAGGCAACACGCGGTTCATCGTCCGACTGCCCCTGCACCCCGCGCAGGAGGATGGGAGCACACCAACTACAGGAGGTCAGGATGGCTGAAGCGGGCATCGATCCCAGCGTGCCGCCCAGCGGCGCGGGCTGCGTGGAGTGCGACGAGACCGGCGGCTGGTGGGTGCACCTGCGCCGCTGCGCCCAGTGCGGACACGTGGGCTGCTGCGACAGCTCACCGAGCAAGCACGCGACCAAGCACTTCCAGGCCACCCAGCACCCGTTCATGCAGAGCTACGAGCCGGGCGAGGACTGGTTCTACAACTTCGCCACCGGCGAGATGTACAGCGACGGACCAGAACTCGCCCCGCCCACCAGCCATCCCGCCGATCAGTCCGTGCCCGGCCCCGCCTCGCGCGTGCCGATGGACTGGCAGTCGCAGATCAGCTGACTACGGCTTCATCCCGGCGGCGTCGGCGACCGGCTTGTCGGCGTTGCCAGGAACCAGGCAGACCAGCTTGGCCGTGCTCAGTGCCACGTTGGGGCTGCCTTCGAACGGGCCGCCGGGGTTTTCCGCGAGGATCACGTCGATCGCCTGCTTCTCGCCGTCGGCGTCCAGGGTCTTGAACTGCGCGCAGGTGATGCCCGCGCTGACCGCGGCCGGAGTGGGCGCGGCGGAGGTCTTGGTGGTGGTGGCGGGTGCGCTGGCGCTGGGCGTGCCCTTGCGCAGGCCGTTGGCGTCGGCGGATTCGTCGGCGGAACCGCACCCGGCCAGTGCCAGTGTCCCGGCGGCCAGAACAACGAGGGAGATTCGGTTCATCTGCTGCTTTCCCCGGTAGATCGCGGCGCCGGCACCTCCGGCGCGTCCGGTGCAGCGTACCGACTGGCGTACAGAGTTCGTCATGTCGCTCAGAATGGCCCGTCGACCTTGCGATGCTCCTATCGAATCCTGATCGCGCGCGAACACGGCAGAATGGGGCGGTGGCTGAACTTTCGCTCACCGCCCGGCTCAACCCCTCCGCCGCCGACGCCCGCCGCGGGGTGGTGCGCCTGCACCCCGAGACGCTGACGGCCCTGGGCCTACGCGAATGGGACGGCATCGCGCTGATCGGTGCGCGCCGGACCGCCGCGGTGGTGGCGAAAGCGCCCGCGGGGAGTCCGCCCGGCGTTGCCCTGCTCGACGACGTGACGCTGTCGAATGTGGGGTTGCGGGAGAACGCTTCGGTGGTCGTCGCGCCGGTGACGGTGTTCGGCGCCAAACAGATCTCGCTGAGCGGTTCGGCGCACGCGATGGCCAGTATTCCGGCGGCCACCCTGCGGCAGGCGCTGCTGGGCAAAGTGGTGACGGTGGGTGACACGGTGTCGCTGCTGCCGCGCGATCTGGGCCCCGACATCAGTTCGTCGGCGGCCACGCAGGCGCTGTCGCGTGCGTTCGGGATCGCCTGGACCACCGAGCTGCTCACGGTCACCGCGATCGATCCGATGCCGGGACCGGTTAGCGTGCAACCGAATTCGGCGGTGGGGTGGGGTGCCGGGGCTGCGGCGATCATGCACGCTGTCGAACGTGACGGTGAGACCGATCGGGCAATGCTCCAACCTGTGGACACGGTAGGCCCAGTCAGTGCGCCGGTGCTGGCGGAGGATCTCGCCGGAGTCCAGGGCCAGGCAGCCAAACTCGGCGAATGGCTGAGCTTGGCTCTCGACGAGCCCGAGTTGCTCAAATCCCTTGGGGCCCCGGCGGATCTGGGTGTGCTCATCACCGGTCCGGCGGGCGTCGGGAAGGCCACTCTGGCCAAAGCCGTTGCCGCACCGCGTCGCATCATCGAACTGGACGGCCCCGGCGTCGGCGCGACCGAGAGCGGCGCCAGACTGCGCACGGTCGCCGAAGCCGTCGCCGATGTGGCCACCGGTCAGGGCGGTGTCCTGCTGATCACCGATATCGACGCCCTGCTGCCCGCCGAAGCCGAACCCGTCGCCACCCTCATCCTCGACCAGTTGCGCGCAGCCGTGCGCACCCCCTGCGTCGCCCTGCTGGCCACCACAGCCCATCCGACACAGGTGGATTCGCGTCTGCGCGGCCCCGACCTGTGCGATCGCGAACTCGCTCTGCCGCTGCCGACTGCGGCGATCCGACGCGCCCTCCTGGAACAGCTGCTGCGCAAAGTACCCGCAGGAACACTCGACCTCGATGTAATCGCCTCGCGCACACCGGGTTTCGTCGTAGCCGATCTGACCGCACTCTGCCGGGAAGCAGCTGTGCGCGCGGCCGGTCGAGCCAGCCGCGAACACACCGAACCCGAACTCACCCAGAACGACCTGGTCGGCGCGCTCGACGTCATCCGGCCTCTCTCTCGTTCGGGCACAGAGGAATTGGCGATCGGTTCCCTGGACCTCGACGACGTCGGCGACATGGTCGAAACCAAACAGGCCCTCACCGAAACCGTCCTGTGGCCGCTGCGCCACCCCGACTCGTTCGCCCGCCTGGGCATCGACCCGCCGCGCGGTGTCCTGCTCTACGGCCCGCCCGGCTGCGGCAAGACCTTCCTCGTGCGAGCGCTGGCGGGCACCGGTCAACTCAGTGTGCACGCGGTGAAAGGTGCTGAGCTGATGGACAAGTGGGTCGGCTCCTCCGAACGTGCCGTGCGCGAACTGTTCCAGCGGGCCCGCGATTCGGCCCCGTCGCTGATCTTCCTCGACGAGGTCGACGCGCTCGCTCCCCGACGCGGCCAGAACAGCGACTCCGGCGTCTCCGACCGGGTGGTCGCCGCCCTGCTCACCGAACTCGACGGTGTCGAACCGCTGCGCGATGTGGTGGTGGTCGCCGCGACGAACCGGCCCGAACTGATCGACCCCGCGCTGCTGCGGCCCGGCCGACTCGACCGGCTCGTATTCGTCCCGCCGCCGGACGGTGCGGCCCGCCTGGAGATCCTGCGCACCGCGGGCCGCTCGGTCCCGCTCGCACCGGATGTCGATCTGGCCGCACTGGCCGAGGATCTCGACGGCTACTCCGCCGCCGACTGCGCCGCACTACTGCGCGAAGCGGCCCTGTCCGCCCTGCGCCGAGACATGTCCGCCGCCGACGTCACCGCCCAAGACGTGGCCACCGCCCGCGCCACCGTGCGCCCCTCCCTCGACCCCGCACAGGTCGAATCACTACGCCGCTACGCCCACAACAGGAGCTGATCCGTCGACAACAGTGGCTTGATCCGTACTCCCGCGCGGGGACTCGCACCCGCTGATCACCCACGACCTCCCAGGTGGCAGGGGTAATCGCCGGTATCGTCGATCCGGTGCCCAAGATCGGGAATGGTCTGGACGCGGTCACCGCATTCGCCGGGGCCGCGGCAGCGGGGATGTCGCTGTTTCTGCCCTTCACCTTCGGCATCGGCTCCACCCTCGAGTCGCCCTATCGCGTCACCAGCCTGGTCAACAGCGTCCCGCGCGCGGCGGCGCTGGGCCTGATCGTGGCCGTGGTCGTGGCCGTGCTGATCCGGCCGATCACCCGGCCCGGGCTGGTCTGGCTCGTGGCGACGGGCGCGGCGGCGGCTTCGGGGGTGAACTACGCGCTCGGACTGTGGATGACCTCCGCCGATGTGCTGTCCACCCAGAACTACATCGACGCGCTCACCGGTGGCGTGCTGTTGGGTTCGCTGGGCATCTGCGCGTTGCGATTGTGGTGGGCCGCAATCGGTTTCGCGCTGGGCATCGTGACGGTGTTCGTGTACGGCGAGGTAGTCGCGGTGTTCAGCTCGAACACCGCGGCCACGGCGCAGACCGCGGTGCACACGCCGATCTGGCTGATCGGCGGCGCGTGCGTGCTGTTGGCGGCGAACACGCTGCGGCACCGGCACGGCTTCATGCCGACCCCGTCCCCACGCCTGGCCGCGGACCTGCCGATCAGCCCGATCGTGTCCATCACCGTGCTGTCGTTGTCGCTGCTGCTGGCCACCGAATGGCTCGGGCTCGAGTTCGACGGGCGCCGCAACAACTTCGGGTCGATCGCGGTGGCGGTGACGGTGACCGTGGTGGCGGCCTTCATCGCCGCGGTCCTGTTGCCGGGGCGCGACGGCGCGGCCGTGCTGGTGGCGGTCAGTCTGGCCGCGGCGGGCGACGCGCTGGGTGACGCCGAGGCACTGGGTCCGCATCTGGTGCTCGTGCTGGCGATCGGCGCGGCCGCGATCCTGGCGGGACTGCGCTGGGCCACACCGTGGGGCGCGCTGTTGGGCGTCGGCGCGGTCTGCGTGTTCGCGGCGCTGGCCGATCGGCTGCCGTGGTCGATCGCGTGGACGTCGGGCGTGGTGCTGCTCACCGCCGCAACGGGTTTCGCGGCTGGCTCGGTGCGGGTCACGTACCTGCCCAGTGCGGTGCTGGGGATCGGCGCGCTGTACCTGCCGTCGGTGCTGTGGTCCATTCCCACCCGGCATCGGCAATGGCCGACCAGCTCGACCCCGGTCGACGAGGGCACGCCGGGTCGCGTCGCGCTGGCCATCACGATCAGCGCCGCCGCAGCACTGATGCTGCTGTACCGGATCAGGCCGGCCACCCCTGCACCGGCAGGGCCCGATCCCACAACGCCCCCCGACCCGTAGCGCGATAGCCGCACCCCGCGCGACATGGCCGACGCGACAACCGCGGTGCCGCCGAACATCCCGTTCCCGCCCGTAGGATCGAGCCCGCGCTACTCGACCGCTACCTACCTTGACGGAGGGGGAGTTGCTAGCCGTACTGCTCGTTCACGCACTGGCCGCACTGCTGGCCCCGCTGTGCGTGCGAGTGCTGGGCCGCAACGCTTTCTACCTGCTGGCGCTGGTCCCGCTCGGTGGCCTGGGTTGGGTGATCGCGCACTGGGGCGAAACCGTGCGCACGCGGGTGGAGTGGGCGCCGCAGATTTCGATGAACATCGATCTGCGGTTCGATGCGCTGTCCGCGGTGCTGTGCACGCTGATCCTGGGCGTCGGCGCGCTGATCCTGGCCTATTGCGGCCGCTACTTCGAACGTGACGAAGCACGGCTGGGTGTGTTCGCCGCCGAGCTGACCGGATTCGCCGGTGCCATGTTCGGCCTGGTCACCAGCGATAACATGTTGCTGCTGTACGTGTTCTGGGAAATCACCACGGTTCTGTCGTTCCTGCTCGTCGGCCATTACGCCGAACGTTCGGTGAGTCGAAGGGCCGCGATCCAGGCGCTGTTGGTGACGGGCGCGGGCGGGCTGGCGATGCTGGTCGGGATCGTCATTCTCGGACTGCGCTACAACAGTTTCCTGCTCTCGGACCTGCTCGCGCACACTCCCCCGGGCGGCAGCGCGGTGTCGGTGGCGGTCGGCTTGGTGCTGCTGGGCGCGATCAGCAAGTCCGCGATTGTGCCGCTGCACTTCTGGCTGCCCGGCGCGATGGCGGCGCCCACACCGGTCAGCGCGTATCTCCATGCCGCCGCGATGGTGAAAGCGGGCGTCTACCTGGTCGCCCGGCTGGCACCCGCACTCGCGCAGACCCCGCCCTGGCACCTGATGTTGTTGCCGCTGGGCATCATCACCATGCTGCTGGCCGGGTGGCGAGCGATCCAGGTGCACGACCTGAAGTTGGTGTTGGCGTTCGGCACCGTCAGCCAACTGGGTCTGATGATCACCATGGTCGGCATCGGCACCCCCGACGCCGCCCTGGCCGGACTCACCTTGCTGGTAGCGCACGGACTGTTCAAGGCCTGCCTGTTCATGGTGGTCGGCATCATCGACCACGGTGCGGGCACCCGCGACCTGCGCAGACTGTCGGGCCTGGGCCAACGCGCACCGGTGCTGTGCGCGATCGCGATACTCGCCGCGCTGAGCATGGCCGGACTGCCCCCGCTGCTCGGATTCGTCGGCAAGGAATCGGCACTGAGCGCGCTGTGGTCGGCGGAAGTATTGAGCACGCCGGTGCGCGTGGCGATGCTGGCCGGAGTCACTATCGGATCGGCGTTCACCGTGGCCTATGCGATCCGATTCGTCTGGGGCGCTTTCGGCATCACCGCGAACCCCGAACGCGAAACGACCTGGCACGCACCCGGTCCACTGCTGCTCGGCCCGCCCGCGGTGCTCGCAGTGGCCGGGCTGGTCGGCGGTCTCACCACCCCGACCGTGGACCGCTGGCTCAACCCCTACGCCGAGTCACTGTCCGGCGTGCTCGACACCCACCTCGCCCTCTGGCACGGTTTCAACGGCCCGCTCGGCCTGACGGTGCTCATCGTCGCCACCGGTGTGGCCCTGTTCCTGATCCGCGGCCGCATCGGCGAACCCGCCCACCCGCGCCTCGGCAACGCCGACCGCAACTACGACGCGGCCCTGCGCGCGATGGACCGCCTCTCGCTGCGAATCACCGGCACCGTGCAGTCCGGTTCGCTCCCCGCCAGCCAGGCCACGATCCTCGGCACGCTCATCATCTTGCCCACGGTGCTGCTCGCGGTCGGCACCCGCACGGGAGTGCAACTGCGACTGTGGGATTCGCCGCTGCAGGCCGGGATCGGCGGGATCATGATCGCGATGGCGTTGGCCGCCACCGTCTTACGCAATCGTCTGGCCAGCGTGCTCGTGGTCGGCGTGGTGGGTTACGGCTGCGGCGTGATCTTCGCACTGCACGGTGCGCCCGATCTGGCACTGACCCAATTCCTGGTCGAGACAGTCACTTTGGTCACTTTCGTGCTGGTGCTGCGGGCGTTCCCCGCGGAGATCGCCGAAAGCCAGGGCACCGCCTTCAAATTCCGGCGAGCACTGCTGGCGATCGCCGTCGGCGTCACCGTCCCCGTGCTGGCCGCGTTCGCGATCGCCGCCCGCCACAGCGACCCGATCTGGCACGCGATCCCGGATGCCGCCTACCGACTGGGCGGCGGCAAGAACGCGGTCAACGTCCTGCTGGTGGACATCCGCGCCTGGGACACCCTCGGCGAGATCTCGGTGCTGGTGGTCGCCGCGACCGGTGTCGCCTCGCTGGTGTTCCGCAGCCGCCGCTTCGGCAGCGCCCCCCGCGCCGCCGAATCACCCCACTACGACCCCGACAAGGTGAGCTGGCTGCCCGCCGCGCGCCTGCTCGACAGCCGCGACCGGTCGATGGTCCTGCAGATCACCACCCGCCTGGTCTTCCCCACCATCATGGTGCTGTCGGTGTACTTCTTCTTCTCCGGCCACAACGCCCCCGGCGGCGGCTTCGCGGGCGGCCTGGTCGCCGGGCTCGCGCTGACCCTGCGCTACCTCGCGGGCGGACGCTACGAACTGGGCGAAGCCCTCCCGGTCGACGCCGGTCACCTGCTCGGCGCGGGCCTCACCTTGGCCGCGGGCACCGCGACCGCCTCGCTGCTACTGGGCGCACCCCCACTGTCCTCCACCATCATCGAGGTGACCCTGCCCCTGCTGGGCAATATCAAGCTGGTCACCGCCATGTTCTTCGACCTCGGCGTCTACCTGGTGATCGTCGGGCTCGTGCTGGACGTGCTGCGCAGCCTCGGCGCCCGCCTGGACAAGGAACTGTCATGAGCGCGAACCTGATCATGCTCATCACCATCGGCGTGCTGACCGCGTGCGGGGTCTACCTGCTGCTCGAGCGAGTGGTGTCGAAGATGCTGCTGGGGATGATCCTGCTCGGCAACGCCGTCAACCTGCTGATCCTGACCCTGGGCGGCCCCGACGGCAAACCGCCGATCATCGCGGGCTCCGACACCTCCCCCGAAGGCATGGCCGACCCGCTCGCCCAAGCGATGGTGCTCACCGCGATCGTGATCACCATGGGCCTGGCCGCTTTCGTGCTCGCCCTGGCCTACCGCGCGTACATGCTGACCACCACCGAAGACATCACCAACGACCCCGAGGACGCCCAGGTCGCCTCCCGCCGCGAACGGGAGGACCCCGAACTGTGACGCTGTCCCCGGATGTCCTGCCCGGCATCGCCGCACTGCCCGTGCTGGTTCCGCTGCTGGCCGCCGCGGCCACCCTGGTGTTCGGCCGACGCCCGCGAGTACAGGCCATGATCACGCTGTCGGCACTGTCGGTGGTGCTGGTGATCAGCGCCCTGCTGCTGTACCTGGCCGACCGCGACGGCACCACCGCCGTGCAGGTCGGCGGCTGGCCGACCCCGATCGGCATCACCCTGGTGGTGGACCGACTCAGCGCCGCCATGCTGCTGGTCTCGGCCTTCGTCCTGCTCGTGGTCTCGATTTACGGTGCGGGACAGAACATTTCCGACGGCGACGAACACCAACCCACCTCGATCTACCGCCCCACCTACCTGATCCTGACCGCGGGCGTGTCGACCGCGTTCCTGGCCGGTGACCTGTTCAACCTGTTCGTCGGCTTCGAAATCCTGCTCGTCGCCTCGTTCGTGCTGCTCACCGTGGGCGCCACCGAGGAACGCATCCGCACCGGCATCGCCTACGTGATGGTGTCGATGGTGTCGTCGCTGATCTTCCTGATCGGCATCGCCATCACCTACGCGGCCACGGGCACCCTGAACCTCGCGCAGCTGGCCGTGCGACTGGAAGCCATCCCCGACGGCGTGCGCACCGCCTGCTACGCGGTGCTGCTGGTGGCGTTCGGGATCAAGGCGGCGGTGTTCCCGCTGTCGAGCTGGCTGCCCGACTCCTACCCCACCGCGCCCGCACCGGTCACCGCGGTGTTCGCGGGCCTGCTCACCAAAGTCGGGGTGTACGCGATCATCCGCACCCACACGCTGTGGTTCCCCGACGGCGCGTTCGACAACATCCTGTTGGTGTGCGGCCTGGCGACCATGCTCGTCGGCATCCTCGGCGCCATCGCGCAGACCGATATCCGACGACTGCTGTCGTTCACCCTGATCAGCCACATCGGCTATATGGTCTTCGGCATCGGCCTGGCCACCACCGCCGGACTGACCGGCGCGGTGTTCTACGTGGCCCACCACATCCTCGTGCAGACCGCGCTGTTCCTGGCCGTGGGACTGATCGAACGGCAGGCCGGGTCGGTGTCGCTGCGCCGGATCGGCGGCCTGGCCACCGCGAGCCCGCTACTGGGCGTGCTGTTCCTGCTTCCTGCCTTGAATCTCGGTGGCATTCCGCCCTTTTCGGGGTTCATCGGCAAGGTCGCACTCCTGGAAGCTGGTGCCGCTGAGGGCAGCGTGTTGGCCTGGGTACTGGTCGCCGGCTCGGTGATCACGAGCCTGCTCACGCTGTACGCGGTCGCGCGAGTGTGGAGCAAAGCCTTCTGGCGGCCGCGCGAGGAAGCCCCGGAAGGACACCTCACCGCCGCGAATCTGCCTACGCTGGTGGAGGATTCGACCGACGTGCATTACGAGGACCGCACCGACCCCGGCCGGATGCCGGTACTGATGGTGCTGGCGACCGCCGGACTCGTGACCGCCGGACTCGCACTCACTGTGTTCGCCGGCCCGATCCTCGGCATCGCCGAACGCGCAGCCGACGACCTGCACAACCCGTCGGTCTACATCGACTCCGTCCTCGGTCCGGTGGCGCAATGAGCCGACTCGTCAACCGCGACAACGTCCTTCGCCTCGGCGTGCTGGTCTGGCTGACCGCAGTCTGGGTAGCACTGTGGGGTGACCTGAGCATCGCCAACGTGCTCGGCGGCATCGTCGTCGCACTGATCGTGGTCGTCGCCCTACCCCTGCCACTGGTTCCGGTCTCCGGCCGTTTCCACCCGCTGTCGTTCCTCGAATTACTCGCTGTGAGCACCTATTACGCCCTGGAATCGAGTCTGCAGGTCGCCTGGTTCGCCATCCGCCCCGCAGGTCCCCCCGTCTCGGGCGTGCTGCGCGTGCACCTGGGCATCCAGTCCGACCTCGTGCTGGTGATGTGCACCGACCTGCTCAACCTCATTCCCGGGACCATGGTCCTGGAACTGGACCGCCCCCGCTGCGTGGTCTACGTCCACGTCCTGGATGTGGGCAGCGACGAAGCGGTCGCGAAGTTCTACCGCACGACCCGACGGCTGGAGCACCTGATGATCAACTCCTTCGAACGACCCAGCGAACGACGTCGCCCCACGCGGGTACAACCGTGACCGCCGTAGCCGTGATCGCCGCGGTCCTGCTCACCGCCGCCGCGGTGATCACCAGCTACCGCGTGCTCGCCGGACCCAGCACGCTGGACCGGGTCGTCGGCATCGATTCGCTGATGGCCATTTCGGCCTCGGCCCTGGCGGTATGGGCGGCGTACAGCGGCGACACCTCGGTGATCCCGGCGATCGTGGCGCTGTCGCTGGTGGGGTTCCTCGGCTCGGCCGCGGTCACTCGATTCCGCGTGCGGGACGACCGGTGAGCGCGTGGGAGTGGGTCTCGGCGATCCTGATCCTGGCCGGTTGCGTGCTCGCCTTCACCGCGTCGATCGGCATCGTCCGCTTCCCCGACACCCTCACCCGCATGCACGCGGCCACCAAACCGCAGGTGGTCGGCCTGATCTTGGTGCTGCTCGGCACGGGCATCGACATCCGCGGGGACGTCGATGTCTGGATGTTGGTGCTCACCGGCCTGTTCACGATCATCACGGCCCCGGTGGTCGCCCACCTCATCGGCCGCACCGCCTACCGCGAACAACGCCACCGGGACGGAATCTCCTAGCGGCCGAAGGATTCCGGCATCCGGTCAGGCCAGTTGCTCGACGGAGCCGGCCTGGCGCGCAGCCGGAGCAGCGGCGAACCAGGTGTTGTGGAAGGCCACGACCACCGCCACCAACAGCCCGATCACGATCGCGCCCCCGGCCATCGGATATTCGGCCATCGGCACCGCCAGATACCGGTACGCCAACAGCAGCGCCGCGAACACCGCCACCCCGAACCCGACCAGTCGAATCCGGAACGCACCCCACCCACGCTCGGGCGCACGCAACGCCGACTCCACCGTCAGGCACAGCACCGCGCCCGCGACCAGATCCACGCCGTAGTGGTAGCCGAAGCCCAGCGTGGCGGTGACCGTGGCGGCCAGCCAGAACGCCCCGCCCCAGCGCATCCAGACCGGCGCGCGCGACCCGTCGATGTCACGGCGGGTGTGGATGAACAGCGCCAGCGCCCAGGCGGTGTGCATCGAGGGCATGCAGTTGCGCGGGGTGACCTCGTCGAACGTCAACGCGGACGGATTCGAGTCGATCGGCGGCAGCGCGGCGGGCCAGAAGTTGCCCACCTCGAACCCGTGCCCGTCGGCCCCGAACGCGAACATCGGCCCCACCACCGGGAACAGCACATAGAACAGCGGCCCGACCAAGCCCAGGACCAGGAACGTGCGCACCAGATAGTGGCTGGGCCAGTGCCCGGTGGTGACCACCTTGCGCAGCTGCCACACCGCCACCGCGATCGCCGCCACCGGCAGTTCGATATAGACCCAGTGCAGCACCGCGTACACCTCGGGCCCGAGCACATCCAGCACCCGCCCGACCACCCATGACGGGTCACCGAGCGCGTGATCGGCCAGCAGCGCGTATTCGTCGAGCACCGTGGGCCGCACGGCCGAGGTCAGGTGCAACCACACGTCACCGACCTTGGTGGCCAGCACCAACAGCGCACCCAGCGCCACGGCCTTCAACGCATCGGCGCGCTCCCGCCCACGCCACCGCACCGCCGCGATCACGCCCAGCGCCGCCAGCACGATCGTCGGACCGTTGCCGAACGACAGCGGACTACCGTCGAGCAGCCGCAACGCCACCCACACCGCATCGATCCCGATCGCCGCCGTCAGCGCGAGCACCCGTCGACGCGTGGAAATCCCGACCAGCGCGAGCACGAACCCGGCCCACGGCACCGACATCGACTTGGGCGTGCCGACGAAATCACGAGCCAGACTGACCAGCGGTCCCTCGAAGCCCATGACCGACGCGACGATCTGCAAGGCGACCAGCAGCGCGAGCACCGCGACCACCGCGATAACGGCCAGTGTCCGCGGTTCGCGCAGGCGGGAACCGAGGGTGGCACCCCCCGCCGCGGTGCGAGGTTGTTCGACAAGCATCCAGCCATCGTAAACGGCGGGTGAACGCCAGCCCGCTGCGCAGCTGAACGCTACTGATCCAGCTCGCGCACCAGTGCGTCCACGACCGCGACCATATCGCCCTGTGTGGCGGCCGCGACCCGGCGTTGCCGCTGGTAGGACGCACCGTGGCGCGGAATGTCGGCGACCGCGGCCAGCTCGTCGGCACAACCGAGCCGCCGCGCGGTCGGTTCCAATCGGGTGAGCAGGTCGGTGAGATCGTCGGTGACCAAACGCTCGTTGCTGTCGTCGTCGACGATGATGATCGCGTCCAGGCCGTAGCGCGCGGCCCGCCACTTGTTCTCCTGCACGTGCCACGGCGGCAGGGTCGGCAGCGTCTCACCGTTTTCCAGCCGCTGGTCCAGGTCCACGATCAGGCAGTGGATCAGCGCGGCCACCGAGGCCAGTTCCGCGCGGCTGGACAGCCCGTCGCACACGCGCACTTCGATGGTGCCCCACTTGGGTGCGGGCCGGATGTCCCAGTGCATGCCGCCGAGTTGTTCGAACACACCGGTTTTCACCTGGTCGTGCACGAAACCTTCGAACTGGCGCCAGTTCTCGAACTGGAACGGCAGCCCGGCGGTGGGCAACTGCTGGAACATCAACGCGCGATTGCTGGCGTAGCCGGTGTCGTCACCGGACCACATCGGCGACGACGCCGACAGCGCCAGCAGATGCGGATACGACAGCAGCAGCGAGTTCAGAATCGGAAAGACCTTGTCCCGGTGCGAAACTCCCACGTGCACGTGCACGCCCCAGATGAGCATCTGGCGGCCCCACCACTGGGTGCGCTCGATGAGTTCGTCGTAATGCGGTGAGCGCGTGAGCTGTTGGGCCGACCACTGCGCGAACGGATGCGTGCCCGCGCAGAACAGGTCGACGCCCAGCGGATCGGCCGCGCGTCGCACCGCGTCCATGGTGCCGCGCAGTTCCTCGACCGCGCCGCCGACCGTGTCGTGCACGCCGGTCACCAATTCGACTGTGTTGCGCAGTAATTCCTTGGTCACCTGCTGCGTGCCGTCGTGCGCGCGCAGGTCACCGACCGCGTCGAAGACCGCCGAGGCGGTATTGGACAGATCGCGCGTCACCTTGTCGACGAGCGCGATCTCCCATTCGATGCCGATGGTCGGCCGGGGCGAACCGTGAAACGCAACTGGCTGGAATGCCCCGGCCACGCGAGTCTCGCTAACCGACCACGCCGCAGGCCACCCGCGCGCCCGCATCACCGGTGGTCAGGGTGGTCTCGTCCGGTCCGGTGCCACCCTCACGGGTGTAGCGCGGCGGGATGTTGCCGAAGTTGTCGGCACCGGCGTGCACGATCAGCGCCTTGCCCTTGACGTTGTCGAGGGTGACCGTGTCGGTCTGGGTGACCAGCTTCGCGGAACCGTCGGCCAGCACCTGCAGCGAGGTGAGGTCACCGCTGGCCGGGTGCGCGGTGGCGGCACCGACCTGCAGATGTCCACCGGCGGAAGCGAAGTCGCCCTCACAGGTGCCGTTCTGGTGGAAGTGCAGGCCGTGGAAGCCGGGAGTGAGACCGTGCGCTTCGACGGTGACCACCAGGTGGCTCCCCGACTGCGCGATGGTCGCGGTGCCGACATCGGCACCGGCGGCGTTCTTCAGCGTGGTCTTCAGACCGCCCGCTGCCGGGGCACCGTGATCGTCACCGTGGCCGGGGGCCGCGGTGGTCGACGGTGCGGCGTGACCGCCACCGTGGCCGCCGCTTTCGCCCGCAGGCGCCGACGACGAGGTCCACACCGGCGGCGTGGTGCCCTTGACGTCACTCGACTCCTGGCTGTTGCTGCAGGCTGCGAGCCCGAGCGCGGCGACCGCGAGCACCGGGGTCACAATGCGCCAGGACGGGCGACGAGTTGTCGACGTGGCCATCAGGAGACACTCCTTATCGGACTGGGGCTATACCGCTGAAGATGATGCCACAGCGGCGCGACGGCTTGCGGCACCGCGTGCCGCGTTCAGCGACCGGTCAGTACGACTACGACACCCGGCGAGGTGTCCCCCGACTTGGGCGCGACGCTCCCACCGACCTGCGCGGCGATCTCGGTGGCCGCGGCCTTGTCGCCCGCGCCGCCGCCGTAGTACACCGTGGTGGTGGTCAGGTTCGCGCCGCTGTAGTTGCCGGTGCTCACGTTGGTCCAGCCTGCGGCGGTCAGTTCGCTCGCGGTGCGCGCGGCCAGGCCCGCGACCAGGCTGTTGTTCAGCACCCGCACCGACACCGCCTGATCCGTGCCGCCCGCGGCAGGGGTCGTGGTGGTGGTAGTGGGCGCCACGGTTGTCGTCGTGGCCTCACTGGTGGTGGTCTTCGGCGCGGCGGAGGTGGTGGCCGGCGCCTGCGCGACCGCACTCGAGGTGGTGGTCGGCGTCGGCTCCTCGGATGCCTGCGCATCGGAGTTCGACAGCGACATCGCACCCAGGCCGGCGAACACGATGCCCAGCGCGATCAACACCATCGCCAGCGCGCGCAACGGCGGTCCGCCGGGGGTGGGATTCGGGTTGCTCACCCGCCCAACCCTAGTCGTATCCGACGGTGTGTGGCTGTCATGTCAGACCTGGAAACCGAGTTTGCGCGCGGCCCGCGACTTCTGCCTGCTGGCGCGCAGTCGGCGCAGCCGCTTGACCAGCATCGGGTCGGCGGCCAGTGCCGCGTCGGAGTCGACGATGGCGTTGAGGACCTGGTAGTACCGGGTGGCGGACATGGAGAACAGCTCGCGGATCGCGTCTTCCTTGGCGCCCGCGTACTTCCACCATTTACGTTCGAAGTCGAGGATGTCCAGGTCGCGCCGACTCAGGCCGGTGCCATCGGCGACCGCCGAGTCCTGTTCGCCCGCAGTGGAGCCGTCCTGGATCCCGGAAACATGCCGAGCCGCTGCGCCGTCCATCTTGCTCCCTCGCCGAGTATCACGAGACGCTTCAATACCGTGGTCATTCAACCACGGGTGTCGCCGAACCTTCGACCCCTGTCACGGCGTGTTGACTGGCCGCCAGCAGTGGTGTCGCGGGCCACAGGGGTCGCCGCCGCGTCGCGCGCGCGGGCGGCGATAATGGCGAGCATGGCAATTCTCCCGATCGTGATCGTCGGTGACCCCGTTCTCCACAACCCCACCGCCCCGGTGACGGAGACTCCCGCGGAGCTGGCCGAGCTGATCGCGGATATGTACGACACGCTCGAAGAGTCCAAGGGTGTCGGCCTCGCCGCCAACCAGGTGGGCGTGGGCAAGCGGCTGTTCATCTACGACTGCCCCGACTTCGACGAAGCCGGCAACCAGGTCCGCCGCAAGGGCGTGGTGGTGAACCCGGTGCTGGAGACCTCGGCGATCCCCGAGACCATGCCCGACCCCGATGACGACGAGGAAGGCTGCCTGTCGGTGCCCGGCGAGCAGTTCCCGACCGGTCGCGCGGACTGGGCCAGGGTCACCGGCACCGACGAGAACGGCGACCCGGTCGACATCGAGGGCACCGGGTTCTTCGCGCGAATGTTGCAGCACGAGGTGGGTCACCTCGACGGGTTCCTGTATGTCGACGTGCTGATCGGCCGCAATGCCCGCGCCGCGAAGAAGGCGATCAAGCGAAACGGTTGGGGCACACCGGGTTTGAGCTGGATCCCGGGCACCGTGCCGGACCCCTTCGGTCATGACGACTGAAATCCCCCTCGGCCGACGGGTGGTGATGCGTTATCAGCTGCCCGCCGGTTATCCACAACCACTCACCGATGTGATCGGTGAACTGGTGTCGTTGACTCCGCCGTCGGTGCGCACTGCCGAGGGTGAGTTGGTTTCGGTGTCGCCCGATCGCGTGGTGGCGTTGAAAGCGTTGGGGCCAAGACCTATTCGGACCAAGGAGATCAGGTCGCTGGAGACGGCGGCGGCGATGGCCTGGCCGGGTACCGCGCATCTGTGGATCGACGGGTGGCTTGCGCGTGCGGGCAACGGGTACACCGGGCGCGCTAATTCGGCTGTGCCGCTGGGCAGTTCGGGTGTTCCCGCGGTGTTGTCGATCGACACGATGCACAAGATCGCGGACTGGTACACCAGTCAGGGACTGCCGCTGCTACTGCAACTGCCGGACCGGCTGGCTCCGGTGCCGCCGGGCTGGAACAGCTGGAGCGAAACTGTCGTCCTCGGACTCGACATCGCCAATTTCGTTCTCCCACAGGGTCCGTCGATGGTGCGGATCGCGCCCGAACCCGATGAGGGCTGGCTGACGGCGCATCGCTACCGCGGGGAACTGCCGCTGGACCCGAACGTGCGCGAACCGAACTTCTCTGTGCTCACCTCGGTGATCGACGGCACCCTAGGTTTCGCTTCGCTCGGCCTGCCCGAACCGCTGTCCATCGGCCGCGGCGCGGTGACCACCGCACCCGACGGCCGACGCTGGATCGGCCTCACCTGCATCGCGGTTGCCGCCGCGCATCGCCGAAAAGGACTGGGCGCGTTGGTATGCGCCGAACTGCTGCGATGGGGTGCCGAACAGGGCGCCACGCACGCCTACGTACAGGTAGAAGTCGGCAACGCCGAGGCTTTGGCCCTCTACCGCGAGCTGGGCTTCATCGAACATCACGCGTACCGGTACGCCGCTCCACAGAATCATTAGCGACTTCGAAAGGACCGCGCACCCGTGCGTCTCGCCACCTGGAACGTCAACTCGATCCGCTCCCGCGTCGATCGGGCGATCGCCTTTCTCGACCGTCACGACATCGACGTGCTGGCGTTGCAGGAGACCAAGTGTCGCGACGACCAGTTCCCGTTCGAGCAGTTCGAGGCCGCCGGGTACGAGGTGGCGCATGTGGGGCTCAATCAGTGGAACGGGGTCGCGATCGTGTCGCGGGTCGGGCTGGCCGATGTCGAGGTGGCGTTTCCCGATCAGCCCGGCTTCGACAAGAACGCGGGCGATTCGCTGATCGAAACGCCGGTGGTCGAGGCGCGCGCGCTCGGCGCGACCTGCGGCGGGGTGCGAGTGTGGAGCCTGTACGTCCCCAACGGCCGCGCGGTCGACGACCCGCACTACACCTACAAACTGCAGTGGCTGTCGACGCTGCGCGAGAAGGCGGCGGGCTGGCTCGCCGACAACCCCGACGCCAAGATCGCCCTGGTCGGCGACTGGAATATCGCCCCGACCGACGACGACGTGTGGGCCCCGGAGCTGTTCATCGGCAAGACCCACACCTCCGCACCCGAGCGCGAGGCGTTCCAGTCCATGCTCGATCTGGGCTTCCGTGACGTGATGCGCCCGTTCGCGCCCGGCCCCGGCGTCTACACCTACTGGGACTACACGCAGCTACGTTTCCCCCGCAAGGAGGGCATGCGCATCGACTTCATCCTCGCCTCGCCCGCGCTGGCCGACCAGGTCAAGGACGCGTCGGTGGACCGTGAGGAGCGCAAGGGCAAGGGCGCCAGCGACCATGCTCCGGTGATCGCCGAATTCTGACGGATTTTCCGCGCGTCTCGGTTACGTTGGAGGGAGAATTTTCAGCCTGCAACGTAGCGGGAGGTGCTCGATGTTCTATCGCCAGGTGGGTGCGGTGCCGCCGAAACGCCACACGCAACATCGCGATGAGCGGGGCAATCTCTACTACGAAGAGTTGATGGGCGAAGAGGGGTTCTCCGGGGACTCCTCGCTGCTGTATCACCGCGCCTTGCCGCCCGCGATCGTCGACGCGACGGTGTGGGAGCTGCCCGATCAGACGTTGACGCCGAATCATCCACTGCGACACCGGCATTTACGTCTTCCGCTGCTGTTTCCCGGCGACACCGCCGTCTCGACCGACCCGGTCACCGGCCGCCGACTTTTGCTGGCCAATGCGGATGTGCGGATCTCGTACGTCGTCGCCAAGGGTGCGTCGCCGCTGTACCGCAACGCCATCGGCGACGAGCTGGTGTACGTGGAATCCGGTGCGGCCGTGGTGGAAACGGTGTTCGGGAGCTTGCCGGTTCGGCAGGGCGATCAGGTTCTGATGCCGCGTGCGACCACCCACCGCTGGCTACCGACCGGCGAGGAACCGTTGCGCGCGTATGTGATCGAGGCTTCGAGCCACATCACCCCGCCGAAGCGGTACCTGTCGAAATATGGCCAGCTGCTGGAGAACTCGCCGTACTGCGAGCGAGACCTGCACGGGCCCACCGAATTGCTGCTCATCGACGAGACCGACGTGGAGGTGCTGGTCAAGCACCGGGCGGGCAACGAGGTGATCGGCACCAAGATGACGTACGCGACGCATCCGTTCGACGTCGTCGGCTGGGACGGCTGCCTGTACCCGTACACGTTCAATATCGCTGACTTCGAACCGATTACGGGCCGCGTGCACCAACCCCCGACGGTGCATCAAGCCTTCGAAGCCACCAATTTCGTGATCTGCAATTTCGTGCCGCGCAAGGTGGACTATCACCCGCTGTCGATTCCGGTGCCGTACTACCACTCGAATGTGGATTCCGACGAGATCATGTTCTATTGCGGCGGAAACTATGAGGCGCGCAAGGGTTCCGGGATCACTCAGGGTTCGGTGTCGGTGCATCCAGGCGGTTACGCGCACGGCCCGCAGCCCGGTGCTTATGAGCGCAGTATCGGTGCGGAATTCTTCGATGAACTGGCGGTGATGGTGGATACTTTCCGGCCGCTGCAACTGGGCGAGGGTGCGCTGGCCTGCGAGGATCCCGCGTACGCGTGGACGTGGTCGGGTCGTGGGCCGGGACTGCGATGAGCGGGCAGCGGGGCGGTAGATGTCGATGATCAGCGAAGGGTCGTTGCGTGTCGAGGTGCCTGCGGACTCGCTGTTCGGGCCGGAGAATATGCCGTACGGGGTCTTCGCACCGCCCGACGGTGATTTCCGGGTCGGCTGTCGACTGGGCGATATGGTCCTGGATCTGGCTGCACTGCTGGACGATTCGGTCTTCGCACGTGCTTCCTTGAATGCCTTTCTGGCACAGGGCGCCGGCCGCTGGCGCGAGGTTCGCGAACGACTGCGCGAACTCGCCGATACGGCGCTGCCGGTCGACGCCGTGTATCCCGTGTCTTCGGTGCGGATGGCGCTGCCGGTGCGCGTCGGCGACTACGTCGACTTCTATGCCAGCATCGACCACGCCACCAATCTCGGCCGTCTGTTCCGTCCGGACAGTGAACCGCTGCTGCCGAACTGGCGTCATCTGCCGGTGGGCTATCACGGCCGCGCGGGCACGGTCGTGGTGTCGGACACGCCGATCATTCGGCCGCACGGCCAGCGTCGAACAGCCTCTGGCACACCTGATTTCGGACCGTCTCAGCGCATGGACATCGAGGCCGAATTGGGCTTCGTCGTCGGCACCGGTTCCACCCTCGGCGCACCGGTCACCGTCGACGAGTTCACCGAGCACGTGTTCGGTGTCGCCCTGGTCAACGACTGGTCGGCCCGCGACATCCAGGCCTGGGAGTACCAGCCGCTCGGCCCGTTCCTCGGCAAGTCGTTCAGCACGTCGATGTCGGCCTGGATCACCCCGCTGGCCGCCCTGTCGCAAGCCCACGTCCCACTGCCGACGCAGGATCCCGAACCGCTGCCCTACCTGCGTGGCACCGACGAATACGGCCTCGACATCGACCTGACCGTCGCCTGGAACGGTGAAACCGTCACCCGCCCACCGTATTCGCGCATGTACTGGTCCCCCGCACAGATGCTGGCCCACCTCACCGCCAACGGCGCCTCCATCCGCCCCGGCGACCTCTACGCCTCCGGCACGATCTCCGGACCTGAACGCACCGAATCTGGTTCATTCATCGAATTGTCGTGGGGTGGAGCAGAACCCATCATCGTGGGCGACCAGCAGCGCACATTCCTCGCCGATGGCGACGAGGTCAGCATTACGGCTACTGCGCCCGGCACCGAGGGAAGACGGATCGGACTCGGACAAGTCAGTGGACGAATCCTGCAGGCGCACAACACCTGAGAACTGGAACTTACGTCTGACGAAGCCACCGCGGTGCCGATACGTTGACGCGGGTTTATGCGTCGGGCCGGGCCATCCGGGGGGAAACACATCCGATGACCTGCCCATCTGTTCGACCTCGTCGGGGCTCTCCCGGTCGGGCTTCGACAGGTAACTACCTCCACCCAGGGGCGGAGATCGTAGTCCATAACTCTCCGCCCTGAGTGGGTATCGGGGAGAATCGGGCGCGGGCTACGGTGACGTCAACACGTTTCCTAGCAGTCTCCAGCAAAGAGGGCACCCGACGATGTTGACGAGAATCGCCCGCACCGCCGTCGGCCGACCCCGGCTGGTGATCGCGGTCGCGCTATTGCTGATGATCCTGTGCGGCGCGATCGGCGCCACGGTGCACTCGCACATGAAATCGGGCGGATTCGTCACCAGCGATCTCGACTCGGTGCGCGCCAACCGGTACCTGAGCGAGCATTTCCCCGGCAGCGAGCCCAATTACATCCTGACCGTCGACGCGGCGGACGGACCCGACTCCCCCGCCGCGCGCGACGCCGCCGAGCGCACGATCGCGGGTCTACGCGAGCATTCCTACGTCGCCGGGGTGCAGTCCTACTGGACCGCCGACCCCACCCTGAAACAGGCACTGCGCAGCAAAGACGGCGAGCTGGCGCTGATCATGGCCAGCATCGACGGCGATGATGCCGAGCTACCGATTCGCGCCGCCGAACTGAACGAGCAATTGCAGGTCGACAGCGGCCCGGTGACGGTGAAAGCCGGTGGTCTCGCCGCCACCTTCGCCGATATGAACGCCGAGATCAGCAAGGATCTGATCATCGCCGAGGCGATCGCGATCCCGATCACCGGTCTGCTGCTGGCCCTGGTGTTCGGCAGTCTCATGGCCGCCGCGTTGCCGGTGGCGATCGGACTGTTCGCCATCGCGGCGTCGCTGGGCATCCTGCGCGTGCTCACCGCGCTGACCGACGTGTCGATCTTCGCGCTGAACATGACCACGGCGTTGGGCTTGGCCCTGGCGATCGACTACAGCCTGTTCATCGTCAGCCGGTATCGCGAAGAGTTGGCCGGTGGTGCCACGCCGGAGGCGGCGGTGTTGCGCTCGGTTCAGACCGCGGGACGCACGGTCGTGTACTCGGCACTGGTTGTCGCGCTGTCGCTGTCGGCGCTGCTGGTGTTCCCGCAGTACTTCTTCAAGTCGTTCGCCTACGCGGGTATCGCCGTGGTCGCCGCCGCGGCCGCCGCCGCGGTGATCGTGTTGCCCGCCATGCTCATCCTGGTCGGCCACCGCATCGACGCCGGCGACCTGCGCGGCCCCTTGCGCAAGCTGTTCCGACTGTCGCCCGCGGTGGAAAGGCCGCCGCGCCAGACGTTTTGGTACGGCCTGGTCATCGCGGTGATGAAGCGCCCGATGTCGATCGCGCTGGCGACCACCGCGTTCCTGCTGCTGTTGGGCGCACCGTTCCTCGGCGTGCAATTCGGCTACCCCGACGACCGATCGCTGCCCACCGATGTCGCCAGTCGCGAGGTCGGCGACATCCTGCGCACAGAATTCGACGCCGACCTCGCCTCCAGCGCAACCATCGTGCTGCCCGAATTCCGTGGCACCGCAGCCGAGCTCGACCCCTACGCCCGCGAACTGTCCAAGGTCCCCGACGTACCTGCCGTACTCAGCAGCGCGGCGATCTACCGCAACGGACTCCGCGTGGCCGCGGGCATCCCCGCGATGTCCAGCGCGCAGCACGGCGCGTACCTGTCGGTCGCCACCTCCCTCGACCCGTACTCCGACGCGGGCGGCGCCCAACTCGACACCCTGCGTGCGATCCCCGCGCCCACCGATGCCCTGATCACCGGACCCGCTGCGCTGAACCAGGATTCGGTCACCGCCATCACCGGCAAACTACCGCTGGCGGGCGCGCTGATCGCGCTCACCACGTTGGTGGTGCTGTTCCTGTTCACCGGCAGCGTGGTCCTGCCGATCAAGGCACTGATCCTCAACATGCTCTCGCTGGCGGCGACGTTCGGCGCGATGGTGTGGATCTTCCAGGAGGGCCACCTGTCGGAACTGCTCGGTTTCACCGCCACCGGCACCCTCAACCTGGCCATGCCCATCCTCATGTTCAGTCTCGCGTTCGGCGCGTCCATGGACTACGAGGTGTTCCTGCTGTCGCGGATTCGCGAGGAATGGCTGGCCGGACCCAAAACCACCCAGGGCAACACCGAGGCCGTCGCGATGGGCGTGGCCCGCACCGGCCGCATCTTCACCGCCGCCGCCCTGCTGATGAGCATCGTGTTCCTCGGCGTGGCCACTTCGGGCGTGGCGATGATGAAGCTGTTCGGCCTGGGCTGCGCACTCGCGGTGATCAGCGACGCGACCGTCATCCGCGGCCTGCTGGCGCCCGCGCTCATGCGCATGATGGGGACCTGGAACTGGTGGGCACCGAAGCCGCTTGCCTTGCTGCACAACAAGTTCGGCCTGCATGAAGGTGACGACTCGGTGCCGGACGCGTCGAAGCGACTCGACTCGGCCTCGGTGTAGTACGTCCTGTTCGCGATCCGTCCGGTCGATCCCCGGGCGGGTCGCGAACGGCGGCGGGTATCGTCGGCCAGGCAATTCACACCAACGGGGGCTCGCACCAGCGGGCTGAGAGGACGGCTAGCCCAATCGGGCGTCAGGGCCGTCGACCGTATGAACCTGACCGGGTAATGCCGGCGTAGGGAGGATTTTCATGGGCTCGAACACGTCTGTCGACACCGTCACCACAGGCCCGATCCAGGGCAGCGTCAAGCACTACAACGAGGTCGACGGCCTGCGGATTCCGGTTCGTCGCATCAATCTCACCAACGGGGAGCACTTCGACGTCTTCGACACGTCAGGCCCGTACACCGACGACAACGCGGTGATCGACCTGGAAGCCGGGCTGCCGAAGCTGCGTGCGGAATGGGAAAAGCCCGCCGTCGAAGGTCCGCGCACCCAGTTGCATTGGGCGCGTGAGGGTTTCATCACGCCCGAGATGCGGTTCATCGCCGCTCGCGAGGGTGTCTCGCCCGAGCTGGTGCGTGACGAAGTCGCGCTGGGTCGCGCGGTGATCCCGGCCAACCACAACCACCCGGAGCTCGAGCCGACCATCATCGGCAAGAAGTTCCTGGTCAAGATCAATGCCAATATCGGCAACTCGGCGGTGTCGTCGTCGATCGCCGAAGAGGTCGAGAAGATGGTGTGGGCCGCGCGGTGGGGCGCCGACACGATCATGGACCTGTCCACGGGCAAGAACATCCACGAGACCCGCGAGTGGATCCTGCGCAATTCGCCGGTCCCGATCGGCACCGTGCCGATCTACCAGGCCCTCGAAAAGGTCAACGGTGATCCCACCAAGCTGACGTGGGAGATGTACCGCGACACCGTGATCGAGCAGTGCGAGCAGGGTGTCGACTACATGACCGTGCACGCGGGCGTGCTGCTTCGCTACATCCCGCTCACCGCCAAGCGCGTCACCGGCATCGTCTCGCGGGGCGGATCCATCATGGCCGCTTGGTGTTTGGCGCATCACCAGGAATCGTTCCTGTACACGCACTTCCGTGAACTGTGCGAGATCCTGGCCAAGTACGACGTCACCTTCTCCCTCGGCGACGGCCTGCGCCCCGGCTCCATCGCCGACGCCAACGACGAGGCCCAGTTCGCCGAACTGCGCACCCTCGGCGAGCTCACCAAGATCGCGAAATCCTATGGCGTGCAGGTGATGATCGAAGGCCCCGGCCACGTGCCGATGCACAAGATCGTCGAGAACGTCCGCCTCGAGGAAGAACTGTGCGAAGAGGCGCCGTTCTACACCCTCGGCCCCCTCGCCACCGATATCGCGCCCGCCTACGACCACATCACCTCCGCCATCGGCGCCGCGATCATCGCCCAGGCGGGCACCGCGATGCTCTGCTACGTCACCCCCAAGGAACACCTGGGCCTGCCCAACCGCGACGACGTCAAGGTCGGCGTGATCACCTACAAGATCGCCGCCCACGCCGCCGACCTCGCCAAGGGTCACCCGCATGCCCAGGACCGCGACAACGAATTGTCCAAGGCCCGTTTCGAATTCCGCTGGCACGACCAGTTCGCCCTCTCGCTGGATCCCGACACCGCCCGCGAGTACCACGACGAAACCATGCCCGCCGAACCCGCCAAGACCGCGCACTTCTGCTCGATGTGCGGTCCAAGGTTCTGCTCGATGCGCATCTCCGCCGACGTGCGCGAGTACGCGGAAAAGCAGGGCCTGACCGACGTGGCCGCCATCGAGGCGGGCATGGCCGAGAAGTCCGCCGAGTTCGCCGACCAGGGCAACAAGGTCTACCTCCCGGTCGTCTCCTGACCACGGCACCACCATCGTCGACGCCCGCCCGGTCCTCGCGATCAGGCGGGCGTCGCGCTGTCTCGCACACCGGGACATCGCGCTGTTCGCTCCGCGGCACCGCGCACACCCCGGATTTCGGGGCTTTCGCTCGCCGGGGAGATCGGTAGCTTTGGTAAGCGTGTCGACCTGCCGGCACGCCTAGCACTGGAGTGAATGAATGAAGCGCATCGTCGCCGGGGCCCTCGCGGCCGCCGCCCTGTCCGTCGCCGCCCCGCTCGGCACCGCCCAGGCCGCATCCCTGCCGGTCGCCGACTCCGGCTCGTCCTCCATCGGCTGCACCTCGGACACCAGCCCCTGCGCCCTACGCCCCCTGTTCGACCTGTTCACAGCCCTGACCACGGGCAGCGCCTAAGTCCGCCAGTCCGGGCGGGGCATGTCGCTTCCGGGGGGACCGCGTAACTCGGAGTGAGACGTGTGGCCACCGCCCGACGCGGCGCCACGCCTCAGACCTGATGCCATAGTTCAGACCCGTCGCCACACGTCAGACCCGACGCCACCGGTCGAGCGCGTCGCCACCGGTCGAGCGCGTCGCCACCGGTCGAGCGCGTGGCCACCGGTCGAGCGCGTGGCCACCAGTCGAGCGCGTGGCCACCAGTCGAGCGCGTGGCCACCAGTCGAGCGCGTCGCCACCGGTCGAGCGCGTCGCCACACGTCAGACCCGCCGCCACCGGTCGAGCGCGTCGCCACACGTCAGACCCGCCGCCACCGGTCGAGCGCGTCGCCACAGGTCGGGCGCGTCGTCGCGTGGCGCATCAGTTCTCTCCCGGAGTGAGGGGCGGCGGGGTCAGGGTGCGGGGTAACGTCGGCGAGGTGGCCGAAGCCTTTTACCTAGCCGATCCCGCCGACTCCGATCGGTACATCTCGACCGAGCTCACGCGCGGCCCCTGGTCGCCGGACGCGCAGCACGCCGGACCGCCGTCCGCGCTGCTCGGGCACGTGATCGAACGGTGCGAGCCACGGCCGGGGTTCCAGGTCGGGCGGGTCGCGGTGGAGATTCTCGGGCCCGTCCCGTTGGCGCCGTTGACCGCGCACGCGAAGGTGGTGCGGTCGGGCCGCAGCGTCGAACTGATCGAGGCGACCCTGTCCTCGGAGCGTGGACCGGTGATGCAGGCCAAGGCGTGGCGGATCAAGCTGGCCGAGCCCGCCCTCGACCTCCCCGCGGAATTCCTGCCCACCGGCACCCGACCGTTCCCCGAAGCCACGGAACCCTCCCCGTTCCCGACCGATCACGAAGTCGGCTTTCACACCGGCATCGAATACCGTTTCGCCACTGGTTCTTTCGACGAACCCGGACCCGCCGTCTGCTGGATCCGCCTGAAGTACCCGATCGTCGCAGGCACCACCCCCAGCCCGCTCGAGCGCACACTCGCCGCCGCCGACTCGGGCAACGGCGTGAGCGCGGTCCTCGACTGGTCCAAGTACCTGTTCATCAACACCGACCTCACCGTCACCCTGCACCGCCAACCGATCGGCGAATGGGTGTGCCTGGACGCCATCACCCACCCCCAACCCCACGGCATCGGCCTCGCCGAATCAGCACTGTTCGACGAGACCGGACCGTTGGGCCGCAGCACCCAAACCCTGCTGCTGGCACCTCGTTAGCTTCGCGGCTTCACCAGGGTGGAGCGGCGCTGCCCAGTCGTGATGGTGGCTGCGCCGCGCGCGGAGGACACAGCGTCCGCAGCGCCTATGTACGCGGCTTCACCAAGTCGGCGTTGCCGTGCTTGAGCACCTCGGTCTCGAAGGTGCTGTCGGTGCGGAACGGGTCACCGGTGCCGGTGGTGATCAGGTCGTGCAGGCTCTTGGTGATGTAGGCGCCCCAGGCATTGGCGCACACCTCGTAGCATTCGTCGGCGGGCCGCAAACCCACGTGCGTGAACCGGATTTCGGTGCCCCCGTCGCGTTCGGAGATCTCGAAAACCACGTCGGTGTTCTCCCATTCGGCGGTGTCGTCGATGAAGGAGATGTAGGTGTCGGTCACGTGCCAGACCAGGCGCTCACCGGGGATCGACTCGGTGGTGGTCATGGTGCAGCGGTGCGCGCCAGGGACCTCGAAGCGGTAGCTGTCGCCCACGACGCCCGTGGTGCCTTCGATCGTTTCGTTCCACCAGCCGCGCACGTTGTTGATCGCTGCGAACGCCTCCTCGGGTGTCGCGTCGACAATGGTGGTCGCGGTGAAGTTGTTGTTGCTCATTGCTTTTCCTTCGGTTCAGCCGTCCAGATGCTTCCGGAGGGCGTCCAACGGCCCGTCCCAGTCACGGGCCATGGCGGCCAGAAACTGTTGAGCCACTTGCATAGGAGCGGAGTCGAGTCGGTAGCGCACCCTGCGCCGCTCCCCCGGTTCCGCGATCACCAAGCCCGCATCTGCCAGCAGGACAAGGTGTTTGGTGATCGCCTGCCGCGTGATGGGCAGACGATCGGCGAGGTCCGTCGCGGTGGCGGGCCCGTCGGCGGCGAGGGCGGCCAGCACCGCTCGCCTGCTCGGATCCGCCAGCGCGACGAAGACTCGTTCGGCGGTCGCCTCTGACTCAGGCCGCATCGAGGTACTCGACCAGCTCACCCAACTCGCTCTTCCAGCCACCGACATTGCCCTCGAACGCCTCCTTGTAGGCATCGTCGGACAGCTGCGCGAACCCGGTCTCGACTACGGTCAACCGCGTCCCCGCACCGACCGGCTCCAGCGTGAACTCCACATAGGTGCGCCGCGGATCCTCGTCGGGCAGTCCATTGATCGGCCAGGTGTACCCGAACACGCTCGGCTCCTCCACCCGCTCCACCCGAATATCCGCCGAGAACCCCTCGGTCCAGGTCATCCGCATCGCCCCACCCGGCCGCAGATCGATCTCGGCAGTATTACCGAACCAACTCGCCAGTCCCTCCGCGGTAGTAATCGCCGCCCACACCTTCTCCGGCGGATGCGCGAGCTCGACAGTCCGCACGATCTGATCAGGGAATCCCATGATGCGCTCCTCGTATATTGCAACTGACTGGTTGCAACTCAGAGTATGGCAACCGAATGGTTGCGTCAAGGGTTGGTCCGGCGTAATCGACCAATCGGCATGGCTTTCGGTCCGTTTTCCGACTGAGCGGGGCCGAAGTGGTCGATTACGCCAGTCCGCGACCGGATCGCCGACGGCGGACCACGTCCACGACTTCGTCCACGCAGTGGTCGAGGTTGCGCAGTACGTCGTGCGCGGAATAGCGCAGCACGAACCAACCATGGATCACCAACCAGTTCTGCCTGAGTCGATCATGACGGAAGTTCACCTTGTCTCGGTGGAACTCCCAGCCATCTATCTCCACCACAGTGCGACCACGATGATCGACGAAGTCGCAGGTGTAGGGGCCAACAGGTTCATTGGCCGCCAAAGGCAGATTTCGCCGGGCGAGTGCACGGGCGAACAACCGCTCGGGCTCCGACATCGGCCGCAGCGCCGCCTGTTGCAACTGTCGGCGCAAAACGGGAACTCCATGACGACGGGTTTCGCACAGGCCGGTCAATTCAGTCGGATCCACTGTGCGGCAGATCTGTTCATCGATCAGCGCATCCGCCTCTGGAGTAGGCAGCACGGTCAGACAATCGAGCACGGTTTGTGCCGCGGTGGTCACCGGCAGCTGGGCCAGGTCGTCCTTGGCATCGGCAGGCAGATCGCGGCGGTAAAGCCGCAACCAGGATGGAGTCTGCCGACGCCGGGCGACCGGCACGGTCGCCTCGAAAATCTGCGGCTCTGGCAACATCGCCCACAGCCAGGCGGCCGTTCGGTGACTCAAATGCGCGTCCGGAAGCCACTCCACGATCGCCGCGCAACGGGCCAAAGTTGTCGGCGTGCCTTCGCAGAAGACGCCAGGTAACAGGCGCACGTACCGGCCGCGACGACACCGATCACCGATCGTGCTCGACGCAACTCCCTCGGCGGCCAACTGCGCGCGGGTGACAATTCTGTCCATGCCAGGCATTCTGCGCCGGCGACTCAGGCCGATACCCCGTTCACAGCCGCCCCTGTGGATAACTTTCAAGCTGTGGATAACTGTCCACGCGGCCCCGGTACCTGCTGCTTTGCCTTCCGTCGACCGCGCGACGGGTGATGGCAGCATCGGCCCGGCGTAATCGTCCAAAACGGCGCTCGAAAGTCGGTTTTCTGTATTTTCTGCGTCCGATTGGTCGATTACGCCGGATCGACGGTATTCAGGACCTGGCAAGGTCCGCGTTCAGTGGCCGCCAGTGATCTTGAATCCCTTGGGAACCAGCCAGACGGTGACGACGGTGACCACAGCTACCACCGCGGCGGAGAGGTAGGACGTGGTGGTGAGGGCGGTGTCGAAGGCGTGGGTGGCGGCTTGGGTCAGTTGGGTGTGGGCGGGGTCGGGGAGGTCGGCGGCTACTTCGGCGGCGCCGCCGATCGAGCCGCTTGCCTGGTCGAGGCGGTCGGCGGGGACGGGGAGGTCGGTCATGTGTTGGGTGAAGATTCTGGCGTGGAGGCTGCCGAGCAGGGCTACGCCGAAGCCGATGCCTACCTCGTAGTTGGTCTCCTCGACCGCGCCTGCTTGGCCTGCCCGGTCTGCGGGGACGGCGCCGACCAGGACCGCGGCGGCTGCGGTGACGGCCATGCCGTCGCCGAGGCCGAAGGACACCAGGACCAGCGCGACCACCGGATAGGTGGTCGGCTCCGGGCTCACCGCGAGCAGCAGGAAGCCCAGCGCGACCGCGCCGAGGCCGACCCCGAGTACCGCGCGGACACCGAACTTCTCCATCAGCATCGGCGTGAGCAGGGAGGCGGTGAGCAGCGTGAGGGCTGCGGGCAGCATTCGGATGCCGGCCTGCGATGGGCTGTAGCCGTGGACGTATTGCAGCCACAGCGAGATCAGGAACATGGCCGCGCCGATCGCCATCATCGCCAGCAGGGTCGCCAGCGCGGCCGCGGTGAACGCGCCGTTGCGGAAGAGGCGTACGTCCAGCAGCGGATCTGTGGCGGTGAGCTGGCGACGGGTGAACCAGGCAAGCGCGGCGATGCCCGCTACCAGGATCGCCCAGTCCACCACGGTTGCTTCACCTTTCGCCAGATGCTTGACACCCCAGGCCAGGCAGACGATGCCGACCACCGAGGCAGCGGCGGCGAACCAGTCGAGCCTGCCCGTGTGGGGCGCACGGTATTCCGGCAGCACCCACAGCCCGACCGCCACCGTCAGCACCACCACCGGCACATTGAGCCAGAACGCCGACGCCCACCCGAAATGCTCGACCAGGTACCCGCCGACGATCGGCCCGACCGTCGCGCCCACCCCCGCCACCGCGGCCCAGATCCCGATGGCCATGGTGCGTTCCCGCACGTCGGTGAAGATGGTGCGGATCAGCGACAGCGTCGACGGCATCACCATCGCCCCACCGATCCCGAGCAACACCCGCCCACCGATCAGTTGCGCCGCACTCCCCGCCGTAGCCGCGACCACCGAAGCCACACCGAACAGCACAAACCCGCTGATGAACAACAACTTTCGCCCGACCCGATCACCGAGCGCCCCCGTGGTGATCAGCAAACCACCGAGCACGAGCCCGTAGATGTCGATGATCCACAGCTGCTCCATCGGGCCGACCTGCAGATCCTCGATCAGCGACGGCAACGCCACATTGAGGATGGTGGCATCCATCGCCACCAGCAACAGGCTCGCGCACAGCACCCCGAGCATGACCCAGCGCACCGATCCGTACGCCTCAGCACTTGTGCCCACCACTCAGCTTCACCGCCGATTCCTGGTCATGACCGATCCGCCGCTCAACCTACCGAGTCATCAGCGCTTCACCGGGGAGCCTGACCGGGCAACGAGCGAACAATGGGCGCATCACTCAGCTGTTCGCCGGGGAGCCTGACCCGGCAACGAGCGAACAGTGGGCGCGTCACGCGAACGGCGCCCGCGATCGGAGATGGATCGCGGGCGCCGATGTCCTGTGGTGCGGATTACGACTTGTCGAAGCGGGTGTCGACGAACGACTCGAAATCGACCTTGCCCGGGATGGCCTTGGCCTTGGTGAAGGCGTCGGCGATTTCCTGTTCGGACGCGATGACCTGATCGGAAAGTTCGATCGGTTGCTTGATCGAGCGGGTCCAGGTGGTGCGGGAGGCGTCGACGCTGATCTGGGTCAGTTCGGCGTACTTGGTGGACCAGGTGTCGAGGTTGTCAGCGGACCATGTGGTGGCGGCGGCGTAGCGCTGGAAGAAGTCGGCGAGGGCGGCGGATTTGCCCGCGTCGGCGACGGTTTTGTTGCCCGCTACCCAGAAGTTGTAGCCGTTGGCGGCTTGGTCGGCGGTGGCGATGGACTTGGCGCCCGATTCCTTTTCGGCGATGGCGGTGTAGGGGTCCCAGGTGGCCCAGGCGTCGACGTCGCCGCGGGTGAGCGCGGTGTAGCCGTCGCCGGGGGCGAGGTAGACCGGCTCGACATCGCTGAGCGACAGGCCTGCCTTCTGTAGTTGCAGCAGCAGGTTCGCATTGGCCGAGCTGCCCTTGTAGACGGCGACCTTCTTGCCTTTGAGTGCGGCGACGGAGCTGATGGTCGAGTCCTTGCCGACCAGGATGGCATCACCCTTGCCGGTGGCCGAGAGCGCGCCGACGATCTTGATATCCGCGTCGGCCGCCGCACCGAAAATCACTGGGGTGTTGCCTGTTTGAGCGATATCGATGCCACCCGCGCTGGCCGCTTCGACCAGCGGCAGACCGGCGGTGAAGGTGGAGAATTCGATCTTGTAGGGCAGGTTCTCCAGTTGCCCCGACGCCTTCAACAGCACCTCGATCGAAATCGCCTTCTGGTCACCGACTTTCAGTGTCACGGTGCTGAGGTCGACCGGTCCCGTAGGCGCGGCCTCGGTCGACGCGTCGTCACCGCAGGCGCTCAGGGAGAGCGCGGCGACGACGGCGAGTGCCAGACCGGTCAGACGGGACTTCGGAGTGCGTTTCACGGGAACAACTTTCATGCGTTGGATGGGGCGGATCGCGGCGCAGACGGTTCAGCGCGTGACACCGAGCAGGGCGAGCAGGTGGGTTGCGTACTCGGCAACCTCCGGCGTCGCGGCGGTGCGTGGGCGTGGCAGTTCGATGGACACATCGGCGGCGATCCGCCCCTCGTCGAGCACGAGAACGCGGTCGGCGAGCGTGATCGCTTCCAGCACATCGTGTGTCACGAGCAGCACGCCGAACTCGCGCTGGGCGTGCAGACCGAGCAGCAGATCGTGCATGGCCAGCCGGGTCAGTGCGTCGAGCGCGCCGAACGGTTCGTCGAGCAGCAGCAGGGTCGGCTCGGCCACCAATGCCCTTGCCAGTGCGGCACGTTGGGCCTCACCACCGGACAGGGTGAGCGGCCACGCGTCGGCGCGGCCCGCGAGACCGACTTCGGCGAGCAGGTCGCGGGCGGCTTGCTCGTCGGCACGTCGATTGCGCGGCTTCGGCCTCCCGAGGGCGACATTGCGCACCACCGGCTGCCACGGGATCAACCGGGGTTCCTGGAAGACGATCGTCGGTCTGCCGTCGACGGAAACCTCACCGCGAGTGGCGGTATCGAGGTCGCCGAGGATCCGCAACAGCGTGGACTTGCCGGATCCGCTGCGCCCGACCAGCGCCACGATCTCGCCCGCGCCGATCTCGAGATCGATCCCGGCGAGTACGGTGCGCTCACCGAATCGCTTGCTGAGACCGGAGATTCGCGCGGCAGCGACACGGGGCGACCGCGAGGAGATGGGCGTGACGGTGGTGGCGGCGGCAGCGGTCATGGTGTGAACCTCGCGATCGAACGGCGGCGGGTAGCGGGCCTGCCCACTCGCGGGACGGGGTGGGTCCTCGAGTCGGCGGAAAATGCGGACATCAGCGGTTCACCGCCGGGCGCCAGCGCAGGGCTCGGCGTTCGAGTAGGCGCACGATCGAGTCGGTGAGCAGGCCGAGGAGGCTGTAGACGACCAGGCCGAACACCACGATGTCGGTGCGCAGGAATTCGCGGGCGTTGTTGACCACGAAGCCCAGACCCGCACTGGCGTTGATCTGTTCGGCCACGATGAGCGAGAGCCAGGCGATGCCGAGGCTCTGGCGGGCGCCGACCAGGATCTGCGGCAGGGCACCGGGCAGGACCAGCAGGCGCAGGCGTTCGGCGAGGCCGAGGTGCAGGGCGCTGCCGAGTTCGAGCAGTTTCGGGTCGAGTTGGCGGATACCCGAGAAAGTATTGAGGTACAGCGGGAAGAACACGCCCAGCGCGATCAGGTAGACCTTGGGTTCCTCGCCGATGCCGAACCAGATGATGAACAGCGGGATCAGCCCGAACAGCGGGATGGTGCGGATCATCTGTAGCGGCGGGTCGACCGCGTACTCACCGATCTTGCTCAGGCCGGCGAGCACCCCGAGCACCAGCGCGAGCACCGCGCCGAGCGCGAATCCGTACAGTGCCCGCTGGCCGGAAACCAGCAAAGCCTCGGTGAGCTGGCCCGATCGGTAGGTTTCCAGACCCGCGTCCAGCACCGCGGACGGCGCGGGCAGCTTCTTCGACGGAATCCAGCCGCTGGTGCTGCCGAGTTGCCACACCAGCAGCAGAACGAGCGGAGACAGCGCACGCAGAAAGCCCGGGCGGCGGTACAGCGGGGTCCGTCGCTCGTCGGTTTCGGTGGGCCTGTCCAACAGCATGTGTGCATGGTCCCGCCCGGCTGCCCACGCCAACAGGGTTCAAATCACCTCGAGGGTTACCCCGTGCCCCGACTCGAGATCTGTTGGACGCCCCAGGAGTTGCCGTCCGGGTCGTTGAAGAAGACGAAACCGACGTTGTCGAGGGGGTCAGGGACCGGGCGCGGATTCTTGCCCAACTCTTGGATATCGGTGACCTCGACACCACGCGCCACGAGTTCGGCATGCGCCTGCTCGATATCCGGAACAACGAGTTGCAGGCCCTTCAGCGAGCCCGGCGGCATATGCGGAACCGCGCCCTTACCGATAACGATCGAACACCCCGACCCCGGCGGCGTGAGCTGCACGATCCGCACCTCGTCGGAGATCACAGTGTCATGATCGACGACGAAGCCGAGCTGCCGCGCATAGAAATCCTTGGCCCGATCGATATCGGAAACCGGCACCACCACAACCTCGAGCGTCCAGTTCACAACGCGCCTCCGCGTACTAGTCCAGGTAACCCCCAAAGTCTGCCACCCACCACCTTCTCAGGCCGGGTAATCACCCGGACGTCCCGCTCAAAGGGCCCACACCTTTCCGATCCGAGTAACCCCCGACAAGGCCCGACCCAAAGAGACAGCGCCTTTTCGGTCCGGGAAATCACCAGGAAGTCCCTACCAAAGGGCCCCGCCCTGATCTGGACTGACCGGAGGGTGCGACGAAGGAGTACCCGCAGGGAGGGAAGATCAGGGCCCCTTGGGGCCCGCTCGAGCGCGCCAGCGCTCCAAAAACACAGCAAAAGGTACAGCCGACCCGGACCCGGTAAACCCCGGCTCAGGACCTCCGTTCCCACCGCCAAGCGAACTCACCGGCAGCAGGCGCAGGCCCCGGCAGCTCCCCCTCGACAGCAAGCCCATCAACCATCACCGCAAGAACCCGCCGCCGCAACTCACCAGTGCGCACCGGATCAGGCACAGAAACAGCCGAGCAAGCCTCGAGAATCAACCCCAGATCGAGCGCATTGACGTCAGCCCGCAACCGCCCACTGGCATGAGCCCGACGAACCAACTCCTCGGTCACCTCACCGGAGTGCATCACGTCCGGCAGCATCGTTTCATCAGGAGTGAAGGTGCCCGCGAGATGCACGGTGAGCGAGTGCACATCAGCTTCGACCACCCGCTCCAAAAACCCGACGAACCCCCGCCACCCATCCGAATCCTCCAGCGCCACATCAGCTTCCGCGTTGTACCGCCGCAACCCTTCATGACACAGCGTGCGCAGCAACACCTCCTTGCTCGGATATCGCCGGTAGAGCGCACTGATGCCGACCCCGGCCCGTTCGGCGACGGCCGCGATCGGCGCGTTCGGATCGTCGAGAAACACCGCGCGAGCAGCCTCGAGGATCAACCCGTCGTTGCGGGCCGCCTGCGCCTTACGACCGGCCAACCGGGGTGCGGATTCGCTCTTCGTCATGAATATCAGCCTACCACTTGAAACGGAATGATCCGTTCTGCTACGGTTGGAACAGAACGAAACATTCCGTTTCACCAACAGGAGTCGACATGACCGCCATCACGCCCTTCACCATCGACATCCCGCAGGCCCGTCTCGACGACCTCGCCGCCCGCCTGCGCAACGCCCTCTACCCCGACGAGCTGTCCGGCGTCGGCGATGCCTACGGCGTGCCGCTCGGTCGCGTGCAGGAGCTGGCGAAGTACTGGCTCGAGGAGTTCGATTGGCGCGCACTGGAATCCGAGCTCAACGCCTACCCCCAGTTCACCGCCGAGATCGACGGCGAGGACATCCACTTCCTGCACATCCGCTCGTCGCGCCCCGACGCCACCCCGGTGATCCTGACCCACGGCTGGCCGGGCTCGGTCCTGGAATACCTCGACGTGATCGCCCCGCTCACCGAGCCCGAATCGGCCGATCAGCCCGCGTTTCACCTGGTCATCCCGTCGCTGCCCGGCTTCGGCTTCTCCGGCCCCACCCGCAGCACCGGCTGGAACCGCTACCGCACCGCCCGCGCCTGGGCCGAACTGATGGCGCGTCTGGGCTACCAGCGTTACGGCGCGATCGGCAATGACGGTGGTTCGATGGTGTCGCCCGAGATCGGCCGGATCGCGCCGGAGAACGTGATCGGTGTGCACGTCACCCAGCTGTTCTCGTTCCCGTCCGGCGACCCGGCCGAGTTCGAGGGCCTGTCGGAAGGGGATATGGCTGCGCTGCAACATCTTCAGTGGTTCCACGAGAACAAGATGGCGTTCAACACCCTGCACAGCCAGCAGCCACAGACCCTGGCGTACGCGCTGGCGGACTCCCCGATCGGCCTGCTCGGCTGGAACTCGCAGCTGTTCGGCGAAGCGTTGGACGCGCAGTTCGTGATCGCGAATGTGGCGCTGTACTGGCTCACCGGGACCGCGGGTTCGTCGCTGCGGTTCTACTACGAGGACGCGCACGCCACCGAACAGCCGACCGAGCCGACGACGGTCCCGACCGGGCTGGCCATGTTCGCCGGCGATTTCCAGTCCATCCGCCGGTTCGCCGACCGCGACCACAGCAACATCGTGAGCTGGAATTCCTACGACACCAGCAGCGACCAGGGCGGCGCGAACGACGCGGCCGGTCACTACTCCGCGCACGAGGCTCCGGAAGTGCTGGTCAACGACATTCGCGGGTTCTTCACCGGACTCGCCTGAATCGCCGACGCAGCCGAGGCCGCATTGCCCGCAGGACCAGATGCCGCGGCCCACGCTCCCCTCATCGGCGCGTGGGTCGCGGCCCATTCGAATCATGCACCAGCACAGTGTGATACGCGTGCCGAAGAGACCGATCAGTGATCGGAATGCAGCGCACCCCAGGCGGGGAAGGGATCGGGATAGCCGGTCCACGCGCTCGCGCCCGCCGCGAATTCCGCGTCGGTGAGCAGCGCGGCGTTCAGGTCGCGCCGAACCCCAGCGGCGTCGAGCCGCACCCCGATGAACACCAACTCCTGGCCCGCCGGAACTTCGAGCTCCGACCACCACGCGCCGGGTTCGAAAGTGATATTCGGACCGGCCTGCGACCAGATCGCTGCCAGCTCAGGGCGACTCGCAATCCAGCAGAATCCTTTGCTGCGCAACATGCCGCGCATCCCGGCCAACACATCAGCCAAACGCTGTGGATGGAACGGCTTTTCGGCGATGAAGGTGAGGCTGCTGATCCCGTATTCCTCGGTCTCGGGAGTGTGTCCACCCGCCAATTCCTGCGCCCAGCCGTCGGATTCGGCCGACACCTCGGGGTTGTAGCGGCCGGTGGCCAGCACTTCGGACAGGTCGACAACGCCCTTCTCGGTGCGCAGTACGTGTGCTCGCGGGTTGAGTTTGCGTACGGTCGCCTCGACGGTGGCGGCGGCGTTCGCACTGACCAGGTCGGTTTTGTTGATCAACAGCACGTCGGCGAACTCGACTTGGTCGACCAGCAGGTCCGCGATACTGCGCGAATCACCCTCGCCTGCTTCGAGATTGCGCTCGGCCAGCGCCTCCCCGCGAACCAGTTCAGCCAGGAAGGTCGAGGCGTCGACCACGGTCACCATCGTGTCGAGGCGGGCGAGGTCGCCGAGGCGGAAGCCGTCGTCGAACTCCCAGTCGAAGGTGGCGGCCACCGGCATGGGTTCGGAGATGCCGGTGGACTCGATCACCAACTGGTCGAAACGGCCGTCGCGGGCCAGGCGGGCCACGGCCTCGATCAGGTCCTCGCGCAGGGTGCAGCAGATACAGCCGTTGGTGAGTTCGACCAGCTTTTCCTCGGTGCGGTCGAGGTGCCCCTGGCCCGCGACCAGCGCCGCGTCGATATTGACCTCGCTCATGTCGTTGACGATCACCGCGACGCGGCGGCCTTCGCGGTTGGCGAGGATGTGGTTGAGCAGCGTGGTCTTGCCCGCGCCGAGAAAACCGGACAGGACGGTGACGGGCAGCGGTGTCGGAGAGTTGGTCACGAGTTAATGATAATGGTTTTCATTTACTTCTGCGCGGGTGGGGTCTCGGAACCCGGCGCACGGTCGTAGGGTTGGGGCGTGAAGATGTTGCCGCTGACCCCCGATGGCCAGACACCCGTTCGCGCGCTCACCATCGCGGGCACCGACTCCGGCGGCGGTGCGGGCATCCAGGCCGATTCGCGAACCATGGCACTGTGCGGGGTGCACGCGTGCGTGGCGGTTGCCGCGGTGACGGTGCAGAACACGGTGGGGGTCAGTGGTTTTCACGAGATTCCGGCGCACGTTGTTGCCGATCAGGTGCGTGTGGTGGTGCGCGATATCGGCATCGGCGCGGCCAAGACCGGGATGCTGGCGTCGACCGCGATCATCGAAGCTGTTGCGGGAGTGTGCCGTGAGCTCGGAATCGGGCGCGACGGGACCATTCCGTTGGTGGTCGACCCGGTGGCCGCTTCCATGCACGGCGATCCGCTGCTGCACGCGGAAGCCCTTGAGGCAGTGCGCAATACGTTGATTCCATTGGCCACTGTCGTCACGCCGAACCTCGACGAGGTGCGACTGATCACCGGCATCGAAGTGGTCGACGACATGACCGCGCGCAAGGCCGCCGAAGCCTTGCACGCGCTGGGTGCGCGGTGGGCGATCGTGAAGGGCGGGCATCTGCGCGCGTCGGAATTCAGCACCGATCTGCTCTATGACGGCGATACGTTCCGCGAGTTCACCGCGCTGCGGATCGCCACCGGCAACGATCACGGCGGCGGTGACACTCTGGCGGCGGCGCTTGCCAGCGCGCTCGCCCACGGGTACTCGGTGCCCGACGCGGTGGAGTTCGCGAAGGAGTGGACCTACCGATGCCTGGCCGCCTCGTACGACCTCGGCGCAGGTCACGGGCCTGTGTCGCCGCTATGGAGACTCCACAGCGGGTCAACTACGCACTGAACGCGTCGCGCAACGGTTCAGCGGGGTCGATCGCGACTCCGTTGAACCGGGCGTGCGCCTGCGCCAACGCCAAGATACTTTCCGCCAGATAATCGATGAACCGCTCGACCGGCATCACCGACACCTCGCGCTGATTCGCGCCCAACCACCAGTCCGTCGCCGAGGCCACCGCGCCGAAAATCGAATAGTTCACCAGTTCGATCCCGGTCACATCGATGGACTCCGTCGGCACCAGTCCGGCGAAGAATTCCGCTGCGCGCCTTGCGGATTGGCGTGCGGCTTCCAACGCGCGTTCGGTTTCCTTGGCCTGCTGACTGAAATGGCTGTGCAGCATGAACCGGAAGACATTGGGGTGTTCCGACACCACCGCCACGTATTCCACGGCGGCGGTGTGCACGAGTTCGGCGATCGAATCGTCGGTGAGGTTCACGCTGGTGAGCACGCGCTCCCAGAGCATGTCGCGCACGCGGTCCACGATCGCGTTGTAGAGGTCGGTCTTGTCCTCGAAATGGCGGTACAGCTTCGGCTTGGCGGCGCCGGCTTCCTTGGCGATATCGCCCATGCTCACATCGGGGCCGACCAGGTCCAGTGCCCGGAACGCGGCGTCGACGAATTCGATGCGCACCTGCACGCGATGTTCGCGCCACCGCTCGGTCCTTGCGTCGACGCGACGACGCGGCGCCTCGTCCGTCTTGGGGTAACCGCGCGTCACGCAAGTAATAGTAGGCGGACCGCACTGCTGGTTACGCATCCCGTCGAGACCGGGAACACATTTGCTGAAACAGCAAGCTTTCTGGCGGTGATCCGGGGTCTGGATGCACTATCGATCAGGCCGTTAACCTTGACCGATCAGGAGTATCGATGACCGAGACCGTGGCAAACGCCGAAGAGTTCTGGGAAGACTTCTACCGCGAGCGCGAGCAGGTCTGGACCGGCAACCCGAACCCGCTGCTGGTGCGCGAGGTCTCCGAGCTCGCGCCGGGCACGGCCTTGGACCTGGGCTGCGGCGAGGGCGCGGACGCGATCTGGTTGGCCAAGCGCGGGTGGCAGGTCACCGCGGTCGACATCTCCGAGACCGCGATGCGGCGCGGTGCACAGCGGGCGACCGACGTGACGATCACCTGGGAACGCCATGACCTGCAGGTCAGCTTCCCGGACGGCACGTTCGACCTGGTGTCCGCGCAGTTCCTGCACTCGCCGGTGGAACGCCCCGACGAGCGGGCGGGCATTCTGCGCAGTGCGGCCGCGGCCGTCGCGCCGGGTGGGGTGCTGGTGATCGGCGCGCACGCGGCCGCGCCGAGCTGGGCTTCCAGTCAGATGCACGCGCACGTGTTCCCGACCATCGAGCAGGTGCTCGAGCAGCTAGAGCTCGGCCCCGAGTGGCGGGTCGAGACCGCCGAGCTCGTGCACACGCCCTCGACCAGCCCGGACGGGGTGGTCGGCGAGCGCGCGGACAGCGTGCTGCGGTTGCGTCGGGGCTAGATCCCCAGCAACCTCCCAGGTCGGTCCCAGCTCGGTGGCAGCGCCGCCGTCGAGTGTGGATCGCATGACTCAGACCGAGGCCGAGCCACCGGCCGGACAGAGCAGCCGCGCGCCGGTGCTCGACGTGGTGATACCCGTGTACAACGAAGAGGTCGATCTGGGCCTGTGCGTGCGCAGGTTGCACGCCTACCTGCGCGCCGGATTTCCGTTCACCGCCCGCATCACCATTGCCGACAATGCCAGCACCGACGCCACCCTCGCGGTCGCCGAGGCGCTGGCCGCCGAACTCGATGGTGTCGAGGTGCTGCACCTGGACGCCAAGGGGCGCGGGCGGGCACTGCGCACCGCATGGGAAAGCTCGGATGCGGCGGTGGTCGCGTACATGGATGTCGACCTGTCGACCGATCTGGACGCACTGCTGCCGCTGGTCGCGCCGCTGGTGTCGGGGCATTCCGATCTCGCGATCGGCACGCGACTGGACTCCTCGGCTCGCGTGGTGCGCGGACCTCGACGTGAGATCATTTCCCGCTGCTACAACCTGCTTTTGAGAACTACTCTGCGCGCGGGCTTTTCGGATGCGCAATGCGGATTCAAAGCGGTGCGGACCGAGGTCGCGCGCGAGCTGCTGCCGTTGGTGCGCGATGGGGAATGGTTCTTCGATACCGAGCTGCTGGTGCTTGCCGAGCGGGCCGGGTTGCGGATTCACGAGGTGCCTGTCGACTGGATCGACGATCCCGACAGTCGAGTCGACATCTTGGATACCGCGCGCAAGGATCTGCGTGGGATATGGCGGTTGACCAGGGCATTGACCACCGGCGCCCTTCCATTGGACGAGTTGCGGGCCGCCGTCGGGCGTGAGCCGTTGGTCGCCGGGGTGCCGCTCGGGATGGTCGGGCAGGTGGTGCGGTTCGCGATCGTCGGGGTGGGGTCGACGGTGGCCTACATGGTGTTGTTTCTGCTGTTGCAGCCGTTGGTCGGCGGGCAGGGGGCGAACCTGGTGGCGTTGCTGGTGACCGCGGTGGGCAATACCGCCGCCAACCGGGCCTTCACTTTCGGGGTGCGAGGACGCGGGGACGCGATCTCGCACCAGTTCCAGGGGTTGCTGATCTTCGGGTTCGGACTGGCGGTCACCAGCGGCTCGCTGTTCGCGCTGCACCGCTGGGCTCCTGACGCGCCTGTCGCGGTGGAGCTGACCGTGCTGATCGCCGCGAACCTCGTCGCCACACTGGCTCGGTTCGTCGGCTTGCGCTGGGTGTTTCGGCACGCGGGACGGCGAGTCAGGCACAACGAGCCGGGGCGGCAAGCTGTTCGCAGCACGTTGGCCGAAGGTGACTCTGACAGCACCACAACGGTTTTCGAGGCATCTGGCCGCACCGCTGTTGACTGCGACAGCACTTCCGCAGGTCAGTCGCACCGACCTCACGCGCGCCGCTCGGATCTGGCAGCGCGTTCGACCGTTCAGGAGGTGCGCCGATGACCACCACCATCGCCCCATCTTCACCGATCGAGCTCGAGCCCACAGCGCCGTCCCGAAAGCGTTGGGAGCGGCCCGCATTGGCTGTTCTGCTCCTGGGCACATTGGTCGCCTATCTCATCAACCTGAGCGCGAATGGCTGGGCCAATGATTTCTATGCCGCTGCGGTGCAGGCAGGTTCGCAATCGTGGACCGCGTTCTTCTTCGGCTCGTCCGATGCCGCGAACTCGATCACCGTGGACAAACCGCCCGCTTCGCTGTGGGTGATGGAACTTTCGGTGCGGTTGTTCGGGCTCAACAGTTGGAGCATGTTGGTTCCGCAGGTGCTGCTCGGCGTGGGCAGTGTCGCGGTGCTGTGGGCGACGGTGCGTAGGTCGTTCGGACCTGCCGCGGCGTTGATCGCCGGGACTGTGCTCGCGGTGACTCCTGTTGCGGTGCTGATGTTTCGGTTCAACAATCCCGAAGCGCTGCTGGTATTTCTGATGACGGCGGCCGCGTGGGCGATGACGCGCGCTGTCGCGGATGGGCGGTGGCGATGGCTGCTGCTCACCGGTGCGCTGATCGGCTTCGGGTTCCTCGCCAAGCAGTTGCAGGTGCTGTTGGTGGTGCCGCCGTTGGCGTTGACGTATCTGATCGCCGGGCCGCCGAAGCTGGGTAAGCGGGTCGCGCAGTTGTTCGCGGCCGGTGCGGCGATGGTGGTCGCGGCGGGCTGGTGGTTGCTGGCGGTCGAGCTGTGGCCTGCGGGTTCACGGCCGTGGATCGGTGGGTCGCAACATAATTCGATCATCGAGCTCACCCTCGGGTACAACGGGCTCGGGCGGTTGAACGGCAACGAGACCGGCAGCGTCGGGCCTGGCGGTGAACTGCCTGCCGGCGGGAACGGGATGTGGGGTAGCACCGGGATCACCCGGATGTTCGATGCCGCGCAGGGTGGTCAGATCGCGTGGTTGATTCCGGCGGCGTTGGTCGCGCTCGTGGTCGGGCTCGTGTTGTGCGGGCGGGCCCCGCGCACCGATCGTCGACGAGCTGCGCTGATCCTGTGGGGCGGTTGGCTTTTCGTCACCGGGGTGGTATTCAGCTTCATGGCGGGGATTTTTCATCAGTACTACACGGTGGCGCTGGCGCCTGCGGTTGCGGCACTGGTGGGGATCGGGGCTGTGCAGATCTGGGGTGCTCGTGATCGGTTGTGGGTGCGGTGCGCGGGTGCCGTCACCATCGGGCTCACCACGGCGACCGCGTGGATGTTGTTGTCGCGCAGCGCTTCCTTCCAGCCGTGGTTGCGCTGGAGCATTCTGGTGGTCGGTGTCATCGCCGCCGTTGCCTTCCTGTTCCCGCCGGCGCGCAAGCGGTCGGTGATCGTCGCGGTGGCGGCGGCGTTCATCGGACTCGCCGGGCCGATCGCCTACTCCGTCGACACCCTCGCGTCCGCGCACTCCGGGGCGATTCCGATCGCGGGGCCCAATGTTGGTGGGATGCACGGGATGCGACCTGGCGGAGACGATGGACCGATGGGGATGATGCCCGGCGATGGCACTCGTCCTGACGGCAACAGCCCCGGTGGAGCTGTACCCGGCGGCACTCCTCCGAATGGAAACCCCGGCACTGCGGACGACGGCCGCGCCGCGCGGAACGGCGCATCAACCGGTGGCGCGACAGACGGCACTGCGCAGGGTGGGATCTCGATCGGTGGTGACCAGCGGATGGGTGGTGCCGGTGGCCTACTCGGCGGGTCGAAGCCGAGCGAGCAGATCGTCACCCTGCTCGAGGCGAACGGCGACGCCTACACCTGGGTCGCGGCGACGGTCGGTTCCAACAGCGCCGCCGGGTATCAGCTCGCCACCGAACTCCCGGTCATGCCGATCGGCGGCTTCAACGGCAGCGACCCGTCCCCCACCCTCGAACAGTTCCAGCAATACGTCGCCGACGGCAAGGTCCACTACTTCATCGCAGGTGGGCGAGGCGGACCCGGCGGAAACAGCGAGTCGACCAGCTCGGCGATCACCGCCTGGGTGACGGCGAACTACACCGAGACGGTCGTCGACGGGGTAACCCTCTACGACCTCACCCAACCGAAGTCGTAACCCATCAGGAAATCCCGGACGTACGCACAGGCCGGGCCCGGCCGATCATTCCGATCAGCCGGGCTCAGTCTGCGCTTTCCCTCGGAGGTCGGCCGACTCGGAGCCGCTTCATGCCCAGCGTCAGCGAGCGGCGGGGACCGTCGCGGCGATCCACTCGGCGAAGGACGGACCGGCCAGGGTGGCGTGCGGGGACGGCAGCAGGGTGCCGTTCTCGAATTGCTCGCGGTCGGGGTTGGCGTCGTCGGAGGTTTCGATGATCTGCAGGGCATCGCCGCGAGCCGCGACCAGCGTGGCGGCCGCGGATGCCATCGTCTCCGGCTGCGGACCCGCGATCTCGGGGAACGGAATATCCTCAGCGGCAATCGGATTCGTGGCCAGATCGACCAGCGCCTCGGCAACAGTCCGCGCGGCAACCAGCTGGGTGCGCATCCCCTGGACGTAAGCAACATCGCCCTGGGTACCCCACCCGACCATCACCTCGACCAACTCATGGAACTGCGCCGCCCGCAGAATCTGAACCGGCAGCACACCTTTGAGCAATTCCTGCTCATGCGCGAGCTTGGCGGCGTTGTACCCGGCGAGCGAACCATCGATCCCGATAATCGACACCACCACCAGCCGCTCGACCCCGGCCCGCTCCCCCGCCGCATGCAGATTCCGCGCGGAAGCGGTGAAGAACTCGGTCGCAACCTGCTGATCGGCCGAAGGGGTACTCGACGCGTCGATAACAATGTCGACGCCGGTCAGCGCCTCATCCAGCCCCGCACCGCTCTCGATGTCGACACCGTTCGCCCGGGAGAAAGCAACAACCTCATGCCCACGCTCGACCAGCACATCCACCACATGCCGCCCCAACCGCCCGGTCGCGCCCGCCACCGCAATCTTCTTCTGCTCCACCATGATTCCACTCCTTCGTCGCTTCTTTTCGCGTTCACAGAGTCGACGAAGCAGCCGAACGAAGTGTGACATCCCCTGGTCAGGAGGTTTCGAGAGTCCCCCGCGGTGCGACCCAGCGATGATTGAGGTCGACTACCGATGCGACCGTTTCGAAATCGGAGTCGTAGTGGAACAGGACGAGACGATGTTCTACCGCGAGAACCGACGCGAGCAGGTCGTGGATGCCGACCGCTCGGTGGCGCCCCGACCGTGCGAGTTCGCGCTGGATAGTGAAGGCACTGGCCCAGTGCTCGTCATTCGTGGGCAAATGTTCGTAGGCCGCCCGGCGACGGAAGCGGATCTGCTCGTATTCGGCAGGGCTACGGGCGCTGTAGAGCGCCTCGGAATCGAGCGGTGCGCAGGTGGCGATCAATCCGGCCTCGATCAGCGGTCCGAGCGTGGCCGCCACGTCCGGATGGCGCATTCGGGCCGCCGCGCTGGTGTCGATGAGATAGCGCGCCGTTATCGCCATACGTCGTCGCGCCGATCCTTGTCGGCCATTTCGGCCATGCCCCCGCTGACCAACCATTCGACCTCACTGGCGCGCGCATGCGCCACCACGGCCGAGTTCAACGCGGCGCGAACAGTATCGGAGACGCCGGCTGTCCCGAGTGCGTCCTGCGCGGACTCGAGTAGCTCGTCGTCGATCTCGATCAGTCGCTTGGTCATCGCACAATCCCTCGATATATATTCCCCCATGACCGAACTATATACCCTGGAAAGGGCAGGTCACAAGGGTTCAGTGGGACAGATTCAGGGCGGCGTGGAGGGTGGCGGCCCACTGGTCGACGATGAGTTTGCGGCGGGCGGAGTCGTCGGTGAGGACGTCGGCGAGGCCTAGGCCGCGGGCCAGGTCGAGGGTGGCTTGGACAAGGTGGTGGGTCACGGGGTCGGAGTCGTCCACGCCGAGGGCTTCTACCGCGCGGCGGTGGGAGGTGCGGCCGAAGCGGGCTTCCAGGGGGAGGATGCGTTCGCGCAGGGCCGGGTCGGCGGCGGCGTGGGTCCAGACCTGTAGGGCCGCTTTGAAGAAGGGGGTGGTGTAGGACTCGACTAGGGCGGAAACTACTGCGCGCGTACGGCCTTCGCCTTGGGCTACCGCTTTCACGGATTCGGCTTCGGCTTTGGCCTGGTCCATGCGGAACTCGAACATGTACTCGAGTGCGGCGGTGATCAGTTCTTCGCGGGTGGGGAAATGGTGTTGGGCCGCGCCGCGCGACACCCCGGCCCGTTCGGCGACCACCGACACGGTGGCCGCTGCCCAGCCGGTTTCGGCCAGGCAGTCGATGGTCGCCTCCAGCAGCCGCTGCCGGGTGGCCCGGCTGCGGTCCTGCTTGGGTTCGTGGGGTGTGGCCATCGGACTATTGTGCCCAGCTGGGCGGGCGCTTCTGGAAGAAGGCGGTCATGCCCTCGATCACTTCGGGGGTGCCGAAGAACCCAGCCGACCGCTTCGCCAGCGTCTCGGCTTCGGCGTCGAACTCCGCGAGCAGGGCCGCGTTGACCAACTTCTTCGACTCCGCCAGACCCTGCGGCGAACCCTTGCGCAGCTCTCCACACAGGCGTTTCACCTCTGCGGCGGCATCGGCGGCGGCCACGGTGATGAGCCCGATCTCCTGCGCGATCGTCGCGTCGAACTTCTCGCCGGTGAGGTAGTAGCGGCTCGCCGCGCGCGGGGACAGCCGCGGCAGCAGGGTGAGCGAGATCATGAACGGCGCCATCCCGATGCGCACCTCGGTGAGCGCGAAACTGCTGCCCGGCCCCGCGACGACCAGGTCGCAGGCCGCGATGATGCCCATGCCGCCGGCGCGCACGTTGCCGTCGATCCGGGCGAGTACCGGCTTGGGCGAGCCGACGATGCCGCGCAGGACGTCGATCATGACGCGGGTGCGCTCGTCGGCGGCGGTGGCCGGATCGGCCGTGGTCGCCTCTTTGAGATCCGCACCGGCACAGAAGGTGTCGCCGGTATGGGCGAGCACGATGCCGCGCACGGCCGGATCATCGTTGGCTGCGGTCAGACCTGCGACGAGTTCGCGAACGAGCTTGGACGACAGCGCGTTCCGGTTGTGCGGGGAATCGAAGGTCAGCGTGGCGAACCCGTCGACAACCTCATAGCGCACGAACGGCGCCTCGGTCGGCTCGGTCATCGAAGCTCCTAGTCTCGGTGCGGCCCGCCCGATCAGACGGGCCGCAAACACCTTGTCTCAGTATGACTTCGGCAGACCCAGCGAGTGCTGGGCGACGAAGTTGAGGATCATTTCCCGGCTGACCGGAGCGACGCGCATGATGCGCGCGGCGCCCAGCATCCCCGCGAGCCCGACCTCGGCGGTCAGACCTGAACCACCGTGCGTCTGAATCGCCTGGTCCAACGCCTTGATCGATGCCTCGGCACCCGCGTACTTGGCCATGTTCGCGGCCTCGGCGGCACCGAATTCGTCGCCCGCGTCGTAGAGCACCGCGGCCTTCTGCATCATCAACCGAGCCAGTTCCAGTTCGATCTTCACCTGGGCAAGGGGATGCGAAATGCCCTGGTGCGCACCGATCGGCGTCTTCCACACCTCGCGTTCCTTGGCGTATTCGACCGCGCGGTCCAGTGCGTAGCGGCCGATCCCGATGCCCATCGCCGAGCCCATGATGCGCTCGGGGTTCAGGCCCGCGAACAGCTGCGCGATCGCCGCGTCCTCGGCGCCGACCAGCGCGTCGGCGGGCAGTCGGACATCGTCGAGGAACAGCGTGAACTGGTGGTCCGGCTCGATGAAGTCCATGTCCTGGACCGTCTTGTTGAAACCGGGGGCGTCGGTGGGGACGATGAACAGCGCGGGCTTGAGCTTGCCGGTCTTGTGGTCCTCGGTGCGCGACACGATCAGCACCGCGTCGGCCTGGTCCACGCCGGAGATGAAGATCTTGCGGCCGTTGAGGATCCAGTCGCTGCCGTCGCGGCGGGCGGTGGTGGTGATCTTGTGCGAGTTGGAGCCCGCGTCGGGTTCGGTGATGCCGAACGCCATGATCTTGGTGCCGTCGGCGATGCCCGGCAGCCACTGCTGCTTCTGCTCATCGGTGCCGTACTTGGCGATGATGGTGCCGCAGATGGCCGGGGACACGACCATCAGCAGCAGGCCCGCGCCCTGGGTGGCGAGCTCCTCGAGCACCAGCGAGAGCTCGTAGATGCCCGCACCGCCGCCGCCGTATTCCTCGGGCAGGTTCACGCCGATGAAGCCGAGCTTGCCCGCCTCGGCCCACAGCTCGCTGAGCGGCTCGTTCGCCTTGGCCTTGGGCCGCACGTAGTCGCGGTAGTTGTACTTGGCCGCCAGCGACGAGACCGCCGCGCGCAGCGCCTTCTGCTCTTCGGTTTCGATGAAGCTCACGATGTCTGCTCCTGCTCTTCGTCCTCGACCACGGCGAGGATGGCTCCGACCTCGACCTGCTGGCCGACTGTCACGTTCAACGCACTGAGAATGCCGGTGGCGGGGGCGGCGATGGTGTGTTCCATCTTCATCGCCTCGAGCCACAGGATGGGCTGGCCCTGCTTCACGTGATCCCCTTCGGCGGCACCGAGGCGGATCACGCTGCCGGGCATCGGCGCGAGCAGCGAACCGGCCGCGATCTGCTCGGACGGGTCGGTGAAGCGCGGCAGGCGGCGTACGGATACCGGGCCGAGCGGGGAGTCGATCGCGACGAGGTCGCCGTAGCGGGCGATCTCGAATTGCCTACGGACAGTGCCACGTTCGCCGGGCACGCCGAGCACGACGCGATCGGGCGTGACCGAGATCAGCTCGAGGCCGTCGTGGCCTTCGACCGCGATTCCGGTGCGGGTGAAGCGGTACCGCACCTCGTGGGTGCCGGTGGTGCGGCTGTCGTAGGACTTGGTCTGCGGCTGTGAGGGTAGGTTGCGCCAACCGCTGGGGGTCAGACCTGCCAGTCGCGAGGTGGTGCGGTTGGCTGCCGAATCCGCCAGTGCCGCAGCGATAATCGACAGCGCCTCGTCGGCTTCCGAGACCAGCGGCGCGCTCAGCACAGCCAGATCGTGCGTGGCGAAAAAGGCCGTGTCGGTGTCACCGGCCAGGAACGCCGGGTGGCGCAGCACCCGCACGAGCAGGTCGCGGTTGGTGACCAGGCCGTGGATCTTGGCGCGCTGCAACGCGGTGGCGAGCAGATGCGCTGCCTCCGCGCGGGTTTCGGCGTAGGAGATCACCTTGGCCAGCATCGGGTCGTAGTGCACGCCGACCAGCGAGCCGTCGACAACGCCGGTGTCCAGACGGACGCCCGGCTGTTCCAGGACCGTGAATTCACCTGCGGTGAAGGGGATCTCGATCTTGTGCACCGGACCGCTCTGCGGCTGCCAATCGTGCGAGGGGTCCTCGGCATAGAGGCGGACCTCGATCGAATGACCGCGCTGCGCGGGCTGGGTCGCGGGCAGCGGCAGACCCGAGGCCACCTGCAACTGCAGGCGGACCAGGTCGAGGCCGGTGGTCTGCTCGGTGACCGGATGTTCCACCTGCAGCCGGGTATTCATCTCCAGGAAGAAGAAGTCGCCCTTCTCGTCGGCCAGGAACTCGACGGTGCCCGCACCCTCGTAACCGATCGCCTCGGCAGCCAGACGCGCCGCCTCGAACAGCCGGTCGCGCATGCCGTCGATCTTCTCGACCAGCGGCGACGGAGCTTCCTCGACGACCTTCTGATGGCGCCGCTGGATCGAGCACTCACGCTCGCCGACGGCCCAGGTCTTGCCGAAAGTGTCCGACATGACCTGCACTTCGATGTGACGACCGGTTTCGAGGTACCGCTCGCAGAACACCGTCGGATCGCCGAAGGCCGACTCGGCCTCACGCTGCGCACCGGCGATCTGGTCCTGCAGTTCGGCCAGGTCGCGCACGACGCGCATACCGCGACCACCACCACCGGCGGAGGCCTTGATCAGCACGGGCAGGTGCGCGTCGGTGACCTCGGCCGGGTCCAGCTCGGCGAGGACGGGCACACCGGCGGCGTCCATCATCTTCTTGGACTCGACCTTGGAGCCCATCTGCTCGATCGCGGCGACCGGCGGACCGATCCACACCAGACCGGCATCGAGCACCGCGCGCGCGAATTCGGCGTTCTCGGAAAGGAATCCGTAGCCGGGGTGGATCGCGTCGGCACCAGCCGACAGTGCAGCCTCGATGATCAGCTCGCCACGCAGGTAGGTCTCGGCGGGCGTGTTTCCGGGCAGCCGGATGGCGGCGTCGGCCTCGGACACGTGCGGCGACGCGGCGTCAGCATCGGAATACACCGCGGTGGTGCCAATGCCCATCCGACGGCAAGTGGCGAACACGCGCCGCGCGATCTCACCACGGTTGGCAACAAGAACATTCGTAAGCCCGCCCGTCACCCGGCCGCCACCCCCCATGGAATCGCTTCGCGATGCTGTAGTCATTTCGCGCCTCACATTCGGAAGACGCCGAAGCCCTCGGCGCCCTTGATCGGGGCTGTGTGAATGGCGGAGAGAGCCATTCCCAGCACGGTGCGGGTGTCGCGGGGGTCGATGATGCCGTCGTCGAAAAGCCTGCCCGACAGGAACATCGGCATGGCCTCGGCTTCGATCTGCGCCTCGACCATCGCGGCGAGACCGGCGGCGCCTTCCTCGTCGAAGGGCAGGCCCTTGGACTCGGCCGCGCCACGCTGCACGATGGTGATGACACCGGCCAGCTGCGCGCCACCCATGACGGCGGACTTGGCGCTGGGCCAGGCGAACAGGAAGCGCGGGTTGAACGCGCGCCCGCACATGCCGTAGTGCCCGGCACCGTAGGAGGCGCCGACCAGCAGCGAGATGTGCGGCACCTTCGAGTTGGCGACCGCGTTGATCATCATCGCGCCGTGCTTGATGATGCCGCCGTGCTCGTACTCCTTGCCGACCATGTACCCAGTCGTGTTGTGCAGGAACAACAGTGGGGTGTTCTTCTTGTTGGCCAGCTGGATGAACTGAGTGGCCTTCTGCGATTCCTCGGAGAACAGCACGCCGCGCGCGTTGGCGAGGATGCCGATCGGGTAGCCGTTGATCTCGGCCCAGCCGGTGACCAAAGAGGAACCGTAGAGCGGCTTGAACTCGTCGAAGTCGGAGCCGTCGACCACGCGGGCGATGACCTCGCGCGGATCGAACGGGATCTTCAGGTCCGAGGGGACGATGCCGAGCAGTTCCTCGGGATCGTAGAGCGGCGAGATCACCTCGGCGCGCGGCTCGGGGCCCTGCTTCTTCCAGTTCAGGCGGCGAACTATATTGCGGCCCAGGCGGATCGCGTCCTGCTCGTCGGCGGCGAGGTAGTCGGCCAGACCCGAAGTGCGGGCGTGCATTTCGGCGCCACCGAGGGTCTCGTCGTCGGAGTCCTCACCGGTGGCCATCTTCACCAGCGGCGGGCCCGCGAGGAACACCTTGGCGCCACCGTTGACCATCACCACGTAGTCGGACATGCCGGGGATGTAGGCACCACCGGCGGTCGAATTGCCGAAAACCAAAGAGATGGTGGGGATTCCGGCGGCGGAGGCCTGGGTGAGGTCGCGGAACATCGCGCCACCCGGGATGAAGACTTCCTTCTGCGTCGGCAGATCCGCACCGGCGGACTCGACCAGCGAGATCACCGGAAGCCGGTTCTCCCTGATGATCTCGTTGATCCGGAACTGCTTGCGCAACGTCCACGGGTTCGAGGCGCCACCGCGCACAGTGGGATCGGGCGCGACGATCATGCACTCGACGCCTTCGACGAGGCCGATACCGGCGATCGTCGACGCGCCGACCTGAAAGTCGCTGCCCCACGCGGCAAGCGGGCACAGTTCCAGGAACGGCGAGTCCTCGTCGAGCAGCAGTTCGATGCGCTCACGCGCGGTCAGCTTGCCGCGCTTGTGGTGGCGCGCCACCTTGTCGGGGCCACCGCCGCCGATGGCCTTGGCGAACTCGGTTTCGACCTCGGCGAGCTTGGTCTGCATCGCCTCGGCTGCTGCCGCGTACTCGGGCGAGGCCGGGTCGAGAACGGAACGGAAGGTGGTCATGCTTGGTACCCCAATACTTTCGACGCCAGCATGGTCAGGATTTCGTTGGTGCCGCCACCGATGCCGATGATGCGCACGTCGCGGTAGATGCGTTCGACCTCGGCCTCACGCATGTAGCCCATTCCGCCGTGCAGCTGCACGGCCTGGTTGGCCACCCATTCGGCGGTCTCGACGGCGTTGTTCTTGGCGAAGCAGACCTGAGCGATGAGGTTTTCCTCGCCTGCCACGTAGCGTTCGACCAGCGCGCGGGTGTAGGTGCGCGAGATGTCGACGCGCTGAGCCATATCGGTCAGCGTCATCTGCACCTTCTGGCGGCTGATCAGCGGACGACCGAACGTCTCGCGATCGCGGCACCACTGCACGGTGAGATCCAGGGCGCGCTGGGCGAGCGAATACGCCTGCACCGCAAGGCCTACGCGCTCGCTGACGAACGCTGCGGCAATCTGTGCGAAGCCGCTGTTCTCGGCGCCGACCAGGTTCGTGGCGGGCACCCGAACGTCCACATAGGACAGTTCGGCGGTGTCGGAAGCCAGCCAGCCCATCTTCTCCAGCTTGCGGCTGACGGTGAAGCCGGGCGTGTCCTTCGGCACCAGGATCAGCGAAACACCCGCCGCGCCAGGGCCACCCGTGCGAACCGCGGTGACGACGAAGTCGGCGCGGCAGCCCGAGGTGATGAACGTCTTGGCTCCGTTGATGATGAAGTCCTCACCGTCGCGCACGGCGGTGGTGGTGAGGTGGCCGACATCGGAACCGCCGCCGGGCTCGGTGATGGCCAGCGAGCCGATCAGGTCACCGGCCAGCGTGGGCTTGGCCCACTGGTCGATCTGGGCCTGGTTGCCCGAGGCGATCATGTGCGGCAACGCGATTCCACAGGTGAGCAGCGAAGCCCACAGGCCACCGGAACCACCGGCGACGTGGATCTCCTCGCCCGCGATCACCGAGTCGATCGCATTGCCGCCCTCGCCACCGGCCGACTCCGGGTACTCGAGACCGAGCAGGCCGATCTTGCCTGCCTTCTTGTGCAGTTCACGCGGCAGCTCGCCGGCGCGTTCCCAGGCGTCGAGGTCGGGCAGGATTTCCCGCTCGACGAACCCACGCACGGTGGCGCGCAGTTCTTTTCGTTCCGGCGTTTCCCAAACAGACGTCATGCGAGCAGCTCCGTCGGCATATCGATGTGGCGGGAGCGCAGCCATTCGCCGAGCCCCTTAGCCTGCGGGTCGAAACGTGCCTGGTAGGCGACGCCCTTGCCGAGCAGGCCGGTGATGATGAAGTTGACCGCGCGCAGGTTGGGCAGCACGTGGCGGGTGACGGTCAGTTCGGCCGTCTCGGGGAGAAGTTCCTGCAGCTTGTCGACCGTGAGGGTGTGCACCAACCACCGCCATTGCTGGTCGGTGCGCACCCAGACGCCGATATTGGCGTCCCCGCCCTTGTCGCCGCTGCGGGCGAGGGCGATCGTGCCGAGCGGGACTCGGCGGGTCTCGGAGGGAGGAAGGTCATCCGGCAGCACGGGCTCCGAAACTGATTCGAGTCCAGCGGTTTCCGTAGCGGGGGCGATATCTACACGGGTGCCGTCGGCCAGGACGGCGATGTGCGGAACCTCGTGGATGTCGACGAAGCCGGGCGTGAAGACGCCGTAGGGCGAACCGTTTCCGGGCATCGCGGTGAAGCTGGCGCCGGGATAGCTGGCCAGCGCCAATTCCACTGCGACACTGGAGAATCCGCGACCGACCTTGTTCGGATCGGAGTCGCGCACCACGCAGCGCAGAATGGCGCTGGCCTGCTCCTCGGTGTCGGCATCGGGGCGATCCAGACGGGCCAGCGTCCAGGTCATCTCGGCGGGCTTGTCCGGCAGCCAGGCTTCCAGCTGTCGTTGCGCCAGTGTGGCTTTCGCCTCGATGTCCAGTCCGGTGAGGATGAACGCCATCTCGTTGCGGAAACCGCCGAGGGTGTTCAGCGAGACCTTGAGCTGCGGCGGCGGCGCCTCACCGGTGACGCCGCTGATCAGGACGCGGTCCTTGCCCTCCTGGGTCACCGTGATGGTGTCCAGGCGGGTGGTGACGTCGGGTCCGGCGTAGCGCGCGCCCTGGATCTCGTACATGAGCTGGGCTTCGACGGTGTCGACGGTGACCGCGCCGCCGGTGCCGTCATGCTTGGTGATCACGCAGGAACCGTCGCGCCGGATCTCCGCGATCGGGAAGCCGGGGCGGCCGATGTCGCCGAGTTCGGTGAAGAAGGCGAAGTTGCCGCCGGTGGCCTGGGTGCTGCACTCGATCACGTGACCGGCGACGACCGCGCCCGCCAGTGCGTCGTAATCGGTTCGCGCCCAACCGAAGTGGGCAGCTGCGGGGCCGACGATCACGGAAGCGTCGGTGACTCGGCCGGTGACGACGATGTCGGCGCCGGAATTCAGGCACTCGACGATCCCCCACGCGCCCAGGTAGGCGTTCGCGGTGAGCGGCTGCCCGAGATCGAGCTCGGCGGCCCGCGCGACCAGATCGTCGCCTTCGACATGCGCGATCTTGACGTCGAGTCCGAGTTCGGCGGCGACCTTGCGCAACTGCTCGGCCAGCCCGGCCGGATTCAGCCCGCCCGCATTGGTGACGATCTGGACGTTCTTCTCGAGGGCCAGCCCGAGACAGTCCTTGATCTGCTTCACGAACGTCTTCGCGTAGCCCAGGCTGGGGTCCTTCATCCGGTCGCGGCCCAGGATCAGCATGGTGAGTTCGGCGAGATAATCGCCGGTCAGCACGTCGAGCTCGCCGCCTTCCAGCATCTCGCGCATCGCGCTGAGCCGGTCACCGTAGAACCCCGAACAATTCCCGATCCGGATCAGGTCCGGGTCTGCGGAGAGAGCACTCATGGCACCCAGGATCGCAGCGCTTCAGAAAAAAAGCAAGCATGCGTGCTTGTTAATTGCGGGCAATCGACCAGGCAAGATGGAACCCATGCTGTCAGTGCTGCTCTTCGCCCTCGCCGGATTCATGCTCGGCGGCGCGTACACGACCTGGAAGAACAACCGCGCGATGTCGGTCGGGTTGATCGTGGCCGCCGTGCTCGCGGGCCTGGGCGCCTGGCTCTGGCTCGAGTAGGCCGGGGCAAGGCTGTTCACTTGAACAGGATCGACTGGCGAAGCGGTCAGCTCGCGGTGTTCAGTTTGAAGATTCGCACGTCTTCGGGGACGCCGTTGAGGGGTGCGGCCCAGAAGTTCCGCTTGTACGGTTTGACGGTAGCGCCCAGCTCATCGAGGGTTTCCGGGCGCAGGGCGGCCAGGGTGGTGCTGGACAGCATGGTGTTGCCGTTGCCGCCCGCCTCCATCATGCGGGCGGCGATATTGACGTCCACGCCCAGCCAGTCGCCGCCGATTTCGCGGGGGGAACCGGTGTGCAGGCCGATGCGCATGCGGGGGGTGTAGCCGTCCACCTCGACGTCGGCGAGGTTGCGGCGCGCGGCCAGGGCGGCGCGGACGGCGCGGTCGGGTGAGGAGAACACCGCCATCAGGCCGTCGCCCATCCGCTTGACCACCTGACCACCACGCTCGACGATCGGCGGCTCGATCGCCTTGGCGACCTTGCGCAGCAGGTCCAGGGTGCGTTCGTCGCCCGCTGACAGCGACCAGCTGGAGAAGGCCACCAGGTCGGTGAACACGATGGTCACCTCCTCGGTGCCACGGCCGCGACCGATCCGCTCGAGGCCGGCCTGCCACACCTGCAGGGCACCGAAACCGATTTCCCTGGCGGCGGTGGGGGCGCCACCGGCGATCTTCTCCGCGGCCCGCGCCACCGCGCGAGCGCCGCCGGGACCGCTCACCGAGAGCGGATCGCCGAACGACGGGTCGCCCGGCAGCTGTTGGCGGGCTTTGCGCAGGGCACCGATCACATCGGCGCGCCGGTTGGCGGCCTGCAACTTCGACGAGATCTGGGCGCGCTTCTTGCTTGCGCGCGCACCGTTGGTTTCGGCGGGTTCACTCACGATCGGCTCCAACGGGATGAACGCCTCCGCGTCAGACCGCGGATTCACCCCGCCAGAAGGCGTTTCACTCACGGCCCCGAGGATATCCCACCGGAACAGAACCGCCGGTCCGCTGCAGGTGTGCAACGAACCGGCGGTCCCGGATTTGTCAGGCGTCGCGGCGGTTGACTACCACCAGCGCGCCGGCGAACACGATCGCCACGAAGGCGGCGAAGTAGATCAGGCTGCCCCAGACTCCCCAGTGCCAGTCGCCCCGAACCACCTGATCGTTGAGGAAGCGGTTCATGTTCGCGAAGGGCAGGAACGGGGTGACCGTGCGGCCGAAGCTGCCGAACGCGCCAAGCAGGGTTTCGATCAGCAGCGGCCACAGGATCAGCAGCGAGATCGCCGCCGCCGACTGGCGCACCAGCACGCCGACCGCCACGGCCAGCACCACGCACAGCACGGCGTAGATCGGCAGGCCGTAGATGGCTCGCCAGTTGCCTTCCAGGACCAGGCCCGGCGCGTTGTCACCGGCGATCGCCTTCGCCACCACGAACGCGAGCAGTGCGAGGATGCCGGTGAGCACGGCCGAATAGGCCCCGACCAGTGCCGTCTTGGACAGGATGACCTTCGACCGGTTCGGCACCGCGAGGAAACTGGAACGGATGACGCCGAAGCGGTATTCGCTGGTCACCGACAGTGCGGCCATGATCATCAGGACCATCACGCCGAAACCGGAGATGCCCGACACGGCCGTGCTCGGGGTGAGCGGCGGCGGGCCGTCGGCGGCATTGCCCGTCGAGTCGGCGTTGAGGACGAACGCCATCAGCACGGCGAAGCCGATGCCGAGGACGATGACCGCCACCGAGCACCACCACGGCGAACGGGTGGAGGTGAGTTTGATTCGTTCCGCTGCGAGCACGCCCATCAGAGCGCACCTCCCATCGCCTGGTCGAAGCTTTCACCGTGGTACTCCACGGCGCCGCCGGTCATCCGCATGAACGCTTCCTCGAGGGAGGCCTGCTGCGGTGCCAGCTCGTACAGCGTGACGTTGTTGGTGCCTGCCAGCTTGCCGACCTCGTCGGAGGTCACGCCCGCCACGATCAGCGCGGCGTCGCCGTCTTCCTTGACGGTCATGCCGTGCGAGGTGAGCAGGCTGCGCAGCTGGTCCAGTTGCGGGCTGCGCACGCGCACCGACTGTTCGGAGGCGCGGTCGATGAATTCCTTGGTGGTGCCGTCGAACATCAGCTGACCGCGGCCGATCACGATGAGCTGCTCGGCGGTCTGCGCCATCTCCGACAGCAGGTGGCTGGACACGAGCACCGTGCGACCCTCGGCGGCCAGGCGCTGCATGAACCGGCGGATCCACAGGATGCCCTCCGGGTCCAAGCCGTTGACCGGCTCGTCGAACAGCAGCACCTTCGGGTCACCCAGCAGCGCACCGGCGAGGCCGAGTCGCTGCGACATGCCGAGGGAGAAACCGCCCGCGTTCTTGTTCGCCACCTCCGACAGGCCGACCAGGCGCAAAACCTCTTCGACCCGGTCCTTCGGGATGTCGTTGGACGCGGCCAGCCACTCGAGATGCGCGCGCGCCGAACGGTTCGGGTGCACCCATTTCGCGTCCAGCAGCGCGCCCACCTGCGTCAACGGGCGGTCCAGATCCTGGTACAGCTGCCCGTCGATGAGCGCGGTGCCCGAGGTGGGTTTGTCCAGCCCCAGGATCATCCGCATGGTTGTCGATTTGCCGGCACCGTTGGGTCCGAGGAACCCCGTCACCAGTCCTGGACGGACGGAAAATGACAGGTCCTGCACCGCGACGGTCTGGCCGAATTGCTTCGTCAGGCCCTTCAGCTCGATCATGTGCCCAGCTTGCCCGACGAACGGCCGCGCGCGCGTCGCCGGGAAGTAGCGAGTCGGGTCATCCTCGAGGATGACCTTCGACCCTTAGAGGGATGGGGAAGAAGCCTGAGCCCAGAAACGCTTGGGGATGCGGCCCGCTCGTCTGGCCAGGTAGCCGGCCTGGACCGCCGCCGACATGGCCGAAGCCATGAGTTCGGGTTCCTTCGCCCTGGTCACCGCGGTGGCGAGCAGGACCGCCGAGCAGCCGAGTTCCATGGCGAGTGCCGCGTCGCTGGCGGTGCCGATGCCCGCGTCGAGGATGACGGGGACCGACGCTGCGGCAACGATCATTTCGATGTTGTGCGGGTTGCCGATGCCCAGACCCGTGCCGATCGGGGAACCCAGCGGCATGACCGCGGCGCAGCCCGCTTCCTCGAGGCGGCGGGCGAGGACGGGGTCGTCGGTGGTGTACGGCAGGACCACGAAACCGTCGTCGACGAGCTTTTCGGCGGCGTCGAGCAGTTCGAAGGGGTCCGGCAGCAGGGTGCGGTCGTCGGCGACCACCTCGAGTTTGACCCAGTTGGTTTCGAGGGCCTCGCGGGCCAGTTGGGCGGTGAGCACGGCTTCGGCGGCCGTGCGACAGCCCGCGGTGTTGGGCAGCAGGGTGATGTCCAGGCGCTTGAGCAGGTCGAGCACGCCCGTGCCGCCCGCCGCGTCGACCCTGCGCAGCGCGACGGTGGTGAGTTCGGTGCCCGACGCGATCAAGGCCTGTTCGAGCACGGCGAGATTCTCGGCGCCGCCGGTACCCATGATCAGGCGCGAACCGAAGACCTTGTCCGCGATGCGCAGGGGCTCAACCACCCTGGACCGCCGTGAGCACCTCGATGGTCCAGCCGCGTTCGACGGGTTCGTCCCAGCGCGACTTCGAGAAGACCGCGCCGTCGACCGCCAATGCCACACCCTGACAGGGCAATTCGAGTTTCGTCAGCAGCTCTCGGACGCTGAGCGGTTGCGCGAACTCGTGGTCGACACCGTTGACGGTGACGCCGATCGGGATGGTCATCGAACTCCTCCTGGGGACAGTGCTGGAAAACGTTGCGGGGAAGCAAGTTCGGCGATCGGTGAGACGGTGCCGTCGAGCAGTTGCGGGATCAAGGTGGCGGTCAGCGCGAGGGTGAGCATGCCGTTGCGGCCGTGGCCGGTGGCGGCGATTACCCGGTCGTCTAGGTGGCCCAGTAGGGGGAGGTTGTCGGGGGTTCCCGGCCTGGATCCCGCACTCGCTTCCGCCAGTTCGTATTCGGCGATGCCGGGCAGGATTGTTTCGGCGTCGGCGATCAGGTCGCGGACGCCGCCGACGGTGACAGTGGTGTCGAAGCCCGCCTCGTATTGTGTTGCACCGACGACGATTCCGTCTTCGCGGGGCACGAGATAGACCTGTCGGCCGTGGACTCGGGCGCGGATCACCCTGGTCGGCGGCGGCCTCACACCCGGCCGGTGACGCAAGCGGAGAATTTCACCCTTCACCGGACGAACCGGCAGGCCCGGCCACAGTTCGGCGGAGTGGGCGCCTGCCGCGAGGATGATCCGGTCATGCGGTAGATCATCCAGTGCGACAACAGTTTCCATGCGAATCTCGACGCCCGCGCAGGCTTTGTAGAGCGCCCTGAGCACGCGTCGGTTGTCGATGGCCGGTTCGGTTTTCGCATACAACGCCGCACGGACCGAGCGGGCGAGCGCGGGTTCCAACGCACGGACTTCCGCTCGCTCGAGGACCTGCAGCTGATGGCCGAAAGCCGCCAGCCAGCCCAAGACCATGTACAGGTTGTCGGCATCGGCGCTATCGAGGGCGGCAGTCAGTGTCTCGTCGGCCACGAACATCGATTCGCCCGAAATCTTCTGCAGGCTTTCCGCGAAGGCGGGCCACTGCTCCAGCGCGGCCGCACCGAAAGCGAGCACGCGATCCTCGCCGGGCCAGCCTTCCGACAGCGGTGCGAGCATTCCGCCGGCCACGTAGGAGGCGCCGAGGGCGGGTTCGGGGTCATAAACGGTGACAGTCCAGCCCGCCTCGGCCGCACGCCATGCGATCGCGAGTCCGACAGCACCACCGCCGACAACCGCCAGAGTCCGCATCACGTTCCTCACAGTATTTTTGGCGGCTGGTGCCGCGGGTTTTCGGCCTATTAACCTTGATCTTCCCTCCCTACGGGCACTCCTTCGTCGCACCCTTCGGTCAGTCCAGATCAAGGCGGCCGAAAACCGATACTTCGCCGCTTAACGCCGCAGTTCAGCCCTACGCCGCTCGCGTCTCCACGTTAGCGCGACTACCGTCGTGGTCGTGCAGCCCTCCCTTTCGAACCGTTCCGTCCCGCCGCGGGAGCGCCTGTCCAGCGCGCTGCTGTACCTGTGCACCGATGCGCGACGAGAGAAGGGCGATCTGGCCCGATTCGTCGACGCGGCGCTCGCGGGCGGGGTCGACATCGTGCAGCTGCGCGACAAAGGTTCGCCGGGCGAGGCCGAATTCGGGCCGATGGAAGCGAAGGCCGAGCTCGGTGCGCTCGCCGAGATCAAGGCCGCTACCCGGCGTCACGGGGCGTTGCTCGCGGTCAACGACCGTGCCGATATCGCGCTGGCGGCCGGTGCCGATGTGCTGCACCTGGGCCAAGGCGACCTTCCACCCGCGTACGCGCGCCGTGTCGTCGGCCCAGATGTTGTGATCGGCCGATCCACGCACAACCGCAACCAAGCCAGCTTGGCCGCCATCGACGGTCACCTCGATTACTTCTGCACCGGCCCGATCTGGACCACGCCCACCAAACCCGGCCGCCAGGCCGCGGGGATCGACTTTCTTCGGTCTACGACCGATTCCCACCCGACCCTGCCATGGTTCGCCATCGGCGGTGTCGACCTGCCGCGACTGCCCGAGGTACTGGCCGCCGGTGCTCGTCGCGTGGTCGTCGTTCGGGCGATCACTGCAGCGGCCGACCCTGAGGCCGCCGCCCGTGAGCTCAAGCAGGCATTGCTCGCCGCGAACTGATTTCGCTCGGCACACCTTCGGTCAGCGGCGATCGCAGCGGCAGACCGAACTCTCCGGCACCGAACTCACGACAGCGAACCCGCGACAGCGAATGGACCGGCGTAATCACCCAAAACGCCGTCGAAAAATCAGAAAACTGATTCCGCGAGGCCGAAGTGCGTGAATATGCCGGTCCTGCCCGATGTGCTCAGGCGAGAATGTCGGCGCGGGTGAGAACCAGGCCGTCTTCCGCGTCGAGAACCACGTCGATGCCGGGCCCGTCGACACGCGCGTGCAGCCAGAAGAAGCCCTGACCTGCGATTTCGACGGTACGAGGAAGGGCGGCGGCGAGCTCGTCGTCGACCAGCACGCGCAGCGGGACCGCGCGCAGGTCGACCCAGGCCAGGGCGAAACCGGGATGCAGTGGCAGGTCGGCGACCTCTTCCTCGGGAACCCAGGCCAGTTCGGAGCTTTCCCGGTTGGCGACCGTGGCCAGTGGGGTTTCGGCGTCGGCGATGACGGTGATGTAGGTCCAGCCGCTGGCCGCGGTCATGGTCAGGCGTTCGGCGCGCACGCGGAGGTCGCTGGCCGCGATGCCCGCTTCCTCCTCGGCTTCGCGGACGGCGGCGTGTTCGGGCGACTCGTGCGAATCCCTGGCACCGCCGGGCAACGCCCACGTCCCGCCCTGATGACTCCACAGCGCGCGATGCTGCAGCAGCACCGCCGACCCACCCCCTGGCAGCGGTGCGCGCAGCAGCAGTCCCGCGGCACCGAATTTGCCCCAGTGCTTGGACCCGTCGGGGCCCTTGAACCAGCCGTCTCCGTCGCCGCGCATCCCACACTCTTTCCTGTCGAGCAGCCGAGCAGCAACCACTTCGGGGGTCCGTGGGGGGCTGCACCACTGGCCAGACCACAATAAACTCCGCACCAGTAGTGGCGCGCGGACAACATCGGGAGGTGAGCGATGGTCGAACCGGGGAATCGCACTGCCCCCACGGAGGTCGCGGCCGTCCGAGTCCGCCCGTCTTCGCAGGCAGACACGGGTGCGGGGCCCGCCGAGACGGCGTCGGCCGCGCCGGTGTCGCCGCGTTGGGCACCGCTGCGTCGGCCGACCGCGCATCTCGAGCGGCCACCCGCGCCCGACGTCAGGGCGTTGCGCGCGCAGTTCCATCCGTCCCGTTTGCGTGGATTCGCGCAGTCTTCGCCGGGCCGACTGGTCGCTGCCGGACTTGTCCTGATGGTCTTATGTGTGACCGCCGGGTCGGTGACTTCGACGACGGTGAGCGAGCGCCAGCAAGCTCTGGGCGTACTGCTCGACGACACCGAACCCGACGCGCATTCGGCCAACCACCTCTACACCTCGCTGTCGATCGCCGACGCCGCCGCGGGCACCGCGTTCATCGCGGGCGGACTCGAACCCAAAGCCGTGCGCGACCGCTACACCCAGGCCATCGGCGAGGCCGCAGCGGAACTGGTCACCCAAGCCGGGCACATCTCCGACGCGGAGGCCGCCGACCCGTCGGGCGACGATCGTCGCCTGCGCACCGGCATCGCGACCGGACTGCCCGTGTACAGCGGGCTGATCGAGACCGCGCGGGTGAACAACCGCAACGGATATCCCGTCGGCGCGGCCTATCTCAGCGAGGCCTCGCATCAGATGCAAACCACGCTGCTGCCGATGGCCGAGGAACTGGAGGACCACCGGTTCGACGCGGTCACCGACGCGCAATACCGGCACGTGCAACCGCCGTGGACGGCGATCGTGCTGCTGATGGTGGCGCTGGCCGCGCTGATCTGGGTGCAGGTGCTGATGGCTCGCCGCTCACGCCGGTTCTTCAATATGGGGCTGCTGTTGGGTACCGGCGCGCTGGCGCTGACGTTGCTGTGGACGGTGGCCGCGGGGTCGGTGTCGGCGGTGGCGATGATTCGCTGCCGCGACGAGGGAGCGGTACCGTCGGCGCGACTGGCCGAGAGCCGAATCCTGGTGCAGCAGGCCAGATCCGCGGAAATGGTGAAGCTGGTGCGTCGCGACGCCACCGGCGACTACGACCGCACCTTCGATACCAATGCCGCGCGCCTGATCGAGCTGCTGGACGGCTACCCGTCCGACGCGCCCGCGCGCGACGAGGTGGCGCACGCACGCGCCGCGCTGACCCGTTGGCAGGCGGCGCATCAGCGCATGAACGACACACTCGAACGGGGCGATTTCATGGGTGCGGCCACCGTCGCGACCGGACCGAGCGCCGCGGATTCGGCCGCGCAGGTCGACGCGCTGGACCGCGCCTTGGACAAGGCGGGCTGGAAGACTCGAGAGACATTGCGCGACAACGTTTCTCAAGCGATCGGGGCGTTGTCGTTCCTCGGCCCCGGCGCGTTCGTGCTCGGCATTCTGGCCGCGGCGTGCGTGGTGCTGGGGCTGTGGCCGCGATTGCGGGAGTACCGATGAGGCGCGGGGTCGCGGCGCTGATGCTGGTGGGGCTGCTCGTCGGGTGTTCCGACAGCACGCCCGCACCGGTCGAGCGCGGCGTGTATTCCGAACCGCCGTTGCCCGCCAAGGCAATTCCGATCGGCACCGACACCCCCGTGCCCGCCGCCACCGGTGAACAGTGCGGCGACCCGACCGCGAGTCTGCGACCCAGCACCGCCGCCGGTCCGACCGTCGACGCCATTCGCGCGCGCGGCAGGCTGGTCGTGGGTCTGGACGCGGGCAGCAACCTGTTCAGCTTCCGCGATCCGCTCACCGGTCGCATCGTCGGCTTCGACGCCGACATCGCCAGGGAGATCGCGCGCGACCTGCTCGGCAACCCCGATTTGATCGAATACCGCAGTCTCGCTTCGGAAGAACGCGAGAAGGCACTGCAGCAGCACACGGTCGATCTGATCGCGAAAACGATGACGATCACCTGCGAGCGACGTCAGCGGGTGGCGTTCTCGACGGTGTACTTGCGCGCCGATCAGCGGGTGCTGGCGGTGAAGGGCTCCGGTATCGACGGCCTGGCCGACCTCGCGGGCAAGCGGGTGTGCGTCGCGCGCGGCACCACCTCGCTGGACCACATCCGCCGCGACCAACCCGCAGCCACCATCCTCACGGTGCCGACCTGGGCCGACTGCCTGGTGGTCCTGCAACAACGCCAGGTCGACGCGGTGAGCACCGACGACTCGATCCTGGCCGGCCTGGCCGCACAGGACCCCTACACCGAGATCGTCGGGGGCAGCATCAGCGCCGAACCGTACGGCATCGGCATCCCCAAGGGCGACGACGACCTGGTGCGATTCGTGAACTCCACCCTCGAACGCATCCGCAACGACGGCACCTGGACCCGCATCCACCGCCGCTGGCTCGCGGCCCTCGGCGACACCCCGAGCCCGCCCGCACCGAAGTACCAGGACTGACGGTATGAGCACGAAGCCTCCCAATGATGAAGCCGCGCAGGGCGATCCAGCCACCGGTGCTACACCGTCGACACACGACCCTGCCTTGCCCGAGCCTGACTTCCGCGACCCCGCATCGTACGAGTCAGCCGCGCACCACCCGGCGCCGCGCGAGCCCGCATCGCGCGAGCCGCAGCGTCGCCAGCCGACCCAGATGACTCAACGGCAGAAGCCGGGGTCGCTGCCCGGTGGGTGGACGCTGCCGCCCGATCCTGCCGACGACGAGACCCGGCCGCTGCCCAAACTCACCGCGGAGGCGGCGGCGGAGTTCGCACGGAAGCAGCCGTGGAGTCGCGACGAGACCCCGGCTACGGACGGGATGCGGCGTTCCACCCAGGGCGCTTCCGCATCTGAGCAACCAGGGAGCCTCCCGATTGCTCAGAATCCCTTGCCGAGGCCGGCCGCGGACGAACAGGTCGCCACGCAGCGTGCGACCCGGATGCCGATCGAAAGCGCACCGTTCGCTGCGACCGAGGCTGCTCAACGCCCCGGCACGGCTCAGCAACCCGAAAGCGGTACCTTCGCGCCGACCGAGGCTGCTCAACGGCCCGCCCAGCACCCCGAGAGCGCCACCTTCGCGCCAACCGAGGCGACTCAACGCCCCGGCGCGTTCGACGAGGGCGCAGCATTCGCCCCGACCGAGGCGGCTCAACGCCCGCCGAAGGCCGCCTCGCACGCGCTGACCGAGGCTGCTGAGCGGCCCGTTCCCACCGGACCCGAAGGGTGGGGTTCCACGCCGCAGACCGGGGTGAGCACCTCGCGATCGGGGCGCAGCGTGCGCACCGCGCGGTCGCGGCCCACGCGCCGGCTCGGGGCCGGGTTGGTGCCGATTCCGACGGTTACCCCGGCCGACCCGCGCGATGCTGTGCTCACGGATCCGATGGTGTCGGAGGGGCGACGGTTCTGCTGGCGGTGCACCAATCCGGTCGGCCGTTCGACGCCGGCCAAGGCTGCTTCCTCCAGCGGTGAATGCGAAACCTGTGGTGCCGCTTATGATTTCCGGCCGTCGCTGCACGAGGGCGATATGGTCGCGGGGCAGTACGAGATCCAGGGCTGCATCGCGCACGGTGGTCTCGGCTGGATCTACCTGGCGATCGACCGCAATGTCAGTGATCGGTGGGTGGTGCTCAAGGGTCTGCTGCACGCCGGTGACGCGGAGGCGCAGGCCGTGGCGGTGGCGGAGCGACAGTTCCTGGCCGAGGTGGCGCATCCCAGCATCGTCAAGATCCACAACTTCGTCGAGCACACCGCCAGCGACGGGTCCACCGGGTACATCGTGATGGAGTACGTGGGCGGCCAGTCGCTGCGTGACATCCTCGACGCCCGACCGCGCGGCGAGCAGATGCCGCTGGCCGAGGCGATCGCGTATGTGCTGGAAATCCTTCCCGCACTGGAACATCTGCATTCGATCGGCCTGACCTACAACGATCTCAAGCCCGACAATGTGATGGTCACCGAAGACCAGGTGAAGCTGATCGACCTCGGCGCGGTCGCCACCATCGACGCCTACGGAAACCTGTACGGCACCAAGGGTTTCCAAGCTCCTGAGATCGCCAAGACCGGGCCGACTCCCGCGTCCGATGTGTACACCGTCGGCCGGACCATCGCCGCACTCACCCTGGACCTGCCCAGCGAGCACGGCCGCTACCTCGACGGCATTCCCGATGACGAACCCCTGCTGGCCCGCTACGAGTTCTTTCACCGCTTCCTGCTCACCGCCACCGATCCTGATCCGGCGCAACGCTTTCCGTCGGCGCGGGCGATGTCGGCACAGCTGGCCGGTGTGCTGCGCGAAATCCTCGCGTACGACACAGGCACCGAACATCCACAGCTGTCCACAGTGTTCAGTCCACAGCGCACCAGCTTCGGCACCGAGGAACTGATCAGCCAAACCGACGCCTACCTCGACGGAGTCGGCCGCTCCCCCTTGTTGGACTCCCGCGATGTGGTTGCCGCACTGCCGATTCCGCTGATCGATCCGTCGGACCCCGCCGCCCCGCTACTGGCCGCGACCGCGAACCCCGAACCCGAACGCGTGCTCGAAGCCCTGCACGACTCCCGCGAACGAGCCGAAGCCGACCCCGACAACGCTCCCGAAACCCTCGCCGCGGAACTACTTTTCGCCGAGGCCAGGGCGCGGCTCGAACTGGGCGAATCGGCAGCGGTACTGCACATGCTCGAACGCGTCCCCGCCGACTCCGACTGGCGCACAGACTGGTTCACCGGACAAGCCGCCCTGCTGGAACTGGACTACGAGACGGCTTTCGCATCGTTCGAGGCCGTGCTACGGGTGCTGCCTGGCGAGATCGCACCCAAACTGGCACTGGCCGCCACCGCGGAACTCATTCTCCAACATTGGGATTCACCCGATCCAGAACAGTGGCGAAGCTTCGCACAACGCTATTACGACACCGTCTGGCGCACCGACCGCGCGGTAGTGAGCGCGGCCTTCGGCCTGGCCAGGCAGTTGGCCGTGGCAGGGCGAGTCGGCGAAGCGGTGCACGCCCTCGACGACGTGCCCGCTGCCTCCCGCCACTTCACCACCGCCCAGACGACGGCAATCCTGTTGCTGCTCACCAGTTCACCGGTTGCCGAGCTCGACGAACAGGTCCTGCGCCTGGCCGCCTCCCGCGCCCAGGCCATCGCCCCCGGCGAGCATCGAGCCACCCTCATGCGCACCCTGGTCCAGGGCAGCGCCTTGGCCTGGCTGCAGGCCGGGAACACGCCGAAACGCAAGGACGCCAAGCTGTTCGGCCGCGCCTTCAACGAACGCGAACTGCGCGACGGCACCGAAACGGGCCTGCGCTCGCTGGCCCGCAACGCCCCGGACCGCGACCACCGCTATGCCCTGGTGGACCTGGCCAACTCGCTGCGCCCGAAGTCCTGGTTCTGACCGTCAGGAACTGGCGACCAGCTTGTGGGCCGCGCGAGCGATGGCCAGTTCCTCGTTGGTCGGCACCACCAGCACCGTCACCGGTGCGAAATCCGGGGAGATGCGGCGGATGCCAGGGGTTCTGGTCTCGTTGCGCACCGGGTCGATCTCGATGCCCAGCGCCTGCAACCCCGCCAGCGCATCGGCACGCACCGCCGGACTGTTCTCGCCCACACCGGCGGTGAAGACGATGTCGTCGACGGTGCCCAGTTCCACCAGGTAGGCGCCCAGGTAGCGGCGAAGGCGGTGGATGTACACGTCGTAGGCGATCTTCGCCTGGGCGTCGCCGCCGTCGATGAGCTGCTGCAACTCACGGAAGTCGTTGACCCCCGACAGCCCCTTGATCCCGGAATTGCGGTTGAGCAGCTGCTCCACATCGCTGATGTCCAGGTCGGCCACCCGCATGAGATACGGCATCACGCCCGGATCCAGATCGCCTGGCCTGGTGCCCATCACCAGACCTTCCAGCGGGGTCATGCCCATGGTGGTGTCGATGGCGACCCCGCCCTGGATCGACGAGGCGGACGCGCCGTTGCCCAGATGGAACACGATCTGGTTCAGCTCTTCGGTCGGCCTGCCCAGGTACTCCGCGGCCTTCTCCGACACGTACTGGTGCGAGGTGCCGTGGAAGCCGTACTTGCGAATGCCGTGGGCCGCAGCGAGTTTCGCGTCGATGGCGTAGGTCTTGGCGGCGTCGGGCATCGTGTGGAAGAACGCGGTGTCGAAGACCGCGACCTCGGGCAGGCCGGGCAGCAGTTCCCTGGTGGACTCGATGCCGATCACATTGGCGGGATTGTGCAGCGGGGCCAGCACCGACAGTTCGTCGATCGCGTGCAGCACCTTGTCGTCGATCAGGGTCGGTTCCCAGAACACCTCGCCGCCGTGCACCACCCGGTGCCCGACCGCGCCGATGCCGATGGTGGTCAGGTCGAGGCCGGTTTCGCGGAACATCTCGAACGCGCGTGCCAGCCCGGCCTTGTGATCCGGGATCGCGCCGTCGAAAACGAGTTTGGCGGGTCCGGCTTCGTGCACGATCCGGCCGCCCTGCGCCTCGCCGATCTTCTCGACCAGGCCCGACGCCAGCACGTCGCCCGAGAGTGCGTGCAGCAGTTGATATTTGATCGACGAAGAGCCGCTGTTCAGAACCAGTACGAGATCGCTCACTTGGCATCTCCCTGCGCCTGGATGGCGGTGATCGCCACCGTGTTGACGATGTCGGCGACCAAGGCGCCGCGCGACAGATCGTTGACCGGCTTGCGCAGGCCCTGCAGCACCGGCCCGATCGCGACCGCACCCGCGCTGCGCTGCACCGCCTTGTACGTGTTGTTGCCGGTATTGAGGTCGGGGAACACGAAAACCGTTGCCTTGCCCGCGACTTCGGAATCGGGCAGTTTGGCGCTGGCCACGGCGGGCTCGATCGCCGCGTCGTACTGGATCGGGCCCTCCACCGGCAGTTTCGGTGCCCGCTCGCGCACGAGTTCGGTTGCGGCGCGGACCTTGTCGACATCGGCACCGGTCCCGGAAGCCCCGGTGGAGTACGACAGCATCGCCACCCGCGGTTCGATGCCGAACCGGGCCGCCGTGCCCGCCGAGGAGACGGCGATATCGGCCAGCTGCTCCGAACTCGGATCCGGCACCACCGCGCAATCGCCGTATGCGAGAACACGATCCGCCAGACACATCAGGAACACACTCGACACCGTCGACACGCCGGGCACGGTCTTGATGATCTCGAACGAGGGCCGGATCGTGTGCGCGGTGGTGTGCGCGGCACCGGAGACCATGCCGTCGGCGATCCCCTTGTAGACCATCATGGTGCCGAAATACGAGATGTCGGCCATGGTTTCGCGCGCACGCTCGAGCGTCATGCCCTTGTGTTTGCGCAATTCGGTGTACTCGGCGGCGAACTCGTCGAGGTAGCCCGACGTGCGCGGGTCGAGAACTTGCGCGGCGGCGATATCGACACCGAGCTCGGCGGCCCGCGCCCGGATGGAGGGCTCGTCACCGAGGATGGTGAGGTCGGCGATCTTGCGCTGCAGCACCCGGCCCGCCGCACGCAGGATGCGGTCGTCGTCGCCCTCGGGCAGCACGATGCGTTTGCGATCCGAGCGTGCGCGTTCGATCAGCCGGTACTCGAACATCTGCGGTGTCACGACCTCCGAAGCCGGAACTCGGATGCGCCGCAACAGTTCCGGCGCGTCGACCCGCTGTTCCATCAGCGCGAGCGCGGTGTCGACCTTGCCCGGGCTGCCCGCCCACATCCTGCCGCGCGTGCCGTGCACGGCGCTGGCGGTGTCGTAGGTGCCCAGCTCGGTGGCCAGGATCGGCAGCTTGGGATGCAGGCCTTCCATCAACCGTGCGATGGCGGGATGCGGACGCAAGCCGCCGTTCATGATCACGCCCGCCAGCGACGGGAAGCCTTCCGCCTCATGGGCATTCACCAGGCTGAGCAGCACGTCGGACCGGTCGCCCGGCGCGATCACCACCACGCCGTCGGACAGGCGTTCCAAAATGTGTTCCGCGGTCATGCCGCCGACCATGATGCGCAGCGCCTCACGCTGCAGCAATTCCGGGTCGCCACTGTAGATTTCGCCGTCGATCGCCGCGCACAGTTCGCCCATGGTCGGTGCCATCAGCAGCGGCACCTCGGGCAGCGTCCACGACGGAACGTCGAAGGTTGCCAGCGCCGTGGCGATTTCGTCCAACTCGTCGGGCGCGCAACGGTTGGCCACGATCGCGACCAGCTGGGCGTGTTCGGTGGCGAGCTCGCTGGCGCACAACTCGACCAGCTGTTTGACCTCGGTGGGCGTGCGGTCGGCGCCGCGCACCACCAGCAGTACCGGCGCGCCCAGGTTCACCGCGATCCGGGCGTTGAACCGCAGCTCGCTGGGGCTGGCGACGTCGGTGTAGTCGCTGCCCACGATCACCACCGCGTCACACGCCTTGGCCACGTCGTGGAACCGCATCACGATGTCGCTGATCGCGGCGGTGGGGTCGCGGTGCACGTCCTCGTAGGTGACGCCGATGGCCTGCTCGTAGCTGATGTCGGCGGTGCTGTGCTCGAGCAGCAGTTCGAGGATGTAGTCGGGTTCGTCGGCGGAGCGGGTGATCGGACGGAAGACGCCCACGCGGGCGGTGGTCGCGCACAGCATCCCCAACACACCCAGTGCGACCGTAGATTTTCCGGTGTCACCCTCCGGGGAGGCGATGTACACGGTGGACGGCGCTTGTTCGACCATGCAGCCGAGCTTAGTGAATCGCGGCGTCATAGTCCGCCGGAGCGACACTCAGCGCCCAGATCGGGGCCCTATCGGTCCGGCTATAGTCCGGCGGAGTGACAGTCAGTGCCCGGATTGGTGGCCTATCGATCGGGTTATAGTCCGGCTCATGACTACGCAGTTCCCGGATCGGCAGTGGGGCTCACGCACCAATCCCCTGTCCCGCGCCGCCAACCGTTTCGCCGCGACAAAGCCTGGCTCGTGGCTTATTCGCACGGTCACCCCGCTGGACCGGGCCCTGCTCGAACGCACCGACGCCAAGTACACCGTGCTCGGCCCGATCGGCGCCCCGGTGATCCTGCTCACCACCACCGGCCGCAAATCCGGTCAACCCCGCACCCAGCCGCTGCTCTACGTCCACGACGGCGACACCCTCTACGTGATCGGCTCCAACTTCGGCCAGTCCACCCACCCCGCCTGGACCGCCAACCTGCTCGCCGACCCGACCGCCACCGTCGCCATCGCCGGCGAACGCATCCCGGTCACCGCCACCCCCGTCCCCGACGCGGACAAAGAGGCGATCTTCACCCGCTTCGTGGACATCACCGGCGCCTACGCCGCCTACCGCGACCGCACCACCCGCAACCTGCGCATGTTCGCCTTGCGGCGGGCCTAGACACAGCGAAGCCCCGGGTTGCTTGCGCCCGGGGCTTGCTGGTTGCTGGTCAGACCTTGTCGATCTCGCCGTTCGACAGGGCCTTCTGCAAAGAATTGAAGACCGTCAATCCCTGGCCGACCATCCCGTTGAGCATTTCGCTCACACCATCCGGCCCGTTCAGAACGGTGAGGTTGGCGCCGGCCAAGCCCTGCGAGGCCTGCTTGACGATCTCGGGCAGTTGCTCGATGAGCATCTGGTCCAACGCAATTCGGTTGTTGGATGCGGCCGCCTCGGCCTGGATGCGAGTCCGGTCGGCCTCCGCCTCGGCGAGGATACGAACCCGTTCCGCTTCTGCCTGAGCAGGTTTCACCACTTCGGCCTGCAGTTGCTGTTCGCGCAGTTCGGCGTTCTTGCGGGCTTGAGCGGCCTGCGCGTGCAGAACAGCTTGCCGGGCGATGGCGTCGGCGAGCGGACCCGACTGTGCCGCTTCGGCATTGGCCTTGTCGATGTCGCGCTGGTACTCGGCCTTGAGGATCGAGGTTTCGCGTTCGTACTCCGCGCGACGGCGCAGCGACTCCTGTTCGGCTTCGGCGGCACGCTGCGAGGCCTGCGCCTGCGCGATCTGGGCGTCGCGCTGCACGGCCGCATTGTGCGGTGCCGCAAGGGCATTGATGTAGCCGAGGTTGCCGTCGTCGATGGACTGGATCTGGAACGAGTCGACCCACAGGCCGATATTGCTCATCTCCACCTTCGACGCGATCAGTACCTCGTCGGCCAGCTTCTGACGTTCGCGGATGATCTCCTCGACCGTCATCGAGCCCACGATCGAGCGTAGGTGACCGGAGAAGATGCGGCCGGTCAGCACCGACATCTCCTGCTCCTGTTCGGACAGAAAGCGTTGTGCAGCATTGACAATGGACTGCGTGTCGTTGGCGACCTTGAACGCGATCACCGCACGCACATCCAACTGGATGGCCTGCTTGGTGACGCAGCGCTCGCGGATCTCGGATTCGAACATCGCCAGCGACAGGTAGCGGACCTTGCGGAACAGGGGCATCACCCAGGTGCCGCGGCCGATCACGACCTTGAACGGGGTGTCGTCCTTGGTCTTGGCACCGCTGACGAGCATGGCTTCGTCGGGATCGGGAACGTGATAGCCCAGCATGGTGAGCCCTTTCACTCGGTGGGGCGGGTCATTCGGTGGGGAGCGGAATCCAGGTCACCACGTCGACCAGGCGTCCCGGATGGACCGCGACGATCAACACGGTGGTCCAGGCGGCGATCGGTTCGTCGGCGCGGGCGAGGAACAGTTCGGTGCCGCCGCGAATCGAGACGAGCACCTCTCCCAGCGCGCCGGCTGCTCGAATCGGTGAGGTGATGGTGCCCGTCATGCCCTGGAGGGAATCGGTCATCGCGGGTGAACCTCCTTGTCTCGCACCGGATGACGTCAGGGTACGAGGCGTGGGCTGTAAGCCGGTAGCAAAATTCTTATTGACAGCATCCTGTCAATTATGACAACATACTGTCATGACGATGAAGACAGTCCACGTAGCCGTGTACGACACCCTCGCCGACTGGGAAGTCGGGGCCGCCACCGCGCACATCGCCAACGGCGCATGGCATCGCGAACCGGGAACGTTCCAGGTCACAACGGTCGGCCTCACCACAGAACCGGTCACCACGATCGGCCGGATGCGCATCACCCCCGACATCGCGATCGCCGACCTCGACCCCGCCGACAGCGCGATGCTGATCCTGCCCGGCGCCGAACTGTGGGTGGGCAACGAGCTGAATGCGTTCGCGGACAAGGCAAAACAGTTCGTCGCGGCCGGTGTGCCCGTCGCCGGAATCTGCGGCGCAACTTTCGGGCTCGCGAAAGCGGGCCTGCTCGACGACCGCGCCCACACCAGCAATGTCGCGGAATACCTTGTCTACAGCGGATATTCGGGCGCCGACCACTACGTGGAAGCACCCGCAGTCACCGATCGCGACGTGATCACCGCCGACGCCATGTCCCCCTTCGAATTCGCCCGCGAGATCTTCGCCCGCCTCGGCCTCTACGAACCCCACGTGCTCGAGGCCTGGTACAAACTGTTCGCGCACTCCGACCCCGCCGGATACGCCACCCTCGCCGAATACGAAGGAAGCCACGCAGCTTGAACAAAGACCAGGACCTACTCGACGGCGCCGCCCTCACCGTCTTCCGGCTGAACGGTCAATTCCTCACCATCGGCGACAGCCTGTCCGCACCGGCAGGCATCTCGGTCGCCTGGTGGCAGGTGATGGCGGCGGTTCAGGAACACCCGGAAACGGTCGCAGGCATCGCCCGCGCCATGGGCATCACCCGCCAGAGCGTCCAACGAATCGCGGACCTGCTGGTCGCCAAGGGCATGTGCGAATACCGCCCCAACCCGGCGCACAAGCGGGCCAAGTTGGTCGCCATGACAGCCGAAGGCGACGCGGCCATCCAACGCATCAATCCGCAACACGCGGCCATGGCGAAACGCCTGGCCGCGGCTCTGGGCCCCACAGAGTTCGCGGCGACCGTCGAGACCCTGACCCGCTTGTCCTCGATATTGGAGGCGATCATCGCCGACGACGACTAGTCGAAGGGCATTGCTTGGCACCACAGGTCGAATGCGGCGAGGTCTTTGCCCTGCTCCAGGACGGGCCAGTACTTCTCGTGCGCCAAGACGATGAAACGGTTCCGGTGCTCATCGGTGAACGCGTGAAGCTTCCAGAAGTGCATGGGGGTTGCGGTGTCCGGGGTTTGCCAGCTGTAGGCGGCGACCTTCTGGCTGCTGTAGCTCACCTTGTTGGGCGGGAGCTGTTGGACGACTTTCATGACGTCGGCGTGTTCCGGGTAGGCGAGCACCACGTAACCGGGGTTGCTGACATGACCCCAGCAGTCCCAGGCGTCGGTCCAGTCGCCTAGCCGCAGGGTGTCGTTGTCGGGTGCTCGCAGCTTGTCGCCGGACGTCTCGTGCCAGCAGCTCTGATCGGCGTAGCCGCCGCCCACGCCGCCGGTGGGCTGCACCAGTCCGGGAAACATTGTCGCCATCTGTTCCGGGTCGGTGCCCCGAGAGTTGGTGTACATCACGGCGCCGACCACGAGGAGAACCATCACCACCGCGCCGATCAACACGACAGTCGCAGTGCCAGCAGATGAGCGACGCTGCGGTGCATGTGGCCTCGGAATCTGCTGCCCGGGCGGCATATTCGGGAAGTAGCCCGGCGCCGGACTTCCCGGGTAGACGGGGCCGTTGCTCGGCTGGTAGCCGGGCACACTCGGGTATCCGGGGTTTTGCGGCTGGTATCCCGGATGCCCATTTGCCTGTCCCGGTCCGGGCGTGGCCCACCAATCCCCGTCGCCGTGCACAGTTCCCCCCTCGAGTCCGATCAGCGCTGGCCACTCTACAAGCCCCAAGGCAATCCACTTGGACATGTGATCACCAGGCGATCACGCAAACATCGGCCGAGAGGGAAAATCCCTCATGGCCTGGTGATCAACTGACCAGGACCTAGTCGACGAACGGTTGGCGGGTTCGGCCGACGAGGTCGGCTACTGAATGGACGATCGACGTCGGGCGGAAGGGGTATTGCTCTACCGATGCCTTCGTCGAGATGCCGGAGGTGACCAGGATGGTGCGCAGGCCTGCTTCGAGGCCGGCGATCACGTCGGTGTCCATGCGGTCGCCGATCATCACCGTGGTCGAGGAATGGGCGCCGATGCGGCGCAGGGCCGAACGCATCATCAGCGGGTTCGGTTTGCCGACGTAGTACGGGTCCTTGCCGGTCGCGCGGGTGATCAGCGCGGCGACCGAACCGGTGGCGGGGAGTACGCCGTCGCGGGACGGGCCGGTGGCGTCGGGGTTGGTGGCGATGAACTTGGCGCCGCGGTCGACCAGGCGGATCGCGGTGGTGATCGCCTCGAAGGAGTACGTGCGGGTTTCGCCCAGGACCACGTAGTCGGGGTCGACGTCGGTGAGCACGTACCCGATCTCGTGCAGCGCGGTGGTGAGACCGGATTCGCCGACGACGTAGGCGGTGCCGTTCGGGCGCTGATCGGCGAGGAAGGTGGCCGTGGCCAGCGCCGAGGTCCAGATCGACTCCTCGGGGATGTCCAGGCCGGTCTGGCGCAGGCGGGCCTGCAGGTCGCGGGGCGTGCGGATCGAGTTGTTGGTGAGCACGAGGAACGGGATCTCGTTCGCCCGTAGTTCGGCCAGGAACTCGTCGGCGCCGGGGATCAGTTGATCTTCGTGCACCAGCACGCCGTCCATGTCGGTCAGGTACGACAGGATCTTCTCGTCTTTGGCGGTCACCAGTTAATTGTCCGCTAAAAGTCGGGGCCGTGGGTGATGAAACTTCCGGCCGTGCTCGCGGCGCGATGTCGGGGTCGTTGACTAGGGTCGTGGGGCAGGGGCGTGCGGCGAACGACAGGAGTAGCGGGAATGGTGGAGCTCAAGCTCGGGTACAAGGCATCGGCGGAGCAGTTCGGGCCGCGGGAGCTGGTCGAACTCGGCGTCGCCGCCGAGCAGCACGGCCTCGACAGCGCGACCGTGAGCGACCACTTCCAGCCGTGGCGCCACGACGGCGGGCACGCGCCGTTCTCGCTGGCCTGGCTCGCGGCCGTCGGCGAGCGCACCGACCGCATCCAGCTCGGCACCTCGGTGCTCACCCCCACCTTCCGCTACAACCCCGCCGTGATCGCACAGGCCTTCGCGACGCTGGGCTGCCTCTACCCGAACCGGATCATGCTCGGGGTCGGCACCGGTGAGGCGCTCAACGAGATCGCGACCGGTTTCAAAGGCGAATGGCCCGATTTCAAGGAGCGTTTCGCTCGCCTGCGCGAAGCGGTGAAGCTGATGCGCGAACTGTGGACCGGCGACCGCGTCGATTTCGACGGCGAGTACTACCACACCGTCGGGGCCTCCATCTATGACGTGCCCAAGGGCGGTATCCCCGTCTACATCGCCGCGGGCGGCCCGGTGGTGGCCAGGTACGCGGGTCGCGCGGGCGACGGTTTCATCTGCACCTCGGGCAAAGGCATGGACCTGTACACCGAGAAGCTGCTGCCCGCCGTCGCGGAAGGCGCCGCCAAGGCCGACCGCAACGTCGCCGACATCGACAAGATGATCGAGATCAAGATCTCCTACGACACCGATCCCGAACTGGCACTACAGAACACGCGCTTCTGGGCCCCGCTGTCGCTGACCCCCGAACAGAAGCACGACATCACCGACCCGATTGAAATGGAAAAGGCCGCCGACGCCCTCCCGATCGAACAGGTAGCCAAGCGCTGGATCGTGGCCAGCGACCCCGAAGACGCTGTCGCCCAGATCAAGCCATACATCGACGCGGGCCTGAACCACCTGGTCTTCCACGCCCCCGGCCAAGATCAGCTCCGCTTCCTCGACCTGTTCAAGCGGGATCTGGCTCCGCGTCTGCGCGCACTGGGCTGAGGGTCCGAAAGGCCGCCCCGGCGGTAATGTCCGGGCCGAACGCGAGTCGTCGCGTTCGGCCGGGGCCACATTATTGCGGAACGGCATACCATGGGACCCACGATGCCAACTCAGCTTCGTGTGACGGCGAACCGTCCCATGGCCGTGTGTGGAATTCCTCGGCGAGAATTCCAGCATAGTTTTTCGAGCTGTTCTCGGGCGTCAGGTTCGACACATACAGGTCGGCGACCGGAAAATCGTAGGGCACCTTCTTCACCACGTGCGCGATCGCAGTCGCCGCAGGTCGCAGGTCGTCCAACCGGCCTTTCGAGTCGGCGACCGCCAGGTAGATATTCACACCGAGTACGCCTTCGGTGTCGTTCTTGTTGATGCTCACGTTGTACAGGCAATAGCCCGGCGGCAACGTGTCTGCCTTGTCGATCGCGGCCCTGGTTTCCCGTTCGAATTCTTTGGTTTCCAGTTTCGCCGTCGTCTCGCACTTTTGCGAGTGGTTGTCCGCCGACATGCACCCGGTGGCAACCATCGACATCGCGGCAACTGCGATTGCCAACCACAATGCGCTCCCGCGCCGAGTCGACGGTCGCGAATTGTCAGCCATCAGTGTTCACCATCCATCTCACCTCATAGATATCGGTTGTGCAGGTAGTCACGGGAGGATGAGCAGGGTCGAGCGGTAGTGGCGCATTGCGGTCAGCACCTGTTCCGCGGGTGCGCCGAGCATGGACGAGGTGCGCTGGACGAATATCCGGGCGTGGGCCACCTCGTCCCGCGCGAAGCGGCCGGACCGGCGATGGTCCAGTCCGGCCGCGGTCACGACCATTTCCGGTCGTCGCAGGTTGTGCGACTCCCCCAGCAGTCATGGTCGCAGTGTAAATCCTTGGCCGCGATCATCTTTGGTCATCGCGAGGATGCGCGCAGTCAGCTCAGGGCGTGGTCGAGGTCGCCTAGGAGGTCGTCGAGGTCTTCCAGGCCTACCGAGATGCGGACTACCCCGTCGGACAAGCCGATTGAGGCTCGGCCTTCTGGGCCCATGGCTCGGTGGGTGGTGGTGGCGGGGTGGGTGATCATGGTTTTGGCGTCGCCGAGGTTGTTGGAGATGTCGATGATGCGGAGGCGGTTCAGGACCTCGAAGGCTCGCTTTTTGCCGTCGTCGCCGTTGAGGGCGAAGGTGACTACGGTGCCGCCGCCGGTCATCTGGTCCAGGGCCAACGCGTGTTGGGGGTGGGATTCCAGGAAGGGGTATTTCACCCAGTCGACCGATTTGTTGGTCTCGAGGAACTTGGCCACTTGCAGGGCCGACTCGGTGGAGTGGCGCACGCGCAGCGGCATGGTTTCCAAACCCTTGAGCAAGGTCCACGCGTTGAAGGGGCTCAGGGCGGGGCCGGTGTGGCGCATCAGGGTTTTCACCGGGCCGTCGATGTAGTCCTTGGCGCCGAGGATCGCGCCGCCGAGGACTCGGCCCTGGCCGTCGATGTGTTTGGTGCCGGAGTAGACGACCACGTCGGCGCCGAGTTCGAAGCCGCGTTGCAGCAGGGGGGTGGCGAAGACGTTGTCCAGCACCACCTTTGCGCCTGCGGCGTGGGCGAGTTCGGTGACCTTGCGGACGTCGACCAGGGTCTGCATCGGGTTGGCGGGGGTTTCGAAGAACACGGCCTGGGTCGGCACGGAAAGTGCCTGCTCCCACTGGTCGAGGTCGTCGCCGTCGACGAAGACGGTTTCGATGCCCCAGCGCGGCAGGATCTCGTTGCAGACCACGAAGCACGAGCCGAACAGGCTGCGGGCGGCGACGAGTCGGTCGCCTGCCTTCAGAAGTGCGCCGAGAGCTGTGAAGACCGCGGACATACCGGATGCGGTCGCGAAGGCCGCTTCGGCGCCGTCGAGCAAGCGGATGCGCTCCTCGAACATGGCCACGGTCGGGTTGCCGAAGCGGGAGTAGACGAAGTGCTCGACGTCGCCGGTGAAGGCGGCCTCGGCGGCTTCAGCGTTCTCGTAGACGAAACCCGAGGTCAGGTACAGCGCCTCGGACGTCTCGTCGAAGCCGGAACGGCGCAGGCCGCCACGCACACCGAGCGTGGCGGGGCCGACGCCCTCGGGCAGGGGCTTGTCGAACGAACCACCGGTGATCATGCGTTGACCTCACGCCACGGCAGGCCGACAGCGCGCCAACCGGTGCTGCCGCGCTGACCGAACGCGTCGGGACCACCTTCGAAACCGTCGAGCACGTTGTAGGACGGTGCCACGCCCGCCGCCGTCGCCAGGTTCGCCGCGTGCGCGGAACGCTGACCGGAGCGACACAGGAACACCACCGGTGCATCGTCGGGACGTCCGGCCAGTGCCTTGTCCAGCTGCACGCCGAAGTCCGGATTGCGGGTGCCGGTGCCGTCGACCCATTCGATGAAATGGGCGGGGCGATCGATGGAGCTGGTGTCGGGGATGCCGATGTGTGCCCACTCGCCTTCGGTGCGCACGTCGACCAGCACGGCGCCGGGGTGCTCGGTGAGCAACTCCCACGCCTGCTCAGGGGTGATATCGCCGGCGTAAGTCATGTCGATCCTCCTGCGTGAATCCGCTCTTGCCGTGCCGGAACTCCGGAAAACACGGCCAGGTCGTCACCCGGAGCACCCCACCGCGGAGGAGGGTTGCCGACCAGCGAGCCGGGGCTTGACGCTGGCACTCATGACCTTGCGATCTGAGATTGCCTCGGACCCGGTCATCGTGTCAAACGATTCAGAACGAGCACACCAGCCACGCGCCGTCGCCGCGGGTCAGTTTCCAGGCGGTGGACTTCGGGTTTCCGTCTACCACCACGGTGGCGTCGATTTTGGCGCGATCACCGTTGACGGTGGCGTTGGTGAACCCCTTGCCGTCGATGGTGACGGTAGATTTCGGGCCGCCTAGCTGTTCGGACAGGCCAGAAGCCTCCTCGTTGAAGCCCTCGCAGGCCACCCCGGTCGGCGGACGCAGGTCACTGCGGGAACGCGCGTCGATATAGTTGGTGACAGCGGCGGCGAGACGGTCGGCCTCTGTGACATTTTTCTCAGCCGGTGACAGCAGTCCGCCCAGCACGATGCCGATGAGCACGATGATCGCCACCACCGCGGCCGCCACGAACGGGACGATGGAACGCTTGTCGGTCTGATCCACCACGATGGGCTGGTCTTCCGAGCCAGTTTGCTCCTCGTTCATGCTGTAATCCTGACAGACCCGCGCGGGCAGCCACACCGCGCTCCGGGTCGCCGCAACGCCGCAGCTAGAATCGCGTTCGATGCGGCCAGCTGTCACTTAGCCGGACTGCTGACTTAGCCTGAGCTAAGTTGACGCCGTCAAATCAGTTCTCGACCAAAGGGTGCGCGTAGACATGACCGAACAGAGTGCAGCTACTCGCCCACTTCGCATCGCGATCGTGGGCGCGGGACCGGCCGGTATCTACGCCGCCGACGCCCTGATGAAGTCCGATGCCGACGTGAGCATCGACCTCTACGAGCGCATGCCCGCTCCCTTCGGCCTGATCCGCTACGGCGTCGCACCGGACCACCCGCGCATCAAGGGCATCATCACCGCGCTGCACAAGGTCTTGGACAAAGACCAGGTGCGGCTGCTGGGCAATATCGACTACGGCACCGATATCACCCTCGATGACCTGCGCCAGTTCTACGACGCGGTGATCTTCTCCACCGGCGCCAACGCCGACCGCGCCCTGGACATCCCCGGCATCGAACTGGATGGTTCGTTCGGTGCCGCGGACTTCGTGTCCTGGTACGACGGCCACCCCGACGTGCCGCGCACCTGGCCCCTGGACGCGGAGAAGGTCGCGGTGCTGGGCGTGGGCAACGTCGCGCTGGATGTCGCGCGTGTGCTGGCCAAGACCGGCGACGAACTGCTGGCCACCGAAATCCCGCCCAACGTCTACGAAGGCCTCAAGGGCAACAAAGCCCTCGAGGTCCACGTGTTCGGTCGTCGCGGGCCCGCACAGGCCAAGTTCACCCCGCTGGAACTGCGCGAACTGGACCACTCGCCCACCATCGAGGTCATCGTCAACCCCGAAGACATCGACTACGACGAGGGCTCCGAAGCCGCGCGGCGTAACTCCAAGCAGGTCGACATGGTCGCGAACACCCTCGAACAGTGGGCCATTCGCGATCACGGCGATCGTCCGCACAAGCTGTTCCTGCACTTCTTCGAATCCCCCGCCGAGGTCCTGGGCGACAACGGCAAGGTCGTCGGCCTGAAGACCGAGCGCACGCAACTCGACGGCACCGGCAACGTCAAGGGCACCGGCAACTTCACCGACTGGGACATCCAGGCCGTGTACCGCGCGGTTGGCTACCTCTCGCAGAACGTCACCCAGCTGCCGTTCGACGATCAGGCGGGCACGGTGCCCAACGAGGCCGGTCGCGTGATCGCCGACGACACCGCCGAAGGCGACGCCCGCTTCATGCCCGCCACCTACGTGACCGGCTGGATCAAGCGCGGCCCCGTCGGCCTGATCGGCCACACCAAGGGCGACGCCAACGAGACCATCGCCTGCCTGCTCGACGACGCCAAGGCCTTCGCCCCTGCGCCCAAGCCCGAGCTGGACGCGGTCACCGAGTTCCTCGAGGGCAAGGGCATCCCGTTCACCACCTGGGCCGGCTGGTACCGCCTCGACGCCCACGAGCGGGCGCTGGGCGAGCCCGAAGGCCGTGAGCGCGTGAAGGTCGTCGAGCGCGAGGACATGCTGCGCGCGTCCGAGCCGAACAAGGCCTGAGCTGCCACCACTGTCGAGATAGGGCATTCTGTACCCGTGTTCGATGCCCACGTCCACATCATCGATCCGCGGTTTCCGCTGATCGAGAACGAAGGCTATCTACCCGAGCCCTACGTGATCGATGACTATCGACAGCGCATGGGGCACTTCGATGTTCGCGGCGGTGCTGTCGTCAGTGCGTCTTTTCAGGGAGCTGATCAGACGTATCTGAAGGCAGCGCTGTCCGCGCTCGGACCGGAGTGGGTCGGGGTGACCCGCCTTGACCTCGACGCCACCGATGACGACATTCTCGAACTCGATCGCGCGGGCGTGCGGGCGCTGCGGTTCAACCTCAAGCGGGCCGCCGCCGACATCACCGAGATGACGTTGCAGGCGTTGCGCGCGCACGAACTGGCCGGTTGGCATGTGGAGCTGTATATCGACGGGCAGATGCTGGCCTCGTTGCAGCCGGTGATCTCGAAACTGCCCGCCTTGTCGATCGACCATCTCGGCATGTCCGAGGAGGGGTTGCCGTATCTGCTGGACCTGGTGGATCGCGGTGCGCGGGTGAAGGCGACCGGGTTCGGGCGGGTCGAGATGGATGTGGCCGAGACGCTGCGGCGCATTCACACCGTCAATCCGGGGGCATTGATGTTCGGTAGCGATCTGCCGGGCACGCGCGCGGGCAGGCCGTTCGATGACAGCGATATCGACCTGATCTGCCAAGTGGTGGGCGCGGATATGCACGCGGTGCTCGAGGACAATGCCCGCGAGTTCTACCGGCTGCCCCCGGTGCACCGCGACGCGACACCTGCTGTGCGCGTGGAGAATCCGACCATTCCGATTCCGCGCAATCTGCTGCCCGGCGCGGACGATCAGACGCGGCCGCTGCCGGTTATCGAGTAATCAGCTGAGAATTGCGCCGGTGAGCCAGACTCCCGACGCGATCAGTGCGCCGAACAGCTCCACCAGCATGGACAGGCCTACGCCTTTCAGCGCGTGAACTGTTGCGGGCCAAGCCAATTGGTTGGTGTTCAAGCGGTACAGCTCAGCCAGATACACGCCGAGCACGAACCCGATGAACAGGCCCACGATCGGGATCACGAAGAAGCCGACGACGCCCAACACCGCGCCCACCAGCAACGCCCGGTTCGACACGCCCGCTTCGCGCATTCGTTTGCCTGGCCAGGTGTATTTCACGATGCCGGAGATCACCACCGCGACCGTCGCCACCGCCAACACCGTCCAGGCCGTCGCGCCGCCGGTCATGAACGCCCACACCGCGATCGCGCCGAAGATCAGGATCACCCCGGGCAGAATCGGCACGATCACGCCGACGATGCCGACCAGAATCACCAGGCCGACAACGACCTCACCCCACACGCTCACTACCGGGTCCTCCCGTTGCCACGCCGAGTCGCGCTCACCGAATTCTCGCCCATGCTCTACCCGAGCCGCCACCCCGGCGCTATTGTCGAAGTGTCAATACCGTTCGACGATGAACAGAGGTCACCCGTGAGCACGGAGTCCACCGCGAAGCAGGGCCCCCTCGCGGGGATCAAGGTCATCGAGTTGGCGGGCATCGGCCCAGGTCCGCACGCCGCGCTGCTGCTGGCCGACCTCGGTGCCGACGTGGTGCGCGTGCAGCGACACCGGCAGCTGCCCGGCTTCATCGAGCGTCCGCAGTGGCGTGGGCGCACGATCGTCGAAGCGAATCTGAAGGATCCCGCCGACGTCGCCAAGATCCTCGACCTGGTCGAGAAGGCCGACGTGCTGCTGGAAGGCTTCCGGCCCGGCGTCACCGAACGGATGGGTCTCGGACCCGACGAGACCCTGGCCCGCAACCCGCGCCTGGTCTACGGCCGGATGACCGGGTGGGGCCAGTACGGTCCGATGGCCGATCGCGCCGGGCACGACATCAACTACATCTCGCTGACCGGCGTGCTCAACGCGATCGGGCGCAAAGGTGAGCGGCCGGTGCCGCCGCTGAACATGGTGGGCGACTTCGGTGGCGGCTCGATGTTCCTGGTGATGGGCATTCTCGCGGCGCTGGTGGAGCGGCAGACTTCCGGCAAGGGTCAGGTGATCGACGCGGCGATGGTCGATGGGGCGCTTGCCCTTTCGCACTTCGTGTGGGGAATGCGCGGGGTGGGGCTGTGGTCCGACGAGCGCGGCGAGAACCTCCTCGATACCGGCATGGCGTTCTACGACACCTACGAAACCTCCGACGGCAAGTACATGGCGGTCGGGGCGATCGAGCCGCAGTTCTACGAGCAACTGCTGGCCGGGCTCGAGATTTCCGAAGAAGGTCTGCCGCAGCAGCTGGACCCCAGCGGACAGGACCAGTTGCGCAAGCTGTTCACCGACAAATTCCTGACCAAGACCCGCGACGAGTGGACCGCGATCTTCGACGGCACCGACGCCTGCACCACCCCCGTGCTGACGTTCACCGAAGCCACCGAGAACCCGCACATCGTGGCCCGTACCGGCCTGATCGAGATCGAAGGCGTGGTCCAGCACGCGCCCGCGCCGCGCTTCTCGCGCACACCCGGCGGCACGCCGACTCCCCCGCCGTCGGTCGCGACACCAATCGAAACGGTCTGGGCTGACTGATTTGTCGGGCTGTCGTCGGTAGGCTTTCGTTCTATCGACGACAGGTCTGGGATCCGAACTCGCAGGCGTCCACCGAAGGTGCTCGCCGCACTGATCGCGGTCACCAGCTTGGTCGCGGGGGTGCTGTCGTTCATCATGGCCGAAGGGTTGTTCAACGCCCCGCCGGAATGGGCGACCGAAACCCATTGTCGCAGTGACGCTCCCGTGCCCGTGATGGTGACCGTGCTCAACGGGTTGGCGACCGGACTGCTGGCCGCGGCCGCCATCGCGCTGCTGTGTCTGCTGGTGTTGATGTTCCGTCATCGCAGCGATCGCAGCACGATGGCGGCGCCGTTGACCGCGGTGGCGTTCGTGTTGTCGGTGCTGTTCATGTTCGGGGCGGGGTACGAAACCGTGCGCCCCGAACCGGCTTCACGCGGGCATAACCCGTGCGCGTTCAGTAGCAGGTGAGCGGCTGTAAGGGGTCGGTCGCGCGCGGGGTCAGCGCGTCGTAGGCGGCGGCGATCGACTTCACGGCCAGGCGCAGGTCGGCTTCGGGGTGGGTGTACGGGAGGCGGACGTACCGTTCGAACGCGCCCTGCACGCCGAAACGTGGTCCGGCGGCCAGCAATACGCCGTGGTTGGGGGCGGTGGCGGCCAGTGCGGTGGACACGGGGCTGGGTAGTTGCGCCCACACCGACATGCCGCCCGCGCCGGCCGCGATGTGCCAGCCGGGCAGTTCCTCGGCCACCGCGTCGAGCAGGGCGGTGCGTTGGGAGCGCAGTTGTTCGCGGCGGCGTTGCAGGATGGGGTCGGCGTGTTCGAGCAGGTGGACCGTGGCCAGCTGGTCCATCACGGGGGTGCCGAGGTCGACTGTCGAGCGGATGCCCAGCAGCTTGGTGATCAGCGGCTGGCTCGTGCGGATCCAGCCCACGCGCAGACCGCCCCAGAACGACTTCGACGCCGAACCGATGGTGACGATCTCCGAACCCTTCGCGAACGCGGCGACCGGCGGGGGCATCGGCGCGTCGGACAGGTTCAGTTCGCTCATCGACTCGTCGACGACCACGGTCATTCTGGTGTCGCGGGCGATGGCGGCCAGTTCCTCGCGACCCTCGGCGTTCAGGAGCAGGCCGGTGGGGTTGTTGAAGTCGGGGACGAGGTAAGCCAGGGTGGCGGCGGTTTGCCTCGCGGTGCTGCGCAGGCCTTCGAGATCCCAACCGGCGTCAGGGAATTCGGGGCGCAGTGGGATCGGGATGGGGCGGGCGCCGACGTCGCGGATGGCTTCGATGGCGTTCGGGTAGGAGGGGTGTTCGATCAGCACGCGGGCGCCGGGCGAAGCGAGGACGTTGAGCAGCAGCCGAAGTCCGTGTTGCGCACCGAGAGTCACCAGGATCTGCTCGGGTTCGGTCGGCAGGCCGCGGGCGGTGTAGCGGCGGGCCAGGGCTTCGCGCAGCGCGAGGATGCCGACCGGGTCCATGCCGTGGGTGCCCAGGTACGACGGAATGCCCTGTAGCGCAATCGAATAGGCGTCGTTGAGTTCGAGGGCGGCCGGCATCGCGGCATAGGTCATGTCGATGGTCGGCAGTTCCGGCTGCGACATCAGGGCCATGATGCCGCGGGTCGGCTTGGCGCCGTCGTGCGCGATGGTCGGCGGCAGGGCCACGGTGCTGCGGGAACCCTGGCGGCTGATCAGGTAACCGTGTACGCGCAGCAGCGAATACGTGGACGTGATGGTGGTGCGGCTGACGCCGAGCGTGCCCGCCAGATCGCGCTCACTGGGCAGAGCCACGCCAAGGGGGGCACGACCGTCGTGGATCAGCAGGCGGATGGCCTCGGCCAATGCCAGGTACGCGGGGCGGTGGGGGCGGCGTTCGGAATCGCCGTCGGTTTCGGGGTCACGCCACCGGCCCAGGTCGCGAGCCAGGCCCGCCGCGCCGATCACTCTTGTCGCCATAAAGTCCAGTATTCCTTAAGTGGATATTTATAAGCAAGGCCAGTCGGGGGATTCTTGCGACATGACCACTTTCCTCGCCCTCGCCGTTGCTACCGCCGTCGGTTTGGCGGTCTACCACTTCGCCCCCAAGGAGGGCGAGTTGCCGTTCTGGCCTTTCCAATCTTCCCCGCACGACCGGGCTTTCGGCACGTACGACGAACAGCGACTCTATCGAGATCTGGATGCCCGACGGACGTACGAGCACACCGACGAGCCAGTCCAGTTTCCTACAACTGGCCTTCACGAGGTCCAGTCCGACACGCATCCGGGATCGCTCGCCGCGTGAGCGTGTCTTTGTCGGTGGGTCGGCGCACACTGTTCGCATGAGTGATTCGACGCAGACCGAGACGGTGGTCTCGGCACTGTTCGACACCGCCATCGGGCTGTGCGCGATCGCCTGGCACGGTGACGCTGTCGTCCGGTTCCAGTTACCCGAGGCGAGCGAGGAGCAGACTCTCGCGCGGATCACCCGACCGTTCGACGGAGCCCCGGTGCCCGAAAGCGCGCCGGGGCCGGTGATCGTTTCCGCGATCGCGGGGATTCGCGCACATCTGGAGGGGGCGGTCGATCCGCTGCGGTGGATCTCGGTGGACCTGCGTGGGGTGCCGGAGTTCCATCGCGCGGTCTACGCGGTGACCCGCGAGATCGATCCGGGCCACACCCTCAGTTACGGCGACATCGCCAGTCGCCTCGGCGCACCCGGTTCGGCGCAGGCCGTAGGACAAGCGTTGGGGCGCAACCCTATTCCGCTGATCATTCCCTGCCACCGGGTGCTCGCGGCCGATCACGCGCTGCACGGATTCTCGGCACCGGGCGGGATCGGCACCAAGGCACGGCTGTTGGAGATCGAGCGGACGCCGGGGTTCGGCGAGCCGATGCTGTTCTGATCAGGGCACCGATTAGTTCTCGGTGCGGGCCTCGTCTCTGTGAACGAGCCGATCGCGTACCGTTTCGCGCGGTGGCCCGTTATCGAGAGGAAACCCCATGCAGACTGTGACGTCGGCCGACGGCACTACGATCGCCTACGACCGGGTCGGTGAGGGGACCGCCGGGACCGTCATCCTGATCGGCGGGGCTTTCAGCTACCGCGAGTTCCCCACGATGGTCGAACTCGCGCAGACGCTGGCCGACGACTACGGCCTGACCGTGCTCAACTACGACCGGCGTGGGCGCGGCGACAGTGCCGACTCCCCCGGGGTGTACGACGTGGCCAACGAGATCGCGGACATCGCGGCGCTGGTCGAGGTCGCGGGTGGGCAGGCGGCACTGGTCGGCTGGTCCTCCGGTGCGGTGCTCGCGCTGCTGGCGGCGCAGGAGATTGCCGGGGTCACCGAGGTGGTCGCGTTCGAACCGCCGTTCGTGGTCGACGCGAAACATCATGTGCCGCCCAAGGATTTGGCAGCCAAGCTGCACCCGATGATCGCGGCGGGCAAGCGGGACAAGACAGTTCGGTATTACATGACCAAGGCGATGGGGATGCCCGCGCTGATGGTCGGGGTGATGCGGGTGACGCCGTTCTGGAAAAAGCTTGCGGCGACGTCGAATTCGACCGCGCACGACTGGGCGGTGATGCAGCCGTACATGCGTGGAGTGAAGCTGGAACCGGCCGATTGGAAGGGCGTGCAGGTTCCGGTGCTCGTGCTCGCGGGCGACCGGACCGCGCCGCTGCTCACCAAGGGATCCAAGGCTGCCGCGGCGGTGCTGCCGAACGCGGAGTTCGCCGAGCTGGCCGGGGTGAGCCACAACCCGAAGATCTCGATCCTGGCACCCGCCGTCGGCGAATTCCTCACTCGCGCACGGTGATTACGGTGGCGGCGGGTTGTCGCGGAAGAACTGGCACGGCTCGCCGGTGAGATAGCCGTCCAGGCAGGCGAAGTAGGCCTGAACACAGCTGTTGCTGGTACAGCCCGCGGCGTAGAGCATGCCGCGGATGCGTTCGTTGCGTTGCTGCGAGGGGGCCAGGGTTTGGGCCGGGGGTAAGACCGTGGTGGTCCTGGCTGCGCTGGGCGGCGGGGTCGGATCGTCCGGAGCCGCGCATCCGGGCAGCAGGGCCAGTGCTAGCGCTGACACTGCGAGCCAACCACGTACCGCCATCAGTCACCTCCATCCGAAATCAGTCTCGACGCTACCCCGAGTGTTCGAAGGGGTCGCTCGGAGCACCCTTCGGATGGTGACACCCGGCGTAATCGACCAATTCGGCTCGATTCAGTCAGGATTTGGCTGAAAAGCTCGCCGATTGGTCGATTACGCCGGGTGCGGTGTGTCAGTCCTTGCAGGGGCAGTCGGGCAGCTGCGGCAGGGGGACCTGCGGGAGCTGGACCTGCGGGAGGGGAACCTGGGGCAGCGGGATCTGCGGGAGCTCGGGGAGTTGCGGGCAGGGCAGGTTCGGCAGGAGCTGGTCGTCGACCAGGGCCTCGAGCTGTTCGGTCGGGCCGGTCGGCGTGCCCTGGTGGGCGCCCGGGAAGGCCGTCGCGCCGACGACGCTGCCGATGACACCGCCACCGACCGCGCCGATCGCCGCGGCGGGAATGCCGACGACCGCAGCACCCGCGGCCGCACCGACGCCCGCGCCGATCAACGCACCGGCACCGGTGGCACCCGCGGTCGCCGCGGCGCTCGCACCGAGAATCGCGAGGGAGCCGACGCCACCCGTGGGCACCGCCGCAGCGGCCGCGAGGATCGCACCGGCAGTACCGGTCGTGACCGCACCGACCACGAACCCCGTGCCCGCGCCGACAACCGCACCCGCGAGCGCACCGGGAACAGCGCCGACAACGGCCGCGGGAACACCGACGACCGTGGCACCGATCAGCGCGCCGCCGACCGTCGCGCCGGCGATCTTGTCCGCGCGGCTCGGATCGATGCCGACCGACTTGCCACCCGTGGCGATAGCGGCTTCGACGTTGGCGGCGTTGGTGTTGACGCCGTCGAGGATGTCGTTGGGCACCTCATCCGGGACCGGGCGGGTGAAATCGCCGACGCGGAGAGTGCGCTCGGGCGGAGCGATCGGGGCGACGGGCTCGACCGGCTCAGGAAGGTGGAGTTCCTCGATCACGATCGGCGGGGCCGGGGTGGAGTACTCCGGCACCGGGCGCGTCTCGGGACGCGGCGGCGTGAGGTGGCCCAGCGAATCCGGACCGTCGGACTTGGTCAGATCGGACCGACCACCCTCATCGGCGGGCGCCTGGGTGGTCACACCCGGCTGCACCGGCGGCTCGGTAACCCCCGGCTGCGGCACCGCGAGCGCCACACCAGCGCAGGCAACCGCCAACGCCATGGGCAGCAGCCCCGCCGCAGGGCGAGCCACCCGCCGCACCGCCGAAGAGTTCACATTCACAGACCGACGGATCACGCCGAACACCCACTAACAACAGTCAAAGTAATGGCACGTCCCCGCGTGCCGCGCTCGGAACAATATCGGTAGCCAGCAGGATGCTACAAATCGATAGCGGGTTGACATAACCCCTGTGCGCACGGGGTGACCAGCACCTATGCCACTCGTCAACAGACACTCCCCCGCACGCTGGAGCTTCCGAATCCGCACGCACGCAACCCGAATCGACAAAAAAGTCCGGCACCGAAACCGGCACCGGACTTTTCGACTACTACTTCACATCAAGCCAAAACATCATGCCGAACAATCGTCTGATCACGACCCGGCCCGACACCGATGCACGAGATCCGCGCACCCGAAAGCTCTTCCAACCGAAGCACATACGCCTGCGCGTTGGCCGGCAGTTCCTCGAAGGTGCGGGCCTGGGAGATGTCCTCCCACCAACCCGGCATCTCCTCGTAGATCGGCTTCGCGTGGTGGAAGCCGGTCTGCGTGGTCGGCATCTGTTCGACGCGTTCGCCGTCGATCTCGTACGCGACACAGATCGGGACGGTGTCCAGGCCCGACAGCACGTCCAGCTTCGTCAGGAAGTAGTCGGTGACGCCGTTGACTCGGGTGGCGTACCGGCTGATGACCGCGTCGAACCAGCCGCAACGACGGGCGCGACCGGTGGTGACGCCGACCTCGCCGCCGTTCTTGGCCAGGAACTCACCGAAGTTGTCGAACAGCTCGGTCGGGAACGGGCCCGAGCCGACGCGGGTGGTGTAGCACTTGAGGATGCCCAGCACCGTGTCGATCTTGTTCGGGCCGATGCCCGAACCCACCGCCGCGCCGCCCGCGGTCGGGTTGGACGAGGTGACGAACGGGTAGGTGCCGTGGTCGACGTCGAGCAGGGTGCCCTGCGAGCCTTCCAACAGCACGGTGTCGCCACGCTCGAGCGCCAGGTTCAGTTCGAGGCGGGTGTCGGAGATGCGGTGCTTGAACGCTTCGGCCTTCTCGAGCACCTCGTCGACAACCTGCTGCGGGTCCAGTGCGCGGCGGTTGTAGATCTTGACCAGCACCTGGTTCTTGAATTCCAGTGCGGCTTCGACCTTCTGGGTGAGGATCTTCTCGTCGAGCACGTCGGCCACGCGCACGCCCACGCGGGCGACCTTGTCCTGGTAGCAGGGGCCGATGCCGCGACCGGTGGTGCCGATCTTGCGGTTGCCGAGGAAGCGTTCGGTGACCTTATCGATGGCCACGTGGTACGGCATGATCAGGTGCGCGTCGGCGGAGAGCAGCAGGCCGGAGGTGTCGACTCCGCGCTCTTCCAGGCCCGCGAGCTCGTCGAGCAGCACGCCGGGATCGACCACGACACCGTTGCCGATGACGTTCTTGACGCCGGGGGTGAGAATGCCCGACGGGATCAGATGCAGCGCGAACTTGTCACCGTTGGGCAGCACCACCGTGTGACCGGCGTTGTTGCCGCCCTGGTATCGAACGACCCACTGCAACCGCTCACCGAGCAGGTCGGTAGCTTTGCCCTTACCCTCGTCGCCCCACTGGGCACCGATGAGCACGATTGCCGGCATTTCGCAGTCTCCTACAGATCGACGGCAGCACCTGGTGCTGCAGCTACCTGCCGAACTGAGGCGGTGGCCGGGGACACAGTCTAGCGCACGCCTGATCAGGTCCTGTCGACCTGCCCCCGCCGGGCCCGGTCGGATCGGTTACGGTTACCAGTCGGCAGTGATGTATGTGTGACCGAGGAGGGTGTACCGCAGTTTGAGTACCCACGTTCTCCGATGCGGTGACATGCCGGTCCCGATCGCGCTCGCCTCGCTCCCCAACACCCAGACCGCGATCGTGCCCGATGTCGCGGTGATCGACGAATTGCTGCCCGTGCTCGCGGCCGACAGTCTGCCGCGCCTGATCGTGTTGGGCGCCGACGCGTCGCTGGCCGCGGTACTGACCCATCTGATGCGCACCGATCGACTGCACGTCGAAGTCGGGTTCGTGCCCGTCGACACCACCTACGGCTCGCGGGTCTATCAGACCGGCACCGGCAACGCCGCCGCCAAGCGCGCGGTCGAGGGCCGCGCGATCGAGACACCGTTGATCCGCGACGACACCGGCACCGTGCTGGTCGGGCGCGCGAGCATCACCGGCGTCGACGGCGCGAAGCTCGAGGGCGAAGCCTATGTCGACGACACGCTGCTGTTCACCGGCACGGTCACCACGATGCTGATCTCCCCGACCATGACCATGCCCGGTGTGCGCGCGCGTGTGCGCAAGGGTTTGCGCAAGCGCTCCTGGGTCGCCGGGCGCGCCGCGCAACTGGGCAGCCCCGGCGCGGTGGTCACTCGCGACGGAGTCACCGCGCAGCGCACGGTCCCCCGATCCACGTTCTATCGGTTCGAACAACCCTGGTTATTGGTGCGATGACTTACTCTTTTCCGTCGGATCGACGGACCGGCCACGTGCGGCCGAGCCCGGTTTTCCTGCTCATCGTGCTGATCACCGCCGCGGGCGGTGCGCTGGCATGGGACGCCGACATCGACTCGACGCAGGCCAAGGTCGGCGTTTTCCTGCTGGTGGTGTTCGGCTGGATCGTCAGCTTGTGCCTGCACGAATTCTCGCACGCGTATGTGGCATGGCGGGCGGGCGATCACGAGGTGGAAGTGCGTGGGTATCTCACGTTGAATCCGCTGAAGTACAGCCATCCGGTGCTGTCGATCGGGCTGCCGCTGGTGTTCATCGCGCTGGGCGGAATCGGGCTGCCCGGTGGGGCGGTGTACGTGGACACCACGCGATTCAAGACCAGTGTGCAACGGTTGGTCAGCGCGGTCGGGCCCGCGTCCAACGCGCTGTGCGCGATCGTGTTGTTGCTGGTGATCCGGGCTTTCGGGACGATGGCCGAACATCCCGCGTTCTGGTGTGGGCTCAGCTTTCTGGCGTTTCTGCAGATCACGGCGTTTCTGTTGAACGCTCTTCCGGTGCCCGGCCTGGACGGTTACGGGGTCATCGAGCCGTCGCTGAGCTACCAGACGCGACGGTCGCTGGATCAGTTCAAGCCGTACGGCATGCTGATTCTGTTCGCCGTCATCTTCTTCACGCCGTTGAGTGACGTGTTCTTCAACGGGGTCTACGCCCTGTTCGGACTGTCCGGGGTGCCTGAAGTGTGGGCCGCGTACGGCAGCCAGTTGACGCGTTTCTGGCGCTGATCATTCCTCCGGTGTCACATACGGATTGGGCACGGTAGGCGGGAGCAGGGCGATCGCCGAGATGCGCTGCAAACCGCACACCACCATCAGGTCCACCACGATCGACCGGATCTGCGCGAACACCACATGCGCCGACAGGCCCGCGCCCGCGACCAGCTCGGGGCGGGCGTCCCTGGCCACGCTGCGCAGGGCGCGGGTGGCTTCGGCCTGATCGGGTTGCTCGCCGGGGTCGGCCAGCATCATCTTGCGCACCACATCGGTGGCGTGGCCCAGTTGGTCGACCAGGTCGATCAGGCGCGGGTCCAGGACCTCGTCGTCGCGAACCAGCGTCAGCGAACGACGAAGCAGGACACGGGTGTTGCGCACCGCGTTGTCGAGTGGGTCCGAGGCGTTGTGGATGCGTTCCAACCGTTTTCGGGAGTTCCAGTACAGCGGCGATATTCGACTGATCTCGCGGCCGCCCTCCAACGCGTCTCGCAACGCGTCGATCTGGGGTTGGGTGGCACGCACCGCGGCCAGCGCGTCGGCCACCTTGGTCGAGTTCTGTTCGAGCAGGCCCTCGGCGCAGGAGATCATCGACTTGCTCATCGCCGACAGCACGTCGGCGGCGTGTTCGCGGGCACGGCGCACCGGGTGCAGCGGGATCAGCGCGACCATCAGCACACCGACAAGTCCGCCGATCAACGCGTCGATCATGCGATTGGGGCCCGCGCCCGGCGCCTGGTGCAACGTCGAGACCAGCACCGCCGAACCCGCCGCCTGGATCGTCATCAGCACGCCGCTGCCGAGGAACACCGACACCGCCATGGCACCCGCGACCACCAGCGCCACCTGCCACACACCGGTACCCACCTGGGCGATGAACAGGTCGCCGATGCCGATGCCGACCGCGACACCCACCACCAACTCCACCGAACGACGCACCCGCGCGCCGAACGAGATGCCGATCGAGACCACCGCGGCGGTCGGGGCGAAGAACGGTTCAGGGTGGTGGACGACGTCGTGCGCGATGAACCACGCCAGCGCCGCACCCAGCGCACACTGGATGATCGGGATCGCCGACAGCCGCAAGCGCTCGACCGACGCCCGATACCGGCCGACGGTGCTCACCTTGGCCGCCGCGACAACCGGAGTGGCCACGGCGACGAAGGGCTTGTGCTCGCTCACCTATGACTCGGACCCGGCCGGTGACTTCAGTCCAAACCGAGCTCGGTCGCGGCCCGCGGGTCGCAATCCTCGAGCAGGTCCAAGCAGCGCGCGTACTCCTCCGTCTCGCCGATCGTCTTCGCCGCGGCGGCCAACGCGCCAACGCTGCGCAGGAAACCCTGGTTCGGTTCGTGGTTCCACGGGACCGGGCCGAAACCCTTCCAGCCGTTGCGGCGCAGCAGGTCCAAGCCACGGTGGTAGCCGGTGCGGGCGAACGCGTACGCGGCCACGGTGTCGTGGTTGACCTCGCCGCCGGCGCGTTTCAGCGCGGCCTCGGCGAGCTGGGCCCAGGCGATCGAGGCGGCCGGAAACTGTGCGGCGACCTCGACGGGGTCGGTGCCGGTGGCGATGGCGTCTTCGGCGTCGGTCAGTTCAGGGAGGAGGACCGGCTGCGGTCCGAGCAGGTCACCGAAGGAAGTCATGGGATTCATTGTGCACTGTGCCGCCTCTCCGCGTATTCAGCGTGCCGTCCGGAGCCTCGACTGTTTGTTGTCGGGCGAGCGTTTTGTGATTCTGGGGTGGGAGGTGGTTGGGGAGTTACCCATGTTCTTGCGTGATCGGTGGGTTGCGTTGCCGTGCGCGAGTTCGGAAACGGTTCGCGCGCAGCGCCGACTAGGCTGATCCCAGAGTGCAACGTTCGAGCCTGAGCGAGGGGTACAGAGGTGTCCGACCCGACCGACGAGAACAACCCGGCAGCAGAGTCTGCCGGTCCCGGTGCGCCCGGGCGGCGCGATGAGACGTCGGCGTCTCCTCCCGGTGGGCCCGGGTCGGTGACGGAGCCGGATCGGGCGACGCCCGGTAGTGCCGAGACCGTGGTGATTCGGCGTGGGGATCTGCCGGGTCGGCCCGGTGGGAACGCGCCGGGGTCCGGTACGTCGGGTTCGCCTTCGGGGCAACCGCCTTCGGGGCCGGGTGCGCAGCAGTCGTGGGGGCGGCCCGGGTTTACGCCCGGTGGGGTGCGGCCCGCGAGTGGTCCCGGTGCGGGTCAGCCGGGCAATGTTGTTGGGGGGCACCAGGGTTCGGGGCGGCCGGATCAGGCGTCGGGCGCACAGCAGGCTCCTGGTGGGCAACAGGGTTCGGGGCCGGGTGGACGGCCGATCGGTCCTGATCGCGGGCCGGGTTCGCGGCAGGCCGGGGGGCCTCGCGTCGGTGGTGGGCCTGCGCAGCGGCCTGGTGGGCCGGGGAATGCGAGTGGTCGACCGGGTAGCGGAGCCGGCGGCGAATCGCCGCTGGCGGGTTTGTCGCAAGGGCTGCCGGGTGCGGGGCGAGCGGATGGTGCCGATCCTCGTGCGGAGAGGGGTCCTGAACGGGCGGGCCCCAGCGGGCGTGCGGGGCGGGGTGCTGAAGTGGCTGGGCCGGATGCGCCGACGACCGCGATGTCGATTCCGGGGCGGAATTCCGGTGCGGGGCGCGGGAGTTCGGCTGATGACCAGACGGTGAAGTTCGGCGGCAAGTCGAAGGCGGATCAGGCCGAGGTGCCGACCCATGCGATGAGCAGGGCCGATCTCACCGTCGATGAGGCGGATGTGAAGTCCGGGTCGACGTCGGGCGAGGGTGGCGGAGTCAGGCGCGGGGCGACTGCGGGCGGTGCGGCCGGAACTGCGGCGGCGGAAGCTGCGGCGGCTGGGGCTGCGGGCGGGACTGCGGCGGCTGGGGCTGCGGGCGGGACTGCGGCGGCTGGGGCTGCGGCAACCGCAAAAACCCTTGGGGCTGAAACGACCTCCGATTCCCTCGCCGATGGCGGGTCCGGTGCCGGCGCGGAAGACGCGGGTGCGGCGAGCACTTCGGGGGCGGCCGGGGGTGGCGACGCGGCGCGCGGATCGAACGCGAATGTTGTTGGTGGGTCCGGTTTCGACAAGGACGATCTGCGCGCTCGAGACGGTGTCGAGTCGATGAAGGCAGCGGACGCTGTTGTGGCCGAGAATGATTCGGCCGCTCGGCCTGCAGCGGGCGCTGACGGCACAGGGTCCGAGAAAGATTCGACTGCCCGGTCCGCGGCAGGTGCTCACGACACGGTGGCCGAGAAAGATTCGACTGCTCGGTCTGCGGCAGACGTGGCGGCCGAGAAGGATTCGGGGGCCGGGTCCGCAGCGGGTGCCGGCGTGGCAGGGAAGGGCGGGGCGCGCGGCGGTAAGCCTGTCGATGCCGATGCGACGGAGAACTTCAAGACCGGTTCGCCGAAGGGTGGTCCGGCTTCGGAGGATCAGACCGTGGCGATGCGGATTGTGAATTCGGCGGATGCGCCGACGACCGCGGTCCCGGTGCAGCGACCGACGGCCGGTGGGGCTGGTGCGACGGATCGGGTGAAGCCTGCGGGTGGGCGGCCTGTGATGACGCCGCCGCCGAATACGCCGCGTGGTCCGGGTGGGCCGCGGCAGGCTGGTCAGCAGGGGCCTGCCGGTCCGGGTCAGCAGGGGCCCGGTGGTCCCGGCCAGCAAGGGCCCGGCGGTCAAGGTCAACAGGAACCCGGCATGCAAGGACCCGGCGGCCAAGGCAACCAGGGGCCTGGCGGTCCCGGCCAGCAAGGACCTGGCGGTTCAGGTCAGCAAGGACCCGGCCGTCCGGGCCAGCGAGGACCCGGTCAGGGTCAGCAGGGCCCGGGCGGTCAGGGTCAGCAGGGCCCGGGCGGTCAAGGCCAGCAAGGCCCCGGCGGTCAAGGTCAGCGTCCCGGCGGTCCGGGACAGCATGGAGTCGGCGCGCTCGGGCAGCAGGGACCTTCCGCAGGTGGTCGACAAGGGCCCGGTCAGCAGGGCCCCGGTCAGCAGGGACCCGGCCCGCAGGGTTCCGGACAACAGGGGCACGGTCAGCAGGGACCCGGCCCGCAGGGTTCCGGACAACAGGGTTCCGGACAACAGGGGCACGGGCAGCAAGGGCATTCCGGGCCGGGCAGGCCTGGGTCTGACGCTTCGAAACAGCAGGCACCCGGTGTCGGCAATCAAGGGCCTTCGGCATTCGCGAAGCAGGGACCCGGCAACCCGGGGCCCGTCGGGTCGAAGCAGTTCGATCCGCCGGCTGCCAGGCTGGGGGCTGCGGGGATGCAGGCTGCCGGCGCGGACAAGGACGTCGAGGAGACGCAGCCTTCGCCGCCGCGTGGGCCCGGTGTCCCGCAGCGCACGGGTGGGTCGGCGCCTTCGCCTGCCGATATTCAGCCGACTCGGCCCGCCAATCAGTTGGCCGAGGGGCCTCGGCAGGTGGCGCCGCCGCAGCGGGTGGGGGCGGAGCAGGGTGAGCCAGGGAAGGCCGGGGGTAAGTCCAAGAAGTTGTTGTTGATGGCCGGTGCGGGCGTGGTGCTCGTTGTCGCCTTGATCGCGGGTGCTTTCGCGGTGATGGGTGGTACGGATTCCTCGCCCGAGGGGCAGGTGCGGGCGGTGATCGGGGATTACACCGATGCGCTGCAGTCCGGTGATCTCGAGGAGTTGCGGGCCAGCACGTGCGGGCAGCTGCACGACTTCTACCAGGGGATCGAGCCGGACAAGTTCGACGGCGTGCACAAGGCGTCGACCGAACGCGGGTCGATTCCGGTGGTCGACAGTGTGGACGCGGTGCGGATCACCGGCGATACGGCGTTGGCGCAGGCCACGGTGTACACCTCGTCGGATCCGTCGAAGCGGACCGCGCGCACGTTCGACCTGCAGCGCACCGACGGCAGCTGGAAGGTGTGCGACCCCGCCGGAACTCCCTGATCGGTGTCGACCCGTCGTAGCGGACACTTGTGCCTGCTATGACGGGTCACACATAACTGGTGATCCAGATGGGTAAACAAGTAAAGTTTTCCGGATCATGAGCACGGAACAGACAGTGGAGCAGCCGGACATCGACGCTGTGGTCCCGGATGCGACGCTGGTTGGTCAGCGCTTCGGCTTCCGTGACCACTACGAAGTGGGCCGCGAGAAGATCCGAGAATTCGCCAGGGCCGTGCAGAATCTGCACCCCGCCCACCAGCACGAAGTCGACGCGCGCAAGCTCGGCTACGACGGCGTGATCGCCCCGCCGACCTTCGCGTCGGTGATCGGCATGAGCGCCACCCGCGCCCTGCTCGACAGCGTGCTCACCGAGTACGACCTGTCGCAGGTGCTGCAGACCGACCAGGTCTTCGAGCTGTTCCACCCGATGCTGGCGGGCGACCGGATCAGCACCGAGATCGAGATCGAGTCGATCCGCCAGTTCGGCGACAACGACTTCATCAACGTCGGCTTCAAACTGGTGAACCAGCACGACCAGGTCGCCGTGCAGGGCACGACCACCATCGTTGCCCGCCGCGGCATGGACGTGGACCCCAATATCGTCGAGGCCGTCGAGAACATCAGCATGCACCCGCGCCCCGACACTGTCGCCGGTGTCGGCACGCACGACCTGCTGATCCGCCGCACCGGCCCCGCCCTCGCGCTGCCCCCGCACGAGGCCGCACCGGTCAACACCACCCCCGAATTCGACACCCTCACCAAGGGCACCGAACTTCCCCCCGCCACCGCCCGCCTCACCCGCGGCGACCTGGCCAACTACGCGGGCGTGTCCGGCGACCCCAACCCCATCCACTTCAGCGACCGCGCCGCCGAATTGGCAGGTCTACCAACGGTTGTCGCGCACGGCCTGCTCACCATGGGCCTGGCCGCGCAGTACCTCACCGACTGGCTGGGCGACCCGACCGCCATCGAAAAGCTCAGCGTCCGCTTCTCCGGTTTCGTCCCAGTTCCCCCCACCGACGCAGGCGTGATCGAGTTCTCCGGCAAGGTCAAGTCGGTAGACCCCGACCGCCGCGCGGCAACGGTCCTGCTGAGCGGAATCTCCGAGGGCCGCAAGCTCTTCGGCCGCGCCGCAGCCGAAATCCGCCTGACCTGAACCCCACACCGCACACCCCGAAGCGCCCCACACCGCACACCCCAACCACACACCTCGCCCCAAACCCGCCACCTACCGCACTCCCAGCCCCGCACCTGCGACCCATAGGGAGCAGCGGCCACGCAGTGGCCGTAGCGGCCCGGCCGCGAGTTAGCCGCCGTTGCGTCCGAGGCGCAGCCTCAAGCAACGGTGGCTAACTCGCGGCCCCACAGGGGCCGCGCTCGAGCGCGCCAGCGCTCCAAAAACACAGCCTCAAACCCCCCGGGACCACCTAAACCCCCGTGGCTTTGCCCCACCAAACCGCCGGGAACCGCCGCCCCCTACTTCACCGCGATAAAGGTCAAAACCGTTCCGCCGATACGGATTACATCCCCATCAGCCAGCAGAGCCCCGCTGTCGATCGGCGCCTCGTTCACATAAACCCCGTTGGCCGAGTGCAGATCCTTGATCAACAGTCCGGCCCGGCTGGGCATGATGTGCGCGTGATAGCGACTGGCCTTCGGATCATCGAGAACCAGTTCATTATCGGTCATCCGCCCGATCCTGATGCCGCCGTGGGGAATCGGGAGCGTGCGGCCGTCGACGAACCGCAAATTCCCGTTGCGGATCGACTGCGGCACCTCGGTGACAGTCTCGGTCATCGCCGCGGCGACCTGGTCGGATCGCCTGGACGCCAACACATTCAACGGTTCCTGCCGCAGAACCCGCTGCTCCAACTCGATCAGCGCGGAACCGGGATCGATACCCAGCTCCTCGGCCAACACCCCACGCACCCGCCGACACGCTTCCAACGCATCGGCTTGCCGCCCGGACAGGTACAACGCCGTGATCAACTGCCCCCACAGCGGCTCACGGAGCGGATGCTCGTTGGTCATCGACACCAACTCGCCGATCACCGAAGACGCACGCCCGCAAGCGATTTCAGCGTCCACCCGCGCCGACGCGGCAAGTAGCCGTTCCTCGTTCATCGCCGTGGCGAACCCGTCGGCGAACTGCAACCCGGCCAGGTCGGCCAGCGCCCGTCCACTCCACTCCCGCAGTGCCGCACCGAAAAGATTGGCCGCGCCGGGATGGTCGCCGACATCGAGACACCGCGAACCGGCTTCGCGCGCACTCTCGAAACGGCCGAGATCGCAAGCGGTATCAGGGATTTCGAGTCGGTACCCCGCGCCTTCGGTCCGCAACACCAGCGCGGAATCGATCCCCGCGTTGCGCAAGGCCTTGCGGATGTTCGACACGAACACCTGCAGGCTCGCGGCGTAGGAATCGGGCGGATCCTCGTTCCACACCATCTCCGCCAGCACAGCGGAAGACACCGCGCGCCGTCGGTTGACGGTGAGCGCGGCGAGGAGGGCGCGCGGCTTGGGCCCGCCGACCGCTACCGGCTCGCCGCCGACGAGCAGTCGAACGGGCCCGAGCACACGGACATCAAGACTCATGAGCTCGGGCCCCGTTTGTTCGATACGAGAATTCAGGAACCGCTGACCGAGCGACCGGCCGACTTGAGGTCGTTGCAGGCCTCGGTCACGCGCTCGGCCATGGAGATCTCGGCCTTCTTCAGGTAGCTGCGCGGGTCGTAGACCTTCTTGTTGCCGACCTCGCCGTCGACCTTCAGCACACCGTCGTAGTTGGTGAACATGTGGCCGGCGACCGGGCGGGTGAAGGCGTACTGGGTGTCGGTGTCGACGTTCATCTTCACCACGCCGTAGCGCAGCGAGTCCTCGATCTCGGACTTCAGCGAGCCCGAACCACCGTGGAACACGAAGTCGAACGGCTGCGAACCCTCGGGCAGACCCAGCTTGGCGGCCGCGACGCGCTGGCCCTCGGCGAGCACCTCGGGCTTGAGCACGACGTTGCCCGGCTTGTACACACCGTGCACGTTGCCGAAGGTGGCGGCCAGCAGGTACTGGCCGTTCTCGCCCGCACCCAGCACCTCGATGGTCTTCGCGAAGTCCTCGGGGGTGGTGTAGAGCTTGTCGTCGATCTCGGCCTCGACGCCGTCTTCCTCGCCGCCCACGACACCGATCTCGACCTCGAGAATGATGTTGGCCGACTTGCAGGCCTTCAGCAGTTCCTTGGCGATCTCGAGGTTCTCGTCGATCGGGATGGCCGAACCGTCCCACATGTGCGACTGGAACAGCGGCAGACCGCCCAGGTTCACGCGCTCCTGCGAGATCGCGATCAGCGGACGCACGTAGGTGTCCAGCTTGTCCTTGGGGCAGTGGTCGGTGTGCAGCGCGATCGTCACGTCGTACTTGGCGGCCACGACGTGCGCGAACTCCGCCAGCGCCACCGCACCGGTGACCATGTCCTTCACACCCAGGCCCGAGGCGAACTCGGCGCCGCCGGTGGAGAACTGGATGATGCCGTCACTGCCCGCGTCGGCGAAGCCCTTGATGGCGGCGTTGATCGTCTCCGACGACGTGCAGTTGATCGCCGGGAACGCGAACGAGTGCGCCTTGGCCCGGCCGAGCATCTCGGCGTAGACCTGCGGGGTCGCGATAGGCACAGCAGTGACCTCCGTGTTGTGGGGAGCAAAAAACCAATTCTGTCAGGCCACACCCTAATTTAGTAGACGAGTGCGAGATCACCCGGTCGTGAGGTTCACCCGCGGGGCACTCATGTCACAGATCGGACCGGTACTGTGGGGGCCGTGACTTTGCTGGCGGTATCCGATGCGGTAACGAACAACCTTGCGCTGACGCAGTTGCTGGACCCGATGTATCTCCTACAACAGACGTGGCTGAAGAACGCCGTTCTGCCTGCCATTCTGGCGATTGTCTTCATCGAGACCGGCCTGCTGTTCCCGTTGCTGCCGGGTGACTCGCTGCTGTTCACCGGCGGCATGCTCGCCGCGCAGGAGAACCCGGTCGTGTCGATCTGGTGGCTGGTGCCGTTGGTGATTCTCACAGCGTTCCTCGGCGACCAGTGCGCGTATTGGATCGGCCGCAAGATCGGCCCGGCCATCTTCAAGAAGGAAGACAGCCGCTTCTTCAAGAAGCATTACGTCACCGAGACGCACGAGTTCTTCGAGAAGCACGGCCCCAAGACCATCATCTTGGCCAGGTTCGTGCCGATCGTGCGCACGTTCATGCCGGTGCTGGCGGGTGTGTCGCAGATGAGCTACCGCAAGTACGTGGCGTTCGACATCGTCGGCGCGGTGCTGTGGGGCGGCGGCGTGACGGTCATCGGCTACTTCCTGGGCAATGTGCCGTTCATCCGCGAGCACGTGGAAGCGATCTTCCTGCTGATCGTGTTCGTGTCGATCCTGCCCGCGATCATCACGGTCGGTAAGAAGGTGCTCGAGCGCCGCAAGGCACCGGTGGTCCCGGCGCCCAACGGCGAGCTGGCGACTTCGACGAACGAGACGCACTGATCGCTGTGACCGCAGTACCGTCGACCCTCCTCGCCATGGGCAGCTTCGAGCCGCTGATCTCAGCAGGCCCCGCTGTGGTCTGGGCGGTGGTGCTGGTGTTCGTGTTCCTCGAGTGCGCGTTCATCATCGGACTGTTCCTGCCCGGTGACTCGATGCTGATCACCGCCGGCATCGTGCTGGCCTCGCACGCCAATGGCGAAGCGCAGGTGTGGGCGCTGTCGGTGGGCACGATGCTGTCCGCGATCATCGGCAATCAGGTCGGCTATATGGTCGGCGCGCGTACCGGGCATCGCCTGGTCGCGCGCAAGAACGGCCGATATATCAACACCAAGAACTTGGCCAAGGTCACCGATCTGCTGCAACGGCACGGGTTCTTCGCGGTGCTGGTCGCGCGGTGGATTCCGTGGGTGCGCACGCTGTGCCCGATGGTGGCCGGTGCGGCCGGGATGGACCATCGCAAGTACACCGTGGCCAGCACGATCGGCGCGATCATCTGGGCGCCGGTGCTGCTGCTGATCGGGTATTACGCGGGCGAGTTCCTCGAGCAGGTGCCGTGGTTGATGCCCGCGGTGATCTGCACGTTGATCGTGGGCCTGATCGTGGGCACCGCGCTGGGGCTGCGGCACTACCGCCAGGAGATGTCCAAGCCCGAAGAGGAATTCCTCGAGCCCAGCATCGCGGGCGACACCGAGCGCTGACTCACAGCCCGGCCGCGGTGACCTGGTAGGCCGCTTCCATCAACATCCAGCCCGATAACTGCACCGACAGGTCGCGTTCGGGCACGGCCGAGGCGGTCACCGAGCCGCCCGCGGTGAACTTGCCCGCGCCGGACGTGCCGCCGGGTAAGCGTGCCGGTTTGCTCCAGTCGTAGCCGAACAGCGGCTCGCCTTCGACCTCGAGGCGGTTGGCCCAGGCCGCGGTGGCGGAGGCTTTCACGATCGCGGCGCAGCAGCGTCGCGCGGTTTCCTCGGCCTTGCCCTCGCCGGGCAGCATCAGCGCGACCACCGCGAGGTAGCGGGCCAGGATGCCGTTGAACAGGCCGCCGTCACCGCCGCCGCCACCGGAGATCACCATGCGGGTGGTCATGTGCTCCTCGACGGCGTCGAGCAGGGCGATGACTCGCTGCACGTGGCGTTCGTCGTCGGTGTGCACGGCCAGTTCGGCTTCCAGGCCGAGCACTACGCCCTGGCAGTAGGTGAACACGGGGCGTTCGATCTCGCCCGACGGTAAGTGGATGCCGTCCAGGATCAGGCCCGATTCCGGGTCGCGCAGGGTGGCGTCGAGCCAGTCGGCCATCTGCTGCGCGCGTCCGACGTGGCCCAGGCGCAACAGGGCGATGCCTGCGGGGCCGTTGGCGGGGGCGTTGAAGAAGTCCGACTTCATCCGCCACGGGATGCCGCCGCCGACCTCGGGATCCCAGGCGCCGTAGAGCTTCTGCTCGAGAGCGACCAGGCCGCGGCGGGCATCGGTGAGGTCCAGGGTGCGTTCGGCGCGTTCCAGGGCGATGGCCAACCAGGCCATGTCGTCGTAGTAGCGGTTGGTCCAGCCGGTGATATTGCGTAACCGGATGGCACGGGCGATCGCGCCGATGCGTTTGCGGCGGGCCGGGGTGGGCACGCGGTTGGCGGCGTCCACCGCGACGTCGAGTAAGTGCGCTTGCCACCAGTAGTGCCAGCCGGCGAAGGCTCGTTCGCGGCGGGTCGCTGGCCAGCCCACCACACCCAATTCCGTTCCGGGACAACCCCACAGCATCCGCAGATGCCGCGAGATGATCGCGGACTCGGCCATATCGGCACGCTCGGACCACAGCGCCGCAGTGGGCACCGATCCGGCACGATCTGCGGGCTGGGGGCGCCGGCCACTGCGCGAGGTCATGACCCCATGGTGCCAGGTGGCACCGACATTCCGTGCTCGTTCCGTTACCAGGCCACCGACAGGTCGGCGTGTTGGCGGATCCAGGCGTGCATGGCGATGCCCGCGGCGACGCCCGCGTTGATGCTGCGGGTCGAGCCGAACTGGGCGATCGAAACCGTCAGCGCCGCTGCGTCTTTCGCGTCGTCGCTCACGCCGGGACCTTCCTGACCGAACAGCAGCAGGCAGTTCTTCGGCAGGTCCGCGGTCTCCAACGGGACCGCGCCGGGCACGTTGTCCACGGCCACCACGGTCAGCCCCTCGCGCGCGGCGAACTCGCGCAACTCGGCGAGGTCGGCGTGGTGCATCAGGTGCTGGTAGCGGTCGGTGACCATCGCGCCACGGCGGTTCCAGCGTCGCTTGCCGATGATGTGCACCGCGGCGGCGGCGAAGGCGTTGGCGGTGCGCACGACGGTGCCGATATTGGCGTCGTGGCCGAAGTTCTCGATCGCCACATGGAAGGGGAAACGGCGCGAGTCGATGTCGGCGACGATCGCCTCACGGGTCCAGTACCGGTAGGCATCCACGACATTGCGGCGGTCGCCCTCGGCCAGCAGGACCGGGTCGTAGCGCTCATCGGTGGGCACCGGGGTGTCGTATTCCTGCGCCCACGGACCGAGGCCGTGCGGATGCTCGCCCCACTCGGTCGGGCCCGCGACCTCTGGTTCATTCACCCGACAATGCTAGGCGGACGCCGCGCTACCCTGGAACTGGGTGGTGAGCCGGATGGATCATGCGCGGGTGATGCGGGCGTTGGCCTGGGTCGTGGCGGGGTATCTCATCGCGCTCGCGGTGTGGTTGGGGTGGTTGGCGCCGCACGCGCCACCGGGGACGGTGCCCTATCAGGTGATGATCATGGTGGGGTTGTTCGGGACGGCGTGCGGGGGCGCGGTGACGTGGGCTTCGATGCCGACCCGGGCGGATCGGCGGTTGCGCAGGCACGGGTTGGAGGGGTGGGCGCGGATCGAAGGGGTGCATCCGTTGGGGCGCACGGATCATGCCAGTGAGTTGACCGAGTTGGATGTGGAGCTCACGGTGCCGGGGGCCGACACGTATAGCGGGACGATCGTGGTGGATGTGATGCCGGTGGACAAGGCGAGAATGGTTGTGGGACAGACTGTTCCGATTCGCGTCGACCCGCAGGATCGGGATCGGATCATTCTGGTGCTGTGAAGGCTTACGCGGGTGACGATCCAGCGACTTGCGGGGGTGTGGACTCCGGTGACAATCCAGCACCCTGCGGGAGCGTGGGCTCCGGGGTCGCTTCGAGGGTGGGTAAGCCGACGATCGGGCGGCCGCGGCGCAGGGTGCGCTGCCAGCGCAGCGGATCGAACACGGCGGGGTCGGTTTCCTCGATGAACGAGCGGATCAACTTCACGAAACGGTCGGGGTCGAAATGATGCGGGAAATGGCCTGCGCCCGCGAAGATTTCGATGCGACTACCAGGGAAGGCGCGGTGGGCGCGTTCGGCGTGGCCCGACGGGATGACGGTGTCGCGGGTGCCGCCGATGACCAGGGTCGGCAGGTGGGCCGCGAGGTAGCCGCGGTCGAGCATGGTGATGGTTTGGCCGCGGCGGTCGGCGGCGGCGCGGATGGTGCGCAGGAAGGCGTTGCGTGCGCCGGGGTCGGCCAGGTGGCCGTAGAGGCGCAGGACGTATTCGGCGTCGGGGCCCAGGCCCAGGCCACCGGCTGCGGTCACCACCGGGACGGCCGCGCGGACGGCGGTGCGGACCGGCCAGCTGGTGATCGCCATCAGGGCCGGGCCCGCGCCTGCCAGGGTCGCGAGTCGGAACGCGGGGTGCACGCCCGCGCCCATTCCCGCCGGGCACACCAGCGCTATTCGCTCGACCTTCTCAGGGAACTGGTAGGCGAACTGCATCGCGACGCCGCCGCCCAGCGAATGGCCGACCACGGTGATCCGGTCGATGCCGAGCACGCTGAGCAGGTCACGCATGCCGTTGGCGTAGGCGGCCACCGCGTAGTCGGCGCGGGGCTTGGCGGATTCGCCGTGGCCGAGGAGGTCTGGGGCGATGACGGTGTAGTGCTCGGTTAGCGCGTCGAACACGGGTTCCCAGGTTCCCGAGCTGTCGGTGATCCCGTGGATCAGCAGCAGGGGTGGGCCGGTGCCTGCCATGCGGAACGCCCGGCGATACCCGTGCACCTCGATGAACTGCGTTTCCCCGCTCATCTAGGAAGCGTGCGCGCGCGGTATTTCATCGCGACAACACCAAAGTAAGCGCCATGTGACGCGCTGTATCAGAAAGTGTTCCGGGGCGGGACGGTGAGCAGATACTGGGCGGTCGCGTAGGTCGCCAGGATGGTGCCTTCGGTGAGGCGGCGGGTGCGGTCGGTTCGGGCGAAGAGGCGGCGCGCGACGATCAGGGCGTCCGAGATCGTGAACAGTAGGGCGCCGACGCCGTAGCGGCTGCGGGGGTCTGCGTTCGGAATGTTCACGCCCGCAAAGGTTTTCGCGTCGGGTGCGAGGGTTGGGTCCGAGGCGAGGGTTGCGGCGGTGCCCAGGGTCGCGCCGTAGGTGGTGAGCGGGAGGGCGAGGTTGGGGGCTTTGGCGCGGAGCAGCGCGGCGGCGCCCAGCCAGGCCACTACGCGGGGGACGGCGATGTCAGGGCGTGGGCGGGCGCCGCGCTGCCACCACAGGATCGAGTAGCCGGTTTGCATGACCGCGAACGACGAGGCGCCCGCGATGAGGCGGCGGTCGTCGTCGGGGTCGAGCAGCAGCACGTCGCCGACGGTGGCCGCGGCCAGCGAGCCGAGCAGGATCGTGCGCTCGGTCGGGGCGAGGTCGCTGTTGGCCACCGTGTCGGCGGCCAACAGCGGCATCAGCAGTGGCTTGGCGACCCATTGCAGGCGGTCGCGGCCGGTGACAGCACCGAACACGGTGACTGCCGCCGCCGTGACATAAGCGGCGCGCAGTCCTCGCATGTCAGAAGCTCGGTTCCTTCGGGGCGGGCGGCAAGGTGACGACCTGGCCCGCGTAACTCAGACCCGCGCCGAAGCCCAGCAGCAGCGCGACCTGGCCGCCCTTGGCCTTGCCGGTGACCAACATTTCCTCGATGGCCAGCGGCACCGAGGCGGCGGAGGTGTTGCCGGTGTTCTCGATGTCGTTGGCGATGGGGACCTCGTCGGCCAGGCCCAGGTTCTTCTTCATCAACTCGTTGATCCGGGCGTTGGCCTGGTGCGGGATGAACACCTCGATGTCCTCCTTGGCCACGCCGGAGCTGTCCAGCGCCGCCGACAGTGCACGCGGCAGAGTGACCGCGGCCCAGCGGAAGACCTTCGGGCCCTCCATCCGCAGCGACATCTGGCCGACCGGCTCCACGGCGGGATCGGTGCCCTGCATCTGCTGCGCGCGCTGCTGGAACGCCAGGAAATCGATGTCCTGGGCGATGGCCTCGGCGTTCTCGCCGTCGCTACCCCACACCGTGGGCGAGATGCCGTTCTCCTCGGCCGGACCGACGACGACAGCGCCCGCACCGTCACCGAAGATCATCGCGGTGCCGCGGTCGGTCTTGTCCAGGCCGACGGTCATCGTCTCGGCGCCGATCACCAGCACGTAGTCGAACGAACCCGCGCGGATCAGGTCGGCGGCCACGCCCAGGCCGTAGCAGAAGCCACCGCAGCCGGAGGTGAGGTCGAACGCGGCCACACCGTTGAGCCCCAGGTCGGACGCCACCGACGGCGCACCGTGCGGGGTGAGCTTGAGCCAGCTGGACGTGCACAGGATGACCGCGCCGATCTTGGTGCGATCGATCGGGGTGTTGTTCAGCGCGCGCTCACCGGCGGCCGTGGCGATCGACTGGATCGTCTCGTCGCCGCTGATCCAGCGCCGGTTGTGGATGCCGGTGCGATCGAAGATCCAATCCGGCGTGGAGTCCAGCTGCTCGCACACTTCGGCATTGCTGACGATGCGTTGCGGACGGTAGGCACCGATCCCGAGCATCGCGACATTGTCGCGACCTTTGTTTACTGCAATGCTCACCACAGGTGACTCACACGTCCTTCAGACATTCCGGACAGACCACGTCGTCGTCCGGGTTCGGCGTTGTTCAGGCTAACCCAGCGCGAGATCATCGAGACCGAGGATGGATCGATATTCCAGCCCCTCTTCGGCGATCACCTGGTCAGCACCGGTTTCCCGGTCGACGACGGTGGCCACACCGACCACGATCGCGCCCGCGTCACGCAGCGCGCGCACCGCGGTCAGCGGCGAATTTCCGGTGGTGGTGGTGTCCTCCACGACCAGCACGCGCTTGCCCACGATGTTGGGGCCCTCGATCTGACGCTGCATCCCGTGCGCCTTGGCCGCCTTGCGGACCACGAACGCGTCGATCGGGCGACCCGGCGCGTGCATCACGGCCATCGCGACCGGATCCGCGCCCATGGTCAGGCCACCGACGGCGTCGAAGTCCCAGTCACCGACCAGTTCGCGCAGCAACGTGCCGATCAGCGGCGCGGCCTGGTGGTGCAGGGTCGCGCGGCGCAGGTCGACGTAGTAGTCGGCTTCCTTGCCCGACGACAACGTCACCTTGCCGTGCACGACCGCGAGCTCGCGCACCAGCGCCGCCAGCTGGTCGCGATCGGCCTTCGTGAGCGACTCACGTGCCTGGTCGATCATCTGAGTCATGTCCTTCCGCGTGCGTTGAAGAGTCCGCGATTGAGTCGGGTCACCAGGGTCCGCGGGACGAACCCCGCGACCGCGGTGAGCAGTTTGTACTGCACGCCGGGCACGCTGATCACCCGACCGGAGTCCAGATCGCGCAGGCACCCGTCGACCACCTGATCGACATCCAGCCACAGGCGCTGGGGCAGCGAACTCATCTCGATGCCGGCGCGCTCATGGAACTCGGTGTGCACGAATCCGGGGCACAGCGCTTGGACGCGAACACCGATGCCCACTAATCCACCCGCTAAACCCTCCGTGAAGGATACGACGTAGGCCTTGGAGGCCGAGTAGGTCGACCCCCGTCCGGGAATCAGCCCGGCCACACTGGCCACATTCACGATCGAACCGGCGCCCGCGGCGACCATCGCCGGCAGCGCGGCTCTGGTCAGCTGCAGCACCGAGGTGACGTTGACGTCGAGCTGGGCCTGCAGTTGCGCGGGCTCGAGCGTCCAGAACTCGCCCGAATGCGCGAAACCCGCGTTGTTGACCAGGAATTCGATGCCCTGCGCGGCCCGTTCGGCCACGCGTGCGCGATCGTCGTCGTCGGCCAGATCGGCGACCAGGACCTGCGCCGACGTGGCGAACCGGCGGGCCAGTTCGTCGGCCAGCTCGCGCAGACGGGCTTCGTCGCGGGCGACCAGGACCAGGTCGTAACCCAGCGCCGCGAGGCGGTGGGCGAAGCCGCGCCCGATGCCGGACGTCGGTCCGGTGATCATGGCGACGGGGCGGTGGACGCCGGGCAGGCGCAAGGGACTGTCGGTCATCGCGAGATCGATTCCGGTTGTGCCGCGACGGTTACCGTCGCGGCGGGTGGATCACTTCGGTACTGGGCCCTGGTACGGGCGGAAACCGGGGTGGAAGGGGCCGCCCGGTTGGCCGGGTTCCGCGTCGTCGTGGGGGGCCTCGGTGCGTGCGCGGGGTTCGGGGACTACTGCCAGCGATGGGCGCTTCGGGGGTTCGCCCAGCGGGCGGCGGCCGGGGGCTGGTTGGTCCTCGAACTCCGGGTCGTCCAGGTCGGGGTCGTAGTCGGCGGGTAATGCGGGGGCTCGGCCGAGGGGGGCGCGCTCGTCGCGGGCGGGGTTGCGGGGCTCATCGTCTTCGGCGAAGCGGGCGGCGGGGGCCGAGGAGTTGTCGAAGCGGGACGCGTAGGGCTCGTCGTCGGCGAAGCGCGACGGGTAAGGCTCGTCGTCTTCGGACGCGCGCGCCGGGGCGTACTGCTCGTCGCCGGACAGGCCACCGGCGTAGGGCTGGTCGTCGAGTTCGTCAGGGCCGGGGAAACGAGCGCGGCCACGTTCCTCCACATCGGCGAATCCCTCACGGCCCGAAGCGAATTCGCGGTCGTCGTCTTCCTCGTCGTACTCGGGGCGGAAGCCCGGCGCGAGGTTGGCGCTGGAACGCGGCCGCGTGAACTCGTTGGGCTCGGCCACCGGCGGCAACACGTGCAGCAGCCCGGACAGCCGCAGCACCACGTCGATCGCGGTCTCCCAGTCCTTGGACGTACTGCCCACCGGCAACATGCCCAGCGTCCAGTTGCCCTCGCTCCACAGCATCTGCACGGTGTCGGACAGCGATTCGATGAACCCGACCATCCGCTGATCCACCGCGTGCCGCGCGATCTCGGGATCGGTGGCGAACACCACCCGGTCACCGATGGCGCCGAGCAGTTCCAGATCGTGGTCCTTCGGCGGGGCCGCGGTTTTCAGCCGCATGTCCACGTCGATCTCGGACCCGATCTGGCGGCGCACGGCCACCAGGGTCGCGGCGTCTTCCAGGTCGAAGAGCACGAACTTCTCGCCCTTGCGAATACCGGAGACCACGTCGACCGCCGAGAGGTAACCGAGCTTGGCCAACGCGCCACGGCGCCACGTCGACGCCAGCGCAGGCTCCACCGACACGTAGGTGTAACCCTGGGACTTCGCCCACACCTGTCTGGCGTGTCCGGTGCGCTGCCGCTGGACCCGATCGAAATACAACAGGACGACCGCACCCACGAGTGCGATCGCTGCTAACCCGAACCACATAGCCGTCATCGTCGCCTAGCCTATCCAGCCGTCGCCGTGATTGCCCGGTAGCACCGGGGATTGGACGCGCGGGTCGCTCATCGGGGGCCGCCCGGTAACGCCGTGGAGATGATGATCTTGGCGTGGATCGACCCGTCTGGGTTTTTGTCGCCCTGCACCATAACCATGTCGCCCACCGGTAGCTCGCTCGCCTTCGTGCTGGTCAACGAGATCACCTGCGTCGCATCGTCGATCAGCACCCGAACATCGGACCCGCCCAGCGTGCTCATGGTGATCTCGGTGCCGGTGTTGGCGGTGATGCTGCCCATCGTGGCGCCCAGATCCTCACCGCCGCCAAGTCCTGGCAAGCCGGGTATCCCGCTGGTGCTCGGCGAGGTGCCGGGGGTGGTGGGTTTCATCGTCGGTGGGACGAGGAGTTGGCTGGTCGACGGCGGTGCGGCGGTGTTGTCTTCGGAGGAATTTCCGCTCAGTACAAGCCCTGCCAGCACGCCGCCGACGGCGATCAGAGCCAAGATGCCAATACCCAGCGCGATCCATAAACCGGTGTGGCGCTTGGGCGGTTCTTGCTGGTTACCGTCCTGCGGCTGCGGCGGATGTCCGGGTGGCGGCGCGGCCTGGTAACCCTGGTCGTAGCCGGGCGGCGGTGCGTGCTGCGGTGGAGGTTGTGCTGCGGGATAACCACTTTCGTAACCACCCCACTGCGCGTCGTGCGGGGGCAGCGCCTGCGTCGGATTCGACGGTTGACCCCACTCGTCGAACGAACCGGCCCCGTACTGCGCGGTCGACTCGGTGCCCGACGAACCCAGCCGTTCGGTCGGCGCGTCGTCCGGGCGTTGCCACGGATCCTTGGGGTTCGTCATGGGCTCCAGGGTAGGACAGGCCGGTGCGTTTGGCAGGCCCCTACGCACCGGCCTGTGGATAAATTCCCTAGCTGTGGATAACTTCGCGTTCGACCACGAGTTTGTCGGTGGCGTTGTCCACACTGACGTTGACCGTGTCACCGTCGGCGACCGCACCGGAGAGGAGTTCCTTGGCCAGACTGTCCCCGATCGCCTGTTGGATCAGCCTGCGTAGCGGCCGCGCGCCGTAGGCCGGGTCGTAGCCGCGCACGGCCAGCCACTGCTTGGCCTCCTCGGTGACGTCCAGGGTCAGGCGACGCTGCGACAGCCGTTTCTGCAGCTGACGCAGGTTGATGTCGACGATCGATTCCAACTGCTTGGCGTCCAGCGCATGGAACATCACCACATCGTCGAGCCGGTTGATGAACTCCGGTTTGAACGCCCGACGCACCGCCTCCATCACCTGTTCACGATCGCCACCGGCGCCGAGATTGGAGGTGAGAATCAGGATCGTGTTGCGGAAATCGACCGTGCGACCCTGACTGTCGGTGAGCCTGCCCTCGTCGAGAACCTGCAACAAGATGTCGAAAACGTCCGGGTGCGCCTTCTCGATCTCGTCGAACAGCACCACCGAATACGGCCGCCTGCGCACCGCTTCGGTGAGCTGACCGCCCTGGTCGTACCCGACATATCCCGGCGGCGCGCCGACCAGCCGAGCCACCGAGTGCTTCTCGCTGTACTCGCTCATGTCGATGCGCACCATGGCGCGTTCGTCGGCGAACAGGAAGTCCGCCAACGACTTCGCCAACTCGGTCTTACCCACGCCCGTCGGGCCCACGAACAGGAACGACCCGGTCGGCCGGTTCGGATCCGCGACCCCGGCACGCGCCCGACGCACCGCGTCCGACACCGCCTGCACCGCTTCCTCCTGCCCGACAACGCGCCCCGCGACCTCGGTTTCCATCCGCAGCAGCTTGGCGGTTTCGCCTTCCAACATCCGACCGACCGGCACGCCCGTCCAGGCCGAGACCACGTCGGCGATGTCGTCGGGAGTGACCTCCTCGTTGAGCATCATGTCGCCGGTTGCCGCTGCGCCATTGGCCTTTTCGGCCGCGGCCAGTTCCTTTTCCAAGGCGGGGATCTTGCCGTAACGCAGTTCGGCGGCCTTGCCCAGATCGCCGTCGCGTTCGGCCCGTTCGGACTCCCCGCGCAAGGTTTCCAGCTGCTCTTTCACCCCGCGCACCGAGTCGATCGCGTTCTTCTCGTTCTGCCAGCGAGTGGTGAGCTGGCCCAGTTTTTCGCGGTCGTCGGCCAGTTCTTGACGCAGTTTCTCGAGGCGCTGCTTCGAGGCGGCGTCGGTCTCCTTCTCCAGCGCGACCTCTTCGACCTCCAGGCGTCGCACCGCCCGCTCCACCTCGTCGATTTCCACCGGTCGCGAGTCGATTTCCATGCGCAGCCGCGAGGCCGACTCGTCGATCAGGTCGATCGCCTTGTCGGGCAGGAAGCGCGAGGTGATGTAGCGATCCGACAGCGTCGCCGCCGCCACCAGCGCGGAGTCCGTGATGCGCACACCGTGGTGCACCTCGTAGCGCTCCTTGATACCGCGCAAGATGCCGATGGTGTCGGCCACCGACGGCTCGCCGACCAGCACCTGCTGGAAACGGCGTTCCAGCGCGGCGTCCTTCTCGATGTACTTGCGGTACTCCTCGAGCGTGGTCGCGCCGACCAACCGCAGCTCGCCACGCGCGAGCAGCGGTTTGATCATGTTGCCCGCGTCCATCGCCGAATCGCCGCTGCCGCCCGCGCCGACGATGGTGTGCAGCTCGTCGATGAAGGTGATGATCTCGCCCGCGCTGTTCTTGATGTCGTCGAGCACGGCCTTGAGCCGCTCCTCGAACTCGCCGCGATACTTCGCGCCGGCCACCATCGCGCCCAGGTCCAGCGACACGACCTTCTTGTTGCGCAACGACTCCGGCACGTCGCCCTCGATGATGCGGCGCGCCAGGCCTTCGACGATGGCGGTCTTGCCCACGCCGGGTTCGCCGATCAGCACCGGGTTGTTCTTGGTGCGACGGCTCAGGACCTGCACCACGCGACGAATCTCGGTATCGCGGCCGATCACCGGGTCGAGTTTGCCCGCGCGGGCCAGATCGGTGAGGTCGGTGGAGTACTTCTCGAGCGCCTGGTAGCTGGCCTCGGGGTCGGCGCTGGTCACGCGCGCGCTGCCGCGCACCGTGGCGAATGCGTCGCGCAACGCCTCGGGGGTCGCGCCGTGCTTGCGCAGCAGTTTGGCGATCTCGGAATCGCCCTCGGACAGCCCGACCAGCAGGTTTTCGGTGGAGACATACTCGTCGCCGAGTTCGGTGGCCAGGCGCTGCGCGGCGGTGATCGCGGCCAAGGCTTCGCGGCCCAGCTGCGGTGTGGTGGTCGCGCCGGTCGCGCGCGGTAGTTTGTCGGCGATGTCGCCCGCCTCGCGTTCCACGGTCGCGGGGTCGACACCGATGGCTTTGAGCAACGGCGCGGCGATGCCGTCGGTCTGATCGAGCAACGCCACCAGCAAGTGCGCCGGACGGATCTCCGGATTGCCTGCGGCGGACGCGGCCTGCAGAGCAGCGGTCAGCGCCGCCTGCGTCTTGGTGGTGGGATTGAACGAGTCCACGAATCTCCTTGTGTGTGCCGGGTATCGACTTGTTCAACGCGGGTAGAGTTGAGTCTGTTCCGCTCAACTCTAGTTTTCTTCGGCAGACTTGCGATCCGCGTTTCACGGTACGCCGCGACACCACCGAAGACGATCAATCACCGCATGTCGGACGCCTATCCGCCTAGGATTGCGATGCCCGGCTCACCCCCGATGCGAGGAGTTCACCCCCTATGCGCGCGATCGTGGTTCAGAAGTTCGGCGCCACACCCGAGCTCGCCGATGTGCCCGTGCCCGAACCGGGCGCGGGTGAGGTTCAGGTGGCCCTGGACGCGGCGGGGGTCAACCCGTTCGACCTGAAAATGGCCGACGGAATACTGGAGGGCAAGATGCCCACCGACTTCCCGATGATCCTCGGCGTGGACGGCGCGGGCACCGTTTCCGCGATCGGGTCGGGCGTGAGCAAGTTCAAGGTCGGCGACAAAGTGGTCGGCAAATTCCTGACCGCGCCTGCGGGACACGGCAGTTGGGCGCAATACGCCACCGTCCCCGAAGACGCGACGCTGGTCCCGATCCCCGACGGTGTCACCTCGGTGGCCGCGGCGGCGCTGCCCATCGCCGGCGTGACCGCGCAGGATCTGGTGGACGCGGCCGGCATCCAGCCCGACCAAACAGTTCTGATCGTCGGCGCGACCGGCGGAGTGGGTTCCTTCCTCGTCCAACTGGCCAACATCGCAGGCGCCCACGTGATCGCCACCGCCCGCGCCGACGCCACCGACCAGGTCGCCCGCCTCGGCGCCTCCGAAACCGTCGACTACACCCAGATCCGCCCCGCCGACCCCAACTTCGTCGACCCGGACCCCGCCACCTACAAGGACACCAGCGTCACCGACGCCGTTCGCTTCACCCACCCCGACGGGATCGACGTTCTCTTCGACTTGGTCAGCGCGCCAGGGGATTTCGCCACTCACGCCACGCTGGTCAAACGCGGCGGACACGCCTACTCGACTACTTGGGCGGCTGACGAAGAGGACTTGAAAGCACGCGACATCACCGGCGGAAACTTCCAATCCAAAGGCAGCTCAGCGGAATTGAGCCGGTTGCTTTCGCGGGTCGCCGCGGGAGATGTGGTTGTTCCGGTGCAAATGACTGTGCCGTTGGAGGCTGCACCCGCAGTGCTCGGCCAGGGCAGTGCACGCGGAAAAACCGTCCTCGCCATCTGATTCAGGCACGTCAACGGCACCGCGTAAGTTGTCCGATCATGAGCGAACTTCGACTTTCGGCGCCGTTCGACGGCCGCAAACCCGACGGCAAACCGGTGGTGAACCGGCCTGCGGTGGACTCCGACATCCAGGAGCAGGTGCTGTCCTACCTCGAGCACGCCCCGGTGGTTTTGAGCGCCCGCAGCTTCGACGCCGACGAGTTCGACCCGGCCAAACGCGACGTGCCGCTGAACTTCCACACCGACGGTGTGTTCGTCTGGCCAGGCGCGGTCCCCTACTACCTGCGCAAGTACGGCCTGCCGCCGGAGCCCGCGCTGATCCAGCACATCGCGAGCAGGGGGTTCGAGATCGGGGAGGTCGATGAGGGGGCTCGGGAGGCGGCGGTGCGGATAGTCGTCAACTGATCGGCCCCACGAGAGCACCGAGCTTCGTAGGCATCGGTCGCGTCTTCGCCACCGCGGATACACGGCTGATACCTGTGAGCCAGTTTCGCGCCGCCGGGCTGATCGACCCTGCCAGATCGAAGACGTCTCGAGCCCTGTCTGCGATCTCGCAGGTCAGCAGGCTTTCCATATGCGAGACGCGGTTGCGCAGGCCATGCAATCGGTATACCCGCCAGAACGTCGTCATTCCGTCTGGGTCGGTCACATGGGGAAATGCGTGGATCAACGCCTCGTTCCACATTCGCACCCGATTGGCATTGCTCGTCGTATCGCCAGCGTTGGGTACGTGGTTAGGCAGCAGATCCTTCCACGCTCCGAAGGTCACCTGCGCCAGCACGTCGTCGTGCGTCACGACGTGGCCGTAACGGCGATGCTTCGCATCCCACCGAGCGGCGGCCTTGTCCGCCTGGTCCTTTGCGCTTGCGCGCTTGCTGTTGGTGAGGCTCCGCAGCGGGGCGGCCGGGGCGGTCAGCAGCCAGCTACCTGACGAGCCCAGTTCGTTGTCGTTCCACTTCTGCAACTGGCAGTCGATCGCGTTGCGAAGCAGTACCTCGGTCACACTCAGTACCTCTTGGAACGCCGCAGTCAGTTGCAGATTCCACTGATACAACGCCAAAGCCGACCGCTCATCCCGCCCGGCCTCCTCCAGGTACGGCTCCAGGCGCGTCCTGTGGAGGCAGCGGATCAGTTCGGCTCTGGCTCGGCGCTTGGACATGCATAGATTCTTGAGCACGTCACCGACAGGTGGTAGCATTCTGGCTTAAGAAGGTGAGGACAAGGTCCCTCATCAGCGAGCTTGAAAGAGTCCGCAGGACGTATGCGCCTGCGGGCTCTTTCTTTGTCAGCGCCACCTCGAACTCATCGCAGAGGGGGTTGGGCTTCGTCGGCTTCGCGATCACCGACTCGTATCGATGGGCCGAGGTCGCGTTGGCGTTGGCGTTGGCGATCCGTGCGGTTGGGGGCGGCGTGATGAGCATCCCTGCACCCGGATGTTGGTTTCGGGGGATACTGGGGTGGGTTGCACCGTGTGGTGGGCCACATTGCGGCAAATTCGATAGAAACGGAGCTTGACGACGTGGATGCGCGTTCGCTTGCGCTGGTCCGCGCCGATTTCCGCGGGGTGGCCGAGACACCCGGTGGTTCCGAGCGGCTGATCAGCGCGTTCTACGGTCACCTGTTCGCACAGGACCCGCGGTTGCGTGAGCTGTTTCCGCCTGCCATGGACATGCAGGCCAAGCGGATCACCACCGCGGTGCAGTTCGTGCTCGACCATCTCGAGGACTTCGAGCGGGCCCAACGGTTCCTCGAGCAACTGGCCCGCGACCATCGCAAATACGGGGTCGAAGCCGACCATTACGACCTGGCCGGACGGGCGTTGCTGGCCGCGCTGCGCACTTTTCACGGCAACCGGTGGACCAGGGAACTCGACGAGGGGTGGCGTGACATCACGCTGCTGATCTCGGCGTCGATGGCGATCGGGGCCAACGAGGACACCTCGCAGCCGTACTGGGACGCGACCGTGGTCGGGCATCGGCGGGTGCTCGATGATCTGGCGATCGTGCGGCTGCAGGCCGACGGGCCGATACCGTTCAAAGCCGGGCAGTATGTGCCGGTCGCGGTGCCGCAGCGGCCCAACATGTGGCGCTACTTCTCCCCCGCCATCCCGGCCAACCCGTATGGCGAGATCGAATTCCATGTGCGGCGGATCAGCGGTGGCTGGGTGAGTCCGGCGATCGTCAACGACACCAAGGTCGGAGATCGGTGGAAGATCGCCGGGCCGCTCGGTGGGTTGCACGTGGATCGGGAATCGCAGCGCGATGTGCTGATGATCGGGTCGGGGACCGGGATCGCGCCGTTGCGGGCGCAGCTGATCGAGATGAGTCAGCGGGGGATCAACCCGCGCGTGCACTTCTTCATCGGCGGGCGGTATCCGGGCGACCTCTACGACGTGGGCAATATGTGGCAGCTGTCGCAGTCCAACCCGTGGCTGACCGTGGTGCCGGTCTGCGCCGAGAACACCAATCCCTGGTGGTATCCCCAAGATTCGGGTACCACGCCGCCCGGAATGCCGCGCCGGCTGGTCGGTAATCTGGGAGCGGTGGTGACCAGTTTCGGTGCGTGGTCGGACCGGCAGATCCAGATCGCCGGTTCGCCGTCGATGATCGCCGAGACCCGGCACGCGCTGCTGCGAGCAGGCACCCCGAGTGAGATCATCGCGTCCGACCCCGTCTGAGACTTCGCGAAAGAGGCTGATGAGCAACGCTTTTCCCGACCCCGCATGGACGGCGACCGTGGTCGGACACCACCGATTGCGCCACGACCTCGCCGTGATCCGGCTGATCGGCGACTTCGTGCCGTTCGAAGCGGGAGGCTCGGTGGAAATCGAGGTGCCGCAGCATCCGGGCGTGCGACGACGGTTCTCCCCCGCGCTGCCGCCTTCGCTGGACGGCAAGCTCGAATTCCATGTGCGGACGGTGCCGGGCGGGTGGTGTTCGAGTTCGATCGTCACCGACACCAAACCGGGTGATCAGTGGCGAATCAACGCTCCCCATGGGGTTTTCGCGGTGGAACCCGATGCTGTCGAATTGGTGATGATCGCGGGCGGGACCGGGTTGGCGCCGATGCGGGCGCAGATTCTGGAGCTGGCTCGTCGCGATATGCCGCCGCGCACGTATCTGTTCGTCGGTGGGCGCTCGCCGCGCGACCTCTATGCCAACGACATGCTGTTCCTGCTGGCGGGCGAATTGCCTTGGCTTTCGGTCATTCCCGTTGTGGAGAGTCCGGATGATCCTGCGGTGCGCGATGAATTGTATGAGCAGACCCGCTCCGATATCGGTTTCGGGCCCGAGGAAATGCTGCACGGGACGCTCGCTGACGTGGCCGCAGCGCACGGTCCGTTCACCAAACATCAAGTGCTGGTGTGTGGTTCGCCAGCGATGGTTCGCACCACCGTCGACCGCCTGATCGAATCGGGCACTCCCCCGGCCAACATCGTTTCCGAAGGTGCCTGAGGGGCCCGCGTCTCCGCGCGATGCTCATCCGGCTGACGTGCTCACTCGACTTGTACCCACCATGGGTCGCGGGAGACCGGGGTAGGGTTGACTCATCCGGATCGTACGTTTGGGGGAGTACGGATGTTGCACGCCGATATCGTTGAGTTGGGCAAGTTGGCGACCATCCTCGACGACGTTGGTCGCCAGATCGATGCGCGAAACGTCCGCGAGGTATCCGATCACCTCGGCGACGCCCTGCCAGGCTGCGATGTACCGGCGGCCGGCAAGCAGCTCGGCGAGTTCATCGAAGGCTCGTACTGGCGAGTGACCAAACGGCTCGAGGCCATCTCGAAAGCAGTGACCACGACCGCGTCGAACGTCCAAGCAACCGACGAGGACTTCGCCCAAGCCATGCACCAGTTCGACGTACAGCGATTGGCCGGCGCGTGACGATCACCCGGACACAGGTGATCAACTGGAAGACCAGTCGACTCTACGACTTCGCCGCCCGGATCGAGACCGAGAATCAGCTCTACCTCGACCAACTGGATCGAGCGAAGAAGGTGTTCACAGACAGCCAGTCGTATTGGATGGGTAGGGCGCATGACGCCGCATACGACCGGGTAGCTCAAGACCATCAGCAGGGCTACAAACTCTTCCTTGAAGTCCGTGACGCACCAGCGGTGCTGCGCGAGGTCGCGACCTCGCTCGAATCCCACCGATCCGTGCTCCTTGGCAAGGTAACCGATGCACTCGAAGCCCCCGGATCAGACTTATCCATCAACGACAATTGGCAACTCACCGGCAGCGCCGACCAGGTCAACGCCTACCAAGAACTCATCAATACCGCCCACAGAGCACTCGAAGCAGCGGCAAGCACCGCCATCGCCAAGTTGGCTGAACACGCCGAATACATTCGCGCGGCAGGCGATCTGCTCGGATCGGGCCTCGACGTCGCCGACGACCGATCCGACGCGGCAGCTACTCGACTCGCCACCGAGGACGGCGCGGCCCTCGCCGCCGCACTACGCAACGGCGACCACACGACAGCGGCCGCGATCATGGCCCACCTGCCAACCGGCGTATCCGCCAAGGACATTGCCGACATCTCCGCGGGTAAATACGTCCCAGGCGTGCCAACCGACACCCAGCAGTACTACCGCGACTTCAACAAAGCCTTCTACAACGACCCAGGCAACACCGGCAACTACAAGAAGTGGATGGAGAACGCAAGTCGTCGGGGAATACCACCGGAGACGATTGTCGATATCGCCAGCACACACGACATCACTCCGGACGACTTCACGGTCCTCGATCGACTTGAACCGCTCACCGACCCGGACGGAAAAACCTACTTCCAACTGCCGTATGACATCAGCGGAGATGATGCGAAACGCGCCGTAGTAATGTCATACATTTTGAATGCGGGCACCGACTACGACGCGGCGGCAAGTCGATCTTATCGGCCGAACGATTTCCTCGAAACCCCGTATTCCAGTAGCGAGATTCAGCGCATTATTGACCGCCAAGACAAGAATTCTTGGACCTACAGTCAGGACGTGAGCTTTGTCAACAATAATGGCGGAAGCCTCGTCGCCACTCCCAACGGAATGCTGATGGGTTTGGGTGGCAACACGCTGCAAAGCGTCTACAGTCAGCTAGGTGGAACCACTTACGGCGACATATTCATGCTAAATATCGATTATCCGCTCGATCCAGCAGACAAGCTCCAGCAGGTTGTCGAAAGCGGCAATAAGTGGGGCGAGCAGGGGCTCACGACCTTCAACACTGGCAGAGATCTAGACCCACTCCTACATCACGAGGAACGGCATTCCCAGCAATGGGCACAAAAGGGCTTCCTCGGCATGCTCTGGGCTGTAAGAACCAATATTGACGGCTTGGAGGAGGATGCCGGTTTGCGAGACGGGGGATACAAGTGATCCGCCGCGTGGCTGTAGCTTTGATCGCAACAGCGATGCTGACTTCCTGCCAACTCCTCACCGATTTGGATCAAGATACGAGTCCGGGATTGCCGAGAGCATTCGGTGCGCGCATGACGGACGGAATATTGCATATCTGGACAGGACCGCAATGTCCTGAGCAGGATCGCTTGTCATTTCTCTTCGATCGAAACAACGCTACCTACTTGGTGCTGGCCTCCGAACGACCAGAGGGAGCCGACATCGAGTATCTGACCCTCGGGCCAAATCCGGGCTGGCGAATCATAACGCCGCTCCCACAAGGGTTCGACTGGAAAACTCAGAACGAGCTGACTCTGATGGGAGAATCTACTGATATTCCGACAGTTGTGCGGGAATCTACCGCACACCCGAATGATACCTACTGGTTCCAAGATGTCGGCTGGCTGAACCCCACCGAGGTTGCCGCGCTGAATGGAAAGACATTCCTCACGCTCTGCTCTCCGGACCCGCGTGACCCGACACCGACACCGACACCGAGATAGCGCAGACTATCCGTCAGGTGACAGGACCTCTTCGAATCGCCGCCGCTCCGACACGAGTGTTCACCGTTCTCTGAGTAGGTTCAACGCCCACCGCCTTGTGCTCGGCTGATTCTCGAAACCAGAGGTCGCGTCGGGTCGATTGGGCTTGGTGCCCGCGGGAATGACGAGTCAGAACAACGGATCGTGGCGGATTGACTGGGCTTGCGTGCCTGCTCCCGATGAACGCTCAGAACAACGGGTCGTGGCGGATTGATTGGGCCTGCGTGCCTGCTGCCATCAAGCGGAACTTGGTGGTTTGGACCATGGATGGGGAGCCGACTATTTGGACGTCGCGGTCGGACCAGGGGCCGTAGCTGGCTACTACCTTGCCGATTTGGCCGGTCATGCGGGGTTCCAGGCCGGGTAGGTCGGGGTGGGGTTCGCCGGAATCGTAGTACCACCAGGGGTTTTCGTCACTTTCGGTGACGGGGGTGATGGTGAGCCATTTGTTGGCGATGGCAAGTTGGCTCAGGACCTGCAGGTCGTAGAGGTCGCAGGGGTGGTGGCCGCCGACGAACAGGTGGACCTTCGGGTTCACGCGGCGTTGGGCCATGGCCATGATCTGGGCGCGCAGGGGGGCGATGCCGGTGCCGCAGCCGACCATCAGCATTTTGCGTTTGGTGTTGCGGGGCACGCCCAGACCGCCCAGCGGGGAGCCGAGCAGCCACTGGTCGCCGACCGCGGTGTGCGCGATCATCGCGGGGCTGACCCAACCGCCGAGCACACTGCGGATGTGGAATTCGATCTCCCCGTTGGGGTTTGCCGGGTTCGCGGGTGACAGGTACCGCCACATCCGTGGCCGGGACGGGATCTGCACGCTGAGGTACTGGCCCGCGGCGTACTGCATCGGTTCGTCGAGCTGCAACCGCACGACCGTGAGATTGCGCAGCACCTCGCGGTGTTCGACCACGGTGCCCTTCCAGGCGGGCGGGGTCGACTCCTTGTCGGCGGCGCTGATCATCGCGCCGCTGATGGTGGCCAGGCCCTCGTCCCAGGCGGCGGCGACCTCGTCGGTCCACATCTCCGTGCCCGCGAACTGTCGCATGGCCGACTTCAACGAGTTGGCCACGGCCACATAGTGCGCCGGTTGCACGCCGTACTTGCGATGGTCGCGCCCGAGCTGGGCCAGGAACGGCAGGAGCTTGTCGGGCTCCTCGAGACGGTCCAGGGCGTAGGAGATCGCCTTGACGAGTCGGTCACGCTGGGAATCCATGGCGGCCGGGAAGTAGTCACGGACACCGGGGTAGTCCGTGAACAGGATCGAGTAGAACGACCTCGACAGCTTCTCCGGTCCACCGTCTTCCGCAGCGACCGCCTTGAACGTAGTACGGATCAAAGCGACAGTCCGCGAATCCATATGTGTCACAACCTCGTTTCGCCATCGAACGCTAGCCGCGCCGGCGAGTGACGGGCTGGGAGGACACTCGTCAGCAGCCGATGCGAGAAGTCTAGGCGAGGTTTGCCAGCTTCGGAATCGTACTCTTAAACATCACGCGTGTAATTCTCGAAAACCAAGGTGCAGCTCATCTGTGTCCGCCTAAAACATACCTACAGACCGTTAACTGGGGGTGAATACGGCCTCACGATCGCTCAAAGTTCCTGACATACCAGGCATTTCACCACCAACGTCGCTGGTAGAGCGACTCCCCCGCTACGGCGCGATTGCGCCACGCTCCGACGCGCCGTGCCGTGACACGCGGGGCGGCTGCACCGGAGTGGCTGCCCGACAGCGCCGAATCACCCTCGCGCCGAGCCTGATCCAGCTTCGAGCCAGCTAACTTTTGGACATCCGCGGTGATAAATCCGCACCTCAGCGCCCTGCAGCGCAGTATTCGATCAGCGAGATCAGGAATAAGTGAGTTGCTGGACAGTCACCAGCGGGTCGCTCGGCATTGCCTCGCCAACGGCGACGGGCCCCCGATTCGCACCCGCGACAAGCGGATGTCGAACCGGAGGCCCGAGGTGAAACCGAACGTCAGCGGCGATGCCGCGGCTGCCACACCACCAGCGCGGTACTGCGCTGGGGCGGCGACAGATCGGGCCGATAACCCGCCCGCAACCGCTCCAACTCCGCGCTCATCTCCTCGACGCGATGCTGCAGCGCCTCGACCTGATTGGTGAGCTCGATGATGCGTTTGATGCCCGCGAGGTTGACGCCCTCGTCCTGCGACAAGCGCTGCACCTCGCGCAACACCTCGACATCACGGGCCGAATAGCGACGCCCGCCACCCGAGGTCCGTTGCGGTGTCACCAAACCCAACCGGTCGTAGGTACGCAACGTCTGCGCGTGCATCCCCGCCAGTTGAGCCGCCACCGAGATCATGAAGAACTCGGCACGCGCGGCGGCATCGGACACGGAATTCGGATCGGCCGGGCTGCCTGCGCCCTCCCTGGTCACGCTGCGCTACCTCCTCCAGGCGCTGAGCCGGCTGCGCGCATCACGCACCCGCCCATCCTCCGCGCGGTTCGAAACCACTGGACTTCTCCGCCTCCTGGTAACGCTTGAGCGCGTCGGTGGCATCGGAATCCAGCGTTTGCGGCACCGCGACCTTCACCGTGACCAGCAGGTCACCGGCACCGCCCGCCGCACCGCGCTTGGGCACACCACGACCACGCACCCGCAGAATACGCCCGTCGGCAGTGCCCGGAGGCACCTTCACACCGACCCGACCATCCAGGGTGGGCACCGAAACCGTTGTCCCGAGCACCAATTCGCTGTAGCTCACGGGCAACACCAGGGTCAGGTCGTCGCCTTGACGGCCGAAGACCTTGTCCTGGCTCACGTGCACGGTGACGAACAGGTCGCCCGACGGCGCGCCGCGCAGACCCGCCTCGCCCTGCCCGGCCAACCGGATCTTCTGACCGTCGCTCACGCCCGGCGGAATCCGGACAGTGATGGTGCGCGTGCGGTTTTGGATACCGGTGCCCGAACAGTCCGAACACGGGTCGTCGATGATCGTGCCGGTACCGCGGCAGTCGTCACAGGGTTCGCTGAAACCGAACGCACCCTGATTACGGCTGACCACACCCGCACCATCGCAGTGCGGGCACACGCGCGGGCTGGTGCCCGGCTTGGCGCCGCTGCCGTGACACGTGGTGCACGGCGACGGACTGGTCATCCGCAGCGGAACGGTCACACCCTGGGCGGCCTCCCGGAAACCCAGCGTCGTCTCGGTCTCCACATCGGAACCGCGCCGCGGACGCGACGCCGCCCGACCGCCGCCACCGCGGTTGCCGAACAGCCCACCCAGCAGATCGCCGAGGCCGCCGTCGCCCGCGGCACCGGCGCCACCGGCTTGTCCGAAGATGTCGCCGATGTTGAAGTCCTGCGAGAACCCGCCGCCCGCACCGGGATTGAACCCGCCACCGCCGCCGTATCCTCGCCCGCCGCCGCCACCGCCCGCGAACATGCGGCGCGTTTCGTCGTACTCCTTGCGCTTGGCCGGATCCGACAGCACCGCGTTGGCTTCGCTGACGGTCTTGAACCGCTCCTCGGCCTTGGTGTCACCCGGATTGGAGTCCGGGTGCAGGTCGCGGGCCAGCTTGCGGTAGGCCTTCTTGATCTCGTCCTGCGAGGCGCCGGAGGAGACACCCAGCTCCTTGTAGAAGTCCTTTTCGATCCACTCCCGTTGGCTCACCGGGCATCTCCTCCTTTCTTATTGCTCGTTCGCGTCGGCATCAGCGTCCGATGCCTCCGCGTCGGTGACCCCGACCAACGCGTGCCGCAGCACGCGATCGCCGAACCGATAACCCTTGCGCATGACGATCCCGATCACCGGATCCGCACCCGAACCCTCGTGCTGCACGGCCTCGTGCAGGGTCGGGTCGAACGGGTCGCCGGTGGCACCGAATTCGACAAGGCCCTGCTTGGTCAGCGCGGTTTCCAGCTTGTCCGCCACCGACCGCAGTGGACCCGATTCCAGGTCGCCGTGCGCGCGGGCACGATCCAGATCGTCGAGTACGGCCAGCAATTCGGTGACCACCTGGGCCTTGGCCGAATCGATGTTGGCCTGTCGGTCACGCTCGACCCGGCGGCGGTAGTTCGCGTATTCCGCGGTCAACCGCTGCAGGTCGGCGGTGCGCTCGGCCAGCTCATCGCTTTCCGGCGCGACATCCTCGGGGGCGGGGGCCGCCGCATCGGCGACCTCCGCGTCCTCGACGATGTCCTCGATCAACTCCTGCTCGGAGGAGTTCTCCTGCGTCACTTCTTGTCCGTGTCGACCGGCTCGTCCACGACCTCGGCGTCGACGACCTGATCGTCATCGGCCTGGCTGGGGCCCGAACCGTTACCGGACTGCGCGTCGGCGGCGGCGGTGGCCTCGTAGATGGCCTGGCCCAGCGCCTGCGACTCGGTGGCCAGCTTCTCCACCGCGGACTTCACCGCGGAGATATCGGTGCCGTCCAGCGCGGCCTTGGCCTCGGCGACCGCGTTCTCCACCTTCGCCAGCTGATCGGCGGACACCTGCGCGCCGCCCTCGCTCAGCTTCTGCTCGTTGATGAACTTCTCGGTCTGGTGCACCAGCGACTCGGCCTGGTTGCGGGTCTCGGCCTCTTCACGGCGCACCTTGTCGTCGGCGGCGTGCGCCTCGGCGTCGGCGACCATGCGGTCGATCTCTTCCTTGGACAGGCCGGAACCGTCCTGGATCTTGATCTTGTTTTCCTTGCCGGTGCCCTTATCCTTGGCGGTCACGTGCACGATGCCGTTGGCGTCGATGTCGAAGGTGACCTCGATCTGCGGCACGCCACGCGGGGCCGGCGGCAGACCGGTGAGCTCGAACGAACCGAGCAGCTTGTTGTGCGAGGCGAGCTCGCGCTCACCCTGGAACACCTGGATCTGCACCGACGGCTGGTTGTCGTCGGCGGTGGTGAAGGTTTCCGAGCGCTTGGTGGGGATGGTGGTGTTGCGCTCGATGAGCTTGGTCATCACGCCACCCTTGGTCTCGATGCCGAGGCTCAGCGGGGTGACGTCGAGCAGCAGAACATCCTTGACCTCGCCCTTGAGGACACCGGCCTGCAGGGCGGCGCCGACGGCGACGACCTCGTCCGGGTTCACGCCCTTGTTGGGCTCACGGCCGCCGGTCAGTTCCTTGACCAGGTCCGAGACGGCGGGCATACGGGTGGAGCCACCGACGAGCACGACGTGGTCGATGTCGGCCACGTTCAGGCCCGAGTCCTTGATCACGGACTGGAACGGCGCGCGGGTGCGATCCAGCAGATCGGAGGTGATCTTCTGGAACTCCGAGCGGGTGAGCTGCTCGTCGAGGAACAGCGGGTTCTTGTCCGCGTCGACGGTGATGTAGGGCAGGTTGATCGAGGTGCTCTGGCTGGAGCTGAGCTCGATCTTCGCCTTCTCGGCGGCCTCGCGCAGACGCTGCATGGCCATCTTGTCCTTGGTCAGGTCGATGCCCGAGGACGCCTTGAACTTGTCGACCAGCCAGGTGACGATGCGCTCGTCCCAGTCGTCGCCACCGAGGTGGTTGTCACCGGAGGTCGCGCGGACCTCGACGACGCCCTCGCCGATTTCCAGCAGCGAGACGTCGAAGGTGCCGCCACCGAGGTCGAACACCAGGATGGTCTGCTCTTTGTCGCCCTTGTCCAGGCCGTACGCCAGCGCCGCCGCGGTGGGCTCGTTGACGATGCGCAGCACGTTCAGACCGGCGATCTGGCCGGCTTCCTTGGTGGCCTGACGCTGGGCGTCTTCGAAGTAGGCCGGGACGGTGATCACGGCGTCGGTGATCTCCTCGCCCAGGTAGGCCTCGGCATCGCGCTTCAGCTTCATCAGCGTGCGCGCGGAGATCTCCTGCGGCGTGTACTTCTTGTCGTCGATCTCGACGTTCCAGTCGGTGCCGATGTGGCGCTTGACCGAGCGGATGGTGCGGTCGACGTTGGTGACCGCCTGGTTCTTCGCGGGCTGACCGACGAGAACCTCGCCGTTCTTCGCGAAGGCGACGATCGAGGGAGTGGTACGCGAGCCTTCGGAGTTCGCGACAACGACCGGCTCGCCGCCTTCGAGCACGGCGACGACGGAGTTCGTGGTCCCGAGGTCGATTCCGACCGCACGAGCCATAGTGGTTCCTCCTGTTTGACGTTCGAGTTTCAGCAACGCTGAGCGTGGTGGGCTCAATCTTGCCCTCGAGATCCACCGCAAGTCAACCCGAAGTTGAGTCCAGGTCGCTCAATGTTGTTGATCGGCACAACCAGCAGCTGCGGAGATTCATTCCCACGCCATTCTTGCCACGAGTGCGCTCAACGTCAGCCCCTGATGCGCGATCGTGACGGTCTGGAGACCTTCCTCAGCGGGTGAGGCCGGGGTGGATTCCGGGACGCAGGCCGTTGCCTTCGGCGGTTCTGCGCAGGAGGTCCAGGAAGAGGACGCGATCCTCCGGAGTGAGGGGTGCCAGGACTTCGGCGTCGAGTTCGGCGACGCGTTCTTCGGCCTCGGCCAGGAGGGTGTGGGCGGCCGGGAGTAGATGGAGAGCGTGGGCTCGGCGGTCGACGGGATGGCGGCGGCGTTCGACGAGGTTGCGCTTCTCCAGGTCGTCTACCAGGCCGACCATGACGTTGCGGTGGATATCGAGGGCCTCGCCGAGCTCCTGCTGGGTCCTGCCGTCGTGAGCCTTCAGGAGTTTCAGCATGCCGAAGTGGCGGGGCTTGATGCCGAGGGGCGCGAGGAGGTCGCTGAAGCGGTAGGCGGAGTGGAAGCCCAGTTGGCCGAGGAGGAATCCGGCGTGGGTCGACAGCTGCGTCGGGTCGGTCACGCCCCTACGATACGCCGATTAACGCACCGTTCATGATTGCCCTATTGATTGATAATCACTTCAGGTGCATAGTTTGAAGGATGACAACCTCTTCCACTCCCCCACCTCCCGATCCCCGGCGCTGGATCGCCTTCGCAGTGGTGCTGGCCGCCGGCTTCATGGACCTGCTCGACGTGACCATCGTCAATGTGGCGGTGCCCAGCATCCAGGGCGACCTGCAGGCCGAGTACTCGCAGCTCGAATGGATCATCGCCGCGTACGTGCTCGCCTTCGCCGCGGTGTTGATCACCGGCGGGCGGCTCGGCGACATCTACGGCCGCAAACGCGTATTCCTCACCGGCATGGCCGGTTTCACGCTCGCCTCGGCGGCGTGTGGGCTGGCAACCGATCCGACCATGCTCATCGGGTCCCGTTTCGCGCAGGGTGCGATGGGGGCGTTGATGGTGCCGCAGATTCTGGCGATCATTCAGACGACGTTCCCGAAGGAGGAGCGGGCCAAGGCGATTGCCGTGTACAGCGGTGTCGGCGGGTCGGCCTCGGCGGTGGGGCTGGCACTCGGCGGCGTGCTGGTGCAGGCCGATCTGTTCGGATTGGGTTGGCGGACCATCTTTTTGGTGAACATCCCCGTCGGGATCGCGGGGTTCGTCGCGGCGTGGTTCGTGATGAGCGATTCGAAGTCGGCGACGCCGCCCCGGTTGGATCCGGTCGGGATGGTGCTGGCGGTTTCCTCGGTGCTGCTGCTGGTGTATCCGCTGACAGAGGGGCGTCGACTCGATTGGCCCGCTTGGACTTTCGTGATGATGGGTGCGGCTGTCGCGGTGTTCGCGGCGTTCCTGTTCTACGAGCGTGCGCTGACGCGGGCCGGGCGGTCGCCGCTGGTCGACCTCGGGCTGTTCCGGTCGCGGCCGTTCGCGGTCGGGCTGGGGGCCTGGTTGCTGTTCTGGATCGCGATGGGTGGGTTCTTCCTGGTGTGGACGTTGTTCATGCAGGGCGGGCTCGGATGGTCGCCGCTGCGGGCGGGGCTCACCTCGGCATTGTTCGCGGTGGGTGCCGGTGTGGGAGCGGGACTTTCGGTCGGGGTGCTGGCCGCGCGGTATGGGCGGCGGGTGTTGATGATCGGGGCGCTGGTGAATGCGGCGGGGTTCGCGCTGTACGGGGCGATGGGGGTGCGGTACGGGAGTGAGTTCACTTCGTGGCAGATGGCTTTGCCGTTGGTGATCACCGGGGCTGGGTTCGGGATGGTGGTGGCGCCGACGCTGGATCTGTTGCTCGGGCAGGTGCCGGTGCGTGAGGCCGGGTCGGCGTCGGGGTTGCTCAATACGGGGCAGCAGTTGGGGACGGCGCTCGGGGTGGCGCTGGTCGGGGTGCTGTTCTTCAGTGTGCTGGACCGGGATTCGGATCGTGGGGTGGAGTCGGTGACGCCGCAGATTCGGGCGGAATTGGCCGTCGAGGGGGTGCCGGTGGGGGTGCAGGATCAGATCGTGGCCGGGTTCGCGGCGTGTGTGCACGATCGATCGGCGGAGGATGATCCGACGGTGGTGCCTGCTAGTTGTAATCCGAATGGTGTTGGTGGCGAAGCTGTTTCGCGGATGCTCGGCGAGGCTGGTGCGGAGGCGAATGCCGTGAACTTCGCGGAGAGCTTCCGGCACACACTGTTCTACGGCATCGGGATGCTGCTGCTGGTGTGCCTCGGATTCTTCGCTCTGCCGAAGGATGCCAGATTGGAGCAGCGGATGCTCGATGATGAGCCGGAAACCGTCACGATATGAAACTGCTGGGGGCGCGCGTTGCCGTGCGCCCCTATGCGTTCGTCGGTACGTGGAGTTGGGCCGTTCGGTGCCGCAGCGTTGCCAGTTGGTGTTCCAGGATGGCGGTGCGGCGGTCTCGGTCGGCGGCTTTGATGCCCGCTGATTGTTGTGCGGCGGTGAGGGATTCGTCGATCGAGCGGAGGGTGCGCTCGGCGATGCCCGCGTAGTGGTCGCGCAGGGTGCGGTGGATGTGGTGGGTGCGGTCCTTGGTGTCCTTGGCGGCATGGAAGGCGATGTCGTCGAGGAAGCGGCGGACGGCGTTCTTCGCTTCGGCGCGGCGGCGGGTGAGGCGGGCTTGTTTGTCGTCGCGGTAGGCCTTGCCGCCGACCAGCACGCCCGCGCCGATCGACAGGGGGTTCAGCATGGCCAGACCGGCGAATGTTGTTGCGAGACCTACCATCAGGACGCCGCCATATGAACCGCGCATGCCGACCAGGACCTTGGAGACCACACCGATATCGGGTTCCAGTTCGGCCAGGGTGCCGGTTTGGTGGGTGGCTTCGATGGCGAGGGCGGGCAGTTCGGTGGTGCCGAGTTCTTGAAAGTGTTCGGCTACACGTTCGGCGAGGGTTTCCGCTCTCGCGTGGGCCCACAGGAGGTTGTCGCCGAGGGCGGTATCGACTGTGCCGGTGAGCCATTCGGCGATGGCTTGCCAGTGGCGGCCGGGGTCGTGGTCGTCGATCCACTCCTCGCCGGTGCGGCTGATGGTGCGTAGGCGTTCGCGGAGGTCGTGGTCGACGTCGCCTGCCAGGTCGGTGATGCCGTCGGCGAGGGTCTGCTGCCAGGCGGCTGTTCGCCGATGTAGTTGTTGGGCAGTCGCTTTCGCTGCTTCGAGTTCGGCGATGGTGGTGGCTGCGTGTTGTGGGTCGCGGAGGGCTGCTAGTTCGCTGCCCAGGGCGAGTGTCAGATGTTCTGCGGCGGAGGATATTTCGCAGGCGATCGTGCGGCGGGTCGCGGATTCCTTGCGAGTTACTACCTCGCGCAGGAACTGGAAGAGCTCGCCGAAACCGGATTCGGCGCCGAGTTGGGCGTCTTGTCGGCGTAGTGCGTGTGTGCGCAGCAGTGCCGAGATTGGAAGGACGGGCAGGGCCAACTGGGCCAGGTGTTCGCGGTCCGCTTCGAAGACCTGGCGCCAGTGGGGGTAAAGGTCGGTCTTTGTCACCAATACTGCTGTGGCGACACCGAATTCGTGCACCTGGCGGAGGAACGTCAGTTCCGGGGCGGTGAGTTCGGTCGAGGCGTCGGTGACCATCAGGACGGCGTCGGCGGTGGGCAGCATTTCCAGTACTCCCACCGAGCGGCCGCGGGTGCCGATGCCGGGGGTGTCGATGATGACTATGCCGTCGGCGAGTAGGTCGTTCGGGAGGTGGAGGTCGATTCTCGTGATCGTTTTGCCTGCGGCGCGGGCATCGATCTGCGCGAGTTCCTCGATCGGGAACTCGACGCGGGTTTCGTCGGAAACTGTTGTGGACAGCACTAATTCGGCTCTTGCGTGCGGGGCGTAGGCCAGTTGGAGCGGGATCGTGGTGGTTGCGTCGTCGCCTACGGGACAGATGTCCTGGTTCAGCAGGGCGTTGATGAAGCGGCTCTTGCCCTGGGAGGGGTGGCCCGCGACGATGATCCGTCTGCGCGGGTCACGCAGACGGATCGCGGCTGATTCGAGGCGGGCCACCAGGTCTTCGCGGCCGGTGGTGCGGGCGGCCGTCGCGGTGTCGTCGAGGAGCGACAGCAGGGTGTCCATGGGGGTCAGTGGAAGAGTTCGTCGGGGGCGTCGAAGGACTGCGGGGTGGTGAGGGAATCGTCGAGGAGGCCGGTGTCGCCGGTGAGAGGGGAGGCGTGCAGGGCGGGGCCGAAGGCGCTGTCTACGTCTACGGCGGACCAGGTGTCGGCGGATGCGGTTGTGGTGGTGGTGAAGTCGGCGGTGGTCGGTGCCGTGGGGTCGGCGGTGGTCGACGTGGATGCTGTGGCGGCGAAGTCGGTTGACGCTTGTGTGGTCGCGACTGTGGACGACGTGGTGGTGCCCAAGGTGGTCTCCAAGCCGGTGCCGAGGTGCGCGCCTGATTCGGCTGCGCCGTGGGCGGTGGTGCTGATGGACGTGTCGATGGCGGTTGGAGCGCCTGTTGTTGCGGTGCTGGTCAGGCCGGTGGTTGCGCCTGCGCCGATGGCCGCGCTCGTATCTACCGCGCCGACGAGTGACGGGGCGAGTTGGGTGGTGGTGGCGAATGCGGTGGACAGGGAGGTTTCGAGGCCGGTGGTGGGGGCCGCTTCGAACGCGGTGCCGAGGGTGGCGCCGGCGCCTGCGGTCAGGCCTGCCGCGATCTGGGCGCCGAGGTCGGTGTTCGCTTCGGTGAGCGAGGTCGCCGAGGCACCGGCATTGGCGGCCGCCCCGATCTGGGCGCCGAATGCGCCGGAAATCTCGGCGGCGGTGTTCAGGGCGGCCGACATGTCGGTGCCCCCATTTATGCTCACGTTCGACGCACCGCTGAGGTAGGTCGTCAGACCGGTGGAGGTGGTCACGGCGGTGCCGAGGTCGGTGGCGATGTCGCCGGTGAGGTTGGTCGCCAAGCCGAGGGTGGCGGCAGCTTGGGTGTCGGCAGCAATTGTCGTTGCGGTCGCCGCGGATGCGGTGGTGCCCGCGGCGACGATGGCGTGGACAGGGTTACTGCTGTCGGGCCGGAGGGAGGCCGCGATAGTCGGGGCGGCGGCGCTGATTTCGGCGGGAGTGGCCGACAGGTGTGCGTCGCACAGGGTTTGGACGGGGTTGGCGCAATAGTTTGCTGCGGCTTGGGGATCGCGCAGCAGATCGAGGATGAAGTCGAGGATCGAGGTGGGGTTCATGGGCCTGCGCTCCTTCGGATCGCGGCTTGCGGGCCCGATCCGTGCTCGTCTGTCGGTGGGTGCGTTTCACGCTCGGACTTGCGAGTCTTCGGAAGGATATTCCGCATTCGGAACCCTTTCGTTACGCGGATTTCCGAGTAGGATCGAGTCGGAGTCGAAAAGGTAACGGGGGAAGTCAGCTCGATAGCTGAGAGAGTGCTCCCTCGGCACTGCGAACCGCGGTCAGACACGCGGTGGCGGTGGCCTTGTCGATCAGGGGATGACGGGATCGGGTGTGCCACTTGTGGGCCGCGGCGATCGCGTGCGTACGCAGGGTTTCGGGGTCGGCATCCGCGGGGAGGCCGAGGCGTACATGGGGGGCGACACCGGCGCCGCCGATCAGGCGGAACAGTTCGGTGAGATCGTCCGGCGGGAGTGGGAGTTCGTCGGTGCGCAGCCGACCGAGCAGCCGGAGTTCGGCGAAGCCGTGAACATCGGCCAGGAGGGTGTGGATTCGCGGGAGGAGTTGGTCTGCCGCGGTGCCGGGGTTGGCGGTGATGACTCGATCCAGGGCCGTCAGCGCGGAGTGAGCTTTGAGTTGGTCTGCGCGCTGGCCGAATTGGACGTCCAGGACGGTGCGCAGCTCGTTGATGCCGCTGCGGGCGGTCAACTCGACGGACAGGGCGGTGGCGTCACCGATACCGGTGCGGACCAGTTCGGTGGCCATACGCACACCGAACATGCCGAACCGGTCCAGCAACTGGGCACGGGTCAGCGGGGAAACCGGCAGGTCGATGTCGGGGCGGGAGAAGCGATCGGCCGAGAGCATGGCCAGTTCGAGGTCTTCCGCGGGGAGGGCGGCCAGGGCGGCGAACGCGGCGAATTCGGGTTGGGTCAGGGTCGCCGCCGCGAAAGCGAGCAGGCCGGCCACGGGGATAACGGCCTGGCACAGGCCGGTTCGCTCGAGTTCGGTGGCGAATCGGGAGGCCACGTCGCGGGCGGAATTGAGGGCGTCGATACGACCCGCGCTGATCTCGTCGGCGCGGGAGACCACCCCGACCACGCCCAGGTGGCCGGCTCGACCGTCGGCGCCGATCTGTTCGAGGAAGTGCACGTCGGCGGCGTCCATCCGGCGCAGCAGATACACCACGGCGTCCGCGCCGGGGATCGTCACAGCGTCGGCATCGATGTCGGCGGGGGTCAGCAGGCGCATCGTGCGCTCGGAAACATCACGCGAAAGAGAAGAGGTACCGGGGGTGTCGATGATGGTGGTACGCGAGAGTTCGGCTGTCGGCCAACGGACTTCGAGGTGGTCGACCAGGTGGTCACCCTTGGGGTTCCAGCGCAGATTGTTCATTTCGAAAGTCAGGCCGTGCGCGCCCGCGCCACGGCGGAGGACGACGTTGGCCGAGGCGCCCGACGACGCGTACGCGGTGACCATCGGCGTGGCGCCGGTGCGATACCAGGTGACCACGCGGGTGCACTCGGTGGCGTCCGTGGGGGCGATGCTCTGGCCGACCAGGGCATTGAGCAGCGTGGACTTCCCCGCCTTGATCGACCCGGCCAGCGCCACACGCAAGGGTTGGCGCAGCCGGTCGGCACAGTCGGACAGCAGACTGCGGGCCAACGGGTCATGGCCCAGAGCCTGTGCGGCGGCCGCGACCAGGTCGCGCGCCTCGGCGAGACCGCCGTGCACGGGCTCGGACGGGCGGCTGGACGCCATCTCGCCCGAGACAGGGGTGTCCGCGTGATGCCTCATCGTCGCGCGGCCCTCATCTATTCACTTAAACACACCTTCGAACGGATCCGGCACGAACTCCGCAGGTCACTTGGCCTTGCGGTCGGCGACCGGGACCGGACGCACACCCGCCGACGGCGCCACGTAGGAGCGTTGGCGACTCGACGGACCTTCCAGCTCGAGCATTCCGTCGGCGTACCGACGCAGCTCGGCCACCCGAACCAACTGGTGTTCGAGTTCGCCGCGGCGATCGGAACGGTCGGCCACCGCACTGTTGGCGGCATCCTGGGCGGCGCGCAGCGAGGCGTCGATCGAGCGCACGGTGCGGTCGGCCACGCCGGTGTAATGGTCACGCAAGGCCCGGTGGATGCGATGCATCCGGTCCTTGGTTTCCTTGCCGGCCTGGAACGCCACGTCGTCGACGAAACGGCGCACCGCGGCCTTGGCCTCGATGCGTTTCCGGGCCAGACGCTGCGTCTTGTCGTCCTTGTACGCCTTGCCACCCACCAGCACACCCGCGCCGATCGACAGCGGATTCAACAGCGCCAAGCCGGCCAGCGTGGACGCCAAACCGACCATCAGCACGCCACCGTAGGAACCGCGCAGACCGACCAGCACCTTGCTGGTCATGCTGATATCGGGCTCGAGCTCGTTCAAGGTGCCCGCCGCGGCACCCTTGCCCTCGGAATCCATCGCGTTGTCCACATCGGGCAGGTCGACGGCGCTGGCCTGACCGAAATGCTCGGCCACCTGTTCGGCCAGGGTTTCGGCCCTGGTGTGGGTCCACAGCAGGTTGTCGCCCAACGCCGTGTCGACGGTTCCGGTGAGCCATTCGGCGATGGCCTGCCAGTGCCTGCTCGGGTCGTGCTGATCGATCCAGTCCTCGGCCGTATGCGCCACCGCGCGCAGGCGTTCGCGCAGGTCGTGGTCGATGTCGCTCATCAGATCGGTGATGCCGTCCGACAGCGTCTGCTGCCAATAACCAGAATTGCGGCGCAGGTCCTCGGCGGCGGTGCGGGCCGCGGTGAGTTCCCTGATCGCGGCGTCGGAGCGTTGCGGATCGCTCAGGGCCACGAGTTCACTACCGAGCACCAAAGCCAAATGCTCTGCGGCCGAATGCAATTCGCGGGCCACCGCCGCACGGGCGGACACCTGATCGCGCGCGACCACCTGTTCCTTGAGGAAACCGAACAGGGCGCCGAAACCGGATTCGCGACCCAACTGCGGGTTGTTCAACCGCAGCGCGTGCGCGCGCAACAGCGACGACACCGGCATCATCGGCACGTCCAGGCCGGCGCGGGCGATGTGCGCGCGATCGGCCTCGGCGACCTGACGCCAATGCGGGTACATGTCGATCTTCGTGATCAACACCGCGACGGTCGGGCACAGCTCACGCACCTGACGCAGGAACGACAGCTCGGGCTCGGTCAGCTCGGTGGAGGCGTCCGACAGCATCAGCACCGCATCCGCCGCGGGCACCATGCCCAGGACCGCCGCCGAGTACGCGCTGGCGTGGCCGCCCACGCCAGGCGTGTCCAGCAGGACGATGCCCTCGCTGAGCAGCTGATTGGGCACCGCCGCCTCGATCCTGGCGATCTGCCTGCCCTGCGCGTACGGGCTGCGGGCATCGATGGTGCCGATCTCGTCGAACGGCACCTCCACCCGCATCTCGTTCGCACCCGCCGCGGTGAGAACCAGCTCGGCACGCGGAACGGCACCGTATTCCAGTTGCAGCGGGATCGTGGTGGTCAGGTCGTCGCCCACGCGGCAGATGTCCAGACCGAGCAGGGCGTTCACGAAACGACTCTTGCCCTGCTCGAGTTGACCGGTCACCACGATGCGCCTGCGCGGATCGTTGACTCGCTGCGCGACCGCCTCCAACCGGACGACCAGGTCGTCACGGTCGGCGGCGCGCGCCGCCTCGATCGTGTCACCGAGCACCGTCGACAGCGGGGTGCCCGCTGCCGACGGCGTCGTCTTCACTGGTGTTGTCATCAGTTCTCAGAGCAGTCCGCCACCGAGCAGGCCACCGTCGTCGGAATCCGGAGCGGTGGTGCCCGAGGAGTCGCCCAGCAGGCCCGTGTCCGTCGCGCCGAGACCCGGACCGAAGGCGCCACCCACATCGACCGCGTCCAGCGAGCCGGTCAGGCCGCCGGTAGTGTCGGTCAGGCCGCCGGTCGCGGCACCGGTGGTGTCGGTGACCGCACCGGTCGCGGCGCCGGCGGTATCCGCCAGTCCGCCGGTGGCGGCTTCGGTGGTGTCGTACACCGGAGCAGTCGGCGCCGGTGTCGGCATCGGGGTGTAATCCAGGCCGGGCAGCGGGCCGGTATCCGTTGCGCCACCGACGGTGTCGGTGACCGTGGAGCCGAGGCCGGACGTGGTGTCGAAGGGGGCACCCGAACCGTTCAGGTCGGTCGGGACACCGCCACCGAGCAGGCCGCCGTCGCCACCGAGGAGACCGCTGGTGACACCGTCGACGGTGCCGAAGCCGGTTTCCAGGCCGGACCCGACCGCGTCGGTCGCGCCGCCGAGCAGGCCGCCGGTGGTGTCGGTGGGCAGGATGCCCGCGGTATCGGGCAACACGTCCACGCTGGGGACCAGGCCGTCGCCGGTGGGCAGGACGCCGCCCAGATCGTTGGTCGGCAGGCCACCGGTGACGCCACCGAGGTCGCCGGTCGGGAGGTTGCCGGTCAGGCCACCGAGGTCGCCTGCCGGAAGGCCGGCATCACCGGTGGGCAGGACCCCGCCGAGCAGGCCGGTGGTCGGCAGATCGCCGTCGCCGGTGGGCAGGACGCCACCGAGCAGGCCGCTGGGCAGGTCCGCGTCGCCCGCGGTCGGCAGGACTCCGCCGAGCAGGCCGCCGCCGGACGAGTCGCCGGTCAGGGCTCCGGTCACCGCGTCGAGGGGAGCGAAACCGGTTTCCAGGCCGGTGCCCGACGGGTTCGGCTCACCGGGTGCGATGCCGGACAGATCGCCGAGGCCGGTGGCCAGACCGGCGTTGTCGAACGTGTTGCCCAGATCGAAGCCCAGATCGTCGTCGCTCAGCGCTGCCAGGCCCGCGGTGGTGGCCGCGGCGCCGGTCAGGGCGCTGGCGGCATTGGCCGCGGAAGCCGCGCCGTCGGAGGCCGCCGAGGTGGCCGAGCTGTACGGCGAGGAGTTCGTCGAACCGGTGTTGTCGTGCGTGGAACCACTGAGGCCGCTGCTGAACAGGCCGGCCACCGCAGTCGGGTTGAGCACGTCGGTCATGCCGTTCATGACCCCGCCCACGCTGTCGACGTTGCCGCCGACACCGGTGATGTCCTCGAAGTTGGAACCGTTGATCAGGCCGTCGATCAGATCGTTGCCGATCGGGGACTGGTCGATCGCGGCACCGATGCCATTGGCGGTGATGTCCTGGAACACCGCGCCGTTGAGCACGTCGACCACACCGTCGTCGACCGCGTCGTTCAGGATCGGGGACTCGTCGATCGCCGCACCGATGCCATTGGTGGTGATGTCCTGGAAGTTGGCCGCGCCGAGCAGGCCACCCTCGCCACCGAGCAGACCGGACGCGATACCGCCGTCGATCAGATCCGCCGCGCCGCCCGCGCCGCCGATACCGGCCACGCCACCGTCGAGCACGTCGTTGAGGATCGGAACATTCGACTCGTCGATCGCGGCGCCGATGCCATTTGCGGTGATGTCCTCGAAGTTTGCCGCACCGAGCAGGCCACCTTCACCACCAAGCAGACCGCTGGCGACGCCACCGTCGACCACGTCGTTGAGGACGTTGGACTCGTCGATCGCCGCACCGATGCCGTTCGTGGTTATGTCTTCGAAGACCGCTCCGCCGAGCAGACCGGAGGCGATGCCACCGTCGATCAGATCCGCCGCGCCGCCCGCGCCGCCGATACCGGCCACGCCGCCGTCGAGCACGTCGTTGAGGACGTTGGACTCGTCGATCGCCGCACCGATGCCATTGGTGGTGATGTCCTCGAAGTCGCCGCTCAGGACGCCGCCCGCCAGGCCGGTGACCACCGCACCGTTCGCGATGCCACCCAGGTCGTCGACGTTGCCGCCGATGCCGGTGATGTCCTCGAACGCCGCGCCGTTGAGCACGCCGCCCGCGCCGGCCAGACCACCGTCGCCGCTGAGCAGACCACCCGCGAGGCCGGTCACGTCACCGGTGTTGGTCACGTCGCCGAGGGCGCCGCCGATGCCGGTGATGTTCTCCACGTCGACCAGGTCGGTGAAGGTGGATTCGTCGATCGCGGCGCCGATGCCGTTGGTGGTGATGTCCTCGAAGTCGCCGCTGAACACGCCGCCCGCCAGGCCGGTGATGTCACCGTCGACCAGGCCGCCGCCGAGCAGGCCACCCAGTGCACCGGTCGCGGCACCGTCGCCACTGAGCACGCCGCCCGCCACACCGGCGATGCCACCGTCGTTGACGTTGTTGAGGATCGCGCTCTCGTCGATCGCCGCGCCGATCCCGTTGATGGTGGTATCGGTCGCGCCACCGAACAGGCCGCCGTCGCCGCCCGCACCGAGCAGGCCGTTGCCCACGCCCGCCGCGCCGAGCAGGCCACCGTCGCCGTTCAGGACGCCGCCCGCACCGGCCAGACCACCGTCACCGTCGCCGGCCAGGCCGCCCACGATGCCGCCGACCACGTTGCCGTTGCCGATGCCACCACCCGCGGCGAGATCGTTGAGGACCGAACTCTCGTCGATCGCCGCGCCGATGCCGTTGGCGGTGATGTCTTCGAACGTATTGCTGGACAGGATGCCGCCGTCGACCACATCGGTCACGTCGTGGGCGCCGATGCCGGTCAGGTCGCCGCCGACCAGGCCGCTACCCAGAGCGCCTGCCAACGCGCCGTTGCCCAGGCCACCGAAGTTGTTGAGCGACTCGTCCACCTGGCCGCCGATGCCCTGGATCTGCACGTCCTCCCAGGCACTCGCCACACCATTGCCGATGCCGCCGATGTTGTCGCCGATGCCGTTCACATCGTTGAGTCCTGCGCCGAAAATGTTGTTGCTGCCGCCGATATTGATGTCGCCCATGTCAGTCACATCCCCAATGCCAGAAAGGTCAAGGTCGCCTACCACGCCGGTCAGGTCGCCGATCGAGCCGACAACGCCGGTCACATCTCCCGCAATGCCACCGGCAACACCAGTCACATCACCTGCAATTCCACTGATGTCACCGACAGAGCCGGTCACGTCGCCGATATCCAGGTCGCCGATCAGCCCGGTAGCACCGGTGATGTCACCGATGGAACCGGTCACATCGCCGATGACGCCACCGACACCGGTGAGGTCACCGACAGAGCCGATCAGGTCACCACCGACACCGGTCACATCGGCGATGCCGGTGACGATGCCGGTCAGGTCGCCGGTGAAGGCGGCCACGTCACCGGCGATACCGGTGAAGTCTGCGAAGAAGCCGGTGAGGTCACCGAACGAACCGGTGAGGTCACCGCCGATACCGGTGATGTCGGCGACGAAACCGCCGATCTCACCGCCGAATCCGGTCAGGTCGCCGAACGAGCCGGTCACGTCGCCGAACACGTCGGACAGGTCGCCGCCGATGCCGGTCACCGAGCCGGTGAGGTCACCGAGCGAACCGGTGATCCCGGTGAGCGATCCGCCGACACCGGTCAGGGAGCCGGTGATGTCGCCGACCGAGCCACCGATGCCGGTGAGAGAGCCGGTGAGGTCACCGAACGTGCCGCCGATGTCGCCGACCGAACCGCCGATGTCACCGATGGATCCGCCGATGCCCGCGATCGAGCCGACCAGGTCGCCGCCGACGTTCACCACGTCGCCGAAGCTGCCGGTGATGCCCTCGAAGGTGTTGTTCCAGTCGCCCGACACCGACACCAGGTCGCTCACCAGGCCGCTGCCGAAACCGGTGATGTTCAGCGCGTTGTCGCTGATGCCGGCGATCATGCCCGACCAGTCACCGGAGACGCCCGCGACATCGCCGACCAGATCGCTGACATTGAAGTCGCCGAAGGTGCCGGTGAGATCGCCGAAGGTACCGCCGACGTCGCCGATCATGTTCGACCAGTCGCCGAACACTGTCGTCACATCGCTGAAGGAATCGGTGATTCCGGACAGCCCGCCTGCCACGCCGGTCACGTCGCCGACCCAGGTGATGTCGCCCAGCAGGCCGCCGGTACCGCCACCACCCCCTCCGCCGCCGCCACCATCGCCGCCGATGATGCCGGTGATGTCGCCGATCGTGCCCGTGATGTCGTTGCCGCTCAGAGGTCCGGTCATGTCACCCACCGTGCTGGTCAGGTCACCGGCAATGCCGGTCACGTCGTTGATTCCGGTCAAGTCGCCGCCGACGCCGGTCAGGTCGCCGATGGAACCGATCAGGGCTCCACTCGGGTCGGCCGTGATGTCGCCGATGGTGTTGGTCAGGTCGCCGGTCAGGATGTCGCTGACCGTGCCGACGTTGGTGAGATCGCCGATCACGTCGCCGTTGATCAGGCCGGCGGTGAGGTCGCCGAGATTGCCGACGTTGGTCAGGTCGCCGGTGTCGAGGAGGTCGCCGGTGATGTCGCCGATCGCGCCGACGCCGGTGAGGTCGCCCGCGACGCCGGTCAGATCGCCGACCAGGGCGCCGTCGATCAGATCGCCGGTCACGTCGCCGATGAAGCCGTCGATCAGATCGCCGGTCACGTCGCCGTTGATCAGGCCGCCGGTGATGTCACCGATGCTGCCGACGTCGGTCAGGTCGCCGGCGATGCCGGTCAAGTTGCCGACGTTGGTGAAGTCGCCGTCGATCAGATCGCCGGTGATGTCACCGACGCCGGTCAGGTCACCGACGAGGTCACCGCCTACGAGGCCGCCGGTGATATCGCCGATCGAACCGACATCGGTCAGGTCACCGACCAAGCCGCCGTCGACGAGGTCTCCGGTGATGTCACCGACCGAACCGACATTGGTGAGGTCGCCGTTGAGGATTCCGCCGACGAGGTCGTTGTCGGTGATGTCGCCGTTGATCAGGCCGCCGGTGATGTCACCGATGCCATTGAGGTCGCCCGCCACGCCGGTCAGGTCGCCCACCAGGCCACCGTCGATGAGATCGCCCGTGATGTCACCGACGCCATTGAGGTCGCCTGCGACACCGGTCAGGTCGCCCACCAGATCGCCACCGACCAAGCCGCCGGTGATGTCGCCGACCGAACCGTCGATGAGGTCGCCGGTCACGTCGCCGATTCCGCCGATGCCAGTGAGGTCACCGCCGACGAGACCGCCGGTGATATCTCCGATCGAACCGACATCGGTGATGTCGCCGTTGAGGATTCCGCCTGCTACGCCGGTCAGGTCGCCGATTGCGCCGATGCCGGTCAGGTCACCGCCGGTGAGGTCGCCGACGACACCGCCGATGTCACCGGTATTGGTGATGTCGCCGACCAGGCTGCCGATATCGCCGGTGTTGGTGACGTCGCCGTTCAGGACGCCGCCGACGAGGTCGTTGTCGGTGATGTTGCTGAGGACGTCACCGTTGACCAGGCCGCCTGCGACGCCGGTGATGTCACCGGAGTTGTCGAACAGGTCGCTTGCGAGCCCGGCGAGATCTACGCCGCCGATCAGGTCACCGCCGATGAAGTCGCCGCCGATACCGGTGACCGCCGCGGCCAGGCCGGTGAGACCGATGAGGTTCGCGATGTCGCCGGTATTGGTGACGTTGCCGACGTTGCCGACCAGGTCGCCGGTGAGCTCGTTGTCGCTGATGCCGCTGAGCACGTCGCCGTTGATCAGGCCGGCGATGTCGTTGTCGGTGATGTCGCCGACGACGTCGCCGTTGACCACGCCGCCCGCGACACCGGTGAGATCGCTGAGAATGTCGCCGTTGACCACACCGCCGGTGACCGCCGACAGATCGTTGAGGAAATCGCCTGTGAGCACACCGTTTTCGGTGATGTCACCGACGATATCGCCATCGAGGATGCCGCCCGCCACACCGGTCAGATCGCCGTCGACCAGGTCGCCGGTCACGTCTCCATTGACCAGGCCGCCCGCGACCCCGGTGATGTCACCGACGCCGTTGAGCACGTCGCCGTTGATCAGACCGCCGGTGATGTCACCGTCGACGAGGTCACCCGTGATGTCGCCGATCGAGCCGACGTCGGTGAGGTCACCGACGATGTCGCCGTTGATGATTCCGCCCGCGACGCCGGTCAGGTCGCCGTTCACGAGGCCGCCGGTGATGTCGTTGTCGGTGATCGAACCCACGAGGCCGCCGATGTCGCCGGAGTTGTCGAGAAGGTCGCCGGTGATGTCGCCGTTGACCAAGCCGCCGGTCAGATCGCCTGCCACGCCGGTGATGTCGCCGTTCACGAGTCCGCCGGTGAGATCACCGTTGACCAGGCCACCGGTGATGTCACCGGTGTTGGAGATCAGTCCGCCTGCGATGCCGGTGATGTCACCGTTGAGGATGCCGCCCGCGACGCCGGCGATGTCGTTGTCGGTGATCGAGCCGACCAGACCCCCGATGTCGCCGGAGTTGTCGAGCAGATCGCCGGTGATGTCACCGTTCACGAGGCCACCTGCCACTCCGGTCAGGTCGCCCGCGACGCCCGTCACGTCGAGCAGATCGCCCGTGATGTCACCGTTGACGAGGCCTCCTGCGACGCCGGTCAGACCGCCGTCGATCAGATCGCCGGTGATGTCGCCATCGATGAGGTCGCCGGTGATGTCGCCGGTGTTGGAGATCAGACCACCTGCGACGCCGGTGAAGTCGCCGTTGGTGATGTCGCTGAGGACGTCGCCGTTGACGAGGCCGCCCGCGACGCCGGTGAGATCGCCTGCGACACCGGTGATGCCGCCGTCGACCAGGTCACCGGTGATGTCGCCGTTCACGAGGCCGCCCAGGCCACCGTCGATCAGATCACCAGTGATGTCGCCATTGGTGATGTCACCGATAACGTCGCCATTGACCAGGCCGCCCGCGACACCGGTGAGATCGCCCGCGATGCCGGTGATGTCGCCGTTCACCAGACCACCCGCGACGCCGGTCAGCCCGCCGTCGATCAGATCGCCGGTGATGTCGCCATTGACGAGGTCGCCGGTGAGATCGCCTGCCACCCCGGTCAAGTCGCCGGTATTGCCGGTGATGTCACCGACCGAGCCGATCAGGCCACCGATATCGCCCGAGTTGTCCAGCAGGTCACCGGTGATGTCGCCGTTCACCAGACCACCCGCGATGCCGGTCAGGTCGCCGGTGTTGGTGATGTCGCTGAGGACGCCGCCGATGTCACCGGAGTTGTTCAGCAGGTCGCCCGCGACGCCGGTCACGTCGCCGTTGACCAGGCCGCCTGCGATGCCGGTGAGGTCGCCACTGTTGCCGGTGATGTCACCGACGATGTCTCCGGTGTTGTTCACGAGTCCTCCTGCTACGCCGGCGATATCGCCGTTGTTGGTGATGTCGCCGACCGAACCGATCAGGCCACCGATATCGCCGGAGTTCGTGATGTCACCGACCACGCCACCGATGTCGCCCGAGTTGTCCAGCAGGTCGCCCGTCAGGTCGCCGCTGTTGCCGGTGATGTCACCGACCGTGCCGATCACGCCGCCGATATCACCGCTGTTGGTGATGTCGCTGAGTACGTCCCCGTTGACGAGGCCGCCGGCGATGCCGGTCAGGTCGCCGTCGATGAGGTCGCCGGTGATGTCGCCATTGAGGATTCCGCCCGCGATGCCCGCGAGGTCGCCGTTGTTGGTGATGGCGCCGACCACGTCGCCGGTGTTGCCGGTGATGTCGCTGAGCAGGTCACCGCCGACGCCGGTCAGGTCGCCGTTGATCAGGCCGCCGGTGAGGTCGCCGGTGTTGGTCAGGTCGCCGATGATGTCGCCCGAGTTGCCGGTCAGGTCGCCGATGATGTCGCCGTTGACGACACCGCCTGCGACGCCGGTCAAGTCGCCGGCGATGCCCGAGATGTCGCCGGTGTTGTTCACCAGTCCACCCGCGACACCGGTGAGATCGCCCGCGACACCGGTGACGTCGCCGTTGACCAGTCCGCCCGCGATACCGGTCACGTCGCCCACCGAGTTGGTCCAGTCGCCGACCGAGAAGACCAGGTCGTCGACGTTGTCGGAGATGCTGCCGATCGAGCCGGAGTTGTCGAGCAGGTCGCCGGCGATGCCGGTGAGGTCACCCGAGTTGCCGGTGAGATCCCCTGCGATGCCCGAGATGTCACCGACGGTTCCGGCGATGTCACCGGAGTTGTCGATCAGATCACCTGCGACACCGGTGAGGTCACCGCTGTTGCCGATGTCGCCGACCGAACCGATCAAGTCACCCGCGATTCCGCTGATGTCGCCGGTGTTGTTGACGAGGCCGCCCGCGACGCCGGTGATCGTGCCCGTGTTGTCGATCAGGTCGCCGGTCACGTCACCATTGATCAAGCCGCCGGTCACATCGCCGTTGATCAGGCCACCAGCCACTCCGGTCAGGTCGCCTGCGACACCGGTCAAGTCACCGGAGTTGCCGGTCAGGTCGCCTGCAACGCCGCTGACATTGCTCAAGAGGTCGCCGCCGACGCCGGTGACGTCACCGACCGAACCGATCAGGCTGGGGTCGCCGACGATGCCGGTGAGGTCGCCCGCGACACCGGTGATGTCACCGGAGATTCCGCTCAGGTTACCGGTATTGCCCGTGACGTCACCGACGGATCCGACGAGATCGCCTGCGATACCGGTGAAGTCGCCCGAATTACTGAGAAGGCCGCCTGCCACGCCGGTCACGTCACCGATCAGGTCGCCGCCGACACCGGTCACGTCGCCGATCCCGCTCAGGTCACCAGCCACGCCGGTCAAGTCGCCCGCGATGCCCGTGAGGTCGCCCGAATTGCTGAGCAGGCCGCCCGCTACGCCGGTCACATCGCCAACCGTGTTGGTCAGGTCGCCGGTGTTCACCAGGCCGCCCGCGATACCGGTGATGTCACCTGTGTTGCCGGTCAGATCGCTGAGCAGATCGCCACCGACCCCGGTCACATCGCCGATACCGCCTGCTACGCCGGTGATATCGCCTGCGATTCCGGTCAGGTCGCCGGTGTCGACGAGGTCGCTGACCGAGTTGGTGAGGTCGCCCGCTACGCCGGTCACGTCGCCGGTGATCCCGGTCAGGTCACCAGTGTTGCCGGTCAGGTCGCCCGCAACTCCAGTGATGTCACCGACCGAACCGATCAGCCCACCTGCGATACCGGTGATGTCACCGGAGTTGCCGGTCAGGTCGCCGACTGTGTTGGTGACGTCGCCCAGGGTGTTCGTCAGGTCGCCGGAGTTGCCGGTGATTCCGCTCAGCAGGTCGCCGCCGACGCCGGTGAGGTCGCCCGCCACGCCGGTCACGTCGCCGACCGAGCCGATGCTGCCGGTGACGTCGCTGATGGAGTTGGTGAGATCGCCCGCTACGCCGGTCACGTCGCTGATCGAGCCGACCGTCTGCGTCAGATCCCCTGCCACACCGGTCACGTCGCCGACCAGGTCGCCGCCGACGCCCGTGATGTCGCCGACCGAACCGAGTGTGTTGGTGACGTCGCCGACCGTGTTGGTCCAATCACCCACCGAGCCAACGGTTCCGAGCACATCGCCTGCGACGCCTGTGACGTCGCTGATCGAACCGACGGTGTTGGTCAGGTCGCCTGCCACACCGGTGAGGTCGCCGGCAACTCCGGTGACGTCACCGATCGAACCGACGGTCTGGGTCAGGTCACCCAACGTGTTCGTCACGTCGCCGATCGAACCGACGGTGTTCGTCAGATCGCCTGCGACACCTGTCACGTCGCCGACCAGATCACCACCGACCGCGGTGAGATCGCCGATCGAACCGACGGTATTGGTCAGGTCGCCTGCCACGCCGGTCACGTCGCTGATCGAACCCACCGTCTGCGTCAGATCCCCCGCGACGCCAGTCACGTCGCTGACGTTGCCGATGGTCTGCGTCAGGTCTCCCAGCGTGCTCGTCACGTCGCCGATGGAACCGACCGTGTTCGTCAGATCGCCAGCGACGCCCGTGAGGTCGCCCGCGACGCCGGTCACGTCACTGATCGAACCCACCGTCTGCGTCAGATCCCCCGCGACACCAGTCACGTCGCTGACGTTGCCAATGGTCTGCGTCAGGTCGCCCAGCGTGTTCGTCACGTCGCCGATGGAACCGACCGTTTGCGTGAGGTCGCCGGCCACGCCGGTCAGGTCACCGACCGTGTTGGTCACGTCGCCGATCGAGCCGACGGTCTGGGTCAGGTCACCTGCGACGCCGGTGAGGTCGCCCGCGATACCTGTCACGTCGCCGATCGAGCCGACGGTCTGCGTCAGGTCACCCGCCACACCGGTCACATCGCTGATCGAACCGACCGTGTTGGTCAGGTCGCCAGCCACGCCGGTGAGGTCGCCCGCGATGCCGGTCACGTCGCCGACCGAACCCACTGTCTGCGTGAGGTCGCCGGCGACACCGGTCAGATCGCCGAAGGTATTGGTCACGTCGCTGATCGAGCCGATGGTCTGGGTCAGATCACCGGCGACACCGGTCACGTCGCCCACCGAACCGACCGCACTGGTGACGTCGCCGACCGTGTTCGTCCAATCACCGACGGAGCCAACGGTTCCCGTGATGTCGCCGACCGAGCCGATCATGTCGCCCGCGACACCGGACACGTCGCCGACGTTGCCGATGGTCTGCGTCAGGTCACTCACGGTGTTCGTCACGTCGCCGGCAATGCCGGTCACGTCACCGACCGAACCGACCGTGTTGGTCAGATCGCCTGCGACGCCCGTGAGGTCGCCCGCGACGCCGGTCACATCGCTGATGGAGCCGACGGTGTTGGTCAGGTCCCCGGCCACTCCGGTGAGGTCGCCGACTGTGTTGGTCAGGTCCCCGGCCACTCCGGTGAGGTCGCCGACTGTGTTGGTCACGTCGCCGATCGAGCCGACAGTCTGTGTGAGGTCACCTGCCACGCCGGTCACGTCACTGATCGAGCCGACCGTGCCGGTCAGGTCGCCTGCGACGCCGGAAACGTCGCCCACCGACTGAGTGAGGTTTCCGACCGTATTCGTCCAATCGCCCACGCTCTGGGTGAGATCGCCCGCCACGCCGGTCACGTCGCCGATCGAACCGACCGTGCCGGTCAGATCCCCAGCAACCCCCGTCAGGTCGCCGGCGATCCCGGTTACGTCGCTGATCGAGCCGACCGTTTGCGTCAGGTCACCTGCTACACCGGTTACGTCGCTGATCGAGCCGACGGTGTTCGTCAGATCGCCCGCGACACCGGTCACGTCGCTGATGTTTCCGACCGTGTTCGTCAGGTCGCCCGCAACACCGGCGATGTCGCCCACCGAACCGACCGTGTTCGTCAGGTCGCCAGCCACGCCGGTGAGGTCGCCCGCGACACCGGCGATACCGCCGGTCACGCCGGTTACGTCGCCGACCGTCTGCGTCAGATCGCCCGCTACACCGCTGACGTCGCCAATCGAGTTCGTCAGATCGCCCGCAACACCGACTACATCGCCGACCGAACCGACCGTCTGCGTCAGATCGCCCGCAACGCCGCTGACGTCGCTGATCGAATTGGTGAGATCGCCCGCGACCCCCGAAACATCGCCGATGGACTGCGTGAGGTTGCCGACCGTGTTGGTCCAGTCGCCCACCGAGCCGACATTTCCCGTCACATCACCGACGGTCTGCGTCAGATCGCCCGCCACACCGGCAATACCGCCCGACACCCCGGTCACGTCGCCGACTGTCTGCGTCAGATCGCCCGCGACACCGGTCACGTCGCCGACCGAACCGACGGTGTTCGTGAGGTCGCCGGCCACGCCGGAGAGATCGCCCGCGACTCCGGAAATGTCGCCGACTGTCTGCGTGAGATCGCCGGCGACGGCTGTCACGTCGCTGATCGAACCGACCGTCTGCGTCAGATCGCCTGCCACGCCGGTGAAGTCACCGACGGAGCCGATCACGTCGCCAGCCACGCCCGTCACATCGCCGACCGAACCGACAGTGTTCGTCAGATCGCCGGTCACACCGGTCACCGAGTTGGTGAGGTCGCCCGCCACGCCGGCGATTCCGCCGGAAACGCCGGTCACGTCGCCGACAGAGCCGACCAGGTCACCCGCGACACCGGTCACGTCGCCGACCGAACCGACCGTCTGCGTGAGGTCGCCGGCAACGCCGGAGATGTCGCCCACGGAACCGATCACGTCGCCGGCTACGCCTGTCACGTCGCTGATCGAACCGACGGTCTGCGTCAGATCGCCTGCAACGCCGGTGAAGTCACCCGCGACACCGCTGATGTCACTGATCGAATTGGTGAGATCGCCCGCCACGCCCGAAACGTCGCCCACCGACTGAGTGAGGTCACCCGCGACCCCCGAGACGTCGCCCACCGAGTTGGTGAGGTTTCCGACGGTGTTGGTCAGGTCGCCGGTCATGCCGGTGATGTCGCCGATGGTGTTCGTCCAGTCGCCGACGGAGCCGACGGTGTTCGTGAGGTCGCCTGCCACGCCGCTCACGTCGCTGATGGAGTTGGTGAGGTCGCCCGCGACACCAGTTACGCCGCCCGCGATGCCGCTGATATCGCCGACCGAGTTGGTGAGATCGCCGGCAACGCCGGATACGTCGCCGACCGACTGGGTGAGGTTTCCGACCGTGTTGGTCCAATCACCGACGGAGCCAACGGTATTGGTGAGGTCGCCCGCAACGCCGGTCAGGTCGCCCGCGACACCCGCGATGTCGCCGACCGAGCCGACGGTGTTCGTGAGGTCCCCGGCGACGCCGCTCACGTCGCTGATCGAGCCGACCAGGTCGCCCGCGACACCGGTCACGTCGCCGACCGAACCGACCGTCTGCGTCAGATCGCCCGCGACACCGGTCAGGTCGCCGGTCATGCCGGTGATGTCGCCAACCGTCTGCGTCCAATCTTGGACGGAGCCAACCGTGTTGGTGAGATCGCCCGCCACGCCGGTGACATCGCCGACCGAATTCGTCAGATCGCCGGCAACACCGGAAACATCGCCGACGGAACCGATCAGGTCGCCCGCTACTCCGGTCACGTCGCTGATCGAGCCCACCGTCTGCGTCAGATCGCCCGCGACACCGGTGAAGTCACCCGCGACGCCGCTGATCGAATTGGTGAGGTCGCCTGCGACGCCGGACACGTCGCCGACCGTGTTGGTGAAGTTTCCGACCGTGTTGGTCAGGTCGCCCGCTACCCCGGTGATGTCCCCGACCGAGCCGACCGTATTGGTGAGATCGCCCGCCACGCCGCTCACGTCGCTGATCGAGCCAACCAGGTCGCCCGCGACACCGGTCACGTCACCGACCGAACCGACCGTCTGCGTGAGATCGCCTGCGACGCCGGTCAGGTCACCGGTCATGCCGGTGATGTCGCCGATCGTGTTGGTCCAATCTCCCACGGAGCCAACGATGTTCGTGAGGTCGCCCGCTACGCCGCTCACGTCGCTGATCGAACCGACCAGGTCGCCCGCGACACCGGTCACGTCACCGACGAAACCGACGGTGTTGGTGATGTCGCTGATGTTTCCGACGGAGTTGGTCAGGTCGCCTGCGACTCCGGAGACGTCGCCGGTGATGCCGGACAGGTCGCCGCCGACGCCGGTGAGGTCGCCCGCTACGCCGCTGATCGAGTTGGTGAGGTCGCCTGCGACTCCGGTGAAGTCACCGACCGACTGGGTGAGATCGCCTGCCACGCCGCTGATGTCGCCTACCGAGTTGGTTACCTCGCCGACCGAACCGGCGATGCCGGTGACGTCGCCTGCCACGCCGGTGAGGCCGCCTGCGATGTCGCCCACCGAGCCGACGGTGTTCGTCAGGTCGCCCGCCACGCCGGTCACGTCGCCAACGGAGCCGACCGTGCCGGTGACGTTGCTGAGCAGGTCGCCGCCCACGCCGGTGATGTCGCCGACTGTGTTGGTCCAATCACCAACGGAACCAACAGTATTGGTGAGGTCGCCCGCCACGCCGGAGATGTCGCCGGTCATGCCGGTCAGGTCGCCCAGCGTGTTGGTGACGTCGCCGACCGAACCGACTGTGCCGAGGAGGTCGCCGCCGACACCGGTCACGTCGCCGATACCGCCCGCGATTCCGGAGATGTCGCCGACCGTGTTGGTCAGGTCGCCCGCTACGCCGGATACGTCGCCTGCCACGCCGGTCAAGTCACCAGCTACGCCGGACACGTCGCCAGCCACACCGGACAGGTCACCGGCCACACCGGTCAGGTCGCCAGCTACGCCGGTCAGGTCACCTGCCACGCCGGTCAGGTCGCCTGCCACACCGGCGATGTCGCCGACGGAGCCGACCGTGTTGGTCAGGTCGCCGAAGGTGTTGGTGATGTCGCTGATGGAGCCGATGTCGGTGATATCGCCGACCGAACCGACCGTGTTGGTCAGGTCGCCCGCGACTCCGGTCAGGTCGCCGATGGAGCCGACGTCGGTGATATCGCCTGCTACGCCGGACAGGTCACCGGCAATCCCAGTGATGTCGCCGACGGAACCGATGGTGTTGGTGAGGTCGCCAACCGAACCGACTGTGTTGGTCAAGTCGCCGGCGACGCCCGTGACGTCGGTGATGGACCCGATATCGGTGATGTCGCCTGCCACGCCGGTGAGGTCGCCGCCGATGTCGGACATGTCGCCGATCGAGTTGGTGATGCCGCTGACGTCCCCGGCCACTCCGGTCAGGTCGCCCGCCACGCCGGATACGTCGCTGACGGAACCGATCACGTCGCCCGCGACACCGGATACGTCGCCCACGGAGCCGACCAGGTCGCCCGCGACACCGGTCACGTCGCCGACGGAACCGACGGTGTTGGTCAGGTCGCCGAAGGTGTTGGTCAGATCGCCCGCAATGCCGGTGACTTCACCCACCGAGCCCGCGATGCCGGTGATGTCGCCGACGGTGCCGAACACGTCGCCGACCGAGCCGAGATCGCCGCCTACACCGGAGATGTCGCCGACCGAGCCGATGACGTCGCCCGCGACACCGGTCACTCCCCCGGTGATGCCGGTCAGGTCGCCTGCGACGCCGGTCAAGTCGCCCGCGACACCGGTCACGTCGCTGATCGAGCCCAGGTCGCCGCCTACCGCGGTGAGGTCGCCGATCGTGTTGGTCAGGTCGCCGGCCACGCCGCTGACGTCGCCGCCGATCACGTCACCGACCACATTGCTCACGTCGCTGATCGAGCCCAGGTCGCCGCCTACCGCGGTGAGGTCGCCGATCGTGTTGGTCAGGTCGCCGGCTACGCCGCTGATGTCGCCGATCGAGCCCAGGTCGCCTGCCACGCCGGTGAGATCGCCTGCCACACCGGTGAATTCGCCGACGGAACCTGCGATTCCGGTGATGTCGCCGACCGAGCCGACCGACTGCGTGATGTCGCCGACGGAGCCGATGCCGCCGTCGAGGACGTCGCCGACCGAGCCGACGTTGCCGACCACGTTGCTCACGTCACCGATCGAGCCGACACCAGCGACCACGTCACCGACCACGTTGGTCACGTCGCCGACGGAGCCCACGCCCGAGATCACATCACCCACCGAACCGACGTCCCCGCCGATCACATCGCCGACCACGTTGGTCACGTCGCCGACCACGTTGGTCACGTCGCCGCCGACCACGTCACCGACCACACTGCTCACGTCACCGATCGAGCCGACGCCTGCGATCACATCACCCACCGAACCGACGTCGCCGACCGAACCGAGTACGTCGCCGCCGATCACGTCGCCCACGACGTTGGTGACGTCGCCGACCGAGCTGACGTCCGACAGCACGTCGCCTACCGAACCGCCCACGCCGGTCAGGTCACCGACGACGTTGCTCACGTCACCGACGGAACCCACACCCGAGATCACGTCACCGACGGATCCGCCGATACCGGTCACGTCCCCTACCGAACCGAGTACATCCCCGCCGATCACGTCGCCCACCACATTGCTCACGTCGCCCACCGAACCGACACCCGAGATCACGTCACCCACCGAGCCGACATCGCCGACCACTTCGGTCACGTCGCCCACCACGTTGGTCACGTCGCCGATCGAACCGACGTCGCCGCCGATGGAGCCGATGCCCGACAGCACGTCGCCGACCGAACCGCCGACGCCGGTCACATCGCCAACCACGTCGCCGATAGAACCGATGTTGGTCAGGTCGCCCACCGAGCCGCCGGTGATGTCGCCGACGACGCTGCTGATCGAGCCGATGTTCTGGGTGACGTCGCCTATCGAGCCGACATTGCCCACGTCGGTGAGGTCGCCGACGACATCGCTCACATCGCCGATGGAACCGACGTTGGTCAGATCGCCTACGGACCCGATGCCGCCGGCGAGCACGTCGCCGACCGAGCCGCCGATGCCGGTCACGTCGCCCACGACGCTGCCGACGGAACCGATGTTCTGGGTGACGTCGCCGACCGAGCCGACGACATTGCCGACGTTGCCCACATCGGTGAGGTCGCCGACTACGTCGCTGACATTGCCGACCCCGCCGACCACTTCACTGACGTCGCCGATATTGCCCACGTCGGTCAGGTCCCCGACAACGCTGCCGATATTGCCTACGTCGGTGAGGTCGCCGACTACGTTGCTGACGTCGCCGACGTTGCTGATTCCGCCGACGACTTCGCTGATGTCGCCACCGATATTGCCCACGTTCGTCAGGTCGCCGACGTTGGTGACGTCGCCGATCACTTCGCTCACATCGCCGATCGAGCCCACGTCGCCGACGACGGATCCGACGACATTGCTCACGTCGCCGATCGAGCCTGCGCCGTTGAGGACGTCGGTGATGTTGCCGGCGACATTGCTGATGTCACCGATCGAGCCGATATCGCCCGTCACATTGCTCACGTCGCCGACCACGTCGGTCACCGAGCCCGCGCCGTTGAGTACGTCGGTGACGTCGCCGATGCCGATGTCGCCTGCCACGTTGCTCACGTCGCCGACCACGTTGCCGATGCCGCCGTCGATCAGGTCGCCGGTGATGTCGCCGATGCTGCCCACGTTGGTGAGATCGCCTGCGACGCCGGTGATGTCGGAGATCGAGCCGATGTCGGTGACGTCGCCGATCGCGCCCGCACCGTTGAGGACATCGGTGACGTCGCCGACGTTGCCCGCCACATTGCTCACGTCGCCGACGACATTGCTGATATCGCCCACCGAGCCGATGCCGGTGACTACCTCGCTGACGTCGCCGATCGAGCCGACATCGCCTGCCACATCGGTGATGTCGCCGATCGAGCCGATGTTGCTGAGTACCTCGGTCACGTCACCGCTGTTGGTGATCACGTCGGTGACATCGCCGATGGAGCCGGCGCCGTTGAGGACATCGGAGACGCTGCCGATGGCGGAGTCGTTGAGTACGTCGGTCAGGTTCGTGTCGCCGACAACCTGATTCACGTTGCCGACCACGTTGCTGACGTCACCGATGGAGCCCGCTCCGTTGAGGACGTCGGTCAGGTTCTGGTCTCCCACAACCTGATTCAGGTCGCCGACAACACTGCCGATAGACCCGGCCCCGTTGAGCACATCGCCGACGGTGCCTGCGTCGATGTCGGTGATCCCACCGAGCACGTCGCCGACCGAGCCGACGTCGGTGATGCCGCCGACAACGTTGCTCACATCGCCGATCGAGCCTGCCCCGTTGAGCACATCGCTGACCGCGTCGAGGTCGGTGATGTCGCCTACCGAACCGATGTTGGTGATTCCGCCCAGCACGTCACCAACCGACCCGGCATCCACCAGGTCGGTCACGTCGCCGATATTCGAGTTCTGGATGACGTCGCTCACGGAGCCGACGTTGCTGAGAATGTCTCCGACAGAACCGATTCCGGTGATGCCGCCGAGGTCGGTGATGTCGCCTACCGAGGCGACACTGCCGAGTACGTCGCCCACGGTGGTGACGCCGCCGAGTACGTCGCCGACGCCGCCGATGTCGCCGGCCGAGCCGATGACTTCGCTGACGTTGCCCACGTTGTTGAGCGTGGAGATGAAGTCGCCGACGGCCAGCTCCGACAGCACGTTGCCGAAGTCGCCGAAGTCGTTGAATACGTTGCTGATCGGGCTGATGCCGTTGAGGACGCCGCTGACGCCGCCGAGCGAGCCCGAGACCACCGAGACGGGGGCGCTGAGGTTGCCGATCAGGGCGTCGCCGATCTGGACCGCGTTGAACGCGTCGGTCATCTCCGTGGCGATCTGGGCGGCTTGGTTGAAGGCGTCGATGCCGGTGATGTCGCCGAGGGTGCTGCCGTTGGCCAGGCCCGCGATGTCGCCGATGTTCGCGCCGCTGATCAGGTTGGTGACGTCGCCAACGGTGTTGCCGCCCAACAGGTCTCCGACGTTGGCGCCGCTGATCAGGTTGGTGACGTCGCCGAGAGTGTTGCCGCCGCCGATCACGTCGCCCAGGCCGGTGATGTCGCCGAGGTTGCCGACGGTGTTGGTGAGGTCGCCCAGGTTGCCCACGTCGGTGAGGTCGCCGAGAGTGTTGGTGAGGTTGCCGACGTCGCCCAGGTTGCCGAGCATGTTGGTGACGTCGCCGACGTCGCCGAGGCTGTTGGTCAGGTTCGCGATGTCGCCCAGGCCGGAGATGTCGCCGACGGCGTTGGTCAGGTTGCCGACATTGCTGAGGGTGTCGCCGAGGTGCCCGATGCTGCTCAGGGTGTCGCCGAGGTTGCCCAGGTTGTTGAGGGTGTCGCCGATATTGCCGAGGGACACGACCTCGTTGAGCGTGTCGCCGAGGTTGCCCACGTCACCGAGATTGCCTACGTTGCCCAGGCTGCCGATGTCGCCGAGGTTGAGCCCGCCGACGTCGGTTCCGTTGAGCAGGTTGCTGATCTGGTCGCCGTTGAGCAGGTTGCTGACCGGATCGCCGGTGAGGATGTCGGGGCTGAAGATCTCGTTGTCGCCGTTGCCCTGATTGTTGGTGGTGTTGCCGCTATTGGTGTTGGTGGTGTTGCCACTGTTGGTGCTGTCGCCACCGTTCCCACCGTTGCCGCCGCCGCCGTTGCCCCCACCGGGAGCTCCCGGTCCGCCGGGTCCACCGGGCCCGCCCGGCCCACCATTACCGCCGCCACCATTTCCGCCGCCGCCGTTGCCACCGTTGCCGCCACCACCATTACCGCCGTTGCCACCGCCACCATTTCCCCCACTACCGCCACGGCCACCCCCACCACTACCGCCCGCACCACCATTGCCCCCACCGGGGCCCCATGCCCCGCCACCGGCTCCACCCGGCCCGAACCAACGTCCCGGCCCGCCGAAGAACATCGCAGGCCCGGCCCCGTACCCGGCGTATCCACCGAAACCGCCGGCTCCACCGCCACCGCCACCGGTGGCCCCGTACCGACCTGCCCCGCCGTACCCACCGGTGCCGTAACCGGCCCCGTATCCGCCGGTCCCGGCCCCGACGATCCCACGAAGTCCCGCGCCACCACCGTCACACACCGATCGCGCGACCATCGGCGCGCAGGCAGCGATGTACTGCGGAGTCGCGCACAACTGGGCCTGTTCGATGACCTTGTCGGGCGCGTTGCAGTAGGCCGCCGCGGCCTTGGGGTCGCGCAGCAGATCGAGAATGAACTGCAGAATCGCGTTCTCCATGGGTGTGGTCATCGAAATCAGCTCCTTCGTGAATCGGCACGATGCATCGACGCTATGGCGGGAGGCCATCGGCCCGTAACGGGGCGGACCCCCGCATCTGGGCGGGGATGTTTATTAGGGGATCGGTTGGGAATAGGGGATCGGCCCGACGATCCCCCATGAACCGGTAACAGCAGCCCTTCAGCAACCGACAATGGGGATAGCTCGCTCGATGGTGTCCGTAGCTCCCGCATCCGCAGAGGTTTCGATATGACAGACCGTCTCGCGCTCGGCGTCACCGTCGGTGCATCGCGTTCAGTGGCCGTCGCGACGGCTGCCGACGGCGGTGAGCCGGTGGCTGTGATCCAGCGGCCCACCGCAGTAGAGGTAGCAACGACCGCAGGTCCCGCGGTGGTGGTGGAGGGGTTCTTGTCGCGGGTGGGCGACCCGGTGCGCATGCTCGCCGAAGACGGTTCCAGCCATGTGGCGGCCGACCTGGTAGCGGCGGCAACGACCCGGTTGATGGCCGATATCGCCGCGCTCACCGATGCCGACGCGACGGTGGTGTCGTGCCATCCCGGCTGGTGGCCCGAGGTCAGGGTGCAGGCGGTGCGCGCGGCGCTGGACAACGCCGGCGCGGGTGCGGTGGTGCTGGTTCCCGAGCCGCTGGCGGTGGTGCGCCGCTATGAGATCGAGCGCGGTCTGCTCGATGAGGGCGCGATTGTCGTCTACGACCTCGGCGACAGCGGCCTCACCGTCTCGGTCGTGCGGACGGGTGAAAAGTCGGGTTTGCTCGGCGTTCCGACGCACAGCGCCGACATCGCGGGCTCGGAATTCGATTTGCTGACAATGCGCTACGTGCTGGGTCACGCGCTCGGTGACAACGAGATCGACCCCTTCGATCCGGCCGTCGAGACCGAACTGGCGGCGCTGCGCGACCGCTGCCGCACCGCCAAGGAGGCGCTGTCGTTGGACACCGCGACGGTGGTGTCGGTGGGCGAACTCGCCGCCGACGGCCGGGTGCGGATCGTGCGCAACGAGCTCGAGGACCTGCTCCGCCAAGACCTGCAGGATTCGCTGGGTTTGATCCGTGACGCCGTGCAGCGTGCCGGCGTGGATCTGCGCGACGTGTCCGCGGTCCTGCTGACCGGGGGTGGCGGCGCGATTCCGCTGGTCGCGGAGCTGGTGTCGTCGGAATTCGGGCTACCGGTGGTGGCGTGTGAGGATCCCGCGACGGCCAGTGCCGCGGGTGCGGCGGAGTTGGCGGCGGATCTGCTGGCGGCGGAAAGCGACGGGGCGTCTCCGTGGACGGTGAACGCGATGGACGCCGACCTCGCCGAGCCGAAGTCCGGTGCCGTGAGCCCGGCGAACTTCACGAAATCCGCCGCGGCGACCGTGCTCGGAACCGGATTCGCGGCGACCGAAGCCGAAGCCGATCCGGGCACCACGGATGCGGCGCGCACGCAGGACCCGACCGACAGCGCGGGCAAGCACGCCGAAGTCGAGTCCACCTCGGAGCTGCCAACAGGCAGACACGCAGCAAGCACAGAACTGGCAACGTCGAATTCCGAGCTGGCCACGGCCGAACCCTTCGGCGACGGCCCGACTCTGTCCCTGGCCGACATCGACGACGAGGACCCCAAGCCCGCACTCGCGACCAAGAAGCGCCTGGCCGTAGTCGCGGCCACCGTCGCCGTGTTCGGCGCCCTGACCGCGGGAACCCTCGCGGTCGCTCCCCAATTCGCGACCCCGAGCACCCCGGAAACCACTACCGACGCCCCGGCCGCGAACACGAACTCCCCGGTCTCGGTCGCGACCACCCCCACTTTCGACGCGAACGGCAAGCCGATCATCGGCACTCCCGCCCTCGACGCGACCGGCAAACCCATCCCCGGCGCCCCCACCCTGGACGCCTCGGGCAAACCGCTGCCCGGCACCACCGTCGACGCGACCGGAAAACCAGTGCTCGGTACTCCCACCGTCGACGCCACCGGCCAACCGATCGCCGTCGCCCCTGGCACCCAGAACCCGGCCCAAGGCGCGGCTCCGGAAGCGGGCCAGGCTCCCCAGCAGCAACAGCAACAACAGTCGGCCGGATCGGCACCGGCCCAGGGCGGCCAAACCCAACAGCAGCAACAGCAAGCGCCCGCCCCCCAACAACAGCCCGCACCGCAACAACAACAACAACCGGCCCCGCAACAACCGGCGCCGCAACAACCGGCCCCCCAACAACCGGCCCCACAACCGCAGCCCCAGCCCCAACCCCAACCGCAATTCCAACCCCCCGCCGTCCCGAACGTCGCCGAGGTCCCCGGCAGAGTCCTCAACGGCACCGGCGAAGTAGTGGAAGGCACCGTCGGCGGAGTAACCCAACTCCCCGGTGGACTGCTCGGAGGACTCAATTGAGCTCCATCGCGCTCGACACCATGCCCAATGCCCGCGAAGTCCTCCGATCGGTGGACGCAGCCCCCGATAAACCCGTAGTCCTGTTGCTGACCGGCCGCTCCGGCACCGGAAAATCGATCCTGCTCGAGGCAGTCCGGCAACGCCTGCGCGGCAAAGGCCTAGCGGTGATCGCGTCGTCCCCCACCGCCGCCGACAACGGCGCGATCGTGGTGACCGACGACCTGCACACCATGCCGATCGATCAACTCGACGCGTTGCGCGCCGAGGTCGAGTCGGGCACCAGGTCGTTCATCTGCGCCATGCAACCGCGCCCGCACCACGCGGCCTTGCGAGCCCTGTGCGAGGCCGTCAACAGGCACGGCCGCACGGTGGAATTGCGTGCTCTGGGTTGCGGCGACATCGGTTCGTTCGCCCGCGAACTCGGCGTGACGGTCCCGCGCCCGCTGATCACCCACATTCACACGCAGACCGCGGGCGTTCACGGCGGCGTCGTGGCGGCCCTGCTCGCTGCCGGTACGGCGCGTCTGGATGCCGGTTTCGCCGCCGTCGACGAGGCCATGGTCGCCTGGACCAGGTCCCAACTCGCCGGTGTCGACCCGGCCCTGCTCGACACCCTCGTCGTGGCCGCCACCGGCACCGGCCTGGACGCGGGCGAGCTGTCGGACGTTCTCGGTGTGGATCTGACCGCCGCCCACGATCTGCTGGCGCGCGCCAGAGCCTGCGCGCTGGTCACCGACGCCGACCTGTTGCTGAGCGCGGCAGTGCCCCAACTGCGCACCGTGTTGGGCGACCGCCGTTTCGTCGCGGTCCAGAAACGCCTGCTCGACACCCGACTCGAGGCGGGCCTGCTGCGCGACCACACCGCCCTGCTGCTGGCTGAATCCGGTGTCCGCGACGATCGCCTGGCCGAATTCCTGTGCCGCGCAGCCGAACACAATCACGCCGAGGCCCACCGCTACTACGCCGCCGCGGTCACCGCGGGCACCGACCCGCACGACATCGCCCTGGCCTGGGCCGAAGCCGCCGCCCGCGCGGGCGACGACGACACCGCCCTGCGCCTGGCCGAACCCCTGCTGGAAAGCACCGACGCCGACCTGTCCGCCGCCGTGCGCATCTGCGCCAGCGTGCTCACCCGCCGCGGCCTGGTGACCCGAGCCGCCGCTCTCTATCGCTGGCTCGGCGCCCACCGCGTCGGCGCCGACTGGGCGATCGCCGCGACCGTTTTGGTCCTGGCCGGTGACGGTGCCGCGGCCGCCGACATGTCCGCCGACGCCGAACACTGGCCGCCCACCCAGGCCGCGGCCGGTTCGCGTCTGACCGCGCACGCCCTGCTCGCCTCGCTGGACCCGCACGGCGCGGGCACCGCGGGCGCCATCTCTGAACTGGTCCAGGCCGCCCACACCGGCAACCGCGACGGCGGTGTCACCACCCCGTGCAGCGCGGTCACCGCAGCCGCGCTGCTGAGTTTGAGCGCGGGCGAACCACGTCGAGCCGGTGACGCCATCCGCGCCGCCGCGGGAGCCGGCCTGCAACTGCCCGTCCTGTCCGCCTTGACCGCCCTGCGCATCGGCGACGAATGCCTGGCCACCGAGACCATGGCCCACATCGACATCGCCACCCTCGCCCCCCGCGACCGGCTGCTGGCCCACGCCCTCACCGTCGGCCTCGCCCGGCGCAGCGGTGACGCCCAAGCCCTGCACAACGCCTGGACCGCGGCTTTCCCCCTGTTCGACGAGGTCGATGTCGACCTGCTGAGCCTGGTCCCGGTCGGCGAACTCTGGCTGGCCGGTATCCAGTTGCGCGACGAGGGCCGCATCCAACCCATGGTCGAAGCCGCGATGGCGTTGATCCGCCGACTCGGCCGCGCGCCCGCGTGGACCAACGCGTTCCACTGGTATGGCGTGCAGGCGGCCATCGCCAAGTCCTCCCCGCAGAACCTGCTCCCGCACGCGCACGCGCTGAAGAACGCAGCCGCCGACGGTGACCCGCATGCCGCGGTGCTGGCCGACGCGGGCCGCACCTGGCTGCTGGTGCTGCGCGGTCAGGTCGATCTCGCCGCCGTCCAATCAGCGGTTCTGGCCTTGGCCGCGCAGGGCCACACCTTCGACAGCGCCCGTCTGGCCGGTGATACCGCCCGCGTGGTCAACGACCCCGCCGCCGCCAACGCCCTGCTGAAACTGGCCCGTTCGGTGCGCATCCCCGCGCGCCCCGATCAGGCGCGGACCAGCACCGATGACCCCCAGATCGGCCCGCAGCAGGTGATCGAACCGCGGGCGCTGTCGGACCGTGAACGCGAGGTCGCCGAGCTGGTCCTGCTTGGTCTGACTTATCGGGAGATCGGCGCACGGCTGTACATTTCGGCGAAAACCGTGGAGCATCACGTCGCGCGAATCCGACGTCGAATAGGCGCGCGCTCACGTTCGGAATTACTGTCTATGTTGCGCGCGATGGGACACGGTTCACTGCTGGTGTGACTCGCGCCCACGATGTCGACGCCGAAGTGAGGTAGAGCGGATGGCCACTGGGGTCGGCCTGCGGATCGCCGATGACGAGTGCATTGCCGCGGTGGTCACCGAGGACGGCACGGTGCAGGTCATCGCGCGGTCCTCGATCTTGCACATGTCCGATGACGGTGATGCCGCGTTGGGCGGTCCCGCGCCGTCCGGGCACGCGCATTCGATCGCCGGTTTCGTCCGCGCGATCGGTGATCCGGCCGGGGTGGATGTCGACGGCGGTGAGGCTTACCGCGCGGAGGACTTGCTGGCCACGGCGATGTTCTGTCTGATCGATCTGACCACCGAGCATCTCAGCGGCCCGGCCGAGTTCTACGCCACGCATCCCGCGGGGTGGTCCACCGAGGTCGTGCGGGGCGTGCGTGAGGCGTTGGACTATCTGGGTTTGAAGTCGGTGGCCCTGCTGGGTGAGGACGAGCTGCCCCAGCCCGTCGACGGCGCCGATCCGGGTAAGACGTTCGCCAATGCCGCTGCCGAGGCCGCGCTGGTCGCGGTGTTGGCGACCCCGGCGGGCACGACGCCGCCCGACCCGATCGTCACCGAGAACGCCACGGTGTCCACCGATGTGATGCCCGCGCTGCCGTCGCCCGCGGTGGGCGCGCAGGCGTATTCGGCGGCGCTGCCGGTGTCGATGCCGACCAAGGGGATGTCGCCGATCGCGGCGGCCCCGATCATTCCGGTGACCGCCCCCGCCGAGAAGCCCGTGCGCGGCAAGACGCCCTTCCTGATCGCCGCCGCCGCGCTGATCGGCCTGCTGTTGGGCGGTGTCGCGGTAGCGGTGATGGCGCGTGGTCCCGAGACCCCCACGCCGCCAGCCATTTCCGACGCCAGCCCGGAAACCGTGACCACTCCCGAGCAGCTGCCGCCCCCGCCGCCGTTCTCCGAGACGACGACTCCGGCCCCCGCGATCGTCCCCGAGCCCGAACCGGAGCCCGAGCCGACGACCACCACCACCGAGGCGCCGACGACGACTGCACCACCCACCACGACCGCGCCGCCGACCACCACCACCGCCCCGCGCCACCCCTTCCGCAGCAACCCGCCGGGCGTGCTGCCCCCGCCGCTGACCATCCCGGGCTACCGCTGAATTCAGCTGGCGCACGGTAACCGCGCCAGCTGGACGACCGTGCCCTAGAGTGATGCGCTGACCGACATGATCGCCGCCGGCGGTGTTCTCGGTCACTGGTTGTGAACGAAGGGATTTCATGCGCAAGTTGGTGGCGCGTCGCGCCGCGGTCAAGGCAGCCTCCGCCGGGTTCGCCGCGACTGTTCTACTCGCACCCCTGCTCGGATCCGGTATCGCGTCAGCGGAACCCGCTGTGCCCGTTCAGCTTTCAGCAGATGCGTTACCGGGTGAATTGGTGACCGCGCTGTCACGTGACCTGGGGATGTCGCCCGCGCAGTACCTCGATCGTGCCGCGCGCGCTCAGCAGCTGCGCGAGTACGCCACCGATTTCCGGGCGAACAACCCCGACACCTACGCCGGTGCGTGGCTCACGCCCGAGGGCAAGGCCGTGGTCGCCACCACCGACGCCGAGGCGGGCAAGATCGTCGCCGCGGCCGGTTACCAGCCGCACCTGGCGCCGATCTCGGCCGGTGGTCTGGAAGGCGCGCTGCTGCAACTGAGTCAGTGGATCGCGAGCCTGCCACCCGCGATCTCCGCGCCGATCAGCTCGATCGCCATCGACGCGCTCAACAGCCAGCTGGTGCTCAATGTCGCCAACACCGGCACCGGCCACATGCTGAACCTGCCGACCCTGATCGCCACCATCAAGGTGGTGTTGCAGCCCGGCGGCGGCGGTCCGGTGGTCTACAAGCCGATGGGCGGCGACACCTACATCACCGCGAAGAAGGACCTGCACGACGCGTCGCTGGTGGGCGTGGACGTGTGTTCGTTCGGTTTCAACAGCACCGACGCCGCGGGCAACGCGCTCAATATCTCGGCGGGCCACTGCAATCCGAATATCGAGGCAGGCGGTGCGGCGGCGGTGTACGTGCCCAACGTGCGCGACATCCCCAACAGCCCCGAGGTCGGTTCGTTCACCCATGCCGTGCTCGGCGGGCCCGCCTCGCTGGACTACTCGGTGATCAAGCTCAACGAGCGCGCGGTGAACGCGGGCATGGACCAGCCTCGCGTGCGCGGCGCCAACGGCACCACGGTGGCCCTGACCGGTACCGCGGAGCCCGTCACGGGCGCACCGGTGTGCAAGACCGGCCAGTCGTCCACGTTCACGTGTGGTTTCGTGTCCGCCGACCACGTGGAGACCCAGCTGTTCACCGAAACCGGTGTCAGCAAGACCATCCGCGGTTTCGCCAGCACCGCGTGCACGCTCGGCGGTGACAGCGGCGGCGCGATCATCTCCGGCACGCTGGCGCTCGGCATCACCAGCGGCTCGAACGCCTCGGGCGCGCCCAACTGCGACGAGGCCAATACTCAGCTGGCCCCGTACGGCGGCACCGCGTCGCTCGGCGTGCCGATTCGACCGATCCTGGCCGACATCGAGGCGACGTCGGGTGGCGGCGTCGGCAGCGGAATCATGGTGCGCACCAAGCCCAACGCGGGCTGAGCGGGGAACAATCACCGCCCGGACCGGGTGAGCGAAATCTCTTACCCGGTCCGAGTAGGCATAAGTCCCCGAAGCCCATATAGTTCGACCCATGCTCCTGCCACGTATGGGTCGTACCCCGTCCGCGCGAAGCTCGAGAAGAGCTCGGAAATCCCTGATCGCCGCTTCGGCGGCGTTTCTGCTGTTCGGCCCCACGATGGCGGTTGCCGATGCGCAGCCCGCGCCCGCTGACCTGCCCGCCCAGCTCATCGCCGCGGTCACGCGCGACCTGAAGATCTCCCCCGACGAATACCTGCGTCGCGCCGATGTCGCGCAGCAGGTGGCCGCGTTCTCCACCACCGCGCAGCGTCAGTTCCCGCAGGTCTTCGCCGGTTCCTGGCTCAACGATCAGGGCAACGCCGTGGTCGCGCTGTCGCAGGGTCCCGGCGCCGATCAGGCCCGTGACGCCGCGCAGTCGGCCGGTTTCGAGGTCCGCAACGTGGCCAAGAGCGAGTCCACCCTGCGCGGGGAGAAGACCGCGTTCGAGAACTGGCTCGCCGCCGCCCCGCCGGAGATCTCCGCGCTGGTGCGTGGCGTGGTCGTGGACACCGTGAACAACTCGATCGCCGTGCGCGTGCAGCAGGCCGGTCTGCCGCTGCCCAGCTTCATCGACCCGTCGCGCGTGATCGTGACCGCCCCGCCGGTGGCAGGCGAGCGCATCGACCTGGCCGCCACCCCGGTGGCCGGTGACGGCAACGGCGCGCTGGCAGGCGGCGACGGTTACGCCTCGGTGGTCGGCCGCAGCTCGCTGCGTTGCTCGCTGGGCTTCAACGGCACCGACCGCGCGGGCAACGTCGTGAACATCTCGGCGGGCCACTGCAACCCCGACATCGAGTCCGCCGGCACCGGCAGCGCCGCCGCGGTCTACGAGATGAACGGCGACAAGGCAGGCGCCCAGCTGGGCACCTTCCAGAAGTCCGTGCTCGGTGAGCAGGACTACTCGATCATCCGCGTGAACGACAACGCCCGCGCCCGCTTCGAGAACAACCTGGTCCGCATCCCCGGCCAGGCCCCCATCCCCGTAGACGGTGTCGCCACCCCCGTGGTCGGTGCCCCCGTCTGCAAGTCCGGCGCCCGCACCGGCTTCAGCTGCGGCGTGATCAACGGCGTCGACCAGACCGTCCAGGTAGGCGACCGCCAACTCACCCAAAGCTTCTCGGCCAACATCTGCGCCCTCCCCGGCGACTCCGGCGGCGCCATCGTCACCGGCCGCCTGGCCCTTGGCATCTCCAGCGCCAGCTCGGTAGCAGATTTCCCCATCTGCGAAATCCCGAACATCATCGGCGCCATCACCGGCGACACCCCGCAATTGTTCGCCCAACCCCTGAGCGTCGTCCTCTCGGACAACCCAGGCCTGTCGGTCCGCACCAGCTAACCGACACCCATAGGCACAGAGCAGCCCAAAAGGCCGGTAGCGCTTGCGCTACCGGCCTTTTGACGTCCAATGCACCTTCCCCCCACCACCTCACCCCAAATCCCACCAGGCCCACACTCCGCCAACCAGACACCTCACCCCAAACCCACCACCTACCGCACTCCCAGCCCCCACCTGCGACCCATAGGGAGCAGCGGCCACGCAGTGGCCGTAGCGGCCCGGCCGCGAGTTAGCCGCCGTTGCGTCCGAGGCGCAGCCTCCA